>NZ_JAQNDO010000001.1:1891500-2522000 GCF_028369105.1 Polyangium mundeleinium | reverse complement strand
GGAATCGACGTCCCGCTCGGCACCGTCTCCGGCACGATCACGCTCGGCGGGCAGCCGCTCCCTGCGTCCAGCTACTATGCCGGCGCCATATTTTACCTGAAGGCCCGGGACACCGGCGCGCAGCATGCCGTCGCATCCTTTAACTACAGCGGCAGCGGCTACATGCTCAATGGCCCTACCTGGACCACGAGCTTCCTGCCCGGCATCTACGACCTCTGGTACCGGAAAAACTGGGACAACCAGTACAACACTGTCTCCGCCACCAGCAGCGGAGATCCCAATCCGAACGGCATGCGGATCCTCCAGACGAACCTCGTCCTCGGCGCGGGCGCGAACACGTTGCACATCAATGTCCCGACGGCCACGGTCTCGGGCACCATCACGCTCGGCGGACAGCCGCTCCCCGCGACGAGCTACTACGCCGGCGCCACGTTCTACCTCAAAGCGAAGGACACCGGCGCCCTTCATACCGTCGCCTCCTTCAACTACAGCGGCAGCGGCTACATGCTCAACGGCCCCACCTGGACCACGAGCCTCCTGCCCGGCGATTACGAGCTCTGGTACCGCAAAAACTGGGACAGCCAGTACAACACCGTCACCACCACCGGCGACGGCGATCCCAATCCCAACGGCATGCGGATCCTGAGCAAGAACGTCACGATCACGCCCGGAGCCAACACGCTGAATATCGATGTCCCGCAGGCCACGGTCTCGGGCACCATCACGCTCGGCGGGCAGCCCCTCCCCGCGATGAGCTACTACGCCGGCGCCACGTTCTACCTCAAAGCGAAGGACACCGGCGCCCTCCATTCCGTCGCATCCTTCAACTACAGCGGCAGCGGCTACATGCTCAATGGCCCCACCTGGACCACGAGCCTCCTGCCCGGTGAATACGAGCTCTGGTACCGCAAAAACTGGGACAGCCAGTACAACACCGTCACCACCACCGGCGACGGCGATCCCAATCCCAATGGCATGCGCCGTTTGAGCGGAAGCGTCACCATCACGCCCGGAGCCAACACACTGAACATCGATGTCCCGCGGGCCACGGTCTCGGGCACCATCACGCTCGGCGGACAGCCGCTCCCCGCGATGAGCTACTACGCCGGCGCCACGTTCTACCTCAAAGCGAAGGACACCGGCGCCCTCCATTCCGTCGCATCCTTCAACTACAGCGGCAGCGGCTACATGCTCAATGGCCCCACCTGGACCACGAGCCTCCTGCCCGGTGAATACGAGCTCTGGTACCGCAAAAACTGGGACAGCCAGTACAACACCGTCACCACCACCGGCGACGGCGATCCCAATCCCAATGGCATGCGCCGTTTGAGCGGAAGCGTCACCATCACGCCCGGAGCCAACACACTGAACATCGATGTCCCGCGGGCCACGGTCTCGGGCACCATCACGCTCGGCGGACAGCCGCTCCCCGCGATGAGCTACTACGCCGGCGCCACGTTCTACCTCAAAGCGAAGGACACCGGCGCCCTCCATTCCGTCGCCTCCTTCAACTACAGCGGCAGCGGCTACATGCTCAACGGCCCCACCTGGACCACGAGCCTCCTGCCCGGCGATTACGAGCTCTGGTACCGCAAGAACTGGGATAGCCAGTACAACACCGTCACCACGACGACTGTCGGCGATCCCAATCCAAACGGCCTGCGGCTCCTCGACCTCGACGTCACGATCACAGCCGGGAACAACACGCTCGACATCGACGTGCCCATGACCACCCTCTCGGTCCCGATCACACTCGCCGGACAGCCGATCCCCCCGATGAGTTATTACGCCGGCGCCACGTTCTACTTCCGCGCCATCGATACGGGCGCCCTGCACGCCGTCGCGTCCTTCAATTACAGCGGCAGCGGGTACATGCTCAATGGTCCCACCTGGACGGCGAGCCTTCTGCCCGGCGTCTACGATCTCCTTTATCGAAAAAACTGGGACAGCCAGTACGACACCGTCACCGCGACGACCGTCGGCGATCCCAACCCGAACGGCTTCCGCAGACTCGGCGCCTGCCTCGCCGTGCCGTGAACCTCTCGCCGACGCCCGCCCGCTCCCGCGGTTGACCGCGCCCCGGGGCTAGGATATCCCCGCGCCATGCGAACGCGCTCGGTCCTCCTCGCCCCCTTCTTCTTCCTCGTCGTCGCCTGCGGCGGCGGGGCCGCTCAGGAACCGAAGACGTCCGCCGACGCAAACACGAGCGAGACCAGCGGCGACGGCAAGCCCCGGCCGCCCGAGTGCGAGGCCGTCGGCAAGCACCTCGTGGCCCTCGAAGATCGGCCGAAAGGCAACGGCCCGTCCGAGGAAATGCGCTCGCTCACGGGTGCGTTCCTCCGTCTCTCCGACGCGCTCAAAAAGGAGCCCATCGAGACGCCCGACTTCAAGGAGGCCGTCGCCGAGCTCGCCACCCAGGCCGAGAGCTTTGGCAACCAGCTCAAGTCGATGGGCCCGATCGTCGACGAGATGGAGCAGATCAAGGGCCAGCTCAGCGCGTGGGAGAAGAAGGTCACGTCCACGGCGAACGCGTTCGACGCGACGTGCAACAACGGGCCGAAGGCCGAGTGTGATGCCCTCGGCGTCGAGCTCCAGAAGGTCCCCCGCATGGAGGGCGAGAAGTTCGCCGAGCATGCGGCCGCGATCGAGAAGTTCATCGCAGCGATGGAGAAACTCCAGGTCAAGGACGCGAAGGTGAAGTCGAGCCTCACGGCCATGCTCGGCGCGCTCAAGGAGGGCGTCCCGCCCATGCGCCGGTTCGCGACCCTGCTCAACGAGTCGAAGAAGGTCGACCCCGCGGGCGACGAGTTCAAGGCCAAGGTGAACCGCGTCGCGGCCATGTGCGGCGTGAAGCCGGAGGAGTGAGCTTCTCCTCGCTCGCCATCGCCCCTCGATGTCCGCGCCCGCCCAAGCCCTCGGCGCGCCCGCGAAACCCTCCGGGCTCCGCGCCTTCTTTGGCCTCGATCTCCTCGACAACCGTTACCCCGCGCTCCACGGCCTGCGCGTCGTCGCGATCGTCAGCGTCGTCCAGTACCACGTCACGTGGATCTTCTGGGGCGAGCAAGGCATCCCCCTCGATCGCGGCTTCGTCGACCGATCCCTCTCGATCTTCTTCGGGATGGATCTCTTCTTCCTCCTGAGCGGCTTCCTCATCGGCTCGATCCTGCTCCGCTCCCTCCAGAAGAACGGCACCCAGGATCTGCGCCGCTTTTATCTACGCCGCGTCCTGCGCACGTTCCCCTCGTACTACGTGGTGCTCACGATCCTCGCGCTCGCGCTCCCGCTCACGGCGACGCAACGCGCGCACCTGCCCTACGAGTACACGTACCTGACGAACTTCGTCTCCTTGCACCGCCCCGACATCATCATGTTCTGGGGCTGGTCGCTCTCGCTCGAAGAGCAGTTTTACCTGACGGTCCCGCTCCTCTTTTTCGTGCTCCACCGCCTGCGAAGCGAGCGCGCGCGCTTCTGGCTCCTCGGCGCGCTCTTCCTCGCGGCGCTCGTCGTGCGGCTCGTCATCTACTTCCGTTACCGCCCGTGGAACGATTTCATCCTCTACGGCGCGCTCTACTTCCGCACGCACACGCGCTTCGACACACTCGTCGCGGGGATCCTCCTCGCCTTCATCCACCAGCGCCACGGCGAGACCGTGGGCCGCTTCCTCGCGCGGCCCTTCCACCGCGCGCTCCTCGCGATCCCGGCGCTCACGTGCCTCTGGCTCCTCTTGAACCCCGCGATGTTCGGCGAAGAGCACGTCCAGCTCGTGCACGTCTTCGCCTGGGGCACCGTGACGAGCCTCATGTACCTCTGCGCCCTGCCGCTCCTGCTCCACGGCGACGGGTGGATCCACCGTGGCCTCTCGGCGCCCTTCTTCCGCCGCGCCGCGACGCTCGGTTATGGCGTCTACCTCGTGCACATCCCGATCATCGACCACGTCGTCCTGCCCGCCGCGAAGGCCCTCCACGCGAAGCGCGTCTCGCTCCTCCTCGTCTGGCCCGCGGCCCTCGTGGCGACGATGCTGATCTCGTTCGTGATCGGCTACGCGATGCACGTGCTCATCGAAAAACCCTCGCTCCGCCTCCGGGAGCGCTTCGCGGGTTAGGGATCGAAGGGCTTTCCGAACCCGCGCGGCGGCAGCTCCGCGAAGGTAAAACCCTTCCGGCCCTCGGTGATCCACGAGAGCGACGGCGAATCGAGATCCCGATCGAGCACGAAGCGCGCCGATCGCGGGCCACGCGGGCCGACGTCGAGGACCGTCACGCGGACGCCGGGCACCGTGAAGACCTCACCTTGCGCGATCGGGGCGTCGTAGCTGCGGAAGAGCGCGCCCGATCCCATCGGGAAGAGGCTGTGCTCCGGGGGCACACGGATGTCGAGCGTGCGCGCGTCACGCCGCAGCACGAGCGCGTGACCCGTCTGCGCGAGGATCCGCCAGCGCGCGGGCAACCGGCCCCGATCATCGAGCGCGAACGGCAGGAAAAACGCGCTCGCCATGCAGCGGAGCACGACCACCTCGGCGTCCTCCGGCGCCTCGATTTGCCCGCGCAGCTCGGCCGAGTGCTTCGTGAAGTCATCGGCGGATCGCTGCTGCCTCCGCGCCATGAGCCACGCGGTCCCGGGCCCGTGCACGAGGTGCGCGAAGCCGAGCGCCACCGCGGCGAGCCCCGTGAGCTGCGCTGCCGCGCTCCTCGGCCCGCGCGCCGCCTCGTCGCTCGCCGGGGAGAACCAAGCATATTCGAGGAGCATGGCGACCGCCGGCGCGATGCCGAGCAAGCTCGCGCCGAGCACACGCGGCGAGGGCACCACGGGCAATACCGGCACGAGCGCGAGCACCGAGCCGAGGAGGAGCCACGCGATCCGCGGGCGGCGCGCCTCGTCCTGCGCCGCGTACGCACGCCGCAGCGGCACGTAGAGCAACGCCGCGGTGCCGACCGCGAGGAGCACGGGCAGCACGACCGGTGTGTTGTTGGGCAACAGCGTCTCGTCGTCGAGCGCGAGCCAACCATCCGCGACGAGCGTGAAGAACCTCCGCGGTACGGCGCGCAAGAACAAGCCCGTCTCGCGGAACGGATCCGTGTAGAAGCCCGAGCCGAACGAGCCATACCCGCCCCGATGCCGCACGTAGAGGTACGCGACCGTGGGCAACACGAACGTCGAGACGAACGCGGCGCGCCGGAGCAGGCTCTCGCGTTTGCCCACGATTTCCAGGGCGAGCACGTAACCGCCGAAGCACACGGCGTACTCGCCGGAGAGAAGCGCCAGCGTGAAGAGCAGCGTCGCGAGCGCGGCATCACGCAGCCTTCGTTCCTCGCGGAAACGCGCGTGCGCGGCGAGGGCCGCGAACCCGAACGTGAGCGAGAGCAACGCCTCGCGGTTGGCGAGCCAGGCCAGTGGAATCGCGTGGGCGGGCGCGAGCGCGAACACGGCCGTCGCGATCGCCGCCGCTCGCGCCGAAAGCGCGCGCCGGAAGAGAGCGCGCGCGCCGAGCACCATCGCCGCCCACCAGGCGAACGAGTGCAGGTGCATCAGGAGCGGCGCGCCGCGAAACGCTTGGTGTTCGAAATAATGAAGGGCGCTCGCGAGCGGGCGGAAGAAGCGGATCTGGAGTTCGGGGTGCGCCCACCACGGGAGCATGCCGCGCTCGGTGAGGGCCGCGCGATCGGCGTCGTTGATGAAGTCGTACAGGTCGAACGGGCCCCGCTTGCCGGGGAACGTCCCCTCGATCATCGACGCCTGGAGGTAATCGTCGAGCAGGAAGGGCGTACGGATCGCGGGGAGGTAGACGATGACGCCGAGCAGCAAAATGAGTCCGAGGCCCATCCAGGTGCGTCGACGTTGCATGACTTCTGACAACGCTGCAATTGTCGCGCGGGGCTGCGGCGTGCGGGAAGAGCGAGGGGCCGCGTCGTTCGTCATTGTCGAGAGCCACAAGGAGAGAGTTGTGGAGAGCGCGGCATTCGGGTACTCTCAGACCACAAACTCGTGAAATACGCTAGCGTCACCTGGTTGGTCCTCGGTCTCTTGGCAGTGAGCTTCTCCGCCTGCGCGACCTCCGAGCGCCCGGAGTTCGGCAACCAGCCTTCCGGCGGCGAAGGCGGCGACGGCGGTGACGTCGGACCCGGCGGCGGCGGCGGGGCCGGCGGCAGCGGCGGCGACGGCGCGGGCGGGAGCACGGCGTCGAGTTCCAGCAGCAGCAGCAGCGGCGGCGGCGCGGTCTGCGTGAACCAGTGCAACGCCGACGCGGACTGCCAGAATAGCTGTCCCGCGGCCCCGCAAGGCGGCGCCAACTGCTGCGACGTCCCGACCCATGGCTGCTACATCGTCGGCTCGTTGTCCTGCCCGACGGGCCAGGGCGGCAGCGGCGGCACGCCCATGTATTGACGGATCTCGGTCAACGTGGGGGCTCGTCCCCCACACCCCCCGCAAGACTTCGTCAAAAGCGTCGATCGACCCGGACGGCAATCGTCGGCCCGAGACCCCAAGCGGCTCCGCGGCATGGGTTGATGTCTCCATACTGACAGGGAAATCGATCGACCACCCACGCGGCGCCTGCCGATGCGCCGATGGCGAGCGAACCCGGCTCGCCATGCCCGTGGATCCATTGCCGAACGCCGAGGGTCGCATAGGCCCATAGATCGAGGCCATACCCGCCGTCCATGGTGACGGCCAATCGTCGCGTCACCGGCACGTCGAGCCCGCCGGTCACGTGCGAGAGCGCGAACTGCGTCTGCTGCGTGTAATAGTTTCGGATCAGCGAATACCCCAGCTCCGCCCGCAAATGCGCGCCGTCCAGGCTGCCAAGCCGCATCGCCGGTGCCACGGAGAGGCCACTCGGACCAAAATATTGCATTCGCCCCCCGATGCCGAGGCCGACCTCAACGTAATCGGAGGAGAACGCCCCGCGCAGCCGGGCATGCACGATGGTGCCCGGCCCCTCAGGGACGAGGACGAACGCGAACGGAGAGAGCTCGAAGCCGAGCTTGAAGGGCCGCTGGAAATAATACTCGACCGAGAGATCCCCGATCGCGCCCCCGCCCGGCCCGATCATGTTGAAGAACGGGCGCACGGTGCCCTGCACGCGGACCATGTTCCGCGCGAGCGGCGGGAGCATCCACGACCGCTTGACCTCGGGCGGGGCCGTTTCCTCGGCGGCCTCGGCCCGCGTCGCCCCCGCGGCGAGGGCAACCACGAGGGCGGCTGCATGCAAGCGTGTCTGCCTCATCCGCGGACCCTCGCGACCTCGAGCTCCTCGGCGTAACGCAGGAGCGAGCGGAGGCGCTCCTCGTGCGAGCGCGTGTCGATTCGATCCTGCGGAATGGCGCCTGCGCGGAGCGCCGCTTCGATCCCGGGTTGGCTCGTGAAATGGAAGCTCACCTCCTCCACGCGCCGCCGGTCGATGTCGACGCGGGGGAGCCTGCCCACGCGCCGGGGGGGCAAACCCGCCCGCGCGGGGTCGATGCACGACGTGAGATCCGCCGCCGCATCCATGCGAGGCCCGAGGCTCTCGATGCCGAACCGCGTGGCCAGCGTGGCCGCGATCGAGACGTGCTCGAATTGCGTGGAGACGACCTCCCCCGCGCGCACGGACGGGCCGATCACCAGGGAGGGGACACGGAAGCCGAGCTGGCGGAACGCCGGGCGCGGGTCCTCCGTGGTCGGCGGGGGCACGTGGTCGAAGAACCCGCCGTATTCGTCGAATGTGATGAGGAGGAGCGAGCGCCCCCATTGCGGGCTCTCCTGCATCGACCGCACGATGCTGCCGAGCAGGGCCTCGCCGAGGGCCAGGCTATGCGGCGGGTGGAGGTCGGAGGACCAGAAATCCGGGTCGATGAGGGAAAAGTTGGGCAGGTTGCCGGTGCGGGCGTCGTGGAAAAAGGTCTCGATCCGCGTGCAGACCATCGGATCGTTGCCCCCGAGCGGGCGCCCCCGGAAGCCCGCGTGATACCAGTGTGCGGGCCCGGCGGTGTACGCCTTCGCGGACCAGCAGCCCTTGCCGAGCTTTTCCCATAACGTCGCTGGCCCGTCCGCGATCGGATCGTTCGTCGTGATGCCCTGCGACGTCGCGGCGTGCAGGAAAAACCGGTTCGGCCAGGTCGGCCCGAGCACGGACGAGAACCACCGATCACAGACCACGTATTGATCGGCCAGCGCATAAAAGAGCGGAATCTGGCTCCGATCGTGGTACGTCATCGCGTCGCGCTGCCGCCACCGGACTCCCGTGTTCGCCCGCAAGAACCCGTCGTTTCGCCCTCCGGCGAAGGCCACGTGCGCCGCGTCCCAGGTGTGCAGCGGGCCGTGGTGCGCGCACGGAGCTGCTGCCCGGTGCATGGCCATGGTGGTGCCGTCGTCGTCCGCGTTCGTCTCGCCGCCTTCGAGCCCGTCGACGGCTTCCCGCGCGGGGTAATCGGGGTCGAATGCGAGCGCCCCGAGGAAGTGGTCGAAGGAGCGGTTCTCCATCATGACGACCACGAACGTGTCGATCCCGGCGAGCAATCGCCTCGGCGTGGGCGCGCCGCTCGCGTCGAAATCGGGGCCCACGGCCGGCGCCGCGGGTCCGGCCTCACAACGATCGGGCCCCGCCGCGCACCCGCTCCCGAGCGCCGCGGCGCCGATGCCTGCCCCGAGCCCCTTCAGCGCCGCGCGGCGTGACACCTGTCCCGTGAGCCCTCGCAAAGAATGTCGTCGTATCATGGCTGAGCCCGTCAATATCATCATCAGCACGACTTCGACGACGAGCAAGCTCGATCGGCAGAGCGCGAAGCTTTCGACCCCCGGGAATAAAAGGATCTTGCGTTATGGCGTGATATCGAGGCAGGGGGCGTCGAACGCCCGGTCCGGCGGAGCCGCAGATTCCGGGAATGCCAGAGTTGCCTACGCCGCGCTCGCGAACGGCGTCCGCTTGTGCGGCAGGCCGGTGAGCTTCGCGTAGAGCCCGAGCGCCTGCGCGACCACCTGATCCATGTTGGAATATCGGTACGTCGCCAGTCGACCGATGAAATGGACGCCGGGCGTGGCCGCCGCGAGCGCCTCGTATTTCCGGTAGAGCTCCGCGTTCTCGGGCCGCGGGATCGGATAGTACGGATCACCCTCGGCGCGCGGATATTCGTAGACGAGGGTCGTCTTCGGGTGCTCCTGCCCCGTCAGGTACTTGAACTCGGTCACGCGCGTGTACGGGTGCTCGTTCGGGTGGTTCACCACGGGCGCCGGCTGGAAGACCTGTGTGTTCTTCGTCTCGAACCGGAACTCGAGGGAGCGGTACGGGAGCTTGCCGTAACAATCATCAAAATATGCGTCGATCGGCCCCGTGTAGATGACCTGCTCGTGCGGGATCGATTTCTTCACCTCGCGAAAATCCACGCCGAGCATGACCTTGATGTTCGGGTGGTCGAGCATGCGCTCGAACATCCGCGTGTAGCCGTGGAGCGGCATCGCCTGGAACGTGTCCGTGAAATACCGATCGTCGCGGCTCGTCCGGACCGGGATGTGCGCGGTCACCGAGGCGTCGAGCTCGGAGGGATCGAGACCCCATTGCTTGCGCGTGTAGTTTCGGAAAAACTTCTCGTAAACCTCGCGCCCGACCTTCCCGACGATGACGTCCTCGCTCGTCCGCACGCGCGGGGCCTTCTCGGCCCGCTCGGCGAAGAACGCTTCGAGCTCGAACGACGTCAAGCGGAGGTTGTACAAGCGATTGATGGTATCGAGGTTGATCGGGATCGGAACGAGCTGCCCGTCCACGGAGGCGAGCACCCGGTGCTGGTACGGCCGCCACGCGGTGAAGGACGAGAGGTACTCGAAGACCTCCTTCGAGTCCGTGTGGAAGATGTGCGGGCCGTACTTGTGGACGAGCAGGCCCTCGTCGTCGTAATGGTCGTACGCGGTGCCTCCGATGTGCCGGCGCTTGTCGAGGAGCAGGACCCGCTTGCCCGAGCCGCGCGCGAGCCGCTCCGCCAGAACGCTGCCTGCGAACCCAGCGCCCACGATCAGCCAGTCGAACATGGATCCTCCGGGGCGCCGCTCCGGACGAACACCGCGGCGCAATGCATCGAAGGGGGCATGGGTGCCCTCCTAGGGCTCGCTGCGCGGGCGGGAAGCCCCTTCGTTCGAACGGGCGGCTCAAAGCCCCGTCGGGTACGTCTCCGGCGCCTCGCCGGCATCCCAGCGCGCGGTCTTTTCGAGGGGCTCGACTGCGCGCGTCAGATCGAAATGAATGACCGCGTCGAACTGGGCGGCGAGATCGGCATAAAAATAATGACTCGCCCGCTCGCTCGCCGGCAGATACACGACCCCGATCGCCCGCTCGAGCCGCTGGGCGTGAAGCGGCGAGAGCCTCGGATCCCGCAGGAGGAGCGCGAACTTTTCGAGCCCCGTGGCGTGCAGGATCGCCTCGTAGCTGTCGGGGCGGGCGGGACGCACGCGTTTTTGCTCCACCTCGGAGCCCCAGCCCGACGCCGCGGAGACCATCCCCGCATACGTGGTGAACCCGATCGAGAACACGTCCGGATGGCGCTCCTTCACGATCTGGCCGACGTTGAGCTCGCCTTCGCGGGACATCTGCGTCGCCCGCGCGTCGCCGAGGTGCGAGTTGTGCGCCCACACGACGACCTTCGCGGGGGCGCCGCGACGACGCCCGAGGTGCGCCCGCAGCGCATCGAGCGCCTCGGCCATGTGCTCGTCGCGCAGGTTCCACGAGGCGGCCCCGCCGCGGAACATCGCACGATAGTAACGCTCCGCATTCTTCACGAGGCGTGCATTCTGCTCGGCGAAAAATGCCTCGTCCTCGCCCTCCTCATCTGGACCGCGGCGAGCGTACTCGGGCGCGCGCCGCTCGATCTCCATGAGCTGCCGGACGACCTCGTCCTCGCACGACGCCACCATCCCGAGGCTCGTCGCATACCCGTACGCCTGCGTGTCGCGGCCGAAGACCTCGAAGCACCCGTACCGCCGCCGCGCGATCTCGGCCCCTTCGGGATCGATCCGGTCGAGATAAGCGAGCACGGCCTCGATCGACGTGTTCATGCTGTAAAGATCGAGCCCGTAGAACCCGGCGGCGCGGTGGGGGTGCGCGTCATTGTGCTCCCGTAGCCACTTCACGAAATCGAGGACATCCGTGTTTCGCCACATCCACGCGGGGAAGCGCTCGAATCCGCTGAGCGCTTCGAGTGGCCCGGGGTCGGGGCCCCTGCCTCGGACGAAACGATTGATGCGATAGGCGTCCGGCCAGTCGGCCTCGACCGCGACCGCGCAGAAGCCCTTGTCCTCGATGAGCCGGCGCGTCAGGCGCGCGCGCTCGTTGTAGAACTCGTGCGTCCCGTGCGACGCCTCGCCGAGAAGGACGAGCGTCGAATCCCCGATGGCATGGAGCAATGCATCATGGTCGTGTCGCGTCCCCTCGAGCGGGAGAGCGCACGCCGCCACGGTGCGAGGCAGTGCCCCCTGGAGCGGCGCATGCGTAGCCATGTTCGCGTCATGATACGTCACGGTCGGAATCACAAGATGCCATTGAGGCATCACGTATGTGGAGGCCGCGCGAGCGCTGCGCGCTCGAGAAGCCGCTCGCGCGCGCAAAAGCGCGGCCTGCACGCTCGCCCCGCGCCCGCGATCCAGAGCCACGGATGCGCGTCGCCTCCTGACAACAATGAATGTTCGCCTAAGTAAAACTTCGTTGCGCATGACGAAATCATGTTTGGCTGGGATCGTGGTTGTGGCATAGTCTCGAACATGCCTAGAAGAAAGACGGCTGCTCCCTTCACTTCCAAGATTGGTGCCCGTATCCGCGCGCTGCGCGTCGAGCGGAACCTGTCCCTGGCCCAGCTCGCGGACGCGGGTGGTCTATCGAAAGGCCATCTTTCCAGCGTCGAGCATGGGCTCGCGGCGATCACGGTCGAGACGCTGGAGCGCATCGCGCGTGCGCTCGAAGCGCTCCCGATGGATCTCGTGACGTTCCCCGAAGAGGACGATCGAGGCCGGATCGCGGATCTCGTGCGCAGGTTGCCGAAGAAGGAGCTGCCGAAGCTGCGCCGCGAAATGCTGGCGCGCGCTCCGGCGGAGGCCCAAGCCCCGACGCGTCGCCGTACGAGCGCGCGCGCTTAGACCTAGGGGTCTCCAGGCAGCTTGGGTATTTTTTCGTAATGCCTCGGGTCGGAGGGCTGCGTCTCCGGGGGCGTCGGCGTATGCAGGGCATTCGGGGGAATGTTGCCCTCGGCGTCGGCCTGCGGCGCCCGCGGCGGGCCGTTCGGGGGAACCTCGGGCTCGCTTCGATCGTCGGGTCTCGATTTCTCCTTCCGTATCACCTTCGTGCTCCTGTCTGCCGCGGGCGCAGCCTCTCGCGCCCGGACGCGCCCCGGGAAGCAGAGGTCATGCCGACATCCCTCGCGTCCGCTCGCCACATCGCGTCGATGTGCCGGGCGCGCTCGGGGAGGGACATCGTTTCAAGGATACCGCGAGGACGCGGGTGCCCTTTTCTTCCGGGGGCGGCGTCGTGGTATACGGTGTTATTCGGACAGGAGAGTGAATGAATCTCCGCCGGCTCGGGGCATTCGCCCAACGTCTCGTGCTACCCGCCGGCCGGATACCAGTCGTTCCCCTGATCCGGCGCCCGCGTCATCTTGATTTCCCACGCAGCGCCACGGCGAGCCGCCGGGCCTCGGCCACCGCGCGATCGTCGGTTCCGTGCATCGAAATCGACACACGCCCGCCCGGAATGGGCGACTGGACGAGGGGCACGCTCATCGCCTTGTCGTCCACCACGATGGCGAGTCGTTCCTTCACGTGCTCCCGCGTGGCCGCGTGAAACCGCTCGCCGCCCACGGCGTCGAGCGTCACGAGCACGGCCGGCGGCTGTATCGGCCCTTTTCCGTCGTCCTCGAGCACGATCGCGTCGACCACGTTTGCGTGGGTCACGATCGCCTCTCCCGCGACCACGTACGTGCGAAGGCCAATGGGCCGCGGCTCCCCCGTCTCGTCGTCCTCCATCACGTCGCCGAGGACGAACCTGCGGCCGGCCGGGAGCGGTAGTGTCGAGAGCCACGGCGAGAAGCGCTCCTTGGCCTGGACGTACGTCTCGCCCGGCTTCTTGACGAGCATGGCGTACTGGAACGTCGCGGGAAAACCCGACCGCGAGAGCCTCTCCTCGGCACGCACGGATACACTCTCGGGCAGCGTGCCCGCGGGCTTCGCGAAAGGGTCGAAGTCATCGTCGACCACCACGATCTCCATCGTGATCGGCCGCAACCCCGCGAGGTCCACCGCGTCGTCCTTCTTCTTCGTGCAAGCGGACGGCGACAGGGCGAGCGCGACGAGGAGCATGCTTCGAGCACGAACGAGCATGCTCGATTTCGTATCCCAGGCCGCCCGGCGCCGTCAACCCTGGTCGTGTGCAACCGCAGACAAACGACAAGCACAGCAAGCAGGTTCGTCCCGGTGAAGGCACGTTCGTCGCGGAACGTGGTCTGCATGCAGAACCGCCGCTCCAGCATAGGTGATCAGGGTTTGCCCGCGGACTGGGTTCGTCCGTGTGAAACGGAGGCACCCGAGGACTTCCCGCCGCGCGTCCCGGTGACGTCCACGAGCCTGCGCAGCGTCGGGTACAACCCCGAAGCGCACGAGCTCGACCTTGAATTCAAGGACGGCAGGCTCTACCGCTACAGCGGCGTGCCCCCGGAGGTGCACGACGAGCTGCTCCACGCACCCTCGCTGGGTCGGTATTTCCTGGCGAACGTGCGTGGACAGTACCCGTGCGAGCGGCTCTGCTGACGCGCAGAGCCGCCGAGGACCCGCTCAGCGCGGGTCGAGACGTAGCAGCGGCGCGCTCGCGATGGGGTTCCAGGTGAAATCGCCGCCGAGCGAGTACACGAGCGCGACCGGGATCTCGTACCGCTCGAGCGTATACGTGATCGTCACCTCGAGGTCGTCGCTCCCCGTGACGAGCGCCTTGCACGCCTCGCCCACGGCCTTTCCATTGGACGGGCTCTTCGTCCCGCGGTTCGTCGCGATCTTCACCTCGGCGCACGCGAAGGCCTTCGCGAGCTTCTCGCGCTCGCCTTTCATGCCGCTCTTGTATTTCGTCTCGGCCGCGCTCTTCGCGGCCTTCGCCTTCGCCTCGGCCGCCTTCGCGTCCGCCACCGCGGCGGCGTCTCCGCCGTCGACCTTCTGGAGGTCCCCGGCCGCCTTCTCGTATTCGCTCGACGCGATGTCGAACGGAACCCGCAGGCGCCGGTCGATGCCGTCGCCCTGCAGGTGCAGGTTCCACGTCACGCTGAGCTTGCGTTGCCCCTTCGAAAGCGCCGAATCGTCCACGTGATCGGTGATCGTCGCGTTCTTCACCGAGCCGGAGAGCTCGTTCTTCGTGAACGTCACCTCCGGCCTCGCCCCCGGCACGTCCTCGCGGGAGATGCCGAGCAGGCTGAGCTTCGCCTTCGCCATGTCCTGGTAGACGACCTTGTTTTCCTTGACGTACACGAGGACGTTGCCCGACGCGTGCACCATCTCCCCGCTCGGGAGCTTGACCATTTGCATCGTCATCGACGGCGGCGGCAGATCGAATTCGAGCGGCGCGCTCTCGAGGATGTCCGCCCGCGTGTAGCGAATCGGGTAGCGCAGCTCGAGGTGCGTGAGCGGCACGGCGGGCGCGTCCTTCGAGGCGTCCTTGGCCGCCGTCATCGTGAGGACGTTGTTCCGCGCGCTCCGATTGCCCTCCGCCTCCTCGCGGACGGGCACGAAGGCGATGTGGCCCGACGCCTTGTCGCGGATACGCACGGAATCCCCGACGAGCGCCAGATCGAAGGCGCCCTCGTCGAACACCGACGCATACGATTTCACGAACACCTTGTTCGCCTTGACCACGATGCGGCCGCGGATCTGCGAGGGCGGCATGTCCGCGATCACGACCGACTCGCACTCGTTCTTCCGCGACATGAGCCGGATCTTCTCCCCCGGCCGCCAGACGCTCTCGTTCGTCGAGTTGCTCTCGTTCCGCCACGCCGAGGGCTTTTCGCCCGTGAACGGGTCGGCCTTCGCGTCGTCGGGGACGTTGTTGAACTGGAGGGTGTACGTGGTGTTGTAGAGATCGCCGACCGAATCGGGGCCGAACTTGCACTCGACCTCGCGGTCGCCATTGACGAAGCGCAGGCTGCCCTCGAACCACGCGTCGGAGAGCACCTCGCCCGTGTCGTTCGTCGCCTCGATGATGATGCCGAGGCCATACGCGGAATTCTGGTCGCGCGTGCTGAACGTGCCGTTGTCGCGCACGCTCGGCATCGCGCGCTCGGACGAGTACGGGTGGAAGAGCTGGAGGTCCTTGATGCTGACCTGAATGCTCTTCGTCGAGGGGGGCGTCGTCGGCTGCACGGCCGCCCCCTCACTCCCGCCAGCGGGCGCCGCCCCCGTGGATGCAGGCGCGGCGGCCGACGAAGCACCGGAAGTTCCCGGCGCAGCGCCCCCCCCGGCGCCCTCCTTGTTTCCACACCCCACGCCAGCCCCGATGAGGGCGGCAAGGAGTACCCAGCCCATGCGAATGTGATTGTCCGGACGCATTGCGGGCCAACGTCTGCGAAGTGACCAGCCCTTGTCAAGCGATTTTGCGCCTGGCGACGCCCCTCCGATACGAAACGGTCTACCTCGCTCGCCCGCGTCGGCGCCCCATGGCAAACCCGAGAAGGAGCGCCGCCGTCGCCGCCGGGAAGCCTGTCGGCGTGATTCCGTTCATCCTGCAACTACAACCGCCGCCCATGATCAGGTCGCTCCCGCCCGCGCCGATACTCGCGTCCCCGCCCGTGCCGGCATTCGAGCCGCCCACGCCCACGCCGCCGCCGCTCCCATTCCCGCCGGCGCCGCCGCTGCCGCCCACGCCTCCCATACCCCCCGTGCCGCCGCCTCCGCCCACGCCGTCGTGCATGCACACGCCCGCCGCGCACGTGCCCCCCGGGCAGGCCGCGCCATCGGGTTTGGCTGGGTACACACAGACGCCGCTCACGGCATGACAAGCGCCCTCCTCGTGGCAGGCGTCGGGCGGCGCACACGTGATCGCGTTCGCGCCGAGGCAAACGCCGGCCTGGCACGCGTCCGTCTGCGTGCAGGCATTGCCGTCGTCGCAGAACGTGCCCTCCGGTTTGACCGGCGCGGAGCATTGCCCCGTGACGGGGTCACACGTGCCGATGTCATGGCAAGCGTCGATCGGCGCGCAGACGACCGGGGTCGTTCCGACGCACGTGCCCGCCTGGCAGTTGTCCGTCTGGCTGCACGCGTCTCCGTCGTTGCACGCGGCGCCGTCGGGCTTCGCGGCATTCGAGCAGCCGGTCACCGGATCACACACGCCGGCGACGTGACAATCGTCCGACGGGGCGCAAACGACGGAGCTGCCCATGCACGTCCCCGCCTGGCAAACGTCTCCGGTGGTGCAGGCATTTTCATCGCTGCAAGCCGTCCCGTCCGGCGCGCTCGGGTTCCCGCAGAAACCGGTCTGCGGATCGCAGGTGCCCTGCACATGGCAGACGTCGTTCGGCGGGGGACAAACGACGGGGACGGTCCCGACACACACGCCGCTCTGGCAGACGTCATTCTGGCTGCAGGCATTGCCGTCCTGGCACGTGTTGCCGGTGAGCAGCGCGCAGGTGCCATTCGTGGCGGCGCCGGCAGCCACGGAGCAGGCGTCGCAGGCGCCGGCGTTGCACGCGGTATCGCAGCAGACGCCATCAACGCAGTAGCCGCTCTTGCAATCGAGGCCAAGGGCGCAGGCCGCGCCGAGCGCGTCGGCCCCGGTGAGGAGCTCGGCGGTGCCGATGTACCCCAGGCCATGCTGCCCCCCTGCGACGAGGACCGTGCCCATCCCGAGCAGCGCCGCCCCGTGGCGATAGCGTGCGCCGACCAGCGCGCCGGCCGGGGTCCAGAGGTTCGTCTCGACGTGATAGATGTCCGTGGTGCCCGACGACGAGGTGTCGGGGCGCATCCCGCCCGCGACGAGCACCTCGTTGCCCGGGAGCAACGTGGCCGAGTGGAGGCGTCGTGCCTCGCTCATCACGCCCGCGGACGTCCAGGTGTTCGTCGCCGGATCATAAAGCTCCGCGGTGTCGAGGGCGCCATTCGAGGAGCTCGTCCCGCCCACGACGAGGACCTGGCCCGTCGGCAGGAGCGTCGACGTGTGCTGCGCGCGCGCCGCATTCATCGGCGCGACGGCGGTCCAGGCGTTTGTCGTCGGATCGTAGATCTCCGCGGAGACATAGGCCGACGAGGTCGGGGTCGGCGCGCCGCCGATGGCGAGCACCTTGCCATTCGGGAGCGCCTGCAGCGCGTGGGTTGCGCGTGGCTCGTTCATGGGCCCGGTCGGCGTCCAGGTATTCGTGCTCGGATCATAAACCTCCGCCGAGGCCATCGCCGTTTGGCCGTACGTGAGGCCGCCCGAAGCCATCACCTTGCCATTGGCCATCAGCGCGACCGAGACGGCGCAACGCGCGACGCCGAGGGGGGCTGCAAGGGACCACGTCTTCATCCAAGGCGTATGGATTTCGGTAAACCTGAGGCAATCCGAGCCGCCGTCCCAACCTCCGATGATGAGCACCTGCCCCCCCGTGAGGACGGCCGATTGGTGCCCGGCGCGCCCGTACATCACGGACCCCGCATACGTCCAGCTCCCGGTGGCGGGATCGTAAAGCTCGCTCGACGCCACATAACTCATCCCATTGTGCCCCGAGGTCACGAGGACCTTGCCACTCGGGAGCAAATTCGTGGTGTGATAGGCTCGTGTCGCATTGAGGGCCCCGGTCGGCGTCCACACCGGATCGACGAGCACCTCCTCTCCGTTTGCGTCGTCGACCCATACCTCGATCGTATCGCCGCGCGCGACGAGCCGCGCCGCGACGGGCCGGCCCGATGCCGCGAACGCCTCCGGCGCCGTCACGCGGATTCGCGACGCGCCGCGGCCATCGAGGAGCTCCACCGCGTCCCCCGCCTGCCGTACCTCGGCGCCCTCGATCGACCAAGCGACCGCTGCGTGATCAGGCGCCGCGACGCCCGGCTCCAGCCACAACCATTCCTCGTACCCCGCTCCCGTCACCGTCCAGAACGAAGTCCCGTCCGCTCGCCCGTATGCGACCGCATGCGCGGCGATCGCGCCCTCGCCGCCCGCGCCGATCTCGCGCACGTGCACCGAAACATCCCCGGGCAGCTCGAAGCGCACCGGATCCTCGGCGCGACGCGGGAAACGCGCGCTGAGGCCGCTCGGCAAAGACCTCGCCTCTTCGTGAACCTCCTCGCTCGGAGCCTCGCTCGGGAAGGCCGGCGAGCGGACCCAGCGCGCCTTTTGCGCGCCGCTCGGCGCCGGGGAAAACCCCTCGTCGCTGCCCACGAAGAGCGCGTCCGCGTCGAGGATCCGCGCCGCCTGCGCCGGGAAACGCTCGCGCAGCGCCGCCGCCTCGCGCAGGATCACGCGAGGCGTGAATTCGGCGCGCGCGGGCCCGGACGACGCACCGAGCGGCTCCTCGCTGCTGCACCCCGCGCCGCCCCAGGCAGCGCCGAACGGAAGCAGGAGCAGCGGCACGAGCAGGGCACGCCGGTACGGGCGAATCGATTGCATGCAGTGGATCTCCTGAAGCAGGTCGGAAAGCGGAGCATCGAAGACCTGGGGACGCGCGGCGTCAAGCCCCTCCCGCGTCAATGGCCAGGCGCTGCGCTTTCGTATCGCACGGAAACGACCTTCACGACGCTTGACGGACTGCGCAAAACTCCGTGAGATTGATTCCTTCCCTCGTCATCCCGGCGAGGGGCGCGCGCTGGAGATTCTCATGCTTTCGAAGATCACGCGTTCGACTTCATTCGCCGTGGCCCCCGTGCTCCTGGGGCTCCTCGGAGCGTTCGCTCTCACGCAGGGCTGCGGCACGGATCCCGGGCCGGGCGCGAGCGGATCGACCTCCACGGGGACCAACACGGGCGGCGCAGGCGGCATCGGAGGTACGGGCGGCGTCGGAGGCACGGGCGGCGACGGGGGCGCCGGAGGGAGCGGCGCCGCGGATGCGGGTCCGCCCTGGGATCCGACCGTTGGATGGACCAACTTCAAGGAGAGCGACGACACCCAAAAGGTCTACGTATCCAGCTCGGACGGCAACGACGAGAACGACGGCCTTTCCCCGGAGAAGGCCGTCAAGACGATCGCCAAGGGCAAGCAACTCCTGCGCGATGGCTTCCCGGATTGGCTGCTCCTGAAGCGCGGCGACGCCTGGAACGAGGGGCTCGGCACGTGGACGCTCTCGGGCCGAGGCACGTCGGAGTTGATGGTCGTCTCGACGTACGGCGACGCCGTTGCGCGCCCGCTCCTCAAGACGGGCGCGAAACGCGGGCTCTCCGCGGACGCCGGCCCCACGCTCCAGCACCTCGCTTTCGTGGGGCTTCATTTCCACGCGAACACCCGCGACCCCGCGAGCCCCGATTTCGTGGGCCCGGCGGGCGACGAGGGCGTGGTGTGGCTGGCGAAGGGCGGCGACCTGCTCTTCGAGGATCTGATGATCCAGTCCTACACGAACAACCTGAGCCTCCAGGGCGTCGAGGGCAAAATCAACAATGTCCGGCTGCGCCGCTCGGTCATCGTCGACGCGTACAAACTCGAGGATCCGAATCCGAGCGTGATCACCGACGACGCCGAGGGCTTTTATGCGATGAACGTCGACGTGCTCGTCCTCGAAGGGAACATCTTCGACCACAACGGCTGGAATTCGCAGGTGCCCGGCGCGAATGCGACGATCTCCAACCACAACGTCTACATCCAGTCGTCTTGCTCGAAGGTGACGATCCGCGGCAACATCACGACGCGCGCGGCGAGCCACGGGCTCCAGGCGCGCGCGGGCGGCACCGTGGACGGCAACCTCGTCGTCGAGAATCCCATCGGCTTCTCGTTTGGCTTGACGAATGGGCCGGCGACGCCGGTCTCCGGCGGCGTCACCGGCACCGTGACCGGCAATGTGGTGAGTGACGCGGGCGACATCACGGAGGCCGAGACGCGCGGGGTCGGCATCCAGATCGGCAACATCAAGTCGGCGGTCGTCGAGAACAACATCCTCACGCACGACAAGACCGCGGGCGGCAATCACGTCGCCTTCGAGCTCACGCGCAAATACGACCCGATGCAGGTCCCGGACGAGGCGATCAAGGACCTCACGATCCGGAACAACATCGTCTACGACTGGCGCGGAGGGATCCGCTTCTCCACGACGGCGCTCACGAACGTGAAGGTCGAGTCCAACGATTTCCAGTCGCCGCTCCGGGGCGAGGAGCTCGCGCGGTTCTTCAACCAGCCGTACAACGCCGGCGTGACCTTCCTCGCGAACCACTGGCATTCGAGCGCGGCCACGAAGGGCTGGTTCGAATTCGGCGCGAACGCGACCGGCCAATCCTACGACGAGTGGCTCGTGACGTCGAAGGAGATGGACGCCACGAAAACGGCCGTCTCGTACCCGGATCCCGAGCGCAACCTCGGCACGTACCACGGGTCGATCGGCAAAGAGGCCACGTTCGACGCCTACATCGCCGAGGCGCGCAAGCAATCGCGCTTCAACTATCGATACGAATACACGGTCGAAGCGCCGGTGACCTACATCCGCCAAGGGTTCGTCAAGAACTGACGGATGGGAGCGCGCTCCGCCGCGGGCGCGCTCATTCCTCCCCTCCCCTCCCCGGGACACGCTTGACATGCCGGGCGAAGTTGGTCTTCTTGCCCGTATGCCGCGCGTGTTCTGTTCGCTCCTCCTCGCGCTCTCGTTTTCGCTCGCGGGCTGCACGGACGCCCTCCGCGGCAGCCCGCTCTCGGAGGCGCCCAAGCCCGTCGGGGTGATCGCCCGCGCGACGAGCGCCGAGCCCGGCGGCTTGCGCGTGCTCGCGAATGGCAGGTCGCAGCAGTTCGGGACGGAGGGCGCGTGGCTCGCGACCGACGAGGACGAGCTGCGCTCGCTCTGGCGCGCCGTCCACGCAAAAGGCCCTCTGCCGCGTGTTGATTTCGACACCCACGTGGTGCTCGGCGCGGCGTATGACGGCGGCGCCTGCGAGCCGGAGATCGATGCGGTCGAGGTCGACGCCGCGGGCACGTTGAGGCTTTCGAGGAAGTATTTCGGCGGCGAGTGTATTTTGATCGCGGTGGGCATCGCGCAGGTCATCGCCGTCCCTCGACGGATCTTGCTGCCGCGGTTCGTGTACCTCGCGGATCCGCCCCACGCGGGGTACGCATTCGAGTTGCCGGCGGCGAAACCGAAGGCGTCGGCGCCGTCTCGAACGCCTCCGCCGATGGCTTCCCTCGAACGCCCCTCCCTGCCTGCCCCGCTCGGCGTGGTCGCGCTCCCGCCGCGGGGCCATCTCGCCCTCCGCACGCTCGACAATGAGCGCGCCGTATGGGTCGTTGTCCAGCGCTCGGGCGCCATCTCGGTCCTGTCCGCCGACAAGCCCGCGTACGACGGTATGCCTTGGCTCCGCCGGAAGGTGCAATGGCTCCCCGGGATCGGTCGATTCGACTCGGAGCACGACGCGGCGGGGCGATCGGTCCACGGCCACGCGCCGCTCGAAGCGCGTCTCTTCGCGCGGCTGAGCGACGGGCGTATCGCCATCGGCGAGCCCGCTCCGCTCGCGCCAGGTCCCATCGAGCCGAGGACCGAGGCGCCGACGCTGGAGGGTCCGTCGGATCCGTACACGGGCCTGCCGCTCCTCCCGATCGACGAGCTCCCGGAGGGCCGCATTTCGCTCGTGGACAGCATGCTCGTCCTCGGCGCTTCTGGCCCGATGCGCCTCTGCACCCCGCCGACGCATCACAAGCTCAGCGACCGATTCCGAGGTTGTCCGAACAATGCCCCCGCGGTCGTGGGATCCCCTTCGATGGAGCGACCCAGGGTGACGGCCCTGGGAGCGCCGGTGCTCGTACGGCAGCGCCAAGGCGCGATCGATCTCGCGATCCTGGCATCCGACGGGATCGGCACGTACCCCGGAGGGGACCTCCCCCGGCCGGCCCCGCGAGGCCCGTCACGCGCGCGTGGCGCGTTGACGCTCGGCGCCGCGGCGCGCGGAAATACGAGCGGCGCGCACGACGGTTTTTCCCTGGATTGTGTCATCGCGGAAGGCTCGCCGGACGAGACCTGGACGTTCACGGCCCCGCACGCCGGCCTTTATGCCTTGCAGCTCGACAGCGAGTACGACGGTGCGCTCGCGCTTTCCCACGCGGGCGGAGGGCTCCTCACTTGCAATGATGATCGGGCCGGCTACTACAGCTCGTCCATCGTGCACGTTTCCCTCGCGCGAGGCGCCAAGGTCCAGGTCGTCGTCGACGGGTTCGGCGGCGACGCGGGCGCGTACACGCTGCGCGTGCAGGAGGAGGTGCCGCTCGCGAATGGCGGCATCCTCGAGATCGGCCGCGAGGTCGCGGGGGATACGTCGAAATCGACCGACGACTCCGCGCTCTGCGCATCCTACGGCAACGATGACGAATGGCTCCTCGAAATCAAGGAGACCGGCGATTACCTCTTCCGCGTCGAGACGCCGGGCTGGACGCCGGCGCTGTCCGTCTTCGTCGAGGGCGAGATGGTCCCGAGTGTGTGCGTCAGGGAGCGCGCGCCGCGTCGCCCGTTGATCACAAAACAGAACCTCATGGCCCGAAAATACAAGATCATCGTCGACGGGCCCAGAGAGAAGGACGCGGGGCCCTATCGGTTGCGGGTCGAACGAAAAACCCCGTAGCGACCTCGCAAGGCGCGCCTGAAGAGGAAAACACGGGAGGACATGGATGCGGCTTTGACGTCCCCGCGGAGCGGCTCGACGTTCGCGCGCATGACGTGGTCCCCGAGAGCGATTTCCGGTCTGGTCGTTTCGTCCCTCGCAGCCTTTGTCGGGTGCGGCGCGGATCCCTCGCCCAACGACAACCACGAGCCTCGCGTCGGGAGCGAGGCCTTTGCCTCGTGCCAGACGACCAGCCCTCGTGCGGGCAGGCTCGACGATACCTTCGGCGTGAACGGAATGGCCCGCGTGAGCTTTGGGGCCGACGACGACGGCGGGTATTTCGGGCTGGATGTCCAGGGGGATCGTATCCTCGCGGCGGGCTGGGGCGCGGGAGGGCTCGGCGGCATTCGTTTCCGCCTGGCGCGGCTCACCCTGTCCGGGAGGCTCGATCCGACGTTCGGCGCCAATGGCACGGCCGGCGCGGGGTTCGCGTCGTCGACCGCCGACGCCGCGTATGCCTACGCCGTCGGGCACCAGAGCGACGGCGGGATCATCGCAATGGGCTTCCGGGAACCGTTCCAGAGCCAATCCGCGAACATCGCGCTCGTCCGGTTTTCGCAGAACGGTTCGATCGGAGGCGCAGGGTTCGGCACCGACGGGAAAAGCCTCATCGACCTCGGCGGCGAGGAGTCCGTCGCGGATGGCCTGGTTCTTTCGGACGACAAGATCCTCGTGGTCGGGAAGCGCGGCGCGGAGCTGCTCGTCGCCCGCGCCACCCCTTCCGGCGCGCTCGATACGACATTCGCCGCGCCCCATGGATATTTGACCATCCCCGTGGGCATCTCCGCGGAGGCCCGCTCGGTCGCTCTCGACACGAGCGGCCGTATTCTGGTGGCCGGCACCGCGGACCTGAGCCAAAAAAACAGCATCGTCGTGATCCGCGTGACGGCGGACGGCGTGCGCGATCCCTCGTTCGGCAACGACGGCGTGGTCGTGGCCGGCGCCGCGATGAACAGCGAGCGCGCCGTCTCCGTCGCGCCTTCTTCCGACGGCACCATTGTCGTGGCCGGCGACACCGGCCCGGGCGGGACCAAAGAATTCGTGGTCCGTCGTTTCCTCGAAGACGGCAGCCCCGACCTCTCGTTCGGCTCCCAGGGCCGCGCGGCGTGGCTGCGCGGGGCGGGCGACATGCAAGCCGAGGACATGGTCGTATTGCCCGGCGGAGGCATCCTCGTGGCCGGCAATGCGACCGAAGGCGTCGCGCCCGTCCTCGTGCGCTACACGTGCGACGGGAAGGTCGACACCACGTTCGGGGTGCACGGCATCCTGCGGGTTTACCTGGGGGAGGACGGGGTCCTGCACACGGTCCGTCTCCACGCGGACGATCGGGTCCTCCTCGGCGGCGCCGATGTGGGGATGAGCCCGGGTCCGGGGACGTATGGAGTGGTCGTTCGCATGTGGATGTAAAGAAACGGTCCACGCGCAGCGACACGTGTGTTATGGGACGGCATGCTCCCTCTGCCGTCCGTGGACGCCGCGCTCCCCACGATCCACCGGCTCCTCGTCCGGTTCGACGATGCGCTCACGCGGCTCGGCGGTCGCCCGAGCGCGCTCGAGCTCGAGCGCCCCACGTTCCTCGTCCATGAGGCCCTGTCGGGGCAGGCCCGCGAATTCCACAGCCACGCGCACGTGCTCACCCTCACGGAGGGGATGGGCCCCGTCGAGACCCTCGCGGGCATCTTCCACGATGTCGTGTACGTGCAGGTAGATCAGGGTTTTCCTCGGATGGTGAGCGATCTGCTCCGCCCGCTGCTCACGCACGTCGATGGAACCGGTTATCGGCTCGGGCTCGGCGTGCTGGAGGACCCGGCCGCGGCGCTCGTCGCCCGGATCTTCGGCCGCGAGCCCGGCGACGAGCTCACGCCGCTGACCGGCCTGAACGAGCTCGCGAGCGCGTTCGTCGCCGCCAAGTGCCTCGCGCCGTTCCTGCCGCCCCGCCACCTCGCCGAGATCGCCGCCGGCATCGAGGCGACGACCCCGTTTCGCGAGACGACCACGTTCGATCGCCTGACCGGGCGCCTGCGGGACCTCGCGATCCCCGGGCTCGACGCGAATGCCTGCGAGGACGCGGTGCGCGCGGCGGTGCGGCTCGCGAACCGCGACGTCGAGAACTTCGCCGAGTCCGATCCGGCGCGATTCCTCGACAATACCTGGCGGCTCCTCCCCGAGACGAACCCCGCGCTCCACATGCCGAACGTCTATCGAAACGGGGAGTATCGGCTCGCCTTGCAGCGCATGGAGGGCTTCCTCTCGACCCTCGCCGCCGAGCGTGTCTTCCATGCGTTCCGCGGCGAACCCTCGCCGGAGGTCCATGCCCGGAGGATCGCCCAGGCCCGCCGCAACATCTCGCTCGCCGTGCGATACCTGCGGGCGAAGCTTTATACGATCGCGCTCATCGAGGCGTTCGCCTGCGCCACGGGCGGCGACGCCCCCATCGAGCTCTTCCTCGGCGGCATTCCGGACGAGAACAACACGAACCCCGTGCGGGCCGAGCTCTTCCTGCAGCCGGCGCCGGATTCCTCCTCGGACCTCGATCCCGTCCTGCTCCGCCTGCTCGAAGAGGGCCGCGCGAGCCCTTCGAGCTTCGACCTCGGCGCCTCCCCGTATACCGCGTTCCTGTACCGTGCGTTCGGCGAGCGCGCGCTGATGGAGCGGCTCGAATCCACGCGGCCGTGGATCCGCGGGCGGGTTCCGGCGCGAGATTGGCTGAACACGCAGGCTTGCCCGCCGATCGCCGCGCTCGCCCGCGCCATCGCCCGCGTCACCATGACGAGGCGCGAGGCGCTCGAAAAGCTCGCGGATGGGATGAGCCTTTCGGTGGGCTGACCGAGCACGCCAAACAGCCTGTGGCTGGCTGACGCGGGGCGTCGAGCTCAGAGGGGTTCTCCAGGCGCACGCGACACCATTGACGCGACTCCCTGGACACGCGTAGCGTGACTATGTCGAGGGGGATCTCGCGCGGGTTTTTTCCCGGCGGCCCCCGCGAGAACGAGACGCCCATGAGGTTTCGCACGATTCGCCGTCTGCTTGCGGCCACGGTTCTGGTGGGTGGCCTCTGCGCCATCTCGAACGCGGACGCGGCCGTCCCCCTGACGATCACCAACCAAGGGCGGCTCTTCGACGCGGACGACGCGCCGATCAACGGCTCGCTCACGGTGACGTTCGCGATCTACGACGCGGCGAACGCGCAGACGCCGCTCTGGAGCGAGCAGCACAAGGTCGACTTCGACGAGGGGTTTTACTCGGTCTCGCTCGGCTCGATCGTGCCGTTCGAGAAACTCTTCGACGGCTCGGTGCGGTACCTGGGGATCACGATCGATAGCGATCCGGAGCTCGAGCCGCGCGCGCCCATCCAGAGCGTGCCGTATGCGCTGCTCGCGAACGACGTGAACGGGGACATCCACCCGACGAGCGTCACGATCAACGGGACCGAGGTCATCAACAACAACGGCGAGTGGGTCGGTCCGCCGACGGGGCTCGAGGGTCCCACGGGTCCGCAAGGCCCGATCGGCGCGCAGGGCGCGGCGGGCCCCGCGGGTCCGACGGGCGCCATGGGTCCGGTCGGGCCGATGGGGCCGACGGGCGCGGTGGGCCCGGTGGGCGCGATGGGTCCGATGGGGCCGGCGGGGCCGATGGGACCGATGGGTCCGATGGGTCCGGCCGGCGCGATGGGTCCGGCGGGTCCGATGGGGCCGATGGGTCCGATGGGGCCGGCCGGCGCGACCGGCGCGACCGGCGCGACTGGCGCGGTGGGTCCCGTGGGGCCGATGGGCGCGACCGGCGCGATGGGTCCGCAAGGGGATGTAGGGGCCACCGGACCGGTTGGACCCATCGGGCCACAGGGTGCGACCGGTCCTCAAGGGGACGTCGGACCCATGGGCCCCACGGGTGCGATGGGTCCGCAGGGGGTCGTAGGACCCACCGGACCGGTTGGACCCATCGGGCCACAGGGTGCGACCGGTCCTCAAGGGGACGTCGGACCCATGGGCCCCACGGGTGCGATGGGTCCGCAGGGGGTCGTAGGACCCACCGGACCGGTTGGACCCATCGGGCCACAGGGTGCGACCGGTCCTCAGGGAGACGTCGGACCCATGGGGCCCACGGGCGCGATCGGTCCCCAGGGGGTCGCAGGCCCCACCGGACCGGTTGGACCCATCGGTCCACAGGGTATCACCGGTCCTCAGGGGGACGTCGGACCCATGGGCCCCACGGGCGCGATCGGTCCCCAGGGGGTCGCAGGCCCCACCGGACCGGTTGGACCCATCGGTCCACAGGGTATCACCGGTCCTCAGGGAGACGTCGGACCCATGGGCCCCACGGGTGCGATGGGTCCGCAGGGGCCCGTCGGCGCGACCGGCGCTGTCGGACCGCAGGGGCCCGTCGGCGCGACTGGCGCCATCGGTCCGCAGGGGCCCGTCGGCGCGACCGGCGCTGTCGGACCACAGGGGCCCGTCGGCGCGACTGGCGCCATCGGTCCGCAGGGGCCCGTCGGCGCGACCGGCGCCATCGGTCCGCAGGGGCCCGTCGGCGCGACCGGCGCGCAAGGCCCCGTCGGCGCGACCGGCGCGCAAGGCCCTATCGGCCCCACCGGCGCGACCGGCGCCATGGGTCCGCAAGGCGCGACCGGCGCACAAGGCCCCATCGGCGCGACCGGCGTGCAAGGCCCCATCGGCGCGACCGGCGTGCAAGGCCCCATCGGCCCCACCGGCGCGCAAGGCCCCCAGGGTACCCAGGGCCCGATCGGCCCCACCGGCGCCATCGGTCCGCAAGGCCCCGCAGGCACGGCCGGCGCCACCGGCGCCCAGGGCCCCGCGGGTCCCGTCGGCGCCACCGGCGCGCAAGGCCCGCAAGGCGCGCAGGGCCCGCAAGGCGCGCAGGGCCCGCAAGGCCCTGCCGGCTCGGCCAACATCAATGGCACGGTCAATACCGTCATCAAATTCACCGGCGCCACCACCGGCGGCAATTCGAGCATCACCGACGACGCCACCACGGTGACCACCACCGGCCGATTCGACGTCACCGGCGGCGTGGGCACGGTCTACGACACGGCGTCCATCGAGGTCCGCACGACCGCGACGCCGCGCATTGCCTTCCACTGGCCGGGCGTCGTCGCCTCGCAGCTCGGCATGGGCAGCGACGGCATCGTCCGCACGTACAACAACCCCGGCACGGGCTACGAGCAGTTCGCCGCCTCGAACATCCACGCGAACGGCTACCTGCGCATCGCCTCCGGCGCCGACGGCGCCGGCAACATCCGGTTCACCGCGGCGAACCCGTACATCGTGGCGAGTTCGTACGTCATCGTTCCAGGCGGCGCCTATTTCAACTCCGGCACCGTCTACTTCACGGCGCAGGCGCAGTTCCGCGGCGGCATCCACAACGACACGGGCGCGTATCTACAGTACGACGGCGGCACGTCGGGCATCAACTATTTCCCCGGCACCATCGGCGTCGGCACGGCGAACCCGGCCGAGCAGGTCCACGCGACCGGCAACATCCGATCCGACGGCATCGTGTACTGGGGCAATGGCCTCACGCGGACCGAGACGAAGGACAACGCCGACGCGACGGGCTCGCGAAGCGGCTTCTTCGAGACCTCCGCGCCGGTGAATTACTATCCGAACGCGTCGGGCTGGCAGCACCTCATCGACGTGCGGCATTCGAACGGCGGCAACAACTACGCCATGCAGATCGGCGGCAGCTTCTTCGACCAGGACCTCTGGTATCGAAAGACGAACAACGCCGGCAACACGACCTGGCTCCAGCTCATCGGCGCCGGCCCGAGGAACTGCACGGCTCCGTTCAATGCCTATGGCGTCACCACCACGACGAACCTGGGAGGCATCACGCGCTCCAATACGATCTGCGTCACGCCGTATTTCTCCCAGCAAAACTTCAACAACGCGCAAAACGTCTGCGCCGCGCTCGGCGGGCATATCACGACCTACAACGAGCATTACCGGATCCTGCAGACGTACGGCACCGGTGGACAGCTCAACGGCGACTGGCTCGGAAATCGCTCCGGCGACGACGACGCGTACTGCATCAACAACACGGGCAACCTCACCAACTTCGAGGGCAACTGCGACAAGAACGAAAACCACTGGTTCCGCTGCGCCCAAAGCTCGAATTACAATGAATGAACGTGTCAGGCGCGCGCGGATCCTGACGATCGTCGCGCTCGCGGGCCTCGTCGTCGGGTCGGCCCTGTTCATCCACGCGCGCCTCGCCGAGGCGCCGGAGGCGCGAGGCCCGGCGGCGAGCCCCGTCGGCGTCGAGCACGCGACTGTCGCGTCCCCGGGGACGACGCGTCCCACGGCAAGGACGGCGACGAACGTGGCGACCCCGGAGCCCGTGATCGCCGCGCCCGAGGAACCACGGAAACCGCTCGATCCGAGCGACTACGTGCGCAATGGCTCCAAGGAGCCCCTCGTGCCGCGCGAGCTCCATGTCGACGTCGAGGTCTCCACCACCCGCGGCGTGCTGACGGCCGAGCCGCTCGTCCCGCGCGTCCTCGAGGTGAACGCCGAGGTCGGCGCCCGCGACGCCGTGACAACGGAGCCGCTCACACCTCGGGTCCTCGAACTCCCGCCTGGGACCGACGAACCCTGAGGCGACAGCGCCGAGCGGCCTTTTCTCCCGGCCGCCTCGGGCGTAGAACGGCCCCGATGATCCCGAGGCCCCTCGCCCGCGTCCCGCGGCTGCCTTCGCTCCTCCTCTGCGCCGTGATGCTCTGGGCCTGCAACCGCACCCCCGAGCTCGCGCGGGAGCACCTCGCGCAGGGCGACGTCGCCCTCGAAGCGGGCCGGTACCCGCAGGCGCTCGCGGCGTACGGCCATGCCCGCGAGCTCGCCCCCACGGACCCCGACGTGCAACGCGCCCTCATGCGCGCGCGGGTCCACCTCATCGCCGAAAGCGCATCACGCATCGCGCCCGAGGCCATCGACGACGCTCGATATGAGGCCGAGCTGCTCCTCGACATCGACAAACCACGCGCGGCCGTGTATCTGACCGCGCTCGGCAACATCCTGGCCCGGCAGGGCGACGCCGAGGGGGCGAAGATGAAGTTCGCCGAGGCGCTCGCGCTCGACCCGAGCTCGGCGCTCGCGCACACCGCGCTCGGGCTCGTGCTGATGGGCCGCAAGGAGGACGCGGCGCGCGCGAAATCCGAATTCCAGCTCGCGCTGAAGGCGAAGCCGGAAAACGCCGGGGCGCTCGTGGGGCTCGGCCAGATCGAGCTCGCCGAGGGCAACATCCCGGGCGCCGCCGAGCACCTCGAAGCGGCCCTCCGGATCGCCGAGAGCTTCGACGCGCGTCTGGCCCTCGGGAGCGCGCGGGCCACGCAGCAGAAGAATGGCGAGGCGATCCAGCATTTTCAGCGCGCGACAGAGCTCGACCCGAAGAGCGCCGCGGCCGTGGGTTCCCTCGGCCAGGCCTTGCTCGGCGCGGGCAAGCTCGAAGACGCGGAGCGCGCGCTCCGAGCCGCGGCGTTGATGCGCCCGGATCCGGAGACACGCAATGCGCTCGGCTTCGCGCTCGTGCGGCAGAAAAAGGCGGCGACCGCGCTCGACGTCTTTCGCGGCGTGCTCGCGGACGACGTGGCCTCGGCGCCCGCGCTCCTCGGGGCCGGCGTCGCGAGCGAGGACCTCGGGCAAAAGGAGCAGGCCGTCGCCTTCTATCAAAAGCTCCTCGGGCTCCCGTCGAGTGGCCCCGGCGCGCGCATGCTCGCGGACCTGCAGCGGCAGGCGCAAAGCCGGGTCACGGCGCTCGCGGCGGCGCCGCCTGCATCCGCCTCGGCCTCGGCGGGCCCGGCGGCGCCGCCCCGTCCGAACGGAAAGCAGCAGAATCCGTTTTAGCTTCTTCGCACCCGACAACCGGCCGGATCCGTGGCCCTTCCAACCACTTCGCGGGCGTGGTAAACAAAGAGGCCATGACGCGAACGAAAAAAGCTCTGATCGCGGTCGGCGCGCTCCTCCTGGCGGGAGGCGCGGCGTTCGTGGGGTGGATGGGCCCGCGCAACGTGATCGGCATGTTGCGGTACGACCAGCGCGAGGAAGGGCAGCTCAAGGTCGGCGAGGCGGCGCCGGACGTGGAGATGGTCGCGCTCGCGGAGGGGCGGCGGGAGAAGCTTTCGGCGTACATCGGGGACAAGCCGCTCGTCCTGATCTTCGGCAGCTTCACATGACCGCCGTTCCGGCGCTCGGTCGAGCGTCTGAAGGCGATGTCCGGGCGTTATGGCAAGAGCGCCCGATTCCTCACGGTGTACATCAAGGAGGCCCACCCGACCGACGAATGGCAGATGGACGTGAACGAGGAGCACAACGTCTGCTACCCGCAGCCGCGGAGCACGGACGCGCGCGTCGCCATCGCCGCCGATTTCGTGAAGCGATTCCAGTACGACATCCCGCTCCTCGTGGATCCGATCGAGAACCCCGCGAACGCGGCCTATGCGGCGTGGCCGGAGCGGCTGTACGTGATCGACGAGAAGGGGCAGGTCGTTTACAAGGGCGGCATGGGCCCGTTCGAGTTCCACCCGGAGGAGGTGGAGGCCTGGCTCGCGCGTAGGTTTCCGGGGGATTGAGGCAAGCCTTCAGCGGACGCGAAACACCGGGTGCTCGTCGCCGACGGCGGGCACCGGCAAGAGCCCGTTTTCGACCGCGCCGTCGTCGCTCTCGGGCTCGCAGAGGTACACCGCAATCGCGCCGAGCGGCTGGTTCGTATCGACGCGCGACCATCCCGCGGGCGCGCTCCGGCGATCCCTCTTCCATTCCACGGCGACCTCGCCGACGGCCGCCGCTTCCAGAATCCCGCGCCCTCCCTCCGTGCCGAGCGAGGTCACGCGCGCGACCTCGACGTCGTACGCGCCCTCGGCCGCCGCGACGCGCAATCCGTGGCGGCGCAGGTGCTCGGCCACCGCGGGCGGGACGAGGTAGGCGCGGGGCCGATCGACGAACACGGTGCCCTCGAAACGCCCCAAATAGGGGATTTGCACCGCGACGGGCGCGCCGTCCAAGGTGCGGGGCGAGCGCGTGAGGACCTCGACCGGTGTTTCCATGCGATCGAGGCGATAGCGCACGGCGACCCGATCCGGCGGCGCGGCGCTCGACGCGACGACCTGGCGAATGTCGTCCGCGTGCTTCGCGGCCCAGGAGAGCGTCTCGATCTGCCACGCGGTCGCGGTGCGGACACGCTCCTCGAACGGCAGGTAGCTATAACACTCGAGGAGCAAATCGAGCCGGTTCGTGAGGCCGCGGTAGTTCGAGCCGAAGCGCGGGTGGTGTGGGTACGTCATCCAGCCGAGGTCCACGGCCGTCCCCGCGTCGACCTCGCCGCCCGCGTCGAGCACGCGCTCGTCCTCCACGAAATTGCCATACCATCCGCTTTCGAACCCGCGGGCGCGCACAGCGGCGATGACCTCCGGCACGAGGCGCTCGCGCATGAAATCGATCGGCTCGCGCCGCCCGGACGCGACGGTGTGCGGCACGTCGACGGTCATGTGGAAGCGGTGCACCGAGCCATTCGTCGCGTGGTTGTCGATCGTGAGGTCGGGCGCCCACGGAAGGCAGACGTTGTCCTGCAAGGCCCGCATCTCGGGCGCAGCCTGGCGCATGTAATCGCGGTTCAGGTTGATGCCCTGGCTCTGCGTGCGCGTCCCGACCACGGGACCGACCTGGCCGGCGAGCTTTTTCAGATCGAGCCGTCGATTGGCGGGGTCGAGCGCGTCGTTGCCGTCCGGGTTGAAGAGCGGGGCGACGAGCAGCGTGATCGTGTCGAGCCAATCGGGATGGCGGCCGTCGAGCAGGTCACGGACGAGCGCGAGGCTCGCCTCTTTGCCCTCGACCTCGCCGGGGTGAATGCCGTCGAGCATGAGCACGACGGGGCGCTCGCTGCGCCGGGCCTCCTCGGGCGTACGGACGTGGTCCTTCGAGAGGATCAGGAGCGGCAAATCGCGGCCGCCGGGCGAGGTGCCGAAGGTCGTGACGTGGAGGCGCGGGTCGTTCCGTGCTTCGAGCGCGCGCACGAAACGCATCACGTCGGCGTGGAGGGAGGTCTCGCGGAAGGAGGTGGACTCGGCACGGGTGAGCAGCATGCGGCGTGAGGTAGCACAGAACGACGGCCGCGTGGACGGGCGCCCATCGTTATGCCGCAGCATGCCGCAGCGCGATCTAAAGCTCGGACATCTTCTTCCCGCCAGACGCCTGCTCCTCGATCGGCGGAGGTGGAGGCGGAGGCGGAGGCGGCATCCCGGGGAACATGGCCGAGCCGAGCACGAGGGCAATCCGGCCCATCGAGCGAAACGAATAAAGCAGGCGACGGACGAAGCGCCGCCAGGCCCTTCTCCGAGGGCTTTGCACCAAAGGCGACATCGCTTTCTCCTTGCTGTGGAATCGAAGGCCGCGGGAAGGGCCGTCGAATTCAGCAAAGGAGAGCGCAGTGAAGGAGCCAGCGATCCGCGGGGACGCGCGTGGCGCCCGGATCCGCCGGGAGCGCCGCCGTCGCCTGGACGAACGAGGCCACCTGCGCGGGCCGGGCCTCGACCTCGACCGCAGCCTGCGGCGCCTCGGCGTTTTGCGACGCGACCCCGCGCGCCGCCGCGGCGTACGGAGCTGCCCCCGCGTACGCGATGAGCACCACCGTGTCCGGAACGACCGGCGCCGAGCGCGCGGGAGCCGCCGGTAGCATCAGCATGAGGCAGGCGAAAAGCACGCGGAGCGCGCGCACGATTCGCCAGGGGTGCGGATGCATGGGCGGAGCGTAAGGCGAGCTTCGCCGCGGCGCAACACCCGCCGCGCGCGACGGCTCGGCCACGCACGGGCTTCCCCGCGGAGCCGTGGACAGCCGGGTCCGGGAGGGCTACGAGAATCGAGCCATGCCCCGGCCCATCGCCCCGTCCGAACGCCGCGACACCTTCGAGCGCGACGGGTTCCTCGTCTTGCCCGGATTCGTCTCGGCCGAAGCGTGCCTCGCGCTGAAGCGCCGTGTCGAGGAGCTCGTCGACGCCTTCGACCCGGAGGCGCACCGCTCGATCTTCAGCACCCACGAGCAGACGCGCACCTCCGACGACTATTTCCTCGCATCGGGCGACAAGGTCCGTTTTTTCTTCGAGGAGGGCGCGCTCGGCCCGGACGGCCGCCTGCGCGTGCCCAAGGAGCGCGCGCTCAACAAGATCGCCCATGCGATGCACGATCTCGATCCGGTCTTCGATCGATTCTCGCGCACACCCGCCCTCGCCGCGCTGACGGCCGAGCTCGGGCTCTCGCGCCCGGTCCTGGTGCAATCGATGTACATCTTCAAGCAGCCGCACATCGGCGGCGAGGTGGTTTGCCACCAGGACGCGACGTTCCTCTACACCGAGCCCATGACCGTCACCGGCCTGTGGTTCGCGCTGGAGGACGCGACGATCGAGAATGGATGCTTGTGGGTGGTGCCCGGCGGGCACCGGCAGGGGCTCAAGAAACGTTTTTTGCGGGACGAGCGCGGCAGCACGCGGTTCGAGGTGCTGGATCCGGTCCCCCTCGTCGAGGACGGCGCCTTTCCCCTCGAAGTCCCGGCAGGCACGCTGGTCGTGCTGCACGGGCTCTTGCCGCATCGAAGCGAGGAGAACCGCTCGGCGCGGTCACGGCACGCGTATACGGTGCACGTCGTCGAGGCGGACGCGTATTACGCCGCGGACAACTGGCTCCAGCGGCCGGACCTGCCTTTGCGTGGGTTTTCCTGAACGGAGCGGGCGTCCTCAGCTCCCGCCGAGGATGTCGTACAGCTCCTTCTTCGTGGCATCGTCGTCCGCCTTCACGGCGACGAGCGTCGTCCCCACGAGCCGCGCAGTCCCCTGCGATCGCGATCGCTCGATCGCGAGCACGCCGGCGTCCCCCGCGAGGAAACGGTGGTTGTACACGACGCCGCTCGGCGAGAGCCTGCCACCGGAGCGGTCGCCCATCTCGGCGAGGTCCCATTTCTTCACGGCATCACCGAACTCTTCGCAGAGTCGCCTCCCGATTTCGTCGAATCGGCAGCCCCATCGGACTTGCTGCAACCGTAGCCGGTCGTGGTGAGAGCGAGCACGAGAACCAGGGAGTTTCGCAGGCGCATGAATCCTCTCGAAGGGGAATGATCAGACCCGGTGGAACCGAGGGCGGCGCCCCTTACCAGGCATGTCGTCCCGATGTCAAGTTGATCCCTGCAGGGACGGCCGCGCCGACCGGCGAGGCCCGGAAGATCGACGCGTACGTGACGAGCGCCAGGTAATACGAGCCGAGCGGCGTCATGTGCACGTTGTCGCTGAAGATCCTGTCGAGCTTCTGCGGCGTCGTGCCCGTGATGCCTTGCACTTCGTCGTTCAGGATCCGCTCCACGAGATCAACGAGCGCGCGCCCGCGGGGAGCACCTCGACCCTCCCCCCCGCCTCGGCCGCGAGCGAGAGGTTCACCTTCGTCGCCACGCATTCCCCTTTTCCCCCCCACCCCCCCCCCCCCTTCCCCCCCCCCCCCCCCCCCCCCCCCCCCAAGCTCTATTTCCACTAACGCGTAGAGCGCGTTCTTCTCGTGGTTGATCCACGTCGTCGGGGCATTCTTGTCGACGTCGAGCCAGCTATGGTAACACAGCGTGTGCCCGGCCGGGTTGCCGTCGATCAATCGGTCGTGGAAATGGCGCAGGAACCCGAACGTATCCTCTTCATGTCGCTGCCTTCGCGGTTCTTCCCGGTGCTGTATCCGGGCCAGCCCGGCGCGTCGAAGCTCCCGCCTTTGGTCCTCACGCGGATGGGCGATCCGATGCCGATCTGCTCGTTGAAATTGAAGTCCTTGCCGAGGCTCTGCGCGATGGTCAGGACGTGGTCCGGCAATGGATTGTCCGTGAGGCTGTGCCCGGACAGGAACATGCGCGCCGACGTGCGCTCCGCGAGGCCCCCGCCCCCGCCGCCGCTGCCCATCCCGCCGGTGCCGCCCATCCCGCCGCCGCCTGCACCACCGCCACCGGCGCCGCCATTCCCGCCCGCGCCGGTCCCACCGGCGCCGCCCGTATTCGACGACGACGGGTCATCCGAGCATCCGGACGCCGCGACCACGGCAGCCACGCCCGCCAGCACGAGCGAAATCCACCGACCCCTCCAGCCACGATGATTCATGATCTCCTCCAGAAAAGGCAAGAACCGTAACGACTCGTTTGAGTCCTAACGGTCCGTGCCATTCCCTGTCAAGGAGCAGGAAACCGGGCTGGTTACCGCTTGCGTTTCCGCTTCTCGCCGAGCACCGCGCGTTTCGTGGCGAGGTACGCGCCCGCGTCCGCCTTCTCGCCGTGCGCCCAGTTCTTCATGAGCGGGACGATCTCGTCGTCCCACGGATCCGCGAGGCGCAGGCGCACGAAGTCCGCGTAGAGCGCCGAGAGCGAGGTCTCGAGGTCTTCGAGCAGCATCATGCGCTCGTAAAAGACCTCGTGTTTCTCGTCGTTCTTCTTGAGCTGCGTGGGCAACTTGAGGCCCGAGAGCGCCAGCGAATCGGCCTTGAGCGTCCAGGCATACTCGCGCTCCCCGTGCACGAGGCGCATCTTCGCCTCCTTCGGGAGCTTGCCCTGCCGGAGCGCCTCTTTCGCCTCCGGCGACGAGGCCGGAATCGCGCCCTTGAGCCGGCTCTCTTCTTTCTCCAGGACGAGCGTGATCTGCGCCTCCAGCCACATCGAGACCGGATCGGCGCCCGTCGGGTGCAGGTTCGTCTCCTGCATCTCGCTCTCGAACCAGAGCCAGACCACGAATTCACGCCCCATGAAGCGGCGCCCTTCGATGAGATCCAGGAGCTCCATCAGCGCGCCTCCTCTTCCAATCGGGCAAGGATCGTCGGTTCGAGCCCGGCCATGGCCCGCGCCTCCTTGGCGTCGAGGCCGAGGCGATCGGCGGCCGTGCCCGGGCTCTCGGGCACGAGGTCGACCTTGAACGTGCGCTTGAAGAGGTCGTCGAGCAGGGCCGCGATGCGCTCGGATTGGCTGTACAGGTGGAGCACGTTCGTCCGCAAATTCCACACGACGTCGTAACTCTTGAGCGAGGGCACGAGCTGGCGCCGCAGCTTGCGCACGACCATCGTCTTCAACTCGGCCTTCGCCTGCCTGCCGAGGCGCTCGAGGCCCCTCTTCGCCAGGAGCGCCTGCTCGGCGTCGCGCAGGTGGGCCTTGAGCAGCGGGCCGGGGATGACCCACCGATCGAGGCGCAAGCCCAGACAAACGTACTCGTTGTAGAAGACCTTTTCGTGATCGAGGTCCGTGACGAAGGGATCCTCGATGCTGGCCCAGCCCGCGCCCTCGTTTTTCTCGTCGTCGGGCGAGAGGGGCTGGAAAGCGTTGGCACGGATGCGCTTCAGCGTCGTTCCGGGAACATCGTCGGGGATGTCACCAGTGACGTAGAAGCGCGAGAACGTGAGGCTACCGCGGAGCGCACCCAAGGTGGCGCCCATCTACGAGCTTCGCCGCGCGGAGGCAAGAAGGTTCGACCCGACCCCGTGGTCAGGCTCGTTCTCCAGGCCACTTCTCCACGAAGACGCGAACGACCGAGGGCTTTTGGTGGTGGTCCCTCCTCCATTCGACCTCGTAGGTCTCACTCCCGATCTTCATGGAGAGCGAGAACGGGCTCTCGAACGACTCGGGGTCGTAGTCACGCAAAAAACGCTCGCAACGCGCGAGCCACGACACGGGGCTCATGCCCGGCGGCGTGGGGACACCGAGGCGAAACCAGTCGACGGATACCCAGGCGCCGACGACCTCCTCGTCCTCGGCCGCCTCCGGGAGGAAGTGCTTGCGCTCGGGATCCCGCAAATAACGACGGAGCGCCTCCGCAGCGTCGTGATAACCGAGCAAGGTCCCGAGCCCATGGGCTTCGAGCCACGCGTGCTTTTCCGCGTACCCGTCGGTGCCGAGAAAGCCGTACACGTCCAGGGAGACGAACAACTGTGACCGGCCTGCCGACTCGCACCCCTCCTCTGCGCCTGTCTTCCCCACCTTTCGCGCGACGTCGTCGAGCTCCACGGCGCTCCTTTCGAGCTCGACGACCTCGTCGAGGTCGAGGGTTTCGAAGGGCGACTCCACAGGAGGCTCGCGCGCCGGCTCGGCCGTCTTGGGGAGCTCTCCGTTCAGCTCGCGCAGCGCTCGAATGAGGCGAAGAAGGGTCGTGCCCGGCAGGATCATCCCGGGGCCGAGAAACGTGGAGGCGACCCCCCATGCATCGTTTGCATCGAACGTCTTGCCGGTGAGGATGCGCCAATCGAGCCGCTCGACGTACGTGACCTCCTCGGGAGCCACGGGAGCGGCGCCGAGCTCTTGCACGAAAGGCGGCTTCCTCCGATGCTCAATCGCCTCCTCCAGCCCGGGCCACCCTCCCCCGGCGGCGAAATTTACGATCCAGGCCAGCGTGCATAGGGGATCCTTCTTCGCGTCGTCCGTCGAAAGCTCCCACCTCCCCGCATGGGACTCGAGAGCGAGCAACAGCCCGTCCACGCGCAAGGATTTCCTTTCCCCCGCCGCCATCTCAACGCCCCGGCTACACGGCCACGCCGAGCCGCTTGCACACCTCGACGAGCGCCACCTCCGCGCCGGCGGCGATGGACATGATACCCGGCTGGTGGATGCGCGGCGTGGGGTCGATGTTGAAGACGGGCACGCGCCGCGCACGCGCGGATTGCGTCACGAGCTCGGTCACGCCGACCGAAAAGGACGTGCCCGCGAAGATCACGAGCCGCGCCTGCACCTTCGCAGCGTCGAGCACCCGACTCCACTGGTAGTCGTCGTGCCCGGCATACACCTCGTCGAACCAGAGGACGTGCATCCGCAGAAACGAGCCACACGAAGGGCAACGCGGCACGTTCGCCTCCACGGGGTTTGCCCGGAACGCCGTGAGGTCGACCTCGGACGCGGCGATCGATCCCTCGAGCGCGCCGAGCTCGCAGCCGCTCCGGGAACACCGATACCGATCGCTCGTCCCGTGGACCTTGACCATGCGCTTCGACCCGGCCTGCTCGTGCAGGGTGTCGACGTTCTGCGTGACGAGGAGGAAGTCGCCGCCCCTCTCCGTCTGGAATCGCTCGAGCGCCGCGATGGCGTGATGCCCCGGGTTCGGCTTCGCGCCGGAGACCTTCTCGAATCGCGAGAGATACCATTGCCACGAGCCCGCGGGGTTCTCGCAGAAAAACGCGCGGGTGCCGAGCTCGGTGACGTCGCGCTTCCAGATGGCGTCGGGATCGTTCCCGCGGAACGTGGGGATTCCGCTGGCGTGGCTGACGCCGGCGCCGGTGACGATCAAAATCTGTTCGGGCTGCGTGGACCGTACGTCGTCCGTGAGCGCGTCGAGAGCGTCCTGCATGCGGAGGAGGTTAGCACGGAAGGCCGACGCGATGAGCGTCGAGGAGGACGAAGCGGCCCCCCCCGGGGCGGCTTCAGGCCTTGCCCGCGCCGCGCGCCGAGAGCTCCCGCCGGAGCTTCGGCAGCTCTTTCTTTCCGATCTTGGTGCGAATGATGTCGGCGATGCGACCCCGCTCCTCGTCCTCCGGGAACGTGAGCAGATCCATCGCCAATACGTCCAGCCCTTGCGCGATGCGCACGAGCGTCTCGACCGTGATCGCCGCGAGCCCGTGCTCGATGCTGGAGAGGTGACCCTTCGACAGTTGACCGACATCGGCAACGTGCTGGAGGGACAGACCCCGTTCGAGGCGCAGCACGCGGATGCGCGCGCCGACCTTGGCTGCGGCGGGAGAAGGTATGGTTCGTCTGGGCATGACGTTACGATGCCACAACATCCCTCCGGCGACAAACGAAAGTTTGGCGGCGGGTAGTGGGGACCACGCGCGGCGCATGTGCTGCACCACCCCGGCCCGCGCCCGCGAAGGTCAGCGACGTGTCGTTCCGCGGGCCGTCCGGCACAGGCGAAACCCAATCGTCGGATCACTCGCCCTGTCGGGCGCGTGCCCCATGCGGAAGGAGACACGCACCGCCCACGCGCAATCGGCCCACGAGCCCCCGCGGAGCACCCGCTGCTTCACCGTCGCGGGGCCCGTGGGGCGCGCACGCGGGCTCTCGGCGTAAGACGCGGCGTCGTATCCGTCGGCGGTCCATTCCCGGACGCCGCCGCTCATCCCGTGGAGACCGTAGCCGTTCGGCGGGAAGTCCTGCGGCGGACGGATCGAGAACGCCTCGAATCGATCGAAGTCACAAAGCTCGGGCGTGGGCGGATCGTCCCCCCACGGATAACGACGACCGACGAGCCCGCCCCGCGCAGCCTTCTCCCATTCGGCCTCGGTGGGCAAACGGTAGGTCACCCGATCGTTCGAGAGCGCCTTTCCAAGCGCGTTCGCCTGCGCCCACGAGACCGCGACCATCGGCTTCTGGTCGTACGTCCAGGGGCGCGTCGCGTCGCTCGGCGGGACCTCGTGCTCGAGGAGGGTCTCGCTCGCGCAATACTTCCGCCGGATCTTGTGATCGTTGTGGAGAAAGAACAGCTCGTCGTCGTACTTGCCCGTCTTCGGATCTCGGATCGGCTTGTGCTGCGGCATGCCGTAGGGCGGCGGGGACCAGCCGAGGAGGGCGTGATACGCGGACCACGAGATCGGAACCTCCGTGATCCAGAAGGGTTCGAGCTCGACCGCGTGCACGGGGCGCTCGTCGGGGTCGCCGTCCTCCGCGCCCATGAGAAAAGGCCCCGCGGGCACGTACCGAAAGACGAGGCCGTGCTCCTCGATGCGCAGCCGATCGAGGAGGAGCGCGCGCGCAGAGGCAACGTCGGAATCGTCCGGGGCGACGCGGAATGCAGCGTCGCAGGCGGTCGCGGCCTTTTCAAGCTCGCCGTTCGCGGCGAGCTTCGCGGCGAGGTGCAAGAGCTCCGCGGCCGAGGGCAAGACGTGATCGGCCGAGAGGAGCCATTCCGTGTCGAGGGGCTTCATGCGAGCCTCCGCTGGGCGCGAAGCACAGTGAGCGGATTGCGGCGCGCCGGGACTTTCTCGTGCTCGGCGAGCCAGGGATCGGGGGCATTGACGTCGCCGGCCATGACGAGCGAACGCGCGCGGCAGCCGCCGCCGAACGTGGCCGTGCCGGTGCCGTCGCCGGGCAGGCCGCGGATCCTGCGAAACCTTTCGCCCTCGCTCCAGATGTGATCGAACGGGGCGCGGCGGACGTTGTCGGCGACGAACGTGGGCCCGAGGAAGCTGCACGGGTTCACGTCGCCGCCGACGGAAATGGAGCAGACCGTATTGCCCGCGCCGCACCCCCAGTTGTCTTGGACGACCGCCTGCGAATCACGGCGGCTCTTCGAAGAGAACGGATCGATCGCGCGCACGGCGGCGGGGCGGCCCGCTTCGTCTCCGCCGAGGGTCCAGATCGCGTCGAGCGCGCGCTCGTAATCGCCGAACGACGGCCAGAGCTCCTCCCGCGCCTCGGCCGAACCCACGGGATAAAGCGGCCGGAACACGGCCGTGAACGCGCCCGTCCGCGCGGCGAGCTCGGCGAACGCGCGTGCCTCGTCGGCGTTGTGACGCATCACCGTGAACGCGAGCGAGAATCGCGCGTGCGCCCGAAGCATCACGAGCTTCTCCAGCACCCGATCGAACGTCCCCGCGCCACGCACCGCGTCGTTCGTCGCGGCCGTCGCCCCGTCGAGGCTGACGTTGAGCCAGACGAGCGACCGTTCGCCGAGCTTCTTCGCGGTCTCCTCGGTGAGCATGAGCGCGTTCGTCGTGAGGCACGGGTGCAGGCCGTGGCTCGTCGCGAGATCGAGGATGTCGAAGAGATCCTTGCGGAGCAGCGGTTCTCCGCCGGTGAGGCCGAGGCGGAACGATCCCATCCGTGCGAGGGTGGCGAACAGCGTATCGAGCTCGGCGAGCGTGAGCGGGGGCTCGCGGCGCGGGAGCTCGCCCGCAAAACAATGCGAGCACGTGAGGTTGCACGCGGCGACGACCTCGAGGTGCACGGCGAGCGGCCCCGTGAGGTGATCGGCCGGCGGCACGACGTCGAGGGCCTCGCCGTCGAACCGCAAATCGTGGGTGAAGAAATCCTTGTGATAAAAGGCCGCGGCGAACGCGCCGAGCGCATCCCGGCGCTCGGGTGGGGCGGCGTCGATCATCGCGCCGATCGACGTCGAGCGGGCGCGGAGGAGGACGTCGGTCGCTTCGTGATCGAATGGGAAATACCGGGAGGTTCGCCGATCGAAGACGGTCGAGCCGAAGAACTGCGGCACGAGCACGAGGGGCGGCCGCGGGCTCACGGGGCACCTCCCAGCGCGAGCTCGAAGGAGCAACGCACCCACAGCGGGCCTGTATGTCCAGGCAAACCGACGATGCACGCGCCCGTCTCTTGCACCTGCTTGAGGTGCCAGTCTTTCTTGGGCTCTTTCGTCGCGGCGCTCATGCGGACGAGGGGCTGCCAGCGGCCGTCGTCGAAGCCAGGCAGGCGCCAGCCATCCCCTCTGGGCTGCTTCGTCGATCCGACCATCACGGCGCCCGCGCCCGAAAGAGCCTGGATCTTGCGGCCTATCGACCGCGATCGCGCGGGATCGGTGGCCCCCTTGGCGTCGTCGGAGTACCCGAACGAGAGCGCGAGTTGCGGCGGGAGATCTTCCTTGGGGCGCACGTAGAGCGCGAGCACGTGGCTGCCGGCGCGCGCATCGACGCGGCTCGACGTGAAAGGCGCGCCGTCGAAGAAGAGGTCGGCTTGCCCCGTCGTCCAGAGCCACAGGTGGAGCGGCAGCGCCTCGTGCGGGTCGATCCATCGCAGGATCGCGCCGCCACACCCCGCCGGCACCTCGCAGCTCGAGTATTCTTCGAGCACGAGGCGGCCCGACGACTTCTCGTAACGAGACACCGCGTTGACCTGAACCTCCCGCTTCTTCGCCATTCGCGGACGGTATCACGCACCCGTTCGCTGCACGACAGGGATTCGCACGGCTCCCCTTCCGTCTGGCGCGGCTCGTCCCCGCCCTCGAATCCGCGGGATACACCGTGACGTACCACGAATTCGACGGGGGCCATTACGTCCCCCAGGGCATGCTCCGGGAGGCGATGGATATCCTCCAGGCCCCGGGCGGCGTGATCAGTGCCGCCTTCGGTTCGTCTCGAACCCGCCGACCATGATGGCGTGGTCGAGCGGCTCGGCGCGGCCGAACGTCTCGGCGCGCGCCTTGTCCGCGCAAGGGCCGCAGAGCAGCACCTTGCCCACGTCGACCGCTTCGTACAGACGAACCTCCCCGAGCGCCGCGCAGCTATAACAAGCGCCGACGCCGCGGACCGCCCCGCTCCGCCGGGAGGCGAGCGTGGGGAGAGAATGGCGCTCGGCAGGCGCGCGAGGCCGCACCATCCCCACGGGGGCCCGCTCGGGCATCGGCGCGACGCGGGCTTTCCCGTTCGGACCGACCTTCACGAGTTTCCGCGCCTTGCCTTCTCCGGCGGCGCTCGTGGGTGCGTGCCGCTTCATCCGTTCCTCGAAACGGATATACAGAAGCTCCCGGGGCCTGTCCAGACCGGACGCCCCGGAGGCTCCTTCACGCGGCCGCGCGTGTGCTAGCGAATCGCGGACGCCTTCCGCTTCCGGGCCACGCGCCTCCGCCGCGCGAACGTCGCCGCGGCGAGCACGAGCGAGCCGAGGAGCAGCGGGGACGCGCCGCCTGCGGCCGTGACCGAACAGCCGCCATCAACCTCGTCACCGCTCTCTTCCGATCCGCACTGCGACTCGCCCCAGACGGCGTCCTTCTTCTCGAGATAGTCCGAGCATGCGGAATTCTCGCCGCCGCTGGTCGTCGCGAGCATTGCGTTGATCGCGTCCTGCTTCGAGATCTTGGGCACGTCGAGCCCGCAGGAGAGCTTGACGGATCCCGTCGCGTCGAGTTGCACCGCCCCGACCGAGGAGTTGTTTTCGGTGATTCCGACGAGCACCGGAGCACCGACCGTGGAACCTGCGTTGTAGACGTCGATCGTGTCGCCCACCATCGGGGAGGTGAGGACAGCACCATGAAGGACGTCGACCTTCGCGGTGGCCATGCCCCCCGCTTGGATCGCCGTCACGGTCGCCTCGGCCACAGCGACGACATCAACACCATTGTTCTGGCAGAAGCAGGCGTCGGCCTTGCTGACGAAGCAATACGACGGCTGGATCCGTGCCGCCTCGGCCGCCGTGAGCCCCGCCCGATCGAGCCAGGCGCGAAGCGCGGCGTCCCCCTCGATCTCGCGAACGAACGCATTGTTCGCCGCCTTTGCCACGCGCGCGACGAGATCGGTCTCGCCGGTCGCCTCGATGAGGTGCGCCATCGCGCAACGCGTCCCGAAGGCGTCCACGAAATAGGGCATGCGGATCCCGGGGAAATCGAGGTTCCGCGGGAAACGCCCGGTGCGGGCGTACCGCTGGAGCTCGGCGATCAGGCCCGCGCGCGCCGCGCGTTGGTCGGGGGACAGGTGGCTCGTGTCGTGCGCGCGGAGCTCGGCGAGGACCGCGCGGAAATGGGCGACGAGGCGCGCTTTCTCCCTGGCGAGCGGGGAGCGCCCATGGCGCAGAGTGGCACGCCGGCGGGCAGCGGGAGACGAGCGACGAGACGTGGAGGTCAAAGCGAAGATCATTCTAGCTCCTTCGGGGCGCCCATGCGCGCCCGGTGATCCCGCATCTAGCATGAGTCATGCCGTCGCAAAAAGCGCGTTCAACGCAATGGCGAGCCAGCCGGCGAGCAGCAGGAGGCCGCCGAGGGGCGTGACGGCGCCGAGCACACGACGGCCGGTCAACGTCATGACGTAAAGGCTGCCTGAAAAAAGAAAGATACCGCCGAGGAAGAACCAGGGCGCGAGGGCGCTGCCTTCCTTCGTTGGCGTGGGGTGCAAGGCCGTGAGGCCTATCGCGAGGGCGTGGAGGAGGTGATATTGGGATCCGGTTTGCCACCAGGTGAGGCGCTGCTCGGCGTCCGGGAACTGCGTGACCCATTTCTTGAGCCCGTGCGCCCCGAACGCGCCGAGCGCGACCCCGAGGAAGCCGACCACGCCGGCGAGCAGGAGGGAGAAACGTTCCATGCGCAGAGCGTGACGCGCGTGTCGCGATCGTGCACGAGCCGGGAGCGACGAAAGTACCTGGGACGGAGCCGGTCTGTCGCGGTATGTTGCCCCCACCGATGAAGCGCCGCGCCGCCGTCCCGTTCGCGCTCGCTCTCGCGCTCTCCGCCTGCGCGCCCACGCAGTGGCAGAGCGCTCCACCGTGCCTCAGCGGCTCGGTCCCCCAGGTCGGCCGTCCCGTCCCCGACGAGATGTTCGCCCTGATGCGGCGCGAGTGGGACCGAGCCGCGCACGCCCCGCTGCTCGTGCGGGCCCACATCCTCGAGACGATCCCCTCGCTTTTCCCCGACGTCAGCGACCTCCTCCTCGCGCCCCCCTGCAACAGGGAGCTCGAAGCGGAGAGCGCAGCGGCATTCGACGAAAAACCCCTCGTCTTTTCGCGGTCGCTCGTCGCGCGCATCCGCACCGTGCACGACGCGAAGATCCTCATGGCGCTCGCCAAGCGGGACGAAGCAAGCATCACCGCGTATGAGCTCGGCCCGGACGAACCCGGGCCACGCCCCCCGAAATCTTACGTTCGGTATCTCGCGCTCGCGAGCATTCCCACCTATTGGATCGTCGACAACGACCCGGAGGGCCGGCGGCTCCTGCTCGATCGGGTGCGCACGAGCAAGGACGCGCGCGAGCAGCTCCTCTTGCACGGCGCGGCCTCCGCCGTCTATTCGCAGATGTTATGGGGACATCCCACACGCGCGGAGGGCGAAGAGGGGCCGGCGATCCTCCGTGGCCTGCTCCCCGAAGTGAAGCGGAGGCTCGAAGGCCCGGCGGACGCGGCCTCGCTGGAGCTCGTGATCCTGCAGCTAAACGATCTGGGCGCCTTCGGCGTGCGGTTTGGCCTGGAACAGGAGGCGCGCGCGCTCGTGAACGAGATCCTCGCGGCGAAAGGCGAGGTGCCGCTGACGCGAGGCGTTCCGGGCGCGGCGCGGGATCTCGCGGAGGTTGCTCGCGCGGCGCTTTTTGATCTCGACACCCCCCAGAAAACGACGAGCGTGGCGGAGCTGCCACCGCCGCGACGAAACCAATTCAATACCAAGCTGGAGTTGCGTTACGTCGAGCCCGCGCGCGGCAAGGTCCCGGAGGCCGCCGCGCTCGCCCGCGTGCGCGAGCTCGACAAGGAGCTCGAAACGCTGCGCTTCAACGCGCCGCGGTGCTACGTCCTCCGCGAGCTCGGCCATTGGCTGCCGGCGGCCGAGGCGTCGCAGCGCTTCGACGCGTTCATCGCGCCCATCTTCGAGGGGGAGCGTATTCGCCTCGATACCGAGACCGTTTGCCGCATGCGGGTCGCGCTCGGCCTCGACGGCGTGGACGAGGCGCGACGGGTGAAGCTTCTCGAAAAGCTCCTCATGGCGAAGCCCGAGCAAGTCGGCCCGCGGGATCGGAGCCACGACGAACATGGCGCGGGCATCGCTTACCCTGCCGAAGAGCAGCCCGTGTGGACAGCCGCGGCGGGCGAGCTGCTCGCTCACCCGGAATGGATCGAACGGCACGCCGGGGTGCGCGCCTGGCTCGAAGAAAAGGCCCTCGCGCCCATCCCGCTCGATGCTGCGACGGCGGAGGCGTGGACGTACTTCCAGCCCTCGTTCGAGCGTGTGATCACGTTCCACGCCTCCGGCGCGCCGGGCGCGTCGATGGATACGGCGCGCGCGATTCTGCGCGGGTACCTGCAGCCGCTCGACCCGGCGGACCAGAAAAAGATCTCTCACATCTACTTCGGCGAGGTATCAAGGGCCCGCATCCGCGCGCTCGGCGAGTACGGAAAGCTCGTCGGGCTCGCGCCGGAGGTCACGGCGTCCCTCGAAGAACGCAAAACGGACCGCACTGCGGCCCTCGCGCTCTACATGCTGAACCTCTAGCGGTGCCCGGCGAACGGACGTAACATCCCGCCCCAGGAGAAGACCCTCGTATGACCGATCGAGCCAAGTACAACATCAACCTCGATGTGAAGTTCCAGCACCTCGAGCGCATCGACGTTCCCGCCGTCGTCGCCGCATGCACCGAGACGTGGCAAAACCGGACGCTAACGCAGGTCAATGGCAGCGTGGTGCGGCTCGGGGTGATCGAGGGCGATTTCCACTGGCACAAGCACGACGACGATGACGAGTTTTTTTTCGTCCTCGAAGGCAAGCTCCTCATCGATCTGGAAGATCAGACGATCGAGCTCGGGCCGCAGCAGGGCGTGACGATCACGAAGGGCGTGATGCATCGACCGCGGGCCCCGGGGAGGACCGTCATGCTCATGGTCGAGACGACGGCCATTCAGCCCACGGGCGATCCGTGAGGGCCCCGGGGGATCCGCCACGCGGGGCCGCGCGTACGTGGGGCGAGATGCGACGTTTTCTGCTTCCCGCCCTCGTGCTCGCCCTCGGCTGTGGCGCGACGCCCCAGGCGTCCCAGGTGTCCCCGCGCGGGCTCGTGCGAGCGGGGACACCGGACGCGGTGAACCTCGCGCTCGCGCGGGCGAAGGAACAAAAGCAGCTCTTCACCTGGCATTCGTTTTCGCCGGAGACCTTCGCGCGCGCCCGCGCCGAGAGGAAATTCATTCTCCTCGATGGCGCGGCCTCGTGGTGCCACTGGTGCCACGTGATGGACGAGACAACGTACCACGACGAACGCGTGGGCCGTCTCCTGAACGAGAAGTTCGTCGCCATTCGGGTCGACATCGACGAGCGCCCGGACATCGGCGAACGGTATGTCGACTGGGGCTGGCCAGCGACGATCCTGCTCTCGCCCGACGCCGAGGAGATCGGCAAATACCGCGGATACCTGCCTGCAGACGAGCTCTTGCCCATCCTCGAAGCGATTGCCACAACAAACGCGGAGGGCGGCGACAAAGCGCAGGACCCGACGCGGACCGTGCCCGCGCCCGAGGCTTTGCCGTGGATCGCGGCGCGCGTATCGATCGACATGGATCGTTATTTCGACCGGGAAGAGGGGAGCTGGGGGAATTTTCAAAAATCCCCGCTCGGGGCGAACGTGCTCTTCGAGCTCCGGCGCGCGGCGCACGGGGACGAACTCGCGCGCCGGCGCGCCGTGTTCACCCTGGAAAAGCAGCGCGCGATCCTCGACCCGGTATGGGGCGGCATCTACCAGTATTCCGCGGGCTCGACGTGGACCGAACCCCATTACGAAAAGCTGATGCCGTACCAGGCGGCGAACCTCGAAGCCTACGCCGCCGCGCACAAGGCCACCGGCCGCAAGGATCTGCTGGAGGACGCCCGCGGGATCGCGCGGTACCTGTCGACCTTCCTGTCGAACGCCGAGGGCGCTTTCCTCGTGAGCCAGGACGCGGACGTGGGCGCACACGAGGAGGGAAAACCGTTCATCGACGGGGACGTGTATTATCGCCTCGACGACGCCGGGCGGCGCAAGCTCGGGATTCCGCGCGTCGATGATCACGTATACGCCTACGAGAATGGACTCGCCATCGCGGCGATGTGCATGCTGTTCGAGGCGTCGGGCGACAAGGACGCGCTTGCACGGGCGGAGCGGGCCGCCGCCCTCGTGACGGCGAGCCACGTGGGGACCGACGGCGCGGTCGAGCATGACGCAAAGGCGCGTTCACCCGTGCATTACCTCGCGGACGCCGCCGGGTTCGGCCGGGCGTTCGTGCGGCTCTTCGAGGTCACGCAAAACGCGGCGTACCGCGACGCTGCGCTGCGGATCGCGGATGCCATGGAGAAGACGTTTCTCGACACCGCGACAGGGGCGTATTTCGCGCACACGAACGATCCTTCCGCCGTGGGGGTGTTCGCGCGGCGCGAGCGTCCGTTCGCAAGCAACACGCTCGCCGCGCGGTTCCTCGCGGGGCTCGGTCGGATCACGGGAGATCAAGCGTTTGCCACGCGCGCGAAGAGGACGCTCGTGGCCATCGCGAGCCCCCGCGGCGTGGCGGAGCAGGGCCGGATGATCGGGGAGTTCTTGCTTGCGCTCGACGAGGTGGGGGTCTTTCCGTGGCCGGGCGCGCGCTAAAGGAATCGCGGGTCTTTCAGGGCTTCCCAGTCGTATCCCCAGAACGAGATCTCCTCGTCGTCCCTGAAGACGTCCCATACCTCGACGGGTTCCCCGTCCTTCTTCAGCGCGTCCCCCAGCCGGACAGGGTTGTGGCTCGTGCCGCAGAAATACACCTCGCCTTCGGCGCCGGCCGCGCGAATCTTTGCGTTCGCATCGTCGAGGATCGCTTGCAGATATGGGCCATAGTCGCGCGTGAAGAAGAGGTCTCCGTCGGAAAAACCATACTTGTTGGCGACGTTCTCCACGGCATGGTGATGCTCGACCACGAGGTGGCGCCATGCGCCGTCGGGTCGCGCGAGGATCCCCCGGGCGGCGTGTACGAACGGGATCAGGAAGAAGTCGCGGTCGATGCTCGGGGGCGCATCTCGCGTGGCCTGCGCGGAAGGGGCGAGCGTGACGCCGCAATACCCGAGCACGTCGCCGACCCAGGGGCACGGAGATTCGACGTCAAACCACGTGGCGGCCTGCCACGTGCGCCGGGCCTCGTCGGGATCGAGGATTCGATAGGTTCCGATGGTCTCTTGGATCGGATCAAACGAGACGAGCGAGAGCATCGAGCCGAGCGGCTTGGGGCTCATCCGGTGCGTCTGCACGATCGACCCGTCGGGCCGCAGAACGATGCGCTCCCATTCCTCGACCTCTTCGCGAAACGCCTGCCGGACATCGGCGCTCGTCTTGCGCTTCCCGCCCCACCTTCCGCCCGTGTCACGGCGCTCCAGGATCGAAAAGACGATCTCGACCGGAGAAGGGACGTCCCTGCGACACGATTTCATCCCCCATGCCTATCACGATCCACCCGAGGCAGCGACCTCCGTGGGTCTTGCAAGGACGAGCGGGCTCGTGGAACACTGCGTCGCCGCTCCGTGGCAGGAGGACGCGTGAAACCCTCGATCCTATCCGTATCCGTCGTGTTGATGTTCGCCGCCTTGGGCTGCGCGAGCGCGCCGCCGTCTCCGCCGGTCGCTTCCGTGCCGCCGCCTGCGGCCGCGACGGCTGCGCAGGAAAAACCAACGGCCGACCCCTCACCGCCGCCGCCGCCCCCCGCGACCAAGCCGAAGGTCTTCGGGTTCCGGGATTTTCTGTCCATTGCAGGCGTGCGCGCGGGGGCCACGCTCGACGACATCGAGGCGGCCTGGGGCAAGGGGGAACGGACGAAGGACAAGATCCGGTACAAGGACGGGCCCACGGTGTCGGTCATGCCCTCGGGAGGATTGATGATCGACATCCATCTGGGCGCTGCGGACTGGGTGAAACGGTACGCAGACGGGCCGCTGTCCATCTGGGGAAAAACCTGCGAGGAGGCCGCTGACGCGCTCGATTTCACGGATTCCGTCGGCGGTTACACGACCTGCAAGCATTACGAGAAGGATCTGTTCCTCGACGTGACCCTCATGTGCGGCCAAGGCCGCGTGAACACGGTCGCCGTCGTGTGGTATCCGTTCGACCCGGGCAGCGCTGTCAATCCACTGCCGCAGGATCAATGTAACTGATCCCTTGAACCCCAAAGCCATCCTCGATCTGCTCGCCGACGGCTCGATCACGGCGGACGAGCGCCTCACGCAGGCGATCGGCTCGGGGAGCATTCCTGCCTCCGTGCTCCTGCGTTTCGCCTGCGATTGTGCCGACCGAGCCCTGGAGAAGGAGCGGGAAGCGCGGCGCGAGCCGGAGGCTTCGAGCGTGGAGGCAGTCCGGCAGACGCGGCAATGGATCGAGGGACAATGGCCCTGGAAGCCGACGCGGAACGAGGACAAACCTTCCCCCGGCGGGCCCTTCGGCAGTATCGCCATGGCGGACGCCATGTTGGAGCGCAATCTGTCCCCGGCGCGGGTCCTCGCGCGCGTCGGCGCAGAGGCGCGCCGGGACGTCGAGGCGTGGGAGGCCCGCGCGCCGGCGGCCGCGGCCGAGGCAGCGGCGCTCGTCGCGGAGGCGGCCGCCGAAATGGCCGAGGCCGAGGCCGACGCGGAGCACGAATGGAAGGTCGAGGAGAGCTGGACCGACGTCGAGCTCGATGCCGCCATGCAAGCGGCCGCGGCCCGGGGACCGGGCGCCTGGGCCGCGAAATCCGAAATGGATTCGGGGGCCATCGCGGCCCGGCTGTCTCAGCGACGGAAGGCAGCGGCGAGCCGCGCGGCGGTGGACGTGTCGCGCCTCGCCGCGACCCGCGCGGCCGAAGACGCGGCAACGTCGATTCCCGTTGATACCTCGGCCGGCTTCACGTCGTGGCTTCGATCCCTGTGGACGCCGCGAACCCCTTCGCCCGATCCCGCGGCGGCCCGCGCTCGGGCCGAACAGGCCCGCAGCGAGGAATACGCCTGGCATGTCGCACATCTCTGCGCATTGTTGACGCAGGACGAACCGGAAACCTGAAATCGATTCAGGGGACGAGCAGGAGCTTGCCGACGACCTTGCCGGCTCGCGATCGGACATGCGCCTCCTCGGCCTCCGCGAGCGGGAATTTCGCCTCGATGATGGCCTCGATCTCGCCCTTCGCGAGCGCCGCGACGAGCGGCGTGAGGCTCTCGCGCGTGGGTTTGCCGAGGAGCGTCTTCGTCCGGCGCGAGAACAAGAGCGAAGGATAATCGGCGGGCCGGATGACCACGAGGCCGAGCAACCCCGTCGCGTTCAAGAGCTTTTGGCACGCGGACGACGGGTACACCACGGAGCCGATGGCATTGAGCACGAGATCAAAGGGGCCGAGGCGGGCAGCGGCTTCGAGCGGGTCGCCTGCATTGTAATCAATGGCTGTGGCGCCGAGCCGCGTGACGAGCGGCACGTTCCGCGCCGAGCACACGGCGGCCACGGTCGCGCCATACGAGCGGGCGAGCTGCAACGCAAAAAGGCCCACGCCACCCGAACCACCGAGCACGAGCACCCGCGCGCCGGGCCGCGACGGGATACCGGCCTCCTGGAGCCAGCGCCAGGCCGTCACGCCGGCGACGGGGAGGCTCGCGGCTTCGTCGAAGGAGACCGACGCGGGCAGCTCGGCGCATTGATCGGCGCGCACGATGACCTCGTCGGCATAACTACCGCGCTGGTTGCGTGAAAAATCGGTGCCGCCGACGACACGGTCGCCGACCTTTGGTGTCTCGACGCCGCTCCCGACCTCGACGACCTCGCCGGCGAAATCAATGCCAACGACGAGCGGGCCGGACGGGCCGATGATTCGCTGCGCCGTGCCGAGCGGGCCGCCCTCGCGCATTTTCCAGTCGACGGGGTTGACGCCGATGGAGCGGACGCGGACGCGCAGCTCGTCCGCGCGGAGCGGGCGCGAAGGCAGCTCGACGAGGCGCAGGGGTTCACGGGACGAACGGGAGGTTGCGACAATCATCACGCGCCTCCGTGGTCAGTTCGAGCTCGTGTCGAGGGAGCCACTCGCGCGCCCCGATGCGTCGACCGAAGAACAGAAGGTGTTTTTCGAGGAGGAGAACGGCATGCGGGTCACGCTGCCCTTGCAGGTCGAGGCGCCTTTTTTCCCCTCGAACGTCCAGTCGAAGAGCCCCGACGGCGAGACGTGGAGGTCGGTATAGCCCTCCTCCGCGAGGGAACCACGCACGCTCGAAAACCCCATGGCCCAGTAGAGCGGGACGCACAAGATCACGCCGCCAGCAATGAGGAGCTTCTTCCGGCGTTCCTTCGCCGCCGCTTGCTCGAGCGCGGCGATGTCGGGATCCTTCTGGTGCGAGGAGTCCATGACCTCGCGTACCACATCCACCCGACCTATGCGAGCAAATAGGGTTTCGACAGTGCACGTCACCCCGACTCGACGCTGCGAGTCGGGCGGGGCAACGCGGCGGCTCGGCGCGCGGCGCTGCCGTCCTCGGTGAGCTTTCGAATCGCGAAGGCGAGGCCGTCGCGCAAGGTCGCCAGCGTGCGCACGCGCGAGATGTCGAGGCCGAGGGAGACCATGGTCTGCGCGACGTTCGGGCGAATCCCCGTGATGATTCCTTCCGCGCCGAGGAGACGAACGGCGGTGATGATATTCAGCATATGGCCGGCCGTGGCCGTGTCGACGACATCGACGCCCGTCAGATCGAGAATGGCGAAGCGCGCCTGCGTGCGCGAGACCTCGGCGAGGAGGTCGTCCGTGACCCGCGCGGCGCGCTTGCTGTCGACGACGCCCACCATCGGCAGCGTGAGGACGTGGTCCCATACCTGGATGATCGGGGTCTCCAGGTTGAAGATGACCTCCTGCTGCCGCTGAATGAGGGCGAGCTTCGCTTCGAGCTCCACCTTGGCCTGGTGCGCCTCGGTGACGTTCAGGCTCAAGCCGAGGACACCCGAGCCCTTTTGGTCGTCCTCGCCGAATGGAATGACCCAGTTATCAAAGACGGCACCATTCATGTGCGAGCGATCGCGCGCCGCGTTGCCCAGAAGGGCGCGCTGCACGAGGCGATCGCCCGGTGAAATGTCGAAGACACTTTTTCCGAGGAGCGTGCCCCGTTCGAACCCGGCCGACGCGCAGCCCAGGCCGTCGTGGAACGTGAATTCCCCTTTCTCGTCGGTCGCCCATACGACGACGTCGAGGTGATCGAGGAGGCTCTGGAGGATCCGCGCCATGCGAAGCCTCTCCTTCTCGGCGGTGAGCCGCGCCTCCTCGGCGCGCAGCCTTTGCTCGCGCTCGGCCTCGTAGCGCCTTCGCTCCCCGAGGTCGCGGCAGACGGCGACGGCGCCGCAGATCTCCCCGTCCGCGTCGCGGATCGCGCGCGCCGAGCATTCGACGTACCTGCCCGCCGGCAGCCGCTCGCTCCGCACGAAGAGCTCGACGGCGTCGGCATTCTCGCCCTGCAAAGCGCGAACGAGCGGCATTTCGTGCGACGGGAAGGGGGTCACGCCATCCCCATGAAAGAGGCCGTATCGCACGGACCACTCCTCCGGGACAGCCTCGCTCGCCCGCTCCCCGAAGATCGCGGTCGCTACGGCATTGAAATGAAGGAGGCGCCCATCGCGGTCGCAGATCACCACGCCGTCCGCCAAGCTTTGAATCGCCGCGCGCAGGAGCCGCGTCTCGCCGTCCTGGTCGGAAGGGCTCTCCTCGTGGTGGTATCCATTCGTCTCGGCCGGCGCCGGTAGGGCCAAACGTGCTTCGAGCTCGGCGACCCGCGCGCGCAACTCCGCGCACTCCTGTTCATAGGCAATCAACGACACGCTGTCCTCCCCCCTCGGTCCCACACGAAAAGTGTCGTGGAACAGATTGTCGTTCACGTTATCTGCGAATTACGTCGCTGCGTCAACGGACTGACGCGTCGAAGATGTGCCTACCCCGACATTCATGCGCGACCCGCAAGTCGGGAGAAGCCTGATTCAACGATACCTGCGACGACGGGAGGAATTCGAGGGAGGCGCGATTCAGAGGGCCTTGGGGCTGCGGGTCGGCCGAGGAAGCGATCCGGTTCCGTACGCGGCGCCGGAGGATCCGGCGAGCTCTCGAATTGCGAACGAGAGGCCGTCGCGCAAGGTCGCGAGCGTGCGCACGCGCGAAAGGTCGAGCCCGAGGGAGATCATGGTCTGCGCGACGTTCGGGCGAATCCCCGTGATGATCCCTTCCGCGCCGAGGAGACGAACGGCGGAGATGATATTCAGCATGTGGCCCGCCGTGGCCGTATCGACGACGTCGACGCCCGTCAGATCGAGGATGGCGAAACGCGCCTGCGTGCGCGAGACCTCGGCGAGGACGTTGTCCGTGACCCGCGCGGCGCGCCGGCTGTCGACGACACCCACCATCGGCAGCGTGAGGACGCGGTCCCATACCTGGATGATCGGGGTCTCCAGGTTGAAGATGACCTCTTGCTGTCGTTGAATGAGAGCGAGCTTCGCCTCGAGCTCGAGCTTGGCCTGGTGCGCCTCGGTGATGTTCAGACTCATGCCGATGACGCCCGCAGGCCTGCCGTCGTCGGTCACCGGAATGGCCCAATGCTCCCAGGCGACGCCATGCACGCCGTTGCGGTCGTGCCCGGGGACGCCCGCGAGGGCGCGGTGGATGAGCAAGTCGTCGGGGTATACGTCGCGGGCGTTCTTGCCGACGAGAGCGCCCCGCGCGATCCCCGCCGCTTCGGCGCCGCGGCCGTCGTGAAACGTGAAGACGCCTGTTTCGTCGGTCGCCCATACCACGATGTCGAGGTGCTCGAGCAGGCTCTTGAGGATCCGCGCCATGCGGAGCCGCTCCTTCTCGGCGGCGAGCCGCTGCTCCTCGGCGCGGAGCCGTCGCTCGCGCTCGGCCTCGTAACGCCTGCGCTCGCCCAGGTCGCGGCACACGACGACGGCGCCGCAAATGACACCATCCGCGTCGCGAATGGGACGCGCGGAGCATTCGACGTACATGCCGGCCGGCAGGCTCTCTCGCCGCACGAAAAGCTCGATGCGGTCGACGTTCTCCCCCCGCAGCGCACGATGGGACGGAAGATCGTTCATGGGGACGTGGGTCACGCCATCCGGGAGAAAGAGGCCGTATCGCGTGGACAGCTCCTCGGAGGGGACGTCACTCGACCGCTCGCCGAAAATCAGCGTCGCCGCGGCGTTGAAGTGGACGGTCCGGCCGTCGCGGTTGCAAATCACGATGGCGTCGGCCAGGTTATAGAGCGCTGCGCGCAGAAGGCGCGCCTCGGCATCGGGGTCGGAGGGGGCAGCTTCACGACGGTGGCCATTCGTCACCCCAGGTGGTCGAACGGCGAGGCTCGCCTCGAGCTCGGCGACCCGCGCGCGGAGCGCCGCGCACTCGTTTTCCATCGGAAGATACACGCTGTCCTCCCCCCTCGTGATCAGGTGGATCCGAGCGCCAATTGAATCACCCTACGAACACGACACGCAGCCGTCAACGGATTGGCGCGCCGAGCACAGAATCGTCGGAACGGTGCGTCCCGCGATTCCGGGCCGCGCCGAGGTCACGGACCGGTCCCCCCGCCGGCTCGTCGCCCGCGAGACCCGTCCGCCGACTTCGGCACAGCGACGTTGGTTACATCACACTCCCGATGCTACCTCCGGGTGAGAATCGTCACGTTCGGTATCGATGGGCTTGGACGCGGACGGCGGTTTCAGGCATGAGCACGCCATGTCCGTACCGGATCTGCCGAAGCGCGCGCGTGTCGTCGTCGTCGGTGGCGGCGTCATTGGCTGCTCCGTCGCTTACCACCTGGCTCACATGGGCTGGAAGGACGTGGTCCTGCTCGAACGGGACCGCCTCACCTCCGGCACGACCTGGCACGCCGCCGGGCTCATCGTGACCTTCGGCTCGACGTCGGAGACGTCGACGGAGATGCGCAAGTACACGCGTGATCTCTACACCCGCCTCGAAGCGGAGACGGGCCTCGGCACCGGGTTCAAGCCGGTCGGGTTCATCGAGGTCGCGGCGGATCCGGACCGGCTCGAAGAGTACCGTCGCGTCTCGGCGTTCAACCGCCACTGCGGCGTGGACGTGCACGAGATTTCGCCTTCGCAGGTGAAGGAGCTCTTCCCGCTCGCGCGGACCGACGACATCCTCGCCGGCTTCTACGTGAAGGAGGACGGCCAGGCGAACCCGGTCGACATCACGATGGCGCTCGCGAAGGGCGCCAAGATGCAAGGCGCGACGATCCTCGAGAACGTGCCCTGCACGGGCGTGATCACGAAACGCGGCGCCGTCGCCGGCGTGCAGACGCCGTTCGGCGACATCGAGGCCGAGTACGTGGTGAACTGCGCGGGCATGTGGGCGCGGCAGCTCGGCGCGAAATCGGGGGTCAACATCCCGCTGCAATCGGCCGAGCATTATTACCTCATCACCGCCAAGATCCCCGACCTGCCGAAATCGATGCCCGTGCTCGAAGACCCGGGCTCGTACGGGTATTACCGCGAGGAGGTCGGCGGCATGATGGTGGGCCTCTTCGAGCCCCTCTGCGCGCCGTGGAAGATCGAGGGCGTACCGGATGATTTTTCCTTCGGCGAGATCACCCCGGACTGGGATCGCATGGGCCCTTATGTCGAAAAGGCGATGCGGCGCGTGCCCGTCACGCTGGAGGTGGGCGTCCGCAAGTTCTTCTGCGGCCCCGAGAGCTTCACGCCCGACCTCGCTCCCGTGGTCGGCGAGGCGCCGGAGATCAAGAATTACTTCGTCGCCGCGGGCCTGAACTCGATCGGCATCCTGACGGGCGGCGGGCTCGGGCGCGTGCTCGCGCACTGGATCATCAATGGTCGCCCGGACGTGGACGTCACGGGGATGAACATCGACCGGCTGCACACGTACCAGGCGAACCCCGAATACCGCCGCACGCGCACGGTGGAGTCGCTCGGGATGGTCTACCAATGCCATTACCCGACGCGCTCGATGCAGACGGCGCGCGGCGCGAAGACCTCGGCCATTCACGAGCGGCTCGCGGCCCAGGGCGCCTATTTCAAGGACGTGAGCGGGTGGGAAGGCGCGGACTGGTATGCGCCGCCCGGCACCCTCCCCAAGGTGGAGCGTCTTTCGTGGGGCCGGCAGAACTGGTTCCCGTCGTGGGAAGCCGAGCACCGCGCCTGCCGCGAGGGCGTGATCCTCATGGACATGTCGTTCATGGCGAAATTCCTGGTGCAGGGCCGGGACGCGGGGAAGCTGCTCGATTACATCTCCGCGAACAGCGTCGACGGCGCGCCGGGCGTCATCACGTACACGCAATGGCTGAACGCCGGCGGCACGATCGAGGCGGACCTCACGGTCACGAAGCTCGACGACGAGCGATACTGGGTCGTCGCCTCGGACACGGCGCACCGGCACGCGCTCGCCTGGATGCGCCGGCACACGAAGCCGGACATGCACGCATTCGTGACGGACGTGACCTCGGGGTATGCGCAGATCAACATCCAGGGGCCGCGCTCGCGCGAGCTCATGCAAATGGTGACCTCGGAGGACATGTCGAACGAGGCGTTCCCGTTCCGCGCCGCGCGGGAGATCGACATCGGGTTCGCCCGCGCGCTCTGCGTGCGTATCACGTACCTGGGCGAGCTCGGCTACGAGCTCTACATCCCCACGGAGCAGGCCACGCACGTCTACGATCGTCTCGTTGAAGCGGGCAAACGCGTGGATCTGAAGCACGCCGGGCTCAAGGCGCTGGCGAGCCTCCGTATGGAAAAGGGCTATCGCGATTACGGCCACGACATCGACAACACCGATTCGGTGCTGGAGGCGGGGCTCGGCTTCGCGGTCGATCTGAAGAAGGCGGACTTCCTCGGGCGGGAAGCGGTGCTCGCGAAAAAGGCCGCAGGGCCGCTCACGCGCCGGATCGTGCAGGTGCTCGTGAAGGATCCCGAGCCCTTGATGTTCCACGCGGAGGTCGTGCGTCGGAATGGCAAGCCCATCGGCTACGTGCGCGCGGCTTCGTACGGGCACTCTGTCGGGGGCGCCGTCGGCCTCGTCATGGTGGAGGCCGGCGCGCCCGTCGACACGAAGTACCTCGAACAGGCCACGTGGGAGGTCGAGATCGCCGGCAAGTTGTACCCGGCCGTCGCCTCGCTCAAGCCGCTCTACGATCCAGAGGCGAAGCGCGTGAAGGCGTGAGCGCCCGAAACGTGTGAGCGGGCCAAGCATCCCCGTTGACGGCGGGGCGCCGTTTGTCTTTCCTAGGCGCCATGGCCGCGATCGAACAACTCGCAGAGGGCGTCAGCACGGTCGACGAGCTCCTCGCCGAGCCGCTCCTGGAGCCGGATCCCGAACGTGAAGATTGGGCGCAAGCGCGCCCGCGTGTCGTGTTCGTCCGTGATGCGGTGGAGCGGGACGTGCTCTCGCAGCTCGACGACGCGCTCTTCGCCGCCGACGACGAGCTCGCCCCGCGCATCAAAGGCCGCGTGGCCGCCCTGCTCGGCGAGGTCGCGGGCCTGAAAGCCGCGAGCGGCGATCTGGACGGGGCGCGGCGCCTGCTCGGCAAGGCCACCCCGCTCGCGCAGGCGCCCGAGGCGCGGGCCGAGCTCGAAGCGGCCGCGGAGGAGCTTCCGGTCTTCGCTCGGCTCACGCATGCGCGGTGGCTCCAGCGGGCCGGCCATTTCAAGCGGGCCGATCGCGCCGTCGCGCAGGGCCGCCGGCACGTGAAGAGCCGCGCGCTGCGTGACGCCCTCCGCGAGGTCGAGCGTTCGCCGCGCCCACTCGAACGCGCGCCCACGCTCTTCACGCTGAACGGCATCGGCTTCCGGCTTTACGGCGAGCGCGACCGCTGGCCCGACGGGTCGTACGTCGCGACCTACTGCTTTTGCGTGGTGTTCATCCCGATCGTGCCCGTCGCGGCCTACCGCGTCCGGCAGGTGAGCACGATGAGCTACCAGTTCCTCGCGAAAGAGCCACTCGGGCCGATCGCGAAGGTTTGGCGCGGCGTCGCCCTGCTCGGCACGCTCGGCGTGGCGGCCTCGGTGGCCCTTTCGAATTACCTCGACTCGCCCGCGCGCAAGGCGTCCGTCGCGCTCGCGGAGGCGCGCGAGGCCGAGGCGAAGGGGGATGCCGAGGGCGCGCTCTCGCAGTATCGGCTCGTGCTCGGGACCTATCCCGACGAGGTCGACGTGGACGAGGTCGCCGCATCGATCGTGCGCCTCGTGACCGCGGAAGGCGTGCACGAGCCTGCGACGGTGGCGTCGCTCGAAGCGATCGGCCGGGTGATGAACGCCTTCAACGAGCTGCCGGCCGACGCGAGGGACGGCAAGGCCGCGGTCTTGCTCGCGGAGCGGCTCTCGGCGTTCGCCGATCAAATCGGCGAGGATACGCCGGAGAAGGCGGCCGCGGTGCTCACCGTGCTCGACATGGCCGCGCGCGTGGCCGAGGGTCGCGCGGAGGCGACGGCGATCGTGGAGCGGCGCGCGCGTCTCCGGAAAAACCTCGCCGACGGAATGGCGGGGAGCCGTCCGATCGGCGCCCTGCGCCATTACGTGGCGCTCGGGGATGCGGCATCGATCGAGGCGGCGAAGAAGATCCTCGATGGCTTCGGGCCCGCGCCGTCGCTATGGATCGAGGCCGAGACCGAAGCCACGACGTGGGCGGAGCAGGCCGCGAAGCAAGGCCAGGCGGACGCCGCAGCCGACGTGAAGAAGCGCCTCGAAGAAGCGCGGAAGCAGCTCGCGGAGGATCGGGCGATCCTCGAAGCAAACGACGAAGTGGCGCTCGTGGTGGCGCTCACGCAGCGACGGGACCATCAGGAGCTCGCGGTGGGGATGGCCGCGGGGCAGCGGAGCCGCGGCGATACGAAGGCTGCATTGAAGCTGCTCGGCAGGCTCGGTCCGCCCGGCCGACTCACGGCGCTGGCGCAGCAGGCGCTCGCCGATACGCACGCCGAGGCGGGGGACCTCGACAAGGCCGACGGGATCCTCACGGCCCTCGTGAACGAGCGCCTCTCCGACTTCCAGGAAGCGCAACGCGCGTTCCGCGCGGCGAGCTTGAAGGTCGAGAGCCGCATCACGGCCGAGCTGCGCTCCGGAAACGTCCCGAGCGACCTCCGCTCGAAGCTCCAGAGCGCGACGGAGGCGCAGGGGAAAGAGCTCATCCAGGCCTATGTCGCCGAGCAATACCGCAAGGACCCCACGCTCGCGTCGCTGCAGGACGAGTTCCTGCGGCACGAGGCGGTGATCCCCGCGACCATCTCGCTCGGCATGATCAAGCTCCGGCGAGCTTCGACGACGACGGGTGACACGCAGCGGGCGCTGCTCGAACAGGCGGAGCGCGCGTTCCTCGCGCTGCGCGGCGAGGCGGCGGGGGATCCGCTGTATCACCTCGGCCTCGGGCAGGTGTATCACCGGCTCGGGCGGGCCGCGGACGGCGACGCGGAGCTCGAAGGGCTCCTCCAGAAAAAGGACGCGACCCTGTCCATTCGCGTCGCGAGCGCCTATCGCGAGCTCGGCCTGGAGCCCAAAGCGCGGCAGGTGGTGGAGGCCGTGTACAACGACACCAGCGTGGCTCCGGACAAACGCTACCTGGCGGCCTCGCTCCGCGCGAACCTGTCGACGAGCTTCGAAGACCGCGAGAAGTGGCTTGGCCTCGCCGATCCGAACTCGCCCTTCGTCAAGGCGCAGCTCCTGCAGGTGAAGGGCACGCGGGCGGTTTCGCAGGGCAAACTCGCGGAGGCCGATCGGGCGTTCGCCGAGGAAGCGGCCTTCCACGAGAAGGACGCGGCGCGGGACGCGTCGGCGGCGAACAACGCGGCCATCGCGCACACAGGGCGTTACCAGGCGACGGGCGACGTCGCCCACCTGCGCGCGGCCGTGAAGGGCTTCGAGACCGCGGTGCGGCTCAACGGCGACAGCGCGCTCGTGCTCGGTCACCTGGCAGACGCGCTCGCTCACCTGGCGATCGTGACCGTGCTCGATCGATGGGTGGACACGCGGGCCTTGCGGCTCGATCCGAGCGACGCGTGGAAGCTCGCGTGGGCGATGCTCGAAGGGCCGCTCCGCGCGGAGATCCTCGCGGCGCTGGAGAAGGACCCGAACCAGCACCGCGCGCTTTCGGTCTCGCGAACGGAGCAGATCCTCGCGCCGCAGAAGGCATCGGCGTATCGTCGCGAGCTCGATTGGCTCAGCCTGCGCGCGGACGGCAAGGGCCTCGGGGAGCTCTCGGCGCGGCTTCAGGCGCTCCCGCCGTTCGATGCGCAAAACGCGGCGGCGGCGCGGGCGGCGTGGCTCGCGGGGGAGCAAGACGCAGAACTCGACAAGGCCACGAAGCGCGAGGCCGAGGTCTGGCGTAGCCGCATCCCGGAGCTGGAAAAAGCCCGAAAGGCGCCCACGGCGGCGGCGGCGTGGTTCACGCTCGGGGATCTCTTTTGGTTGCGGACGATGGTCGACAGCTCCGCGGAGAACCTCGACGAGATGGCGAAGGCCTACCGGCGCGCGCACGAGCTCTGGCCCGAGGGCATCCCGCCGCGATCGTTCAGCGACGGCCTCACCGCCGTGGCGATTGGCAAGGCGCGGGCCGTCTCCCCTGCCCTCGCGAAGGCGTGGGAGACCGAGCGCCGGCAGTTCTCGACCCTGCTGGTCGCCTACCGCGCGAGCCTCGGACCGGACGCCGCGGAGGTGCTCGCGGCGCTGCGCAAACAGCCCGAGCTCGCCGAGGCGGCGACGCTGCGACGAGGCAAGCTCGACGGGCGGCCGAGGCTCGCGGACTGGATGCTCGCGCGCCTCGCAGGCGACGCGGAGCTCGAACAAGAAGCCGAGAAGGTGTTCGATAGGGACGTGGTGCGCCAGAGGGCGGAGATCGATGTGCGCATGTATCCCGGGCAGCCGGAGGGGCCATTCGAGGTCGGTTTGATGCGCTCGCGGGGGAAGACGCCCTAGCGGCCCGATGCTTGACAGACCAGTCCAGAACGGCTACAGGTTTGAGGACGCGCATGGCCCGCCCGAAGGAGTTCGACCGCGACGAGGTGGTGAAGCGGGCCATGGCCGTCTTCTGGGAGAAGGGGTACGAGGCGACCTCGACGGACGATCTCCTGCGCGCGATGGGCATCGGGCGACAGAGCATGTACGACACCTTCGGCGACAAACACCGGCTCTACCTCGAAGCGCTGCAGCGGTATCAGGCGGAGAGCGGCGCGCAGCTCATCGAGCGCCTGCAGGCCGGGGAATCATCGCTCCTGGCGATCGAGCAAGTCTTGATGGCCGTCGCCGCCGAGACGCCCGCCGAACGCGCGCGGGGATGCATGTACGTGAGCTCCATCGTGGAGCTCGCGCAGAAGGATCCGGAGGTCGCGTCGCTGGCGAGGTCCGGCACGATCCTCTGCGAGACCGCGTTCGAACGGATCGTGCGTGAAGGCAAGCGCAAGGGCGAGATCCCTCCCTGCGTCGACGAACGGAAAGCCGGGCGTTTCCTGCTCGCCACGGTGCAAGGCCTGCGGGTCATGGCGAAAGCCGGCTCCACCCCCGAGACCCTCCGCGACATCGCCGCCGTCGCGCTCACCTCCCTGAAAGCTCGGTAGTCCCTGCGCGGGCGCGCGAAGGCGTGCTCTCGCGTGTTCGTTTGCTTCATTCTGGACAGTTCAGTCAACCAAGGAGTCCGCTGATGTCTCTCGATCGCTACTATCTGCTGGGCCGCTCGGGGCTTCGTGTCAGCCGCCTGGCCCTCGGGACCATGACGTTCGGCACCGATGGAGCCTGGGGCGCGTGGGGTTCGACGGAAGAAACCGCCCGCGCCGTCTTCGACCGATATCTCGACGCAGGCGGCAACTTCCTCGACACCGCGGATCTCTACACGCGCGGGACGAGCGAGACCCTGCTCGGCAAGTTCATCGCCGAGCGCGGCGCGCGGGATCGGGTCGTTTTGACCACCAAGTACACGTACGGCCTCGACCCGGGCAACCCGAATGCCGGAGGAAACGGCCGCAAGAACATGATCCGCGCGGTGGAGGCGTCGCTCCGGCGGCTCGGGACCGATTACATCGATCTGTACCTCCTGCACACGTGGGACCGCCTCACGCCCGCCGAGGAGGTGGTGCGCACGTTCGACGACCTCGTGCGCGCCGGGAAGATCCGTTATGCCGGGCTGTCCGACGTGCCCGCATGGTATGCCGCGCGCGCGCAGACGTTCGCCGAGGCGCACGCGCTCACGCCGTTCATCAACCTGCAGCTCCAGTATTCGCTCGTGGAGCGCCACATCGAGCACGAATTCGTGCCACTCGCGCAGACGCTCGGAATGGGCATCACCGCGTGGAGCCCGCTCGGCGGGGGCCTGCTCTCCGGCAAATACCGGCCAAGCCAGGGGCGCGGCGAGGGCGAGGGGCGGCTCACGACGAACGATGCCGGCAGCCAGCTCGGGCTGTTCACGGAGCACAACTGGGGCGTCGTGGCGGCCGTGGAAAAGGCGGCGAAGGAGCTCGGCCGCAGCATGGCGCAGGTGGCGCTGAACTGGACGGCGACGCAGCCGGGCATCGGCTCGGTGATCCTGGGCGCGACGAAGCTCGCACAGCTCGAGGACAACCTCGCCGCGCTCGATTTCGAGATTCCGGCCGAGCTGCGCAAGGAGCTCGATCGAGCGAGCGCGCATCCGCGGCCGTTCCCCTACAAAATGTTCGGGGATGCCTACCAGAGGCAACTGCACGGCGGGACCGCCGTGGGCGACAAACCGGTCGGGTATACGCCGCCGGTGTGGACGGGAAATCCCGCTATCGCGGGCTGAACGCCGGTGAAGGCCGCGGCTGGCGGGGTCAGTCGTCCTGCGCCGGAGAGAAAGGCGCGACGGGCGCGGATTCCTCGATCTCTCGCTTGGGCGGGGGACCCACGCGGAGGTTCGAGTCGATAAGAACGGCCTTACGCGGGCGCGGTGCGCCGACCTGCGCTTTGCAAAGCGCCTCCACGACACGGTTGCGCAACGCGTCGTTCATTTCCTTGTTCTCGCCGGGCGGCACGCGCGCGCTGATACGCAGGACGATCGAGCCCTCGTTCAGCTCCTCCACGCCGACCTCCACGTTCGGAGGTGCGCCCGTCCGCGCCTCGACCTCCTTTTCGGCGATGGTCGTGAGGAGCGCACGCACCCGCGGCACATCCTCTTCATAAGGCACGTGCACGTCGACCACCGCGTTCACGTACGAGCGTGAATGGTTCGCGACCTTGCGCACCTCGCCGTTCGGAATCGAATGAAGCACGCCGAGCTCGTCGCGGATCTTCGTGATCCGAACGCCGATCTCCTCCACGCGCCCCTGGATGCCGCCGATCTCCACGAGATCCCCAACGAGAAGCAGGTTCTCGAAGAGGATGAAGAAGCCGGCCACGATGTCACCCACGAACGTCTGCGCGCCAAAGCCAATGGCGACGCCGATGACGCCGGCGCCGGCGAGCAGCGGCGTGGGATCGATCGAGGCCTCGCGCAGGCCCATCACGAGGGCGGAGAAATAGATCGCATACCGCACGAAGCCCAGGGCCACAGGGACCAGGGTCTTTCGTTGCTGGAGCGTCTGGGGGTTCTCCTCGGCCACCTTCCCGAGGAAGAGGTCGTTGATGAGCAGCACGGCGAGCTCGACGAGGACCCGGCTCGCATAAAAGATCGCGATGATCCGGATTCCGACCCGACCCGCCTGGGAAAGCCACGTATCGGGGGTGAGCGCGTCCGCGACCCACGTCGCCGCCGTCAGGTAGACGCAATAATCGACGACCCGCTTTGTGATCCCGAGCAGGTGCGACAGGTTCCCAAGGTACCTGAGCGGACTCTCGAGGCGGGCGAGCCGCGTCGAGTTGTCGAAGATGACGTCGAGGAGGAGGTATCCGATCCCCGTCGCGAGGCGGCTGACGTAAAACGCGCCCAGCGTGTAGGTGGCGAGAAGGACGGTGCGCTGTGTCCCCGGCGCGAGCCCGCTCTTCTCGGAGATGAGGACCGCGGCAGCGCCGAGGATGACCAGGCGCAGCGCTTTGCGCAGGCGTATCGTGACCTCGGCGACCGGCTCGCGCCGTTTGTCGAGCCACTTCGAGCGCGCGACCGCCTGCCCCAGCCCGTCGGCGAGCCCTCGGGCGAGGGCGTCGACGAGGAGCGCGCCCACGGCGATACCGAGCGCGGTGAGGAGCCGCATCTTGGCGAGCGCGGGATCGTCCCCGACAAGCCCGACGAACGCGCTCTTCGCCACGTCGAGGGCGCGGATCCCGCGATACGTGGCGAAGGCCGCGCCCGCCATGAGTGCGGCCCCGACGAGCGCGACCCATACGAGCGCGCGACGACGCACGCGGCTCCGGAACGTCTTGCGCTCGTCGGCCGTGACGTTCTCGAGCGTCGGCGAGCGCAAGACGAAGGCGTAGGCCCGATGAATCACCCTGACCACGAGCTCCGAGAGGAGCATGAGCATCACGATCGCGATGCACAGGGCGACGAGGTTGTGAAGCAGCAGGTCGAGGTGCAGGGTCATCGGGGCCGCCGCGGCTATCGCCCGATCTGGACGTTCTCCAGGATGCCGAGGGCGTCAGGGACGAGAACCGCGGCAGAGAAATACGTGCTCACGAGGTACGAAGCAATGGCCTTCTCGTCGGTGCCCATCTTGCGGGCCGAGACGCCGGGCTCGATTTCCTCGGGCAGGCCCGTGCGGTGGAGGCCGATGACGCCCTGATGCTCCTGCCCGGTGCGCATGACCAGGATGGAGCTCGTGTCGTCCTCGTGGATGGGGATCTTGTCACAAGGCAAGATCGGGACGCCGCGCCACGCCGCGACCTTGCTGCCGGAGATCTCGACGCTGGTCGCGAGGACCCCGCGGCGGTTGCACTCCCGGTGGAAGGCGGCGATCGTGCGCGGGTGCGCCAGGAAAAATTGCGATTTGCGGCGCCGGCAGAGGATCTCGTCCATGTCGTCGGGCGTCGGGGGCCCGCTGCGCGTATGGAGGCGCTGCTTGAGGTCGGCGTTGTGCAGGAGGCCGAAATCACGGTTGTTGATGAGCTCGTATTCCTGCCGCTCGCGCAGGGCGTTGACGGTCAGGCGGAGCTGCTCCTCGAGCTGATCCATCGGATCGTTGAAGAGATCCGAGACGCGCGAGTGCAGCCGGAGGACCGTCTGCGCGACGTTGAGCTCGTATTCACGCGGGGCGGTCTCGTAATCGACGAACGTCCCCGGCAGCGTGGGCTCGCCGCTGTGACCGGCCGTGATCGCGATCGCCGCCTGCCCGAGTTTGTCCTGCGGCTTCTTGAGTCGCTCCTTGAGCGCTTCGACATGCGCGTGGAGCGCCGGGGAGCGTGTGATCATCTCCTCGAACACGCGCTGCGGGAGCTCGAGCACGATGCACGGCGTGACGGCCTTGACCGAATACGTCCAGACATCGTTCGACTCGACGACGGACTGATCTCCGAAATGGTCGCCGTCCCCGAGCACGTCGAGGATCGTGTCGTCGCCGTACTTGCCCACGCCGAGCTTCTGGGCCTTTCCGTGCGCGAGCAAGAAGACGGTCTCCGCGGGCTTTCCGCGCTCGGCGATCAGCGCGCCGGCCTTGTACTCCCGCTGGATGAACCGGCTCGCCAGGGCGTCGAGCACGGCGTCGTCCGAAAAGCCTTGCAGGAGAGGCAAATCGCAGAGCTCCTGCGGAATCACCTGCACCTTCGCCCCGATGTTGCCGAAGCTCAGCCGCCCGTCGCCGACGGCATAACTCAGGCGGCGGTTCACACGATACGTGCCGCCCGTGACCTCGACCCAGGGCAACATCCGCAAGAGCCAGCGGGGCGTGATGCCCTGCATCTGCGGATGCGACTTGGTCGTCGTCGCGAGCTTCCGCGCTCCGAGCGTCCCGAGGCTCGAACGCTCGACCTCGTTCCCGTTCCCAGGTTTTTCGGCGTTTGCCATGACGTACCTTTCCTTCTACGCGCTTCGGAGAGCAGGGAGCGCTCCGCGGTTCCCCCGCATTTTCACGGGGCATCCGCGGAGCGCCTACCGCTCGCGGCTCATTCGTGGGCGCGACCGATCTCGACGCTCTCCAGAACGCCGAGCGCGTCGGGGACCAGCACGGCCGCCGAGTAATAGAGGCTGACGAGGTACGAGATGATGGCCTTCTCGTTGATCCCCATGAAGCGCACGTTGAGGCTCGGCTCGACCTCGTCCGGAATGCCGGCGTGGTGCAGGCCGATGACGCCCTGGTTCTTCTCGCCGGCGCGCATGAGCAGGATCGAGGTCGTCCGCGTCTCGGAGACCGGGATCTTGTTGCAGGGGAAGATCGGCACGCCACGCCACGCCGGGACGTGATTGCCGTTCACCTCGACGCTCTGCGGATAGATGCCGAGGCGGCTGCACTCCTGGCCGAACGCCGCAATGGCGCGCGGGTGCGCGAGGAAGAACGTCGGCTCGCGCCAGACCGTGGCGAGAAGCTCGTCCATGTCGTCCGGCGTGGGCGGGCCGCTCCGGGTGTGGATGCGCTGCTTGAGGTCGGCGTTGTGCAGGAGGCCGAACTCGTGGTTGTTGACGAGCTCGTGCTCCTGGCGCTCCTTCAGGGCCTCGATGGTCAGACGGAGCTGCTGCTCGGTCTGGTTCATCGGCTCGTTGAACAGATCCGCGACGCGCGTGTGGATCTGGAGCACGGTCTGCGCCACGCTGAGCTCGTACTCGCGGGGCGAGGTCTCGTAATCGACGAACGTGCCGGGGAGGACGGGCTCGCCGGAGTGACCCGCCGAGATCTCGATCGCCGCCTCGCCCGTGTTGTCCTGCTTCTTCGTGGAGAGCGCCTTGAACTCGTCGAGGTGCTTCTTCAGCGACGGGTACTGCGCGACGACCTCCTCGAAGACGTTCTGCTGGAGCGTCAGGACGGTGCACGCCGTGACCGCCTTGGCCGTGAACGTCCAGTAGTCCTGCGTCTCCAGGAGCGCCTGGTAGCTGTAATGGTCGCCGTCCGCGAGGACCGCGAGGACCGTCTCGTCGCCGTACTTGCCCGCGCCGATCTTGTTGATCTTGCCGTGCGCGATGAGGGCGATGTGATCGGCCTCCTTGCCGCGCTCGGTGATGACCTCGCCGGGCTTGTATTCACGCTGCACGAAGCGGTTCGCCAGCGCCGTGAGGACCTCGATGTCCTCGTACCCGCGGAGGAGCGGCAGCTCGCAGAGCTCCTGCGGGATGACCTGGATCTTGGCGCCGGTGTTCGTGAACGTCACGCGACCGTCGCCCACCGCGTAGCTCAGGCGGCGGTTCACGCGGTACACGCCGTTGACGTGCACCCACGGCAAAAGCTTGAGCAGCCACCGCGACGAGATGCCCTGCATCTGCGGCGCCGACTTCGTCGTCGTCGCGAGCTGCCTTGCGGCCGCCGTCGCGAGGCTCGTGAGCTGCTGATCGATCGAACCCGACTTCCCTGAGATCGACATGAGTCCCTCTTTCCCGGACGGTTACGACCGCCCGTGCTTCACCGGCACGGACCGCGCCGTACCCATCGAAAGATCCGCCTTCGCAGCAGGAGCCACGGCCCCGGCCTTTCCGGCGCCGAAGAAACTGCTGATACGCGCCGCAGAGGCGCCAAACCCACGCGCGCCCTCGATCGCCCGTTCGATCGGGTGGCGCTCGAGCTCCGCGTCCACATACCGGCTCGTCACGACGTGCCAGTTGAGGACACCGGCCATGTACAATCGCTGCTTCTCGACATACCCGAGCACGGCCTCGCGGGCCTCCTTCTCGAGGTTGAATTCGTCGAGGATGCGGGGCAGCTCGGTCGCGACGATGTGCTCGAACTCCACGATGCGCGCCGTGAGCAGGTCATTGACGACCTCCTTGGCGTGCAGGGCGTCGCATTCGAGGAACCGCTCGACGACCAGCACGAGATTCGAGAGCTCGCCCTCGAACTCGATCTCCTTGCGGTACGAATAGAGGTCGTTGATCCACCCGCCGACGTCGGCCGTGGTGTTGTCGAGGCTGCGCATCGTGCGCGTGCGGAAGACCTCGGCCGGGACCACGTCGCCGAGCGTGAGCTTGGACAGGCCCATCGTGAGGTCGGCGCCGAACGTCTTGCGGCGCATCTCGACGTAATCGACCGGATCCGGGATCCGGTTCTGGGCCTGGTTCAGGAGCTCCCAGAGCCAGCTCTCGGTCATGGTCTCGATGCTGCGCCGGAGCGTCTTCCGCGCGTTCATCGACATGGGGGTCGCCGTGCGAATCCAGAGATCCAGGAGGCTGCTCTCGATGGGGTTCTCGGGCACCGGGGCGCCCGTGCAGTCGAGGGGCATGAACAGCGAGAGCCGGGCAACGAATCGCTTCGCGCCCGCCATGTCCCGTGTCGCGCCGAAGACGAGGGGGAAATAATCGTCGCCGTACGTCCCCCAGGTCAACCAGCCCGAGCTCAGATCGAGCTCGTGCGGGGTCGCGTCCGGGTGAATGCCCGCGGCGCAGATGGGAAAATCGAAGCCGATGAGCCTGCGCTCGTCCCAGACACCGGAGCCGAAGACGCCCGGCACAACGTCGAGCATCCCGAACTTGCGGGCCCATTCGACGGTGTTCCGGCGCGACGCGGGCAGATGCGGGCTCAAGCGGAGCTTGAACGGCATGTGGATCTTCGGCAGCGGCATCCGGCCCACGGGCCGGAACGGGGTGTGCGTGAGGGTCTTGATCCGCTGCAAACCCAGGGCGCCGGGCGTGAGCCTGATCCGGAACGCGGAGGTGCCAAGCCCCGTCGGCGCGCCGAGGAAATCGGGCACCGACGCGGATTTGTCCGCGTTTTCGTTCATGTAGCGGCTCGACCGCATGTGCCATTCGTGGCCGCCGGATTGCCAGTCCTGCAGGCCCTTGACGTACTTGGCGACGTCGAGGGCTTGCGCCGGCGTCAGCCCGTACTCCACGCAGAGCGCCGGCACCTCGACGAGCGCCGTGTTCTCGAATTGCTGGAGCCGCGACGTCAGGATCTCGTTCGTCAAATCGGCCGCTTTTTGCGTGGGGACGCCGAGGAAACGCTCGAGGACGAGCACGCAGTTCGCGTTCTCCCCTTCGTCCTCGACCTCGCGCTGGTACGAGAAGAGGTCATTTCGCAGGTGGACGCCGTCCGAGAACGTGTCGCGCAGGACCTCGAGGGGGCGCGTCGCGGCGACGGCGGCCGGGACCTCGGCGCCGACGGCGATCTCGACGAGGCCCGCGGACCAGGGCGCGCCGCCGACCTTGCGGCGCATTTCGATGTACTCGACCGGGTTCGCGACGCGGTTCTCCTGGATATTGGCGAGCTCCCACATGCACTCGAGGAGCAGGTTCTTGGTCGCTTCGAGGAAACGCTTGCGCCAGTCGACCGAGGTGAGCGGGACGGTCCGCGCCCACAGATCCGCGAGCGCGCGCTCGACCACGTTCGTCGGCTCCGGAGGCGTGCCCGTGGGCACCACGGGCATGAAGAGCGGCAGGCGATCGAGGTACGCCTTCGCGCCGCGCATGTCCTTGGTGCGCTTGTAGATCTCGAGGAAATGGTCGTCGAAGAAGAACACCCAGACATACCAATCCGTGATCAGGTCGAGCTCGGACGCGGGCGCATCGGGATGGGTGTACGCACAGAGCAGCGCGTAGTCGTGCGCGTCGAGGTCGCTCTCCTCCCAGATAGGCTTTCCCTGGGGGTTTTTCTCCAGGATGCCCATCTCGTAGGACCAGGCCTTGGTGTGCGCGCGTGCACCTTCGAGGTGCGGATTGATGCGCGCCGGATACGGCATGTAGAAGTCGGGCAGCGTAAAAGGTTGCATGTTCGCTGACTTCTCTCCGCGTCGACGACAATCATTGACGCGAGCGACGGTGACCCGATTGCCCTGTCGGTGCATGGCCCGGACGCACCTCGACCGATCCACACGCAAGCGTGCGGTGATGCGTCAAGCGGGTTGAATCACACAAACCGTTCAGGATCTTCCGGACAGGCGGATCTAGATCAGTATGTTCGCCCAAGTAAATTGAAATGTGACCGTCCGTGACGTTGTCATCCTGCTCGGACCTCGGTGGGTCCGGACGGGCGGGTGAATCTGTTTTATTTCCATGGACTTCCGTGTCGTGATGTTTGTCCACGGAGTTTGCCCATGAAGCCCATGACGCAAATTTTTCCGATGCCACCGGGGTCGTTTTGTCGCTGGAGGGCTCGTTTGAATGCATTTTTTCGTACAGTTACACGGAATATGAAGAAACCTTAAGGACGAGCCGGCACGGTGACGCACGGCAAGTTGTACGCACGAGCACAAACACTGGCGCGAGTGAGGAGCGGCCGTCGGGGCGTGCGTTCAGCGCCGCAGCGTCCGCACGAACGCCGGCGCCCGTCGTGCCTTCGTGGCCTGCTCGAATGCGAAAGCCATTCCGAGGAGCTCTCCCTCGGCATACGCGCGGCCCATGAATACGAAGCCGAGCGGGAGGCCGTGGCTTTCGCCCATCGGCACCGTGATGCTCGGCGTGCCGGCGACCGCCGCGACCCCATGACTCGCGCGCACGAAATGATCCCCGAGGACGTGGTCCGTGAGCCACGCCGGGGCCATGCTCGGCGCGACGACGGCGTCGAGCCTTTCACCGTCGAGGACCGCGAGCAGGCCCTCTTTCCCAGCGAGGCGCCGCGCGGTCTCGCGCGCGTCGAGATACGCCGCATCCGTGAGCGGCCCGAGCGCCTGCGCCTTCTCGAAGAGCTCCTGGCCGAAGAACGGCATCACGGCGTCGGCGTGCGCGTTGTTCCACGCAATCAGGGCCTCCAGCGACGCGTGCGGCGCGCCGCTCTGGCGGAGGTACGTATTCAGGCCGTCCTTGAATTCGTACAACATGATCGTGAACTCGGGTTCGTTCCAGCGGTCGTACGTGTCCATCTCGACGTCGACCAGCTCCGCGCCCTGCGCCCGCAACGTCGCCATCGACGCCTCCGCGGCCGCATCGACATCCGGATGGTATCCCATGGCCTGCCGGAGCACGCCGAACCGTTTGCCGCGGAGCGCGCCCGGCTTCAAAAAAAGCGTGTAATCGCTCGGGAGCGTGCCTTCCTTCGGCGCGGCCGGATCGGCCGGATCAACGGCGGCGAGGGCGCCGAGCAAGATCGCCGCGTCGGTGACGGTGCGGGCCATCGGCCCTGCGGTGTCCTGCGAGATCGAGATCGGAATGATGCCGCTGCGGCTGACCAACCCTACCGTGGGCTTGAGCCCCACGAGGGCATGGACGGCCGAAGGGCAAAGGATGCTGCCGTCGGTCTCGGTGCCAACCCCGATCGCGCCGAGGCTCGCGGCAATGGCCGCGCCGGTTCCCGAGCTCGATCCACACGGATTGCGATCGAGCACGTACGGATTTTTCGTCTGGCCCCCGCGTGAGCTCCACCCGGAGGTCGCGCGGGTCGACCGGAAATTCGCCCACTCGCTGAGGTTGGTTTTTCCGAGGATCACGGCGCCCGCCGCGCGAAGGCGCGCGACGAGGAAAGCGTCCTCTTGGGGCCGATGGTCGGCGAGCGCGAGCGACCCGGCCGAATTCACCATCCCGGCGACGTCGATATTGTCCTTGATGAGCACGGGAATGCCGTGCAGCGGTCCGCGCAGCTTCCCGGCCCTGCGCTCCGCATCGAGCGCCGCGGCGTCCGAGAGCGCGCGCGGGTTCAGCTCGATGATCGCGTCGAGCCGAGGGCCGGCGTCGTCGATGCGCGCGATTCGATCGAGGTACGCCTGGGTGAGCTCCCGCGCGGTAAGCGTGCCCTTGGCCATGCGATCACGCGCGTCCGCGGCGCTGAGCTCGACGATGTCGAGGGAGGTCGTGGCGTTCGCGTGGGCGATTCTCGATACGTCGGCGGCCCCGGCGCCGCCTTTCGCCGTCCCTCCGGCGCATGCTCCCACCAGTGACGCGCCGAGCAGCGTCGCGCCCACCATCCATTGCGAGTTTTTCATGACCACACGCCGTCGAGAGGCTGCCACAACGAGGCTCGAGAAGACAAGGCGGTTACTCGGATCCCTCCTGCGAGAGCAGCCGCTCCGCCTCCTTCAACGCCGCGCCCCGCTCCCGCGCGAGCAGCGGATTCTCGCGGAGCGCCGCTTCCAAGGACGCCTTGGCCTCCCGTGCCGCTTGCGTCCTTGCCTTTGCGCCTCGCGCGGCGGCGCGGGCGCGCAGGAGGTGGAGGGCGCCCTTCGACGCGAGCGCCGTGGCCAGGGTCGGATGGATGGCGAGCGCCTTGTTCGCCATCACGAGCCCCATCGCCAGTTCGTTTTCTGCGTTTTTCTTCCGTTCGAGGAGCCAGCCGGCGCGCAGCTCGTACACCTCGGCCAGCGCCTCGTAGACCTGCGGATTGGCGCGCTCCTTCGCGAGGATGGGCACGAGCGGCGCGAAGGCCGCGTCGAACATCGCGGAATCGGCCTTTCCATTCGCGAGGGCCCAGCGCAGCGCAAGGGTCTCCGTGCGCGTCTGCTCGACGCGGTAGTCCACGTCCCAGGGCGACGCCTCCGAGCTCTTGCGGAAAAACCCGCGCGCCACCGCGATCGCCTTTGTCGGGTCCTTTTCCTGTCGCAACAGGTAAAGCGCCTGTGTCATGGAGAGGAGCCCGTGGAGCTCGTCGTTCGCGGAGGCCGGCGCAAGCTGCTCCTTTTCATGGAGAAACGCCTCGGCACGCTCCAGGGAGGCGCTCGGATCTTGGCCGGCGTCGCAGGCGTGTAGGGCATCGAGCCAAAGCGCCCAGGCCGACATGTGCGCCGCGTCCAGCGTATTGTGCTCCTTGACGGCGCGGCGGACTCGAGCGCGCTCGTCACGGAAGCGGTCGGCGAGCGCCCGCTTTCCACGAAATACTGTGCCTCTCGGATCTGAGCAGCCGCCTTGTAGATGGCCGGGTACGTGAAGCTCGGGTTCTGTGTGATGGCCTGATCGCAGCGTTTCACCCCGCGCGCGACCGAAGTCGTGGGATCGAGACCTCGCCAGATCTCGCTCCTGGCGCGCTCCGCGGACAGCGCACAAACTTCGTTGTAGGGCCATAAGAAGCCCGGATCGAGCCGCATGGCCTCCTCGTGCGCCGCGACGGCGCGGTCGATCGAGGTACGCGCATCGAGCCCTCGGTTCATGAGGTGCATGACCTCCATCCGGTACGCGGCACCGACGAGGTAATGCGCCATCGCGTCGTTCCCCGCAGTGCGCGCAGCCTCCTCGGCTCGATCGATCGCTTTCCGGATGCCGCTCTCGGGGTCGTTCAGCTCCGGTCCATTCACGGCATGCCAGGCGTACGCGTGATAGACGAACGCCAGCTTGACGCGCGCCGAGCTGCGTTGGGCGTCTGCCGCGAGCGCCTTTTCGCAGCCCGCCCTGGCTTTCTCGAAGCTCGGCCGCAAGAGCTCGGGCCGCGTGTCCGACGCAAGCACGACGTGGGTCCAGAGGTCGCATTCGGCCTCGTGCACCGCCGGATCACTCCGCGCGATGGCGGCGGCCTCCGCATAGGCCGCCGCCGCCGGCTCGAACGAGCGCATCATCTTGTCGTAATCGAATGCGGCATCCCTCCCGAAACGTTTGCCCTCGGCGAAATGGGCATCTCCTTCGAGCTTCTTGGCCTCGTGGAGCCAGGGCGATTGCGCGAACGCCTCGCGCGCCTTCGTGAGCGCGACGTCGTTTTGCCCCTCGTGGAGCGCGATGAGCCCCTCCACGTACGCTGGCGACGAGAGCCGCGTCCCGAGCGCCGCGCGCAGGTGCGCGAGGGCGGGCGCCTTGTATTCGGCGTCGATCGCCGCGAGCCTCGCCTTCTTGCGCGCCTCGTCCTGGATTCGCTTCGTCTCTTCGAAAGCCTTCCGGTAGAGCTCCACGAGCGCGAGTCCCATCGCATACCGGAGCTCCGGCGACGTGTACCCGGCGGCCTCGGCGCGGCGCAGATGGGAGAGCGCCTCCTCGGGCTCCTGAAGCGCGAGAAAACCCCGCCCGATCGCGTAATGCCCCGGCCCCTCCCCCGCCCGCCCGAGAGTCGCCATGCGCGCCTCGATATCCCGCAACTGCTGCCGCACGATGCTCCGCTCCCGCTCGATATCGTGCAGCGGGAGGCTGTACGCGCGTGACAGGAAAAGCTCCATCTCTTTCACGTCCTCGCCGAGCTCGCGCGCGAGGGCTGTCTGCTCGGCCAGGGCTTGCCGCTGCCGGATCCAGAAGACGCCGAACACCAAGATCACCGCGAGCAGCGCCGTCCCGAGCGCGACGCGCACCTTGTGCCGCCTCGCGGCCTTGAAAAGGACGTACCCGAGCGACGCCCGGCGCGCCAGCACGGGCTTGCCGTCGAGGAACCGCTGCAAATCCTCGCCGAGGGCCAGCGCCGACTCGTATCGCCGCCCCTGCTCCTTTTCGAGGCACTTCATGACGATGGCCTGGAGGTCCTCCGGGACGTCCGGGCGAATCTTCCCGAGCGGCGGGGGATCCTCGGTCAGGAGCTGCTGCATGACCGCGAGCGCATGGGGGCCATCAAAAGGAGGCCGCCCCGCGAGCAGGTCATAAAGCGTCGCGCCCAGCCCATACACGTCGGTTCGCCGATCGAGCGTCTCGGCATCTCCGCTCGCTTGCTCGGGCGCCATGTACGCGGGTGTCCCGGCGAGCGAGGCCGTCATCTGGATCGACTTCCCCATTTCGCGGGCAATGCCGAAATCCATGATGTAGGGCTTGTAGGCCCCGTCCTCGCCCTGCTCGACCATGATGTTGGCGGGCTTCACGTCGCGATGGATGATGCCCAGCCGGTGCGCCTCGTGGAGCGCCATCGATACCTGCTGGACCGCGCGTACCTTCTGCTCGCGGGTCATCCGTTCGGCCGCGTAATCGAGCGGCTCCCCCGCGATGTATTGCATCACGATATAGGGACGGTCGCCGTCCGTCCCCACCTCGTGGACCTTGCACGCGTGCGCGTGCTCGATCTGGGCCTGCGCGCGCGCCTCGCGCAGGAGCGTCCGGTTCGTCTCCGGGTCCGCCTGGTGGAGAAATTTGACGGCGACGTCGCGGCCGAGGTGCCGATCCTTGGCGCGGTACACGGCACCCATCCCCCCGGAGCCGAGGAAATGGAACTCTCCGAAACGCGTGAGGAGCCCCAGCGGAATGCTCGACGGCCCCGGCGGCGTGCTCGAAGGCGTGGCGTCCCGCTGTGGGGTCTCCGGCAACGTAACGGGAGTCACAGAACGCACACGGACACCATGACCTATCGGGAAGGGGACTCGCCATGGGACCAAGGTCCCATGGTGTAACGGTTGCAAGAAGCCTACCGTAACGTTCGGTTACGGCTGAGAGCCAGGCCACAGACGCTCGCAGAATCGTCAGTACTGACGGATGGAGGCGCTGACCAGGGCACTCAGCGCCGAGCGCAGAGAGAAGGAGATCATGTTGTCATTTCGCTTGCTCACGGCTTTTTTTCTTGGAGCCGCGCTCACCCTCACCGGCTGCGCCACCGCGGTGGATCCGGGTGATTTCGAGGAGGCCCCGGCACTCGAGGCACAGGGCGGCCCCACCAAGGGCGCAGGGGGACTCAACGGCCTGCTCCCCGCCGACTACCACGCCAACGTCACCGCGCTCGTGACTGCGTTGGGGGGAGCCGCTGCGGATCCACAGAACCCATCGGCAGTCAACCCCGCGATCGTGGCGACGGGGCTGCTCGCCACCGAAGGCGGGCGCGAGGTCTTCTCGTACGCCGCGCGATGCACGCTCCCGGTGGGGACGCAGCTCACGAGCGGGGACCGCGTCTACACGGGCGGCGGGATCCTCAGCACGACCGGCTCATGGCCGAGCGCGGGCCTCACGACGTCGCAGAAGGAGGATGCGCTCACGTGCATGGTGACGCACCTGAACCCGTTCGGCGCCCATGTGCCGTTTTTCCTCTCGGGGCCCAGCATCGCCGGGACGGAGAGCGGGGACGCGCAAGGGTTCACCATCGAGGAGGCGATCTGGCAGGTGAAGCTCCAGGGCGCGAGCGAGACCCCCGTCTACTACGCCTGGCCTCGCGTGGACCTGCTCAACACCTGCGGGCTCCTGACGTCGGTATCTTGGATCACGCGCATCTGCGGTACGGCTCTCAACACTTGTGGTGTGCAGGTTCGTTACGATCGTGCCACCGCTTGCACGGGTTCGGATGGAATCTTCACCTGCAACGGCAAACCGGCCGTTCAGACCTCACTCGAGGAGAGCGACCTCTGCATCCTGCATCTCAACGTCCTTGGCATTCGCCTGCTGTAGCTTCGTTCGAGGCTGATGCCTCCTCGCCTCGGCGCCCGAGGACAGCAACCCTCACAGTCGCTCCAGAGATCGAACGTGGCTTCACGATGACGCCGCGCTCCATGTATCCTCCGGCCGCGTGAGCCGCCTCGCACTTCCCGCGCTCCTCGCCGTCCTCGTTGCGGCGTCCCCTCGCCCTTCCTTCGCCGCCGACGCGACCACGCTCGGCGCCCCCACGATCCGCGTCTTCGGCGTCGACCAGGGCCTGCCCCATAGCGTCGTCAACGCCATCACCTTGGACCGCGGCGGCCACATGTGGATCGGCACGCAGGCCGGCGCGGCTTATCACGACGGCCAGCGCATCACGCCCTTTCCCATCCCGACGGGAGGTTCGCCGAGCTGGGTCCAGGCGATCGCCGAGGCGCAGGACGGCGCCATCTGATTCGGCATGGTCGACGGCGCCGTCTTTCGGTTCGCCAACGGGGCTTTCCAGCGGTTCGGGGCCGCCGAGGGCCTCACGAGTGCGCGTCCGATCCGTTCCATCCTCGGATCACGCCGTGGGCCCGCGCTCTGGGTGGGCACGACTGATGGGCTTTATCAATTCGAGGGCGGGCATTTCCACCGTCTCGAGCTGGGACCTGGCTTCGAGCCCCCGGACGTCTTCACCCTTCGCGAAGGGACCTTGCCGTCCGGCGAGCCGACGCTCTGGGTCGGCACAGAAGGAATCTTTCATTGCGAGGATAAGCGCTGCGCACCCTTCCAGGCGGATGGCGCGGTGGAGGACGTGAAAGGCGTCTTTTCGATCTTGCAGACCACCGATGGGAACGGCAGGAGCGAGTTATGGGCGGGCGCGCGTTCCGGCGTCCTCCGATGCACGGACGGCCGGTGGGAGCGTGTCGCGGGGGAATCCTCGCCCGCGCCTCGTTTTGTGATCCGCGCGCTCGCCGAGACGGTGGATGGTGCGGGAGAACGTACGATCTGGGCCGGCACCTACGGCGGCGGACTCGCCCGCTTGTCGAAGGGGGAATGGGCGACGCTCACGACGACGAACTCCAATTTGCTCGACAACTTCGTCCTCGCGGTCGCGACGACCGGCCGTACGCTCTGGATCGGCGCAGGCGGGCTCGCGCAGCTCCGGCACGACGGGTGGGTGGCCTTCACGCCGCGCAACTCGTCGCTCTCCGGCACGATCGCGGGGCCCGCCGAGGTGCGAGACGCAGGAGGCGGGAGCGAAATCTGGTTTGGCGCGGACAACAAGCTCCTGCGGCTCTCGGAGCAGGGGATGGCGGCGCGGCCGTCTTCGATCCGGCGCGCGAAATCGAGGACGTCACGCCGAAGCCGCTCGTCCTCTCCGCGGTCCGCGCGGCGGGCGGGGCCCTCTTGCCGGACACCGCGCTCCCCTGGAATCAGAACACCCTCGCCTTCGATGTCTCGCTCCTCTCCTTTTTTCGCGTGCCCGACACACGATACCGCATGCAGCTCCTGGGGTTCGACCCTTCGCCAAGCGACTGGAGCGTGGACACGAAGGCGCGGTACACGAACCTCTCCGCGGGGACGTACACCTTCCAGGCCTGGGGCCGCGATTACGCCGGCAACGTCGCAGGGCCCGTGTCGATCGCGTTCCAGGTCAAACCAGCGCCCCGGCGGACGTGGTGGGCCTACCTCGGGTATGCCCTGACCGCCTCGGCGCTCGTGTACGGAGGCGTGCGGGTGCGGCTCCGGGCGCTCGCGCGGCGCAACGTGGAGCTCGAACAGCAGGTGGAGGAGCGGACCGCCGAGCTGAAAGCGGCCAAAGAAGCCGCTGACACGGCGAACCGCGCGAAATCGAGCTTCCTCGCCAGCATGAGCCACGAGCTGCGCACGCCGCTCAATGGCATCCTCGGGTATGCGCAGCTCCTCGCCCGGGCCCCGCGGCTCTCGCGGGAGGAGCTCGCGGCGGGGCTCGGCGTCGTGCAGCGCTCGGGGGAGCACCTGCTCGGGCTCATCGACGATGTCCTCGATCTCGCCCGGATCGAGGCCGGCAAGATGGAGCTCGTCCCGGCCGAGGTCCACCTCCCGGCATTGCTGCAAAGCGTCGCCGATCTTTGCCGGGTGCGCGCGGAGTCGAAGGGGCTCGTGTTTCATTACGTGCCAGCCGAGGGCGGGCCCGGGGATCCCGCCCGACGATCTCGCGCGGATCTTCGATCCATTCGAGCAGGCCGGCGACCGGGGGACACGCGCCGAGGGTGCCGGGCTCGGGCTCTCGATCAGCCGGAAGATCGTCGAGCAAATGGGCGGCCGGATCGACGTGGCGAGCACGCTCGGCGAGGGCAGCACGTTCACGGTGGCGCTCCGCCTTCCCGTCGCCCGGGAGAAAACGTCGGCCAGCGAGCCGGGCCCCGCCGAGGTGATCACCGGCTACGAGGGCGCGCGGCGGAGGGTGCTCGTCGACGACAACGAAGGCAATCGTGCATTCTTGCGAGACGCCCTCGGCCCGCTCGGGTTCGAGGTCGCCCTGGCCGAGGACGGCGCGCAGGCCCTCGCGAGGATCGAGGCGCAGCGGCCCGATCTCGTGATCCTGGACCTCGCCTTGCCCGACCTCCCCGGCGACGAAATCGCGCGCCGCCTGCGCCGCCTCCCCGCGCTCGCCGGGTTGCCCCTCGTCGCCTCCTCCGCGAGCGTGGACGAAGCGCAACAGCAGCGCGCCAAGGACGCCGGCTGCGACGCGTTCCTCCCCAAACCCGTGCGCCTCTCCGCGCTCTTCGACGTGCTCGCGCGCCGCCTCGCCCTCACCTGGATCCACGCCGCCCCCGCGACGACCGAAGCCGAGGACGAACCCGCGCCCCGCATCGAGCCGACGGCGGAGGTCCTCGCGCGCCTGCTCGACCTCGCCGAGCGGGGGCGGATTCCGGAGCTCTTGCAGGAGCTCCAGGGGATCCAAGCCGAGGACGAACGGCTCGCCGCATGGGCGGGCGAGGTGCGGGCGCTGGCCGAGGCATTCCGTCTCCACGAGCTCTGCGCCGCGCTCGCGCCCCGCGTGTAGGACTTTGGTCCCATGTCGCGCCGAGCAGCGGCCTGGTACACCCAGCGCATGCGTGAGGACCTCCCGATTCCCGCGGAGCGGCGCGCTCGGACGAGCCTCAGGTGTCTTGCACGCGATCCACGAGACGCACGAGTTCGGCCACCGATTCCGCGCCGAGCTTTTCCATGACCCGGCCCCGATGCACCTTGATCGTCTTCTCGGCCGCGCCGAGCTCCACCGCGATCTGCTTGTTCAGAAGGCCCCGCGCGACGAGCAGACACACCTCATGCTCGCGCGGGGTGAGCGCCGCGAACCGAGCGCGAAGGGCCGCCTTCTCCGAGCGCACCGCGCGCGCCTCCGCGTCCCGCGCGAGCGCCCGCTCCACCGCCGCGAGCAGATCGGTATCGTCGCAAGGTTTGGAGAGAAAATCGACCGCGCCGCCCTTCATGGCGCGCACCGAGCTCGGCACGTCGCCGTGCCCGGTCAGGAACACCAGGGGCAGCTCGAAGCCCCGCCGCGCGAGCTCCTCCTGCAGGTCGAGCCCGCCGATCTCGGGCATGCGCAGGTCCACGACCACGCACCCCGGCCGACCCGAAGGCGCGTGGTCGAGAAACCCGCGCGGGGAAGCGTGCGCCTCGACCGCATACCCCGCCGAGCGCAGGAGCCGCTCCAGGCTGCGCAGCACGGAGGGATCATCATCCACGACGAATACGGTGCGCTCCGTTTGTGCCATCGCTTCCTGGTCCTGAGACAATGACGTTACGCTGCTGGCATTCCTCCCCCATATCTCCGACCCTGTCAACGATGCGCGCGTCCCTCGTCTTGCTCGTCGACGACGACCCCCAAAGCCTGAAGCTCCTCTCCGACGCGCTCGCGGGCCAGCCCTTCGCCCTCGCGGTGGCGCTCGACGGGGCGATGGCGCTCCGGCAAATCCAGCGCGAGGAGCCCGATCTCGTGCTGCTCGACGCAATCATGCCCGGCATGGACGGCTTCGAGGTCTGCCGGCGCCTCCAGGCCGATCCGGCGACACGCGACATCCCGATCATCTTCATGACGTCGCTCGCGGACACGGCGAGCCGGGTGCGTGGGCTCGAGCTCGGCGCGGTCGACTACGTGACCAAGCCGTTCGTGCGCGCCGAGCTCGCGGCCCGCGTGCGCGCGCAGATCGCCGTGCGCGCCGGGGCGCGGGCGCTCGCGGAGAAAAACGCCGAGCTCGAACGGGCCGCCGCAGAGCTCGCCCGCGCGAAGGATACCCTCGAAGCCGAGGTCGTGCGCCGGACCGACGAGCTCATGGCCACGAACCAGCGCCTCACGCACCTGAACCGCGTGGCGGCGATGAGCGAGCTCGCGGCCTCGATCGCGCACGAATTGAACCAGCCGCTCGCCGCGATCCTGAGCAACGCGCAGGCGGCGCGGCGCCTGCTCCAGAAGTCACCGCCGGATCTGATTGAAGCGCTCTCGGCGCTCTCCGACATCGTGGACGACGATAGGCGCGCGGCGACGATCATCCAGCGTATGCGGGCGATGCTGAAGAAGGGGACGCCGCGCGCGGATGGGCACAACCTGAACGAGCTCGCGAGCGAGGTGGCGCGGCTCGTGGGGAATGACGCGCTCCTCCGGGGCGTGGCGCTGCGGCTCGACCTCGCGCCGCGGCTGCCCGAGGTGCGCGGCGACGGCATTCAGCTCCAGCAGGTCGTGCTCAATCTGGTGGTCAATGCGCTCGACGCGGTCGCGGATCGCCCAGCCGGCGCGCGCCTCGTGGTCCTGCGGACGCGCGTCAATGGCAAGGACAAGGTGGTGCTGTCGGTGGAGGATTCGGGCAAGGGAATCGCGCCGGGCGAGATGGAGCGGGTCTTCGAGGCGTTTTTCACGACGAAGGCCGAGGGGCTCGGCGTGGGGCTCTCGATCAGCCGGTCCATCGTGGAATCCCACGGGGGGAGGTTGTGGGCCGAGAACAACCCCGGCGAAGGCACGACGTTCTTTTGTGCGCTGCCGACGGGGGAGGAGAAGGGCGGGTAGCGGCTGTTGGAGCTACCCCTCGTCCACCCGGATCGGCGCCTCCGCTTCCGCTTCCGCTGCCGCTTCCGCCTCCGCTTCCGCTTCCGCTTGTCGGACGCGGATTCAATGGCGCTCTCGTCCGGGGGGGTCGAGCATGCCCGCGTGCTCGGGTGGCGCAAGGCCAAGCCGTCCTCGCCGTCCTCGCGCTTCGCGCTCCGGGCGGCTCCGGGCGGTGCGAGGCTTTGCCTCGCAGCCTCGCACCACCCTCCGCGCGCGGGCGTGGGACAAGGGTCCCCGGTCGGGGAAGGAGGAAGCAATGGCTCTCAGGATCTACAGCGTGACGATCGAAATGCTGCGGCGGCTGCGGCCGGTCATCGAGAAGGTCGGCGGGAGGGATGCGAATCTCGCGGATCAGCTACGGCGCGCCGCCACCAGCGTGCCGCTGAACTTGCACGAAGGCGCATATTCGCAAGGGCGGAACGAACGGGCACGATGGCATACGGCGATGGGCTCGGCGGCGGAGGTTCGGGCGTGTCTGGACGTGGCAGAGGCACTCGGGTACGTGGATGCGGTGGATGATGAGCTGCGCGATTCGCTGGACCGGATCATCGCTACCTTGCACCGGCTCGTGCGGCGGTGAGGCGTAAAGCGGGCCGTCCTTCACGGGGCGGCCCGCAGCTTTCGCCGAGCGTCAGAAGGGGGCGTGGAGCGCCAGACGGTTTCGCGCCAGTTGCAGGCAGGCGTAGGCGGTTGTGAGTCGGATTCGAAGCATTCGGGCGATTTCCGGCATCGAGCGGCCCTCGATCTCATACGCAACCAGCACGGCAGCGACCTTGCGACCGAGTTTGCGAAGGGCCCTCGCAAGGAGGTGGGCGGCGTCGATGACCTCGATCACCCGCGGAAAGACCGCAGGCTCCGGGAGCTCTCCCGCGAGCTCTTCCGTCCGATACCGCGCGAGCTTCCGATGATTCGATGCGATGTAGAGCGCCACCATGGAGAGCCACAGTCGCGCCTGTTCGCCGAACGCGACGCTGTCGCGTCGCCTCCAGGCAACAATGAACACCTCTTGCACGAGGTCGTCCGCCTCCCGCTCCGGAACGCCGCGCTTCAGAAGGACGCGTCGAACGAAGTCCCAGGATTCGCGGTAAAACCGCGCGAAGGTCGCCTCCGGGTAAGGAAGGGTTGCTGGTTTCTTGGCGGATTCAGGATAGACGTCTACGTTGCTCACAGCTTGTGAACTCCACTCGGTTTGGTGTTTGCAGGTCAGACGCCGGTCGGTGTTGAAGGCGCCGGCTGGCGTCGCTTGTTTTGTCTCATGAATTGGGGCGCGAATCAACGCCGAAATGTGGGGATTGGTTCGTCGCGGGACATGTCACGATCCGCCGCGAATGGCGCGAGGTGCATCGTTATGGATGCTGCGATCCAGGCCGTTTGGCGGGCCGCCCGGTGAAGGACGGCCCGCCTTGCGGGGGTCACGATGCGCGGCGGTAGACCAGGCGGCCCAGGGTGGCGATGACGTGGTCCATGCGATCGAGCACGCGTGCATCGACCGCACCGATGTAGCGCATGGCCTGGGCGACCTGGACGCAGGCGAGCACCTCCCGAGCGGAACCGAGGGCCGTTTGATAACGCTGCCGTTTATGTCCCGCCGTGTTTCCGGCTCCTTCGGCAATGTTAACCTTTCGCCAAACGGCGATGCCGGTGCTGATCCTGGAGGGAACGGTGAAGTTGCCGGCGCGGAGGACGCCCGCAGGTGCGGCGGAGGCGTGGGCGCAGGCGAAGAACGCCAAGGGGCACCTGTGCGGCTGCGGGTGCGAGGGGAGGATCGTGGTGCAGCCGTGGCATCACTCCATCGGGATCCCGCGGTTCATCCGGTGGCATCAGCCGGATGTGTCTACAGCTTGGGCGGAGGCCGAGAACGCCAAAGGGCGGCACGTGTGCGCGTGCGGTTGCGGGAAGCCGATTCGGGTGCTGCCGCGGCATCATCGGCCCGGCGTAGGGATTCCGCGGTATTTGCGAGGGCACGATCACCGCAATCGTCGTTCGCGGCAGTGACGACCGGGTGGCCCCGAGAGGTTACTCAGTCGCTCATCACGTCCGAGCTGACGGTCGTAGAGCTCGCGGACTTCGCTCCCGGTCGCTACCAGCACATTTCAAGGATGCCATGACCTTGGGCACCGCCATGCGGCCTTGCGGGGCAAGCAGATGCACCGGCAGCGGCGGATGCTCCGCGTCGGCGGGGACGATCGACAGTGAATCGCGGCGCGAACTGGACGGTGCGGGGTTTCGACGAGCCCTTGGCTGGCGTGAAGACCCAGGAATCGAGCCCGAAATGATTTGGTGCTTGGCGAGATCGGCGGGCCTGCGGGCTCCTTGATGCGCGGGTGGGCGGCGAGATAGCGGGGCGAAGCGACGTCGACCGAGTCGAACCGCTGAATCACCGTCGCTGTGCCCGTGAAGGCCTCTTTCACGCTGGACAAGCCAAACGCGCGCTTCGCTCGCCAGCGATAGCTTCGCTGCAATTCCCGGACAAACGCATCCACCGCGAGCGCACATGATTGCCGGTCGTACCCAGCAATCACGCGCAAGCCACCGCGCCAGTCCCTCTGAGGTCCGGCGACCGTCTCCGTTGGTTTGGACGATCGCGAATGGATCATCGACGACCGAAGATGGAAGACGTCGCGTCGTCGTGGTAGGCTCGGGATATGACGTTCGTCTCGCTACGGGGAGCGCGCCTAGGGGAAGCCGACCTTCACTGGGAGCGCATGCGCAACCAGGGCGACCGCGGCGGTGCCACGTGAGTCGAGACGACGCGACGGTCTACGTCGTCGACGACGACGCGCGCGTCCGTGCCGGGCTCTCCACGTTGCTCCGTGCTCTCGGGTACCGCGTCACCCTCTTCGAAGACGCGGACCAGTTTCTCAGGGCCAAGGTGGAGGATCGTGCATCCTGCCTGTTGCTGGACCTGCAACTACCCGGCATCGATGGGCTCGAGCTTCAGCGTCAGCTCCTGGCGCAGGATCGAGCGCTCCCCATCGTCTTCCTCACTGGACGGGGAGACATTCCGAGCTCGGTGCGAGCCATCAAGGCGGGCGCCGACGATTTTCTGACCAAGCCGGTCGTCGCGGACGAGCTCGCGGCCGCGGTCGCGACCGCCATCGAGCGGGACAGGCAAGCACGCGCCAGTCGGCGGGAGCTCTTGGAGTTGCGTGGGCGATACGAAGCGCTCACGCCACGTGAGCGCGAAGTGATGGCGCGTGTCGTCGACGGACTGCTCAACAAGCAGATCGCGGCGGAGTTCGGCACCGCGGAGTTCACAGTCAAGGAGCAACGCGGTCACGTGATGCGCAAGATGAAGGCGGGGTCACTGGCCGAGCTCGTACGCATGTCCGCCCGGCTGGGGCGCTGAATGCCGCTAGGGCGCGGTGCGCGCGACCGCCTCGGCGATCGTGTCGAAGAGCACGGCCGCCACGGGCGGCTTCAGCAGGAAGGCGTGCGCCCCGGCGTCGAGGGCGCGGGTGCGCAGTTCTTCGTTCTGCCGCGCCGTGAGCACGACCGTCGGAATCGTGAGTGGCTTTCCAAGCTGCGCCAAAAGCGCGAGTCCGCCCATTCCGTCCATTTCCAAGTCGAGAATCAGGCATCGAGCCTCGTCTCGCTCCGCACTCGCGAGGAAGGCTTCGGCGCTCCCGAACGTCGCGACGCGGAAGCCGGCGGACCTCAACAGGCTGCTGAGAGACTTCAGGATCCCAAGATCGTCGTCGACGACGGCAATCAGTTCGCGGGCAGACGCGCGCACGTATCCCTCACGTTCGAGCGTGCTAATGCCGGCACGGGCTGTGCGTGCGAGGCCACCACCTGGTACAGGCTAGGCGATCCGTCGCTGCCGCTCCACCCCACCAAGGTAGGGTTGAGGTGCGACTCGCCAGAACGCGCCGGGGGCAGGTCGCCGCTCGGTCGCGCCAGCTCCTGGTGGGCATGGGGGCGTTCGATTCGTGGAGCGGGCGAAGCACGCCGGAATGCGCAGGTCGGGAGTTTCCGCCGTGCGCGGCCCGCGCAGCTCGGGAGTAAGGGGTGGCGACCATGATTCTTGAGCGCATCGCGCTACGTAGTTCGTTCGCGGAGTTTCGGACGCCACCCGAAGCGGAAGTCGCTCGCCTGGCCGAGGAGCTGCTCGAGCGCGCTCTGGACCAAGCGAACGCATTCGGTGGGGCCGTGTACCTCGCAGCGCCCGAGCCACCCGCGATGGCGAAGGAACGCGTCGACGGAGAGCTCCCGCGTGAGCTCCTCGAGCTCGTGTGGAACGGGAGCGAGGCCCTGCGGCTCGCGACGGCAGGCGAGGTCGGTGAGCAGCTCCTGATTCCGCTGCGCCACCAACTCGGGCCGATCGGGGTGTTGCAGGTCGTCTTCGAGCACGGCCGTTCTGTGGGAAACGAAACGCTGGCCGCACTCTTGCCGCTCATCGAGCGATTTGCTGCCGCTCATGAGAGAGCACGCCTCGGCGCCATGCTCGAGCGTGAGCGACGCGCACGGCTCGATGCCGAGACCGTGCTCCGCGAGACCACGAGCATGCTCGTGAAGCATCAGCAGGTCGGGAGGATGGGAGACTTCCGGTACAACACCCGCACGCGGCAGTCGTTCGCTTCGCTCGAGTGCTACAAGCTCTTCGGTCTGGATCCGACGCTCGCGGTGGTCGATTTCGAGGTGTGGGCCGAGAAGATCATCCCCGAAGACCGACAACGCACGGTGGACGAACTCACCACGAGCGTCGCCAACCTGCTGCCCATGAACTTCGAGTATCGGGTCGTTCTCGATGGGCAGATTCGCCGGCTCCAGTGCATGGGTGACGTGGACCGCGATCACCACGGCGACCTCTACTACTACGGCGTGCTCACCGACGTGACGGAACGGCGGGAGACCGAGGCGGCCCTCCGCCGGCAGCAGTCCGAGCTCGAAAACGCGCTTCGTCTCGCGTCGCTCGGGGAGCTCGCGGGTTCCATCATTCACGAAATCAATCAGCCGCTCACCGCGATCGCGGCGAGCGCCGAGGCCAGCCTGCGCTGGCTCGCCCACTCGCCTCCGGAGCTCGACGAGGCGAGGGAGGCCGCGGAAGGCGCAGTCCGGGACGTCCACCGTGTCGTGGCCGTGATGAACGGTCTGAGGTCGCTCGTGAGGGGCAGCGACCTTCAACGGAGCCGCGTTCGAATCAACGACCTGTTGCGCGACGTGCTGGCCATGACGCGCGTGGAGCTCGACCGGGCGCGCATTCGAACGCAGGGGGAGCTGGAGGACGTCCCGGAGGTCGACGGTGACGTCACGCAGCTGCAGCAGGCCATCTTCAATCTCATCCGAAACGCCATCGACGTGCTCGAGCTCGTGGCGGGTCGCGAGCGACGACTCACGCTTCGCAGCGCGGTAGACGGTGACGGAGTGCGGGTTTCGATCGTGGACGTCGGAGATCCGATCTCCCCCGCGCAGCAAGCGAAGCTGTTCGAGCCGTTGTTCACGACGAAGGTGGATGGGCTCGGCTTCGGTCTGACGATCACGCGCAAGATCGTGTTGGCCCACGGAGGCCGCATCTGGGCGGAGCCCATGCAGCCATTCGGCATGGCCGTGCATCTGGTACTGCCTCGCCTCTGAACTCCTTTCTCGCTGCGACGAGTACGACGAGACGCAGACCCTACCAAGAGAGGGTGGAAGAGGCGCGTCTCGGCCTATAGGTTAACAGCACGAATCAGCGTCGTTGCCGACGAGCGAGCCGCGTGTCGCGCGTTCGAATCGTCGCCGGCGTCGCCGTCTGCCGTCAGCAGGGACCGCTCGCGATCCATTCATCGGTCATTGCTTGCACGCGAGAGCCGTGGATGCACCCGCGCGCCCGCGACGGCGGATCTTGCTCGATACGCTGGACGATTGCGAATGCAACAAGGAGAACGGGGATGTTCCAACGCAGAATGAGCACGAATCACGGCTTCCAGGCGACGATCAGAGCCCGCGACGGAAAGTCGGATGAGCTGATCCAGCTCCTCCTCAGCGGCACGCCGACGAGCAATCCGGACTGCGTTCTCTACCTCGTCTGCCGCTCCGTCGACGACCCGAGCGTGATCCACGTTATGGAGGGCTGGACGACGAGGGACGCCCACGCCGAGCACTTCGCGCGAGAGGAGACGAAGGCCCTGGTCGCCAAGATCGGCCCACTGCTCGTCGATGCCGCGCGATACCAGGACGTCGTGCCCGTCGGCGGGATCGTACGCGGATGACAGTTCTCGCGGACCGCTGCGAGCGCCGCGACGGAGCTGCAGCGCGACGCATGACGCCACGCGACCCGTATGGGTCGTCCACTTCCAACCACGTCCGAAACAGAGAATGAGTATGAAGACTGTACTGATCACGGGTTGCTCGTCTGGGTACGGGCTCGAGACGGCGCGCTACTTTCACGAGCGCGGCTGGCGGGTCATCGCGACGATGCGAACGCCACGCGAAGATCTCTTTCCGCGTTCGGAGCGTATGCGCGTCCTCGCGCTCGACGTGACGAGCTCCGCGAGCATCGCGAACGCGATCGACGCGAGTGGACCCCTCGACGCGCTCGTCAACAACGCCGGCATCGGCGTCGTCGGAGCGTTCGAGGCGACGCCGATGTCGCACGTCCGCAAGGTTTTCGAGACAAACACGTTCGGCGTGATGGCGATGACGCAAGCCGTCATCCCGCAGTTCCGCGCGCGCAAGTCGGGTGTGGTCGTGAACGTGACCTCCAGCGTGACGCTCACCCCGATGCCGCTGACGTCGGCCTACACCGCCAGCAAGATGGCAATCGAAGGTTTCACGGGGTCGCTGGCGCTGGAGCTTCAGGCATTCAACGTGCGCGCCAAGCTCGTTGAACCCGGATACGGCCCGTCCACGAATTTCGCTCAGAACACGGACATCCCGGTCGCGGACCTGATTCCCGCGGCCTACGCCGCGTTCGCCGAACCCATCTTCGCAGGCTTCGCGAATCCGCCCGCGGTGACCACTCCATCGGACGTGGCCGACGCGGTGTGGAGAGCCGCGAACGACGTTTCCAGTCAACTCCGCTTTCCGGCGGGCGCGGACGCTTTGGCGCTCGTCTAGCGATCGCAATCGAAAGAGACAACTCGACAAAGTGAGATACGAACCATGGAAAACCTGAATGCGGAACGTCGGCTCTTCATCAATGGCGCGTTGGTCGACGCGGAGGGGGGGCGAACCTACGACGTCATCAATCCCGCGACCGAAGAGATCGCGGGGGTCGTGGCCGCGGCTTCCTTGGCCGATGCCGATCGCGCGCTCGCTGCCGCTCGTCGCTGCTTCGACGAGTCGGATTGGTCGACCAACAAGGCACGGCGCATCCGAGCGCTGAGCCAGCTTCGTGATGGCCTCAAGACCGCGTCCGACGAGTGGCGGCGTCAGATCGTCGCCGAGAGCGGATGCCCGATCGCCTTCACGCACGGACCGATGCTCGACAGCTCGGTCGCGGATATCGATTACTCGCTCCGGCTCCTGGCCACCTATCCGTTCGAGCGCGAGCTCGAGGACCTGGGCTCGCCCATGGGCGGCGCCGCGCGCCGCCTGGTGTGCAAGGAGGCCGCTGGCGTGGTGGTGGCCATCACCCCTTGGAATGCGCCGGTGCAAACGAACCTGCAGAAGACCATTCCCGCGCTGGCGGCCGGCTGCACGGTCGTGCTCAAGGCCGCTCACGACACGCCGTGGGCGGCGACGATGCTGGGGCGCGTCGCCGCGCAGTGCCCGGACCTGCCGCCGGGGGCGTTCAACGTGCTGACGTCGTCGGCCGACGGATCGCTCGGCGCCATGCTCACCGCCGACCCTCGTGTGGACGTCGTCTCGTTCACGGGGTCGACGGCCACGGGACGTCGGGTCATGGAGAGCGCAGCGAAAACCATCAAGAGGACGCTGCTCGAGCTCGGCGGGAAGTCCGCGATGATCATCCTCGACGATGCGGATTTCTCTCGCGCCCTGATGGGCGCCAGCTTCGTGTGCGCGAATGCCGGCCAGGGCTGCGTGCTGAACACGCGGCTTCTCGTTCCGCGCTCGCGTTACGACGAGGCAATCACCATTCTGGAGTCGATCTATCGCAACGTGCCCTACGGCGACCCGACCGACATGAAGAACATCATGGGCCCGATGATCAACGCCGCACAGCGTGAGCGCGTTCTCGCCTATATCGAGAAGGGAAAGGCCGAAGGGGCGCGGCTCGTGGTGGGCGGGGGCAAGCCTCAGCGCTTCGCGAAAGGCTACTACGTCGAGCCCACTCTCTTCGCCGACGTCGAGAACACGATGACGATCGCGCAAGAAGAGATCTTCGGTCCCGTCCTCGTCGTCATCCCCTTCGAAGATGATGAAGACGCAATCCGGATCGCGAACGACTCGATCTACGGCCTTTCCGGGTCGGTGATCTCGGCCTCGCCCGAACGCGCCATGAAGGTTGCCCGCCGTATCCGCACGGGTTCCATGAACGTGAACGGGGCGTTCTTCTTCTCTCCCAACGCTCCCTTCGGCGGCTACAAGCAATCGGGCATTGGCCGCGAGATGGGGCTCGAAGGCTTCGAAGAGTATCTGGAGACGAAGACGATCGCGGTTCCGGTCGAGTTTCCGACGGCCACGATCGCCCACGCCTCGCCGTAACGGCTGCCGATCGGACGCCGCTCGCGTCGTCCGACGATTCGACGTTCGCGCCGTGTCCTTCGTCTCGTGCGCGTCGACGCTCGCGCTCCAACGCGAGCGCGTCAGCGTGCGAGTACGTCGGATCGCGCATGGCCGCTGCCCGACACCGCCGACCCCAACGAAGGAAGGGGACGTGTCGGAAGCGTCGGGCAGTGGCCGCGCGGCGCCCGCGTGACTTCGTGAGTCCGTCTGGCGGTCTCGTCGGAGTCACGCACGGCGATCGCACGCCTGCTCAGATGAACCGCAAGGAAACGACCGCAAGTACGAGGCGCACGATGCATACGGATGAGACTCGAATCGGTGCGGGAGTGGCTGCACCGCGACAATCGACACAGGCGACCCTCGGGCGTTGGCGTCCACTCGTCACGTTCCTGCCGATCGGCGTCGCCGTGGTGAGCGGCATTCACTATTACCTGTGGATGCGTCTCGTCCGCGACGTCGGCTTCCCGACCTCGATCGACCACGCGCTGACGGTGATGCTCGTCCTCGCCGCAGCAAGCGTTCCGACGGGCGTGGTCGCGAGCCGTCTGGTTTCGCCGCGTTGGTCCGTCTGGTGGCTCGCGCCTGTTTACGTCTGGATCGGGACTGCGTTTTATCTCCTGCTCGCCGCAGGCATCATCGACCTCTTACGCCTCGTGCTCGAGCTCGTGACGTTCGAACAACCGGAGATCGAGCGCATCGGTCCCGAGGCGGGCGCATTTCTCATCGCGACGTGCGGCGTCGGGGCCGCGACGTTGGCAGTGCTCGAAGCGCGCACGCTTCGTGTCGAGCATGTGGAAGTTCCTCTGTCGAAACTCCCGCGAGCGCTGGATGGGTTCCGAATCGCTCAAATCTCGGACGTCCATGTCGGTCCGATCGTCGGACGTAAATTCCTGGAGCGCGTCGTCTCGAAGGTGAACGACCTCGACGCGGACGTCGTGGTCATCACCGGCGATCTGGTCGACGGAAGCGTCGAGGACCTCGCACATGACGTCGCTCCGCTCGCCAGCCTCGCGTCGACGTTCGGCACGTTCTTCGTGACGGGAAATCACGAGTACCACGCAGGCGCGCCGGAATGGTGCGCACATCTTCCGACGCTCGGCGTCCGTGTTCTCCGCAATGAGCACGTCGTGCTCGACCGTGACGGGCATGGGTTGGACCTGGCGGGCATCGACGACTACGAGGCGACCCACTTCGACATCGGTCACGGTGCCAATCTCGCGAGAGCCACCGCAGGGCGTGACGCGAGACGGCCTCTGATCCTCCTCGCGCACCAACCCAAGGCAATCCACGAGGCCGTTCGATACGAGGTCGATCTCCAGCTATCCGGGCACACGCACGGGGGACAACTGTGGCCGCTGCGCTGGCTCTTGCGGCTGAGTGATCCATTCGTCGCTGGCCTCGGCAGGTTGGGCGACACGCGAGTCTACGTCAGCCGCGGGACTGGGCACTCGGGGCCTCCGATGCGTCTCGGGGCTCCTGCAGAGATCACGCACATCGTGCTGCGAGCCACCTGACGGACGGTGTTGGCAGGAAGGAGTCCGGGACTCGGCGAGCTCAGGGTGTTCGACGCGGAGACAACTCCGCCGCCAGGCGTGCCGCAAGCCGCGCGGGGAACCTGAGTAGTCTCATAGCGTTATCGCTTCTTTAGGCGAAAACTTTCCACCGCTTCGGCGACATTCAGCGCCACGCTATGCATGGCCCTGCGCAATTGCCGACCGAGATCCGAATCCCTTCGTTCGATCAGCTCCGCGAGCCCTGCTGCGTCCCCGGCCATGACCAAAACGACCTCGTAAATCCTCAGCATGACGAAACCCTCCGCCCGACGACCCTTTCGCCGGGACCCCCATCCCACACCGTCGCGCGCAGTCCTCTTCAAGGCTGCGCAGCACCGCCCGGAGCCGCCCGGAGCAGCACGCAGTGCTGCGAGGACGGCGAGGACGGCTTGGCCTTGAAGAGGCCGAGCACGACGGTACGCTCGCCGTCCCCGAGCGGGATCTCTGAATACCGCTCCCGCTGCCGCTTCCGCGCTTCCGCTCCCGCTTCCGCTCCCGCTTCCGCTTCCGCTCCCGCTTCCGCTCCCGCCTCCGCTTCCGCTTCCGCTCCCGCTTCCGCTCCCGCCTCCGCTTCCGCTCCCGCTTCCGCTCCCGCCTCCGCTCCCGCTCCCGCTCCCGCTCCCGCCTCCGCTCCCGCCCGTCGCGTATCTCCGCGCGGGCGGTAAGCGGCACGCACAGGACGAGGAGCACGCCGAGGAGGAAGAGCCGCTCACCGCAACGCATGCGAGCCAGGACACCGAAAGCGTGGACCCGGAGGCACGTTTCTACCGAACCACCTCACGACCCGCCGCGCGCCGATCCCGAAAGGTCGAACCGGCCGCCGACCCTTCCTCGCGAAAAAACGGCTCCGTTTTTTGTCGATCGACCCTTCCTTCACGAAACAACGGAACGCCCAACGGCGCCACGACCCCTCCTCGCCGGGCCGCGCCCTTCCTCGGCGCGCCGCGGACCGGTCGGAGCCGGTTCTCGGGCCCGTTGGTTCGCGGACGACCCTTCCGCGGCGGATTCAGGGGAGGTCTTCCGCGCGAAAGACGCGTCGTGGGGCGATGCAGGGAAACGTTGGTTCGGCGAGGAAGGGTCGAAGGCGAGATCGGACGTCCGAGTTCGGCCGGCGGTGGGTCGAACGCCTTATTTTTCGCCCGTTCCGGTGCCGCCGCGCTTCTTGCCGGCGCTCGCGTCGGGGATGATCTCGTGGATCTGCGCCTCGGTGAGGCCGAGGTTCTTCAGGTCGCGCTTGAAGTTCTTGAGGCGCGCGTGCGCGCCCCGCACGGCGGCGCGATACCCGGCCTCGGCGACGACGAGGGCCGCCTCGATGGGTCGATACGACTTCACCGCGGCTTCGTACGCCTCGCGCTTCGCCTCGATGGCCGCGGCCCAGGCATTCCGCTTGGCCTCGGGCCATTGCGGCGCGTCGGCGGCGACGATGCGGGCGCGGAGGACCTGCATGAGCAAAGGCTGCCCGAGCGGGTCGCCCGCGGTATACGTGCCAATCCCCTCGGGAAAGACCGCGTCCATGTGCGAGCTCTGCTTGGGCCGGCCGAGGGCATTCCACATCTCGTCGCGGATGTTGCCAATGAGGCCATCCGCGTCGTGATCGATGCCGGCCACGGCCGCCCACGCGAGGGACTCGGCCTTCTTCGCAGCCTCGTGAATCGCCTTCGCGTCATCGATCGCCGTGACGCCCGGCTGGAGCCGGAAGAAGGCCGCCTCGGCCACCTCGCCCCCGCGCGCAAGGGCGATCTCGTGCGCCGTATGAACATCCCCGTCGATGCGCTCGATGCTCGCCGTCGCGGCAATGACCTCTCCCATGAAGAATCCCTCCTGTTTGCAAAAGCCGTACGCGAGGGCACCGTGTCGCAAAAGTGGGAGCGGTGTCAAGGGGGAATTGTGGGCGTGGACGCGACCGCAGCCGACACGGCCGAGGGGACGACGAGAAGGAACGGGGGGGGTGAGACCTCGCGGAGCGTCAGCCGGCGGGCAGCGGGCGTGCGGAGGGATGGCCGTGCCCGCCGATCTTCGGCAGGCGGAACCAGAATCGGCTCCCGCGGCCGAGGACGCTGTCGACGCCGACGTTGCCGCCGTGGGCCTCCACCACTTCGCGGACGATCATGAGCCCGAGGCCCGTGCCCGCCATGCCGCTGTTTGCCCGCGCATAACGCTGAAACAGCTTCGGGATGTCATGCGACGGGATGCCGCTGCCCGTATCCTCGACCCCCGCCTCGATGTACGTCTCCGTCTCCGCGAGCGTGGCCGTGATCTTGCCGCCGCGCGGGGTGAACTTGATGGCATTCGAGAGGAGGTTGGCGACGACCTGCCCGAGCCGCCGGCGATCGGCCAGCACGACGGGCCGCGACAGGGGCCGCATCTCGAACGAGAGCTCGCCCGAGACGAGCAGCGGACGCAGGACGTCGGCCACGGAGTCGACGAGCGACACGAGGTCGATCTCTTCCTTCATGAGCTTGAAATGCCCGCCCTCGATGCTCGCGAGGTCGAGGAAATCGTTGATCATGCCCACGAGCATTCGGATCGAGCCCTGCATCTTGTGCAGGTCGACGACGGCCTCGCGCGGCAGGGGCCCGTGTTTGCCCAGCAGGATGAGCTCGGAGCGCATCAGCATCGCGCTGAGCGGCGAGCGCAGGTCGTGCGCGATGATCGAATAAAAATCCAGCCGTCGGACCTCGGCCATCCGCCGGGCGGTGACATTGCGCAGCGCCAGGATGGTCGAGCCGCCGCCGAGGTCGACGGGAAACACGCGGACCGTGGGCGCATAGACTTCGCCGTCGATGGTGATGTCCGGCAGCGCGAATGCCTCCACGCCGGTGGCGGCCGCGAAGAGCTCGACGGAGAGCTCCGGCAAGAGCTCGCAGATCGACTGGCCAAGGAGCCGCGCCGGCGCCCATCGACCAAGCGCCTTCTGCGCCTCCGGATTGGCATACGTGATCCGCTGCCCCTCCCCCAGGACAAGGAGTGCGTCCGGAACGTTCGCCAGCAAATGGCGTACGGTCGCCTCCGCCTTCTCGGCGCGGTCGAGCAACGTTATCGAGCGCACGAGCGCATCGACCCGGGCCTCGAGCTCGTTCGTCGCGTACGGCTTCGACAGATAATCGTTGGCGCCAGCCGATAGCCCCTCGACCACTTGCTCGGTCTGCTGTTGGGCAGTCAGCAACAGAATACCCATGCGAGCGTGCGCACGGTTCGAACGAACGAATCGACAAACCTCGATGCCAGAAACGCCGGGCATCACCCAATCGAGCACGATCACGTCCGGCGCTGAATGGCTCCCCAAAGCCTCCAGGACGGCCGTCCCGTCAGGAAAAACCTGAACCTCGTAATGATTTTCCAGTGCGCGGCGAGCTCGCTCGGCGTCGAGCGCGGAGTCATCGACAATCCAGGCGACCCGTCTCTGGGGAGCGTGGCTTGCAGCAGGCATGGTCATCGTTCGCTACACTGCGGCCTTCCCCCTGTCAAATGTGCAGCGGCCGAATTCTGCGTCGAGACGAACGCACGCGCGCTGCAATGCGTCGCGATTGTGGAAGTACAGCAAAAAGCTGTCGTTCATTGTGCATGGGCGTGCTTGACGGGCTCGGACGAGGGAGCTAATGGACCGGGTCCTCGGGGGGGTCGCGTGACGGAAATTCTCGTCGTCGATGACAGCAAAGTGATGCGCGAAATGATCGTCGCGTGTCTTCGCGTGGGAGAGGACTTCACGTTCACCCACGCCGCGAGTGGTCTCGAGGCCATCGAAAAGCTGGCGCTCAAGGCCTTCGATCTCGTCGTGCTCGACCTGAACATGCCCGACATCGGCGGTTTCGAGGTCATCGAGTTCATCCGGGGTCAGGACAAACTGCAACGCCTGCCCGTCCTCGTGGTGACCACACGTGGCGACGAGGGATCCCGCACGCGCGCCCTCGCCGCAGGCGCTTCGCAGTTCATGACGAAGCCTTTCACGCCCGATGCAATCCTGGCGAACGTGCAGTCGATGCTGCGCCTGGATGCGGCGGGGCTCCATGAGTAACGCGTTCCATGCGTAAGGCGTTCGACGCGAGCGAATTTCTGGCCGGTTATCTGGTCGAAGCCGAGGAGCACCTTTCGGCGTCGACGATGAACCTGCTCGCCGTCGAGACCTCTCTGCGCAAAGGCGAGAACAACCCGCGGGCCGTGCGCGAGCTTTTTCGCTCGCTCCACACCGTCAAGGGGCTCTCGGCAATGGTGGGGATCGAGCCCATCGTGGACATCGCCCACACGATGGAAACGGTCCTGCGAAAGGCCGATCGAGCGGCCGGGGCGCTCTCGGCGAAAGCCGTCGAGGCGCTGCTCGCGGGGCTGCGCGCCATTGGCGAGCGGGTGCGCGCGCTGTCGACGGGCGCACCCGTGGCGCCCGCGCCCCCGCAGCTCCTCGACGCGCTCGCAGCGCTGGAAATCACGAAGGACGAGGCGCCCGCCACGGTCGAGCTCGACCTCGATCCCGGTCTGCTCGCCAAGCTCTCGGCCGCAGAAAAAGCCCAGCTCCTCCAGGGCACGGAGAACGGGCGCCGCGCGCTGCGGGTCGATTTCGTGCCGTCGCCCGCACGCGCGGCCGAGGGGACGACCATCACGAGCGTGCGCGAGCGCATCGGCGCATTCGCGGAGATCGTGAAGGTCGTGCCGCTCTCGATCCCCACGAGCGAAACGGCGCCCGGGGGGCTCGCCTTCGCCCTCCTCGTCCTGACGGACGCGACCGACGAGGCGCTCGCGGCCGCAGCCGCGACCCAGCCGGAGCACGTCCAGGTGCTGCACACCCGGCGCGTCGACGCGGCCGACCCGCTCGCCGAGCCAGAGGCCGCCGAGGAGGACGTCGGCGAGGGGCGAAAACGCGGGATCGTGCGCGTCGACGTGGCGCGCCTCGACGACGCGCTCGAGCGGCTCTCGGCGCTCGTGATCACCCGCTTCCGCCTGGCGCGCGCCGTGGACGCGCTCGCCGCGCAAGGCGTGAACGTGGGCGAGCTCGGCGAGATCGTGAAGGGCTACGGCCGGCAGGTGCGTGATCTGCGCGGCGCGATCATGCGGGCCCGGATGGTGCCCGTGGCCGAGCTGCTCGACCGCGTGCCGCTCATCGTGCGAGGCCTGAGCCGCGCCACGAAGAAGCCGGTCCGTGTCGTGATCGACGCCGGCAAGGCCGAGCTCGACAAGGCGGTGGCGGATCGGGTCTTCCCGGCGATCGTGCACCTCATCCGCAACGCGGTCGACCACGCGATCGAGCCCCCATCCGAGCGGCGGCGCCTCGGCAAGCCGGAGGAGGGCCTCGTGCGGGTGACGTGCTTCGAGCGCTCCTCGAACCAGCTCGAGCTCGGCATCAGCGATGACGGGCGCGGCATCGACCGCGAGGCCGTCGCGCGCAGGGCGACACGCCCGGTGCCCGCGGACGACGCGGCGCTGCTCGATCTCATCACCCTGCCCGGCCTGACGACGCTCGACCAGGCGACGAAGACGAGCGGACGAGGGCTCGGGATGGACATCGTGAAGCGCGCGGTGGTCGAGCTCGGCGGCGAGCTGTCGCTGCGGACCACGCCCGGCGCCGGGACCACGTTCACGCTCTGCATCCCCCTCACGATCACCATCGTCGACGCCTTCTCGTTCGTCTGCGGCGAGCAGACCTTCGTGGCGCCTGTCGCGGCGATCGAGGAGGTCGTCGAGCTCGCGCCGGAGGCGCTCGTGCGCGGGCCTTCGCGGCATACGCGGTTCGGCGAGGTGCGGTTCATGGAACGGCGCGGGGAGATCGTGCCGCTCGTGAACCTCGCGTCCGTCTTTTCGCTCGCGTCCGGAGAGGAGCCGAAGGCGCTGGTCGTGCGGCGCAACGGAGCGCCCCTGGCGTTCGGGATCCAGCGGATGGTCGGGCAGCAGGAGGTCGTCATCCGGCCGCTCGAGGACCCGCTCGTCAAGGTGACCGGCGTCTCGGGCTCGACGGATCTCGGGGATGGCCGGCCGACGCTGGTGCTCGACCTGATTGCGCTGAGCGGGGCGCTTTCCCAGAACCGCACGGAGGTGCCCGTATGAGCGAGCTCTACGTGGTCTTCAAAGTCGACGAGGGGGAATACGTCCTCCAGGCCGCGGACGTGCTCCAGATGGAATCGTTCGGCGGCGCGACGAAGGTGCCGGGGACGCCGCCCTACGTCGCGGGGCTGATCCACATGCGGGGCCGCGTGGTGCCGGTCATCGACCTGCGACGGCGGTTCGGGCTTTCGAACATCGAACCGACCCTGGATTCACGGGTCATCGTGGTCCAGAGCGGCGAGCGCACGGTGGGGCTGCTCGTCGACAGCGCGCGGGAGATCATGAAGATCCCGCCGGAAGGGCTGCAAGCGCCGCCGGCGTGGATGGGGGGCGACGGCGCCGGTTTCGTGAAGAGCGTGGCCCACGTCGAGCGCAGGCCAGGCGAGAAGCGCCTCGTGATGCTGGTCAATTTCGAAAAAATCATCGGGCAGGAAGGCATTTATGGCGACGAACGGCACGGCTGAGATCGACCTGGCGCTCTCGAAAGCTGCGGAGGCCGAGCGGGAACTGCGCCGAACGGCGACGCAGGCGGACGCGATCGAGCAGGCCGCGTCGCGCCTCGCCGAGGGGAGCGAAGGGCGGGCGTCCACGGGCCAGGAGCTCCGCGCGTCCCTGGACGAGCTCGCCGACGAGGTCGAGGCGACCAGCATCGGCCTGCAAACGCTCGCGCGCGCGCAGCAGCGGATCCGCGAGGACGCGGGCGAGGTGCTCCGGGGCCTCGAATCCACGGCGAGCGGCCTCCAAGAGCTCGCGCCGAGCATCAACAGCGTCAAGAACGACACCGAAGCGCTCGCGTCCTCGGCGGAAGGGACGGCGGCCGGCACGGAAGAGATCGCCCGCTCCATCAAGGGGGTCGGTCAGAACGCCGAGGAGCTGGCGACCGCAAGCGAGGAGCTGCTCGCGACCACGGTCTCGAACACGAAGGACCTCACCGATCTCGCCGAGCGAGGCGAGTCGAACGCGGCTTCGATGGAGGAGATCGCGACGACGATCGAGCAGATGGCCAAGGGCATCGGGAGGCTCTCCACGGATGCCAAGGGCGTCGGCGAGCGGATCCTCGGCATGTCGACGGCCGTGACGAGCGCGGGCACGGCGCTCGAGCGCGTGACGCGTGACGCCACCGAGATGGCGGCCGCGGTCGAGGAGACGTCCGCCACGGCCGAGCAAATGGCGCGATCCATCAAGAGCGTCGCCGAGAGCGCGAAAGCCCTCGAGGAGGCAGCGGCGTCCAACGCAAGCACGGTGACCGAGATCGCGGCGTCGGTGGAGCAGGTCGCCGTGACGGCCGAAAGGAACGCCGCGGTGATCGAGGCGAACGCGACGGCCGCGGAGCAACTCGCGCGCTCGGCGCAGGCGATGGCGCAAGGCGCCAACCAGATCAACCAGCTCGCCGCGACGAGCGCCGCCGCCTCCGCGCAGGTCGAGACGTCGACGCGGCGGATCGTCGACATCGTCGACAATGCGCGGAAGACGGCCGACCAGAGCGTGGTGATCGCGCGCGAAGGGGCCGCCACGGTGGGCAAGTCCATCGCGGGCCTCGGGAGCATCCGGCAGGCGATGGTCGAGTCGGCGGGCGTGATGAAGGAGATGGGCCGCCGCGCCGAGGAGATCGGCGACATCGTGCAGACGATCAACATGATCGCGGACCGCACGAACCTCCTGTCGCTCAACGCCAGCATCGAGGCCGCCCGCGCCGGCGAGCACGGGCGTGGCTTCGCCGTCGTCGCCGAGGAGATCCGCGCCCTGTCCGATCGCGCGGCCGCGGCGAGCGCCGACATCGCGAAGATCGTCCGGGGCCTGCAGGGCACGGCGCGCGAGGCGGTCACGGCGTCCGTGGACAGCGTGAAGACCGCGGAGGAAGGCTCGCGCCTCGCCGCCGACGCCGAGCGCGCGCTCGGCACCATCCTCGAAGGGGTCGAGGGGCTCGGCCGGTCGGTCCGCGACGTCGAGCGGGCGAACGGCGAGCAGGTCCAGGCCGTCTCCTCGATGGCGCAGATCGCCGCGCGCGTGAACGACGAGGGCAAGGCGATCGCCCGCGCGGCCGCCGAGCAGACCAGCGCCATTCAGTCGCTCGCACAAGGCAGCAGCGAGATGCGCCGCATGGCACGGCAGACCAAGGAAGCGACGGGCGAGCAGGCCCGCAGCCTGCGCGACGTGGTCCGCGCCAACACGCTTCTCACGGCCAACACCGAAAAGGTCTCGCGCGCGATGGAGGAGCAGGCCGCCGCAGCGACGCAGCTCGCCAAGGCGGCGGTGCAAATGCGCTCGCTGACGCACCAGACGAGCACGGCGATGGGCGAGCAGACGCGGGCGCTCACCGGGGTGAGCGCGCTCGCGCAGGAGGTCACGAGCGCCGCGCAGCGGATGGTCGCAGGCCTCGCCGAGCAGGCGGCCGGCGCAGCCGAGGTGGCGCGCACGGTGGATGACGCGCGCAAGCAGGCCTTGCAGGTCGCCCGCGTCGTGGCCGAGCGTTCGCGCGCAGCCAAGCAGCTCGACGCGGCCTCGCGTCAGGTCGCCACGCTGGCGGCGGCGGTGAAGGCCGCGGCGGTCGAGCAGGCCAAGGCCGCCGCGGCGCTCGCGAAGGAAGGCGAGGCCGTGCGGCGTATCGCGAAGCAGGCCGCGCGCGCGGTGGCCGAGCAAGCGGAGACGGTCGCCCAGCTTGCCACGGCCGCGGCGAGGCAGACGACGACCATGCAGACGATCGCGAGCGGCTCCGCGGAGCAGACGGGCACCGTGGAGAAGCTCGCGAAGACCTTCGTCGACCTGCGCGGGCGCACGCGTGCCGTCGCCGGAGCGCTGCTCGTGCAGGCGCGGGATGCGATCGCCACGCGGGACGCGCTGGGCCACGTCGTCGGGCAAATGGCGCGCATCCGGGATGCGAGCACAGGGCATGCAGACACCGTGGCGAGCCTGTGGTCGGCGCTCTCCAGGCTGCGGGCGCCGAACGGGACCGCCGGAGGAGCGGCATCGGAGTCATGAGCACGTCTCCGGGGGGCTTCACGTTCTCGGAAGCGGAAAAGCAACGCATCGAGGCGATCCACGCGCTCGAGGCGGTGGGCGCGTCCAGCGTGCCGGCGCTCGTCGAGATGCTCGCCGACCCGAGCTGGACCGTCAGGCGCAAGGTGGTCGCCTCGCTCGCCGCGATGGGCGACGTCGCGGTGGAGCCGCTCTGCCTCGCCCTGCGCGAGCGACGCGACAACGAGGCGCGCATCGCGGCGACCGTCGACGCCCTCTCGGCCTCGACCGGGAGCGCCGACCCCGCGGTGCTCGGGCTCGCCAACGCCGACTCCCCCGCGGTCCTGGCGGACGCGGCGCAGATCCTCGGCCGTCGCAAGAGCACGGCCGCCCTGCGCAGGCTCTCCGAGCTTGTCTCGCATCCCGACGACAACGTGGCCGTCGCGGCGATCGAGGCGCTCGGGCGCATCGGGGGCAGGCGGGTGGTCGAGTCGCTCGTGCGGGTCGTGACAGGGGGCAACTTCTTCCGCACCTTCCCGGCCATCGACGTGCTCGGGCGCAGCGGCGATCCGCGCGCCGTGGAGCCGCTCGCCGATCTGCTGCTCGACATGCGGTACATGCTCGAAGCGGCGCGTGCGCTCGGCCGCACTGGCAACCGGGCCGCCGTCGCGCCGCTCGTGCGTCTGCTCGCGCGGCCCGGCGACGCGATCGTCCGCGCCGTGGCCCTCGCGCTCGCGGAGCTACGCGAGAGGCACGCGGAGCTCTACGGCGTGGTCGCGCCGATCGACGAGACGTTGCGCCGTTCGGTGTCCGTGCCGGCGACCGTGCGCCGGTTCGTCCAGGGCCTGCGCGGCGCGGGGCAGGCCGAGCAGATTGCGATCTGCGCGGCGCTTTCGGCGCTGGGGAGCGACGCCGCGATCCCGGATCTGCGGGCGATGCTCGATGGCCCGTCCGCCGTGGCGGCCGCGGCCGCCGCCGCGCTCCTCGAGCTGGGTCAGAGCTCGGATGCGCGCGTGCTCGATGCGCTGCGCGACGGCGACGGTCCTCGGCGGCTGCTCCTCCTGCCGCTCGTCACGAGCAGCGCCGCGATGGCGGAGGTGGTCCGCTGCCTTGGTGACGAGGCCCCCGAGGTGCGCGCCGCGGCGTGCGACACGCTCGCTCGAATCGGCGATCCTTCCGCGGTCCGCATGCTCTTTCCGCTCCTCGCGGACCCGAACGGCCGCGTCGTGCACGCGGCGAGCTCGGCGATCCAGTCGCTCGGCAGCGCGGACACCGAGGCGCTCGCGCTGGAGGCCGCTCGAAGCGAGCACCCCGGCGTCCGCCGGGCAGCGTTGCGCATCCTCGGTTATTTCGGTTATGACGCTGCATTGCCGGTGTTCCTCGACGCGCTGACCGATGCGGATGCGCGTGTTCGGGAGGTTGCCATCGCTGGGCTGCCCTACCTCGACGCGCCCTCGGCCCTCGACGCCCTGTTTGCGCTGGCGAGCGGGCCCGACGCGCGGGCGCGCGCCGCGGCCGTGCGCGCCCTGGGGCAATCGACCGCCACGCCTCGTGTCGTCGCTTGCCTCATGGACGCGCTCGGGGATGCGGATGCCTGGGTCCGCTACTTCGCGTGCAAGTCGCTCGGGCGGCTCGGGAACGAGGCGTCGGCCCCACGGATCGCCGCGCTGCTCGACGACGAGGCCGGGCACGTGCGGGTGGGGGCGGTCGAGGCGCTCGCGCACCTGCGGGGCGAGGTCGCCGTCACTGCGCTGCAGAAGGCCGCCGAGGAGCGGGATCCGGACGTGCAGCGCGCGGCCCTCATCGGCCTCGGCCTCACGGGGCGGCCGGAGTTGATCCCGCACCTCCTGGCCGGGCTGGCCTCGCCCGACGCCGCGACCCGGATCGTGGCCGTCTCGGCGATCGCAGGCCTGCCTTCGCCCGAGGTCCTGCCCGCGCTCGTGCGGGCGGCGGGGGACGGCGACGAGAGCGTCGCCGCGACGGCCATGGGCATCCTCGCGCAGCGGCCCGGGGTCGAGGCCACACGTGCGCTCGTCGGCCTCTACGCCGCGAACCCGGCGATGACGCGCGCCTTCACCGCGCTCTGCGCGCCCTTGCCGGGCCGGATCGAGGGCATCCTCGATGCGCTCGTGACGGCGGACGACGAGCTCTCGGCGCAGCTCGCCTCGGCGCTGGCGCGGATGCGCCGCGAGAGCGCGAACGAGGCGCTCTTGGCGGCGCTCGGCCTCCCGAACCCGGCGGCTCGCAAGGCGGCTGCGACCACGCTCGCTGCGCTCGGCACGTGGCAGGCCCACGCTGCGCTCGAACAGGCGGCGCGCGTGGATCCGGATCCCGAGGTCCGACGGGTGTGCTCCCTCGTCGTGGCGCAATGGGCCGCATGAACGGCTTGCCGATGTCCCCCCAGGTCTTCGCCATCCTCGGCGCGTTGATCGAGGAAAAGCTCGGCATCCATTATGGGCCGCTCGACAAGGATCTGCTCGGCGACAAGGTCGCGCTGCGCGCCGTCGAGGCGGGCTTCGATTCGCTCCTCGATTACTACTACTATCTGCGTTACGACCCCGCCGGTCCGGCCGAGCTCGACGCGCTGGCCGACGTCCTCGTCGTCGGCGAGACCTATCTCTTCCGCGAGCTCGATCAGCTCGAGGCCCTCGTGCGTGACGTGCTGGTGCCCCTCGTCGAGGCCGGCAGCCCGCGCAGGCCGCGTATCTGGTCGGCCGCGTGTGCGACCGGGGAGGAGCCGTACAGCATTGCCATGTGTCTCGCCGATCGTGGCCTGCTCGATCGGGTGGAGATCGTGGCGAGCGACCTGAGCACGCGCTCTCTCGCGGCGGCGCGCGCGGGTGATTACGGGCCCCGGGCGCTGCGCAGCCAGGTGAAGGTCCCGCCCTTCGCCTGGCGCTTCCTGCAGAAGAACGGCGAGCGCATCGTGGTGAGCGAGGAAATCCGCAGAACCGTCGATTTCCGGCGCATCAATTTGCTCGACAGTGATTCCATCGGAAAACTCGGTTTTTTCGATGTCATCGTTTGTCGCAATGTGCTCATTTACTTCCAGGACTCGACAGCACGACGCGTGATCGACATGCTCACGGGGGCCCTCGTGCCCAGCGGCACCCTGCTCGTGGGGGTGTCAGAGTCGCTCTTGCGGCTCGGCACCGCGCTCCGATGCGAGGAGCGGGGCGGGGCCTTCGTCTACCGAAAGGCGGGCTGAGAGCGCACGCATGGAACGGCCAATCCGGGTGCTCGTCGTCGATGATTCGGCTTTCGCGCGCAAGGTTTTGCGGGAGGTCCTGAGCAAGCAGCCGGGCCTCGAGGTGGTCGATATCGCGCGGGACGGCCTCGACGCGCTCGAAAAGATCGCCGAGCACCGGCCCGACGTCGTCGTCCTCGATCTCGTGATGCCGAACCTCGACGGCATCGGCGTCTTACGCGCGCTCCCCACGACAGGCGCGCCCGCGGTCGTGGCGGTCAGCATCTCGGACGCGCAGAGCGAGCTTGGCCAAAAGGCGCTCGCGTACGGGGCGGTCGACCTCGTCCAGAAGCCCACCTCGCTCGCGACCGATCGGCTGTACGAGGTCTCGAACGAGCTCGTGGTCCGGGTCCTCGCGGCGGCCGCTCTCCGGCGGGGCGCGGAGCATCCGCGCGAAACGCCGGCCGCGCGGCCCATCCACAGGACGAGCCTCGTCGTCGTCGGGGCCTCCACGGGCGGCCCGCAGGCGCTCACGCGCCTGTTCACCTCGTTGCCGCGTGATTTTCCGGTCCCCGTCGTCGCGGCCCTGCATATCCCGCCGGGATATACGGCGGCCCTCGCCCGTCGAATCAACGAAGCGAGCGCGGTCTCGGTCCAGGAAGCTCTCGACGACCAGGAGCTCGCTCCCGGCCTCGTGGTTCTGGCGCGTGGAGGAACGAACCTGCGGGTCGAGCGCCGGGCGGAGCGCCCCTACGCGCGCCTCGAAACGGGCTACGTCGGGGGGTTACACCGCCCCTCGGTGGATCTCCTTTTCCGCAGCGCCGCCGAGGGATTCGGGGCCGGCGTGCTGGGCGTCGTGCTGACGGGAATGGGCGACGACGGCCTCGAAGGCGCGCGCGCCATTCACGCGGCCGGCGGGAGGCTCCTCGTCGAAGCGGAATCGTCTTGTGTGGTCTACGGCATGCCGCGGTGTGTTCGCGAGGCGGGCCTCGCGCTGGGAGAGGCGCCGATCGACAAGATGGGCGACCTGCTCGTGTGGCACGCTGCCTGAGCCCGCGCGTTCGGCTTGCTTGACATGCGACCGCGACCGCCGTCTCATCGGACGACGAGCCTGCGCTTTGATGACCTCGTTCAAATATCCCCGAGACATGATCGCGCCGCTGAAGGCGCGCTGGTACGAATGGGCGCGACAAGAAAGCGAGCCTCCGGCGCTCCCGAGCGACGACAAGCTCGCGCTCCTGCTCGAAGTCGCATACCACGCGAGCTACACGGCGGACGAGCGCCGCGGCACCCAGTTCCGCGCCGTCGTTTGCAGCCCCGACCTGCGCGAAACGGAGATCGATCACCCCCTCCGGATCGACCCGCCGAGGATCTTCACGCCGCATGAAATCATGCGCCTCGCGCCGGCCGCGGACGCGGCCAAGGTCATGCTGACCGTCGATCCACGCGGGGAGGAGCCGCTCATCTGGGGATTCTGCAATGGCGCGGACATGCAGCTCACCGTCTCCGTGATGGCGCCCGGGAAGCTCTCCGTGGGGCGCAACATGCGCAGCCTCGTGGCCCTGGAAGACGGGCGCATCTTCGAGGAGGGCGAGCGGCTCGGCGTCTTTCAATCCGTGATCGAGGCGCTCGCCGAGGCGACCGACGCGTTATGGGACGGCGTCAACTGGCGCGGGAGAACCTGGTCTCCCCAGGTGAATTACCCGGCGCACCTGCACGATATCCTCTCGACGATCCGCAAACTCGGGCACGGGGGCACGGTCCTCGTCATCCCCGATCGTGAATGCAAGTCCCTCTCCTGGCGACAGCTCGTCAAAATCAAATATCAGTGCCAGGATGATTCGGTCTGGCCGCTCCTGCGAAAATCAGTCTTCCAGTTCGACGAGGATTCCCCAGGCCGAGGCGCCATGGAGTTCCAGTATGCGGAGGACAAGGCGCGCCGCCTGCTCGAACGGCTGCCCGGCCTCACGGCGGTGGACGGAGCGCTGCTCCTCACGGACCGATATCGAGTGCTCGGATTCGGCGTCGAGGTGCTCGCGCAGACCGAGCTCGAAACGATCTTCCTGCCGGACGGCACGTCCCGGAGCGTCGAGGCCTACGGCACGCGGCATCGATCCGCGTTCCGCTTCTGCGCGGCGTACCCTCGCGGAGCGGCTTTTGTTTGCTCGCAGGATGGCTCGATCAAATGCGTGCGCAATCGGGATGGAAGGGTCACGTTGTACGAGTGAGGGAGGTACGTCATGCGAAGAGGATTCTTGTTCTCGCTGTTCGTGCTGGTCGCCGGCTGCGCGGAAGGCCCGGGGGCTCCGCAGCAGCAAAATGAAGCTTTCCAGCCCGGACTTCAGTACGCCGGAGCGATCGCCACCGGAAACGCGGGGGCGCCGGGCATCGAGCTCTCGGCCCCGCTCTTCCCCGACGCGCGTGTCTTTCAGATGTTCCAGGATGCGAGCGTGTATCCCGCGCTCTCCGAGGCCGAGCGCGCCGCGCTCCTCGACGACGTGTACACCTTCGAGGAGCTCGTGCCGCTCTGCGCGCCCACGCACCCGGCCATCAAGCAGCAGGTCCCGGGCGGGCCGCCCCTCACGCAGGCCGAAATCGCCGCCAATTACGACGAAGTGGCGCGCTGCGCGTACGAAGATTACGGCGCCAAACCTTATTGGGTCCCGCAGCACGTCGATGACGTCGACGTGTGCGCAGCGAAGCTCGGCGCAGACTGGCGCATGCCCACCGAGGCCGACGTCAGCGCGTTCGAGGAGAGCGACTTCGCGTTCTTCGAGGCGACGCTCGCGGCCCAGCAGGGCCAGGATTCGTTCCCGCTCCACTTCTATTATTCGCTCGACGTCTACGTGCGCGCCGACGACGGCGCGCTCGCGCTGGGGAACCTCGCGCCGGAGACGGACCACGTCGTGCCGCTCCCCGTCTCCGGCGCCGCGATGAACGAGCTTTACCTCGGGAATGGTCAACCCATCGGCCTACGCTGCCTCCGGGTCGAAAGCCCTGCGCCTTGAGGTCACGCACCGCATTCGGCTCTCCCACATCCGTACGCTCGTCCGCCCCGTCGCACGTCTAGCACGAAATCCTTTCACGCACCGGCGAGCGAACTCGTGGCGTCCGCCGGCGGGGTACGTGGCTCGCGCCCCGAGGTGCTATGCTCGCGGGGAGGGTCGAAGAAATGGCCGCGCCGGACATCCTGCTCATCGGACACGTCGCCCGGGATCTGCTCAGCACCGATCCGAACGACGGCTACCGTCTCGGCGGCACGGTGAGTTTTGCCGCCGTCACGTCCGTGAGGCTCGGGCGTAGACCCACGATCGTCACCGCGGCGGCGCCGGGCCTCGACGTCTCCGAGCTGCCGCGCGAGGTCGAGCTCCACGTCCTCCCCTCGGAGGCCACGACCACCTTCGTCAATACCTATACCGAGGCGGGCCGCATCCAGCATTGCAGCATGCGCGCGCGCCCGATCACCGCCGCTGATATCGATCCCTCGTTGCGCCGACCGCGGGCCGCGCTACTCGGGCCCATTGCCGACGAGATCACCCCCGACGTGGCCCACGTCCTCGCCGAGGAAACGCTGGTCGTGGCCACGCCCCAGGGATGGATGCGGCGCTTCGACGAAAGTGGACGCGTCCATGGCAAACCATGGGAGAGCGCGCCCGAGATTCTCCCGCACGTGGATGCCGTCGTGCTCTCGCTCGAAGACATCAACGCGGATCTCCGCCGCCTCGACCCGATCGTCGCGCAGGTGCCCCTCGTGGTCGTCACCGAATACCGGGACGGGAGCACGCTGTACCGACGCCGCGACGACGGGTCGATCTCCGTGACGCGAATCCCGCCCCGCCCAGCCCGGGAGATCGACCCCACCGGCGCCGGAGACGTCTTCGCGACGGCCTTCATGATTCGTTTCCAGGAGACCGGTGATCCGGTGGAAGCGGCGCGCTTCGCCAATGTCACCGCCTCGTTCGGCGTCGAGGCCGTCGGGGTGGCCGGAATTCCGAGCCGCGACGTGGTGCTCGCGTATATGCAGGAGAACCCCTTTCGCGGCGGCGCGCACGGGTGACGTGTGGCAAGATGGGACTCCGCCCCATGCCTCGCCCCCGCCCCCTCGCGAAACGCCCGATCCTCCTCGCCGCCCTCGTCCTCGCGGCGGTCGCCCTCCTCGTGCTTTTCCTGCCGCCTTCGAGCCTCGCGAAGCCCGCCTCCTGCGAGAAGCCCGAGATCGTCATCCGCAAGAAGGACGCCGCGCTCGATCTGCACTGCGGCGGAAAGCTGTTCCGTACCTTCTCGGCCACGTTCGGGGCGCAGCCCGTCGGGCAGAAGGAGCGCGAGGGGGACGAGCGCACGCCCGAGGGGGCCTATCGCATCACGAGCAAATCGGAGAGCGAGCGATTTCATCGATTCCTCGGGATCTCCTATCCGGAGCCCGTCGACCTCGCGCGGGCGAAGAAGAATGGGATCGACAAACCTGGCGGCGGCATTGGCATCCACGGGACGAAACGGAAGCTCGTGGCGCTCGCGCGGGCGTGGATCCGCCTCTCCAGCGCGACCGGGCTCGGGCAGGTATGGGGCCCGACGGACGGCTGCATCGGGCTCGCCAATGAAGACGTCGACGTGGTCTATGCCCTCGTCCCCGTCGGCACGAAGGTGACGATAAAGCCCTGATCGTGCGAGAATGAAGGGGCCAAGGACCCGCCGCGCATGAGCTTCAGCAACGCCACCCCCTACGTCGCGCTCGACGTCCCCACGACCGGCCCTGACGGCCACGCCCTCGTCGTCGCGGTCGTCAAAGCGACGTTCGACATCCTCCCCGGCGGACGTATCGCCCCCTCGGACGACCCCATCCCGCTGCGCCCGAACGACATTCCGCTCGACGCCCAAAACCCGAACGGCAGCATCGTGCTCCCGTCGGACCTCAGCATCGAAAAACACGGCGCGGACGTCATCGTCACCGGCGACGCCGTCTCGAAGCGCCGCGCCGAATCAATGGACGTCGTCGTGAAGGTGAAAGACCGCACGGTCCAGCTCCGCGTCCACGGCGAGCGGCGCTTCACCCAGGGCGTCGCCGGCGTCGTCGTGGGACCTGCCGTTCCCTTCGAGCGCATGCCGATCGTCTACGAACGCGCCTATGGGGGCATGAGCGAGGACCTCACGCTCATCGAAGAGCGAAACCCTGCCGGCGTGGGCGTCGCCAAGCGCAAACGAGACCTCCTCGATCGACCCGCCCCACAAATCGAGCACCCGCTCCGTCCGCACAAGGACGCCGGAGACAAGCACCCGCCCGTGGGCCTCGGTCCCATCATGACGCATTGGCTCCCGCGTCGAACCTGGGCCGGGACGTTCGACGAGGCGTGGCAGAAAACTCGAATACCCCTGATGCCGATCGATTTCGACATCCGGCACAACAATGCTGCGCATCCGGATTTGCAGCTCGACGTTCCGCTCGCGCCGGGGGACCTGTTATCCATCCTGGGGATGCACGAGGAGGGCGTGATCTCGTTCGAGATCCCTGCATTTCCGGTCATCGTGCGAGGACGCTTCGACGGTGGGGACAAGGTCGTCGAACGTCCCGTCCTTGATACCCTCGTCGTTCATCCGAACGAACGGCGCTTCGAGGTCATCGCGCGCAAGGCGTTCCGCACGGGCCGCGGGAAGCGGGTATTGCGGGAGCTTCAGGTGGATCTGAGCACTTGATTTCGGAGTGTCCTTCTTATACGGCCCATCGCGGCTGCCACCACGTCCCCCGCATCGCCGCGTGATCCCGCTCCCGCGCCGCGTGCACGAGCCCGGCGAGCGCGCGATCGAGCTCCTCCCCCCACGCGGCCCCATTCGTGGGCGCGCGAATTCCCGCGCGCACCGCCAGCTCGTCGAGCCGCCGTTCGACCTCGCTCCGATCGAGCGCACCGGAAGCACACTCCTCGGCGACCCGCTCCGCCGTCCACGGCTCGCCGCCGCGATATCGAACGCTCGAATCCAATCGCATCGCCTCGATCGCCTTCCGCCAAGCGCCCGCATCCTGACGCAGCGAAGGCGCCACCCGCTCGCCGAACAACGTAGCGAGCGCAGCCTCGGCGGCATCCGCGAGATCCTCGTTCGCGAGTTGCCGCAGAAGGTATGGCCACGTCCCCGCATGCCCAAATCGCGCGAGCGCCGACAGCGTCGCCGCCGAAGGAGGCGTCCGCGCGAGACATGCCGCGAGCGCGGCACGATCCGATACATCGCCCGCGAGCACGAAAATCTCCGCGCCAAACAACTGCAACCGGGCCGCATGTGGCCCGCCGTCACGCAACTCGAAATACGGCTCCTGATGACCCGCAGGAAGCATCGTCCGCGCAGCCGCCCATACCACTGCGGGCGCAGGATGCCCGAGGCACTTCCCGAGCAGCGGCACGAGGCGCGCCGCGTCCTCGGCGGGCAGTGCATCCACCACCTCGGCAGCCGCCGCTGCGACGGACGAATTCGGGTCGAGGAGAAACCCACGAATCTCATCGACCCCAAGCACGTCTTGCCGCCCGAGCACGAGCACTCCCACGGCGCGCACAACCGGATGCGGCGAGACGAGCAACGTCCTGCAAACGCCATTCCGATCGGGATGCGGCGCGACCAGGAGAGCCTCCGCGGCCGCGCGCGCGTGGTCCACCGCCGTCGGCAAAAGCGCCGTCAAACCGTGCGCCATGGCGTCGAGCGCGTCGCCCCCGGAAAAACACGCGAGCGTGAACACCGCCGCCCGCATGCCGACGGATTACTCCACGTTCGTGCCGGCCTTCGAGGTCGGGGAGAGCGACAGATCCGGCTTCTCGTAATTGTAATCGCGCAGCGTCACCTTCCCGGGCCTGCGCTTGGCGAGGATACGCGCGTCGAAGGCCGCCATCTCGAACATGCCGAGCGCCGACACGTCGACCAGCGGCAGCGGCTCCCCCAGCGCGGCGAGCGAATACGTGGTGGAGTCTTCGAGCACGATCCGTTCGACGCCCTCCTCGTCGGCGTCGAACCGAAACACGAGCCCCTCGTCCTCGCACATCCGCTGCACGAAGGCCGCGTCGCTCTCGGCATACTGGACGACGTATTCCCGTTCGAGGTGCGACTCGTAAAGCCGGAGCTCGACCTGCCTCCCATCGTACCCGGCTTCGAGCAGCACCTTCTTCACGATGTCGGGAATCGTCATCTTCTGGAAAATGCGCGACCGCGTCCGGAGCTCGACGGCCGCGAGGCGCGAGCGCACCGTGGCGCGGTAGCGCCGCTCACCGTTCGGATTCGCCGTGACCACGGCCGAAAACCGCGTGACGATTTCCCCGACGACGCACGCCCCGTTCCCTCCCTCCAGCACCACCGCGCAGGGTTTGCCCACGACATCAGCCGGGGTGACTCCTTCTGTCGAAAAGAGGTCGAGCGCCAGCTCGGTGGATTGCCCGAGCCGCTCCGTCCCGCGCAGACTCCGGCAGGAGAGGGTTTCGGCGCCGTCGACGAGAAACCGCACGTTGTGCACGGTCTACCTCCGGGGTTTCTTCAATTTCACGACGTGAATCGTGGCTTTGTTCACCGGCACGGGCGCAGGCGCCTTCCACTTCGGCGGCTTCTTTTTCGAGACCGGCACATACCCCGGCGACGCTCCCGGAAACCCTTCCGGCGCCCCCGGAAGCTGGGTTTTCCCCGAAAGCAGCGCCGCAAGCACGGCGCTCGTCGACCCGCCGAGGTCCACGGGCAGCGGACAACCCCCGTCCTCCCCCGGAGGCCCGAGATGCACGACCTTCCACCGATCCGGCGCCCCTGCCCCCAGCCAAAAAAGCGCGCTGCCATCCCCGAGCACGGCCCAGGCGACCCATTTCTGCCCGCGGGGCGGGTAGGCCGCGAGCGCCGCGTGCCGCTCCGCCTGCTTCGCGAGCAGCGGTGCGACCACCGGGTCGCTTGTTTCCATCTGGAACCTCGAATCACTCCCGAGCAGCGCGAGGTGTTCGAGCCGCGCGAGTGATTGCCTGCCGAGTTGCGCGCCCGGCTCGTCGGTGAATGGACTCAGGATCCAGACGAACCCGCCGAGGCAACCTGCCCCGTATTCCTCGATGAAGGCCTTGTAATCCGACGGAAAACCATGCCCGAAGAGGCCCTCCACTTCGGCCCATCCGAACTTGGCGGACGCGCCCTCGGGGCGCGCCGGCTTGGGGAGCAGCTTGATCACGCTGGCGATCGACATGGCCTACTTCCCCTTCCCCGCGCGCGACGTCGGCTCGTGCAATGCAAACGCTGGCCGAACCGGCTCCTCGTTCACGCCCGCCTGGAAAATACCCCAGGAGATACGCTCCGAAAGGACGTCGTACAGAAACACCGACATCGGCCCCACATACTCCGCGTACTGGCCACGTGAATCCGCGACGATGGTCCACTTGTCCGGCGTGCCCTTCGTCAGCCAGCAGAGCGCATCGCCGTTGACGGTATACCCCCACGGCAGCAGCCCCCCGGGCTCCGGAAACACGGGATACGGCAGGTTGTTGACCTCCCCGAACGGCACCGGAAGATCTCGCGCACCCGGCACCTGCGCGTTCCGGCGCACGAGATGCAGCGCAAACAGCATCAGCCGCATGCGCTCCATCCACGGCAGCTTCGCCGAGAATGGATTCATGACGTGGAGGTACCTGTTGATCCAGCCGGTGCCGTACGTCCCGACGAACTGCTTGTAATCCCCGGGCAGCTCCGTTCTCAGGAGCGATTCCGCAGGCGCCCAGTCGTTCTTCGCCGGAGCCTCCTCGGGCTTCTTCGGCGGAAGCAGCCATTTTGTGAGAGACGCCATCGAGCTTGCCATGGTTTGTCCTCAAAGGAGCGGGAGGCTGAACGGGCTGCCACTGCTAGGGTTGGCGCTGAGCGTGACCGACTTGGGCCGACCGTTGCCGTAGTTCGTGATGGAGATGTTGTAGTCGACCGGCCCATTCTGCGCAGCTTGAAACACGCGATCCTCGAACATCCGCATGTCCGTCTGGTTCGCTGCGGCTTTCATCGTGACGAGGTTTTGCTCCCAATCCCCGGGGCCGCCCATCCGGTTCGGCCAGAGGTGCGCCCGGTCGTACCCCGGGCTGATCTATCCGGGCGGGAGGATCGCGCCGTACGCATCGGTTCCGAGCCCGGATTGACACATGTCTTTCGTGATCCTGGCCTGCATGCTTGATGTAGCCATTGGCGTCGGTCGTGAACTTGACGAACCCGAGCCCCGGACAAGGGGCGAGACCAAGCGGATCGATGGTGGTCGTCGGATTGCCACCGAAACCAAACAGGTCCGGAGACCCGTGCAGACCGAGCGGATCGGGGCTCAGCCAGCGGCCGACGCGTGGATCGAACATGCGATGCCGCGTCGCCGTGAGACCGGTTTCGTCATCGGCATATTGACCGAGGAGCCGCAGCGGGGTCCTCGCGGCGGGGTGCCCTCCTGCGCCATTGCCTTTCTCCTGAAGTACACGGCCGAAAACCGAGTGCTCCGCCGTCCACGCGACCTCGCCCCGCGTATCGATGAGGTCCTTCGCCGTGCCCAGGTGATCGGTGACGTAGAAAAACGGTTTGCCGTCCTCCTCGTGCAGCACGGGCACCGGCGAGAGGGGCTGCCCCACGAGACGAGGTGGAGGGTCCACGCGGGCAGTTCGTTCATCGCCTCGACGCCGCGCGCCCGCAGGATGCGGGTGCCTTCGGGGAGGGCGTCACTTGCGAGCTGGAGTTCGATCGTCACCGTCGACCTGTGTACGCATCTTCGCGGATCCTTCGCGTGTTCACAAGATAGAATGCCCACGAGACACGAGCGAATTCAATCCGGGCGCAATAAAACGACGTATTGTCCTTCGTGCTGGTCGACGCGTGCGCGGCGTGTCTAGAATGTCCACGTGCAACCGCCCTCCCCCGCGACGACGCCCCCCGTCGACGCCTCGGGCGAGCCCCCTCGCGCGCATCCTCGGCTCGCGGGCATGGCGCTCGCGCAGCTCGCCGGCGTGCGCGCGGGCCTCGCGGCGGGCTTTCCGCTCGAAGACGCGCTGCAAAACGAGGGCGTGAATCCAGCGCGCTACGCCAAGGCCGAGGCCGCGTGGGACGAGCGCCTGGCGGAGGACGACGCCGAGGAGTTACAGCATCTCTTCGACACGTGCCAGGCGGACGCCGCAGAACGCTACCGAAGGCCCGTTCCGCCGCTCGACGAGGACATCGGTGCTTGGCTCGATTTCGCCAGGCACTTCGCCGCGCAGGAGGAACCTCTGCCTTGGCTCGCCGGGTTCGGGCTCCGCCTCGCCGACGTGTTCACGCTCCATCGTTGGTGGTCAAAGCGCTTGGCGGAGGAGCCGTCCCTCCGCGAGCATGCGCATCGTTTGCTCGCCGCGACGCCGGGCGACGTGCCCACGCCTCGGCCGGGACAAGGCATCCTGCGTCCGCCGGCGCCGCTGGGGGAGATGGTGGATCTTCCGGAGGACGAGGAGCCGATCGACGACGAGGATGTCGGCGATGACGACGACGCGCCCGAGGCGGATCCGGCCGACTTTTTCGCGCCGTTGCCGCACGAGGGAGACGCAAAGCCGATGGCTCCCGCTGCTGCCATCGAGCCGCGGCCCCAACCCCCGGCGCCGGATCCGGATCGGCCCGTGGATACGCTGCCGCCAGGATCTATTGCGGGGGCGCCGTCGATGCCGTTCCAAAAGCTCCCGCTGCCGCAGCCGCTGGTATCGTTTGCGCCGGAGCCCGCGGAGGCGGAGCCCGTGGATCGGCTCGCGCAGACGCTCCCCGCGCCGGTCTTCGTTCCGACGGATCCCCTTCCGTTCCAGCGTGAGGCGACACTGGCCACGGGCGACACGAAGGGCTTGGATCTGGGCTCGACGTTGCCCGTTGGATTCGTCGCGCCGCGCGAGGCGTTGCCATTCCAGGAGCCAATCAAAGGCAAACCCGCGGCCACGAAGAACCAGGCCAGGGCCGTCACGCAGCCACTCCCGGTCTTCGTTCCCGGGGAGGCATTGCCTTTTGAACCGAAACATGATGAATCGACAAACGAGGATACGGGGCCGGCGACAACCCCCCTCGATGGCTCTGCGCCGCCCGAGCTGTCGCTCGAAGCCCACGCGGAGTTGTGCGCGAAGCTCGCGGCGTCGCCAGACGATGCCGAACAGATCTTTGCGCAGTTTGGTTTGGCGGAACCGCACGCGAGGAAGGCCGTGGACGAGGCGTGGAAGGAGCGGCTCCGGAAGGCCCCGGCGCTCTACCAGGAATGGCAGCGGCTCTATCGGATGTTTTCCGAACGTTGAGGGCAACGCATGAAAAAGGCTGCGTTCGGATGTGCGGGGATCTTGCTCGTGTTGCTTGGGATCTCGATCGCAGCCGTCCACGTCAGCGTGCGGCAGATCGAAAAGGCGTCGCAGACCATGTTCCAGCAATTCGCGGTGGGCGCCCCGGTGATCCCGTTCTCTCTCGAACCGGCCGGGCGCACCCACATTTCATTCCGGCACGACGATCAGAAGCCGTGCCTGACCGCGACCGCCGAGCATGATCGTGTGACGTTTTCGTACGAGGATCGGCATGAGATCGTCGCGCCTTGCACGGAGCTCTCCGTGCATGTCTTCCCCTCCATCCCGATCCCGCCGCGGGCCTCGTTCGTGGTTCGTTACGATCCGAACGGGAACGTCTCGAAGCTCGAAACGCCTCATGTCTGGGATTGAGGCCCGCGGCGAGCTCTTCCGGATCAGTGTGCCGTGATCCAGCTCCGGATCGGCTCCCAGAAGAGCGTTTCCGCGTCGTAGCCCTGGAAGATGTCGGTATGCCCGATGTCGAGGAGGCGGTACTCCTCCGGGTAATGCTGAACGACGTGGTTCGACACGTCCTGGCTGCCGAGCAAGGAGGTCGTGTAAATGCCGGCCGCGCCAAACCCGCCGCCGGCGCCGACGTAGAAGGTCGGGACCGTGATGTCGGCGAGGTGATCGTCGAACGGCACGTCATCCTGCGGGTCGTCACAGGTGGCCGCGTCCGCGTCGGCGATCATGGCCCAGGGCTGCCAGGGTTTGGCGCGGGCGAGCACGTCGAACCAGACGGCCGGATCGGCATACGCGAGATCCTGCACGCCGGCCGCATCCCATAGACCGCCCGTAAGGTGGTACGAGGGCACCGGGGGCTGGGGCATCAAAAGAAAGGTGGCCGCGCCGAGCGTCATGGCGGCGTGCTCGTTGTCGAGGCCAGGGAACGCGGGCGACGGGCCCGTGGGGTCGATCTGGGCGAGGAAACCGAGCGGCCCCACCGACCCGCCGAGATTGTTTGCATATTGCCCCGACGCGACGAGCGCGCGCTCGTCGGCTCGACGCTGGCAGGCGCCCGCGCGGAAATCCGGGTCGTCCGTTTCGAGGTAGATGTCCACCGGAATCAGGCCACCCACGTGGCGCAGACCGGGGGGCCGCTGGCTCTCTGCGCCCGCATAAGCATACGCGAGCTGCCCGCCGCGGCTCCAGCCGAGCAAATGGAGACGGCCGTGCCCCTGCCCCGAAAGCGCGCGGACCACACGGGCGACGCCGAGCGCCGTGCCGATGTCGCGCACGTCCCGCTGAAAACCCCAGTTCTGCATGAACGAGAGATTGGCCTCGCTCGCGGGGACGCGGGTCCAGCCGAGATCAATGCCCCATACGTCGATGCCGTTCGAGGCGAGATGAACCGGCAGGCTCGCGCCGTCCGGCGAGGGCCCCGCGGCGAGGAAGGCCGCCTCGAAATCCCAGGCGTCGCCATGGACCATCATGATGGCCTTGCTGGTGGGAGCAGGCACGTTCGGCGCAGATTCGCGCACGACACGGTGGAGGCCGATGACGTCGTAAGAGCCGGGGCCGACGCGGAGATCGACGCTGTATTCGACGATGTCCCCCACGAGGACCCGCCGCGAGATCGCGGCAGAGAGGCTCTTTTGCGGCGCATCACAATCAGCTTCGTTCGACTCACAGGCAATGGCAAGCGCTCGGGCCAGGCTCGGTCCGGCGTCGGCGGTCGAGGAAAGCGCAAGGATAGGCGCGAAGGCGAAAATCGAAAGAATGGTATGTCGGATCAAGATGTTACCTCTCGGTAGGATGACGGAGCGCGCTTGGCAAGAACCGCGCCGGCCTTGGGAGAGGCATCACTCCAGGGTTCCAGGCTCTCGGGGTTGTGCAGGATTTGCGCTAACTGTGCCAGATTACGGCAAAAGGCACACTCCCTGGCAGCTTCCGCCTCTGGCTCCGCCTGCTTGACGAGGCGCTTCTCGTTGGCGATGGCGGCCAGAGGTCGAGGACCATGAAGTCACCTTCTCAGGATCATGCTGGGAGCGGAGACACCCGGGGCGGAGCGATGTAGCGTGAATTCACGAAGGCGCGAGTTCGACTTCCATTCCGAAGTGATCGGAGACGAACGTGCCCTCTTCGTCGATCGGCTCGACGCCGACGAGCGTCGCCGCGCGGGGCGACCAGGCGCGGCTGCGCAGAAAAACGCGGTCGATGCGCTTGTGGGAATGCTTGCCATGCGTCACGTAACGCATGAAGTTGATGTTCGTGTCGACCGTGTAGCCCGGACGATCGCCGTGCAATGCAGGCCAGACATCGACGAACGTGGGGTCGAGCGCGGCGTTCTCGGCTGCGGCGTCCGGCGCGAAGTTCATGTCGCCCGCAAAGACCACATCGGGGTTCGACGCCGCGAGGTAGGGCTGGATGATCCCGAGCTGCGCAACACGCGTCGACGTGCACTCGGACGTGCTCTCCAGGTGTACCGTTGCCACGGTGATCCCACAGGAAAGCTCGGCCGAAAGGAGGCGTCGACCCATTTCGGTCGGTAAATCGAGCATGACGAGGCGCCGAATGTGGACCCTCGAGAGCAGCAAGACGCCGTAACGCCCGAAGGTGCTGCCGTCGACGTCGGAGACCTGATAACCGGCGCGAACCCAGGGGGCATCCACGATTGCGGCAAGGAGCTTGCGGGTGACCTCCTGCAACAAGATCACGTCGGGGCTCCGGCGTGAGATCTCCGCGAGAAGCGCTTCCTGACGCGCGCGGAACTTGTGGGCGCCAAACCACACGTTCCACGTGAGAAGCTTCAAGGGGCCGGCGGCCATTGGCCTCGCAGGCCCGGCGGCCTGCCATTCCGCTCGGGCGAAGGCGTGAGGCTGGATGACGGTGGGGCTCGGCGCCTTCGACATGGCATACCTTACCACCGTCCAGGAGGGCCGACCAGACCCCGCCGAACCGAGCAAGCAGCAGGCATCCCCGTCGTCACGAAGACGTGGTAGCCTCCGGCGCACGTCATGTTGTCTTCGTCGTTTCACCGCATCTGCCACGAATCCTGGGAGCTGATACAGGTTTTCCGGGGGCCCACGATCCCGCGTGAAGGGGAGCTCTTGCTGCTCGAACAGGGCGGGCAGGAGACCAAGTATCGCGTCATCCGGGTGATGTACAAGGCCGCCCCCGGAGGCGAGCTCCTGGCGACCGTGTTCGTGGCCCCGGCTTGAAAGACGGGCGGAGCGCCTGATTTAGAGCACGAACCGCGCAGCCGCCGCGGCGGCCGCGCCGATCGCCGCGCCCGCGAGCAGCCAGGCCAGGCGCGAGGGGCGCGGGGATTCACTTGCGCCGAGGGGAAACTCCACCGCGTGCACCCTCTCGGACTCGGCATCGACCAGCAAAACACCGTCCACGTCGAAGGCGATGCGGTATTCGAGGAGCTGACGGCGCGTGCCGGGTGTGTCGATACGCGGTGCGGCGCGGCCCGTCTTCACCTCGGCCACGAAACGTTTGTCGCCCCAGCCCACGAGGTAATCGGCGCGCAGATCGATCGCCACAGGATCCCCGTCGACCCGCACGCCGTACGTGACGGCCACCTGCCGACCGAGAATGGTGAAGCCGAGATCCCGAAGCAAGCCCTCGGCGCGTAGCTCGCCTGCCGCCCCTCGCTCCCGGCGAATCGTAATCGTACGCCGCCGCCAGAAGCCACGCCAAGCAATACGCGCGGTCTGCACCAAAGCGAGCAGCGCCGCCGCCGCGAGGAGGACGATCAGGACATCGGGCGGGAGCGCGCGCAGATCCACCTGCACGTGCATGACGACAGGCGCGCGCCGTGGGCCAACTTTTCGGCGGTTGCATCGTTATCCCCCGCGCGCTCTCGGGCAGCGCCACCCGCGGGATCCGGGGAGGCCGCGGCTCAAAACGCGAGGCACTCCTTCAGCAGGGCGAGGCCAAACGCCCAGTGGCCGTCGGCTGTGCCGAGCTTCAGCGCGCCGGCTGCCATTCGCTGATAGAACTCGCCGAGCGAGGGCGTCGCGTCGAGCGTCTCCGCGCCGGTGGCCCCCGCGTGTTGCCTCTGGCGGGCAAGGTCGAGCTGCATCACGCCGGCGAGCGCCGCGACCAGCCGGCGGGTGTACCTGAAGCGACGGGGAAGCTCGACGAACGGGCGACCGTCGTAAGCCGAGAGCAGGCGCAGGCAGGTGCCCTCGTCCATGCGCAGGAAGACGGAGAGCACCGCGAGATCGTAATCGGGATCCATGGGCCCGGCCGTGGCCCAATCGAGCACCAGGATCGACGCGCCGTCGTAGATGAGATTCGAGGGATTGAGGTCGTTGTGGCCGAGGACCAGGGCGCCTTCGCGGGGCGGCGACTCCTCGGCGAGCGCGCGCTGCACCGCCTCGCCGGCAAAGGCCGGGAGGGCGATGCCAGCCTGGAATCCGTTCCATATCTGGAGAAGGAATGCTCGGGGATCCCGCTCGCGCGCGCCCTCGGGGACGGGGAGCGCGTGGATGCGGCGCACGGTATGGCCGAGCTGGGTGAGCGCGGCATCGTGGGTGCGCGGGTCCCGATAGAAGGCTGCGAACGAACGGTCGGCGACGAAGGCGGTCAGGACCGCGCGCCGCGGCTCGTCGACGTGGACGATACGAGGCGCGAGGCCCGTGTCGGCGGCGAGCCGCTGGATGTGGAGCGTATTGCGCCAATCGTCGGCGCTCTCGCTCTCCGCGGCGACCTTGAGCACGAACGCCTGGCCGGCGGCCTCGACGCGGTAAACGCCGGCGCCCGAGAGCCCCGCGGCGATCGGCGTGATCGTGGTGGTGGGTCCTCTGAGGTCCGAGGGGAGGAGGTCTTCGAGGGTCATGATCGGCTCCGCGGGCGCCAATGCTTTGGCAGGCCGCACCGTGCATAGCATATGCCCGGCATCGGTGGTCCCAAATCAGTCGGCAATGAACAGCCGCCCGCCGCGCTGGACGAGCAATGCATGCGCGCGCACGGTGTCCCGCAGCATCCACAGGATCGCCCAGGTTGGCCTTCGCCCACGCGCCCATCCACGTGCCGGTCCCTACGCGCATCCTTTCCCCTCAAAGCACCCACGCCGCCGCGTCGTAATCGTGCACGAGCCACCCTTTCGCCGGCGCCCGCGTTGCTCGCCAAAGCGAGGCTGCGCTAAGGTACGCGGCTCGCGTGCGCTGACGCTCGATGAGCGTGGTCTACAAAACATCTACAGAAGCACATGACCTCATCGACCTTCAGCGAACCTCATTCGAGCTTTCTGCCCTACTACCAAGAACTGGCGCGAAAAGGCGAGGTTCACTTCGAAAATTCCAGGGGGATGTACCTGGTCCTTTCGCACCGGCTCGTCCGAAAGGTGCTCACCGATCCGCATACATTCTCCTGTCGAAACGGGATCGAAGACGTATTCAAGGATGCGACACCGGCCCCGGCGCTCCTGGGATTGGATCCCCCGGACCACACCCGCCTGCGCGCTCTCGCCGCAAGCGCGTTCACTCCGCAGACCATCGCGAGGCTGAGGCGGTGTACCTACGAGATCGCCCATCGGGTTCTGAACGAGGTGATCGAGGCCGGCGCGATGGATGTCGTCGCCGACATCAGCGACAAGATCCCCCTGATGCTCATCGCGGGAATCTTCGGCCTTCCCCTCGACGATTGGGAACACTTCCTCCGCTGGTCGCATTGCATCGCGGCCGCCGCCGCCCCGACCGTGACCCGAGAGCAAGGGACCGACCACCGGGTGCCGCTCCTGGAGATGCGCCGGTATTTGCTCGCGGAAATCGAGGACCGCCGCACGCGACCCACGGAGGATCTCTTGAGCCGATTCGTTCACGCCAACGTGGAAGGAGCACGGCTGGACACGGAGGAGGTTCTATCCCTCACGATGCTCCTCGTCTCAGCGGGCCACGGCACCACGGCGAACGGGATCGCACAAGGAATCCGCTGGCTCCTCGCCCATCCGGATCAGATGGACAAACTCCGGCGTGAACGTCGCCTGCTCCCCACGGCCGTGGAAGAAATCCTTCGTTATGATCCGCCCATGTACATGGTGCCGCGCGTCGTGACGCGCTCGGTGGAGCTCGCAGGGCACACGCTCGAAAAGGGAGATCGGCTGCTTTACGTCGCGGCCACCGCGAACCGAGACGAAAAGGTGTTTCCGCATCCGGACCGATTTGACATCACCCGCGATCCGAACCCGCATCTGTCCTTTGGGTATGGGATCCACTTCTGCCTCGGCGCAGCCCTCGCCCGGCAGGAGCTGCGGGCCGCGCTGGACGTGATCCTCGACCGGTGTCTTCATCTGGAGCGAGCCGACACAGCGCCGATCGAGCATGGTGGCGCGGTGCATCTGAACGGTCTCAAGCAACTGCGCGTGAAATTCCAGCCCGGCCCGCAGTGTTCTGCCGACGTGGCGGCGGCCTGACGTCCCGGGTGCGGCCCCGCCCGATCCGGATCGCCTTATTTCTTCCCCACCGGCCAGTAGAGCCTCCGCAACGGCACGAGCGCCCGCGTCTCCGCGTCCAAACTCTCGTAGTGGTCCACGACAAGCTTCCGCAACGCCGGCAGGCTGATCAACGTCGTCGCCACGTCCGCGCGATCCGCCTCGTAGTGCGCGTCCTTCGAGAACCCGCCCGTGCTCACGTAGAGGCACTTGTCCCCGCGCTTGCGCCCACCAAGGAACGCGCGGATCTCCTTCGCGCCCATGACCTGGCCGCGATGCTTCACCTCCACGAAAATCCGCGGCTCCTGCAAGCCGAGGCCATCGGGTGACGCGAAGATGTCGACGCCTCGGTCGGGCCCGCCTTCCGCGACGGTCGTTCGATACCCCATCGCGCGGAGCAGCCCCGCGACGAGCTCCTGCATCTGGCGCCAGTCGAGCGCGTTGATCGCGTCCTCGATGAACTCGTCCGCGCGCTCGAACGTCTCTGCGAGCAGCGCCGCCTGCTCCTCCTGCTCGGCCTCGAGCTTCTGCTTCGGCACGGGTTTCGGGGCTGGGACGGATGCACCAAAGGGGACGGCGTGCGCGCGGAGATCCTTCTCGGCGTCGGCGCTGAGCTTGAACAACGTCTGAATCGCGCCGAGGGTGTTGCGTGTCTTCGTACTCAGGAGATCACGGCTGACCTCGTGGGTCCACTCGACGCGACGAACGGCGGGCAGGTCCTCGATGAGTTTGTCGTCCCAGTAGTACTCCGAGGTGACCTTGCCGAGGAGATACTTGCGACGCTCCCGGTCAAACGTAACGACCTCATCGCCGAGCTTGATCTCTCCGATGAACCGGAGGAGCTGCCCCGCCCACGACGCGCGGCTGCCCTCCTTCTCGTCGGGGTACTTCTCGGCATAGAGCTCGAGCAAGGCTTCCTTCTTGATGGTCGGCGGCACCGCGCCGAGGAGCTTGTCCCCGAGCGCGACGATGCCGTGACGAACGAAGTCCTCGATGTTTTCGCTCCCGCGGCCAGCGCGGATCATCCACATAGGCTGGGAGGGTAGCGTGAATCGGGTCGGCAGGAAATGACATCAGCAGCCTCTCGTCCTGGTTGGCCGAGGGACGCCCAGCGCACGCGCGATCAACTCGAAGCCCTTTTCATTGCGCTAGGCTTCGATTTCCGTCTCGAGGCCACGGAGCCGCACCTTCTGCCAGGATGACGACATATCGTGATGCTCACGAATAAAATCGCGTGGCAAGGTGTAGAACTCGGGCTGGGCCTCTCCGGTGGTCCCGTCGTGCTTCCCCGAGAACTTGCCGATATTGAGAAAGGCGACGACGAGAAAATCGAAGGCGTCGAAGCTCGCTTCTTTGATGGGAACACCGCGGTCGCAATCCGTGGCGTAGCGGCTCTTGACCTGCACGCGGAGCTGGGGGCACTGCGAGCCGTGCGGGGTGGGGCGCGGGGCGGGGTGAATGCAGAGGAGGTCGTAGCCCTCGTTCCCCGGAGGAGCCTTGTACGTGAGGATGTTTCGCCGGAGGAGATGCCCCATCACAAGGTATTCCGCAGCGAGGGAGACCACTGGGAGGCGAAGCCAGTCCTTTTCTATGCTGGGGGATCGAGGGGGCATCCCGGCGAGGATAACCTATCCCGGGCAGCGGCGCTCAGGAACTGGCGCGTCGATAGGGTCTCACCGGGACCTTGTGCTTGCCTGCTCGCCCCCTCACCCTCCGTGGCCCTTCGATATGCGCGATGGTGTCCACGTCTGGCTCCCTCCCATGAAGCTTGGCGCGTGCTCCGATCGTCCCTCCGAGGTCCGCTCAGGCTTCTGCCGGCTCCCCGCCGTCGTCCCCCTTCCGAGCTGCCTCGCGCTCGTACGCGGAGATGATCGCCGTCCGCATCTTGTGCAGGTCCGAGAGAGTCGGGAGGAGGAGCCGACTGTCGCCGAACCGCGCGCTCTCGGCGATCTCGATACCTGGCGCGAGCTTCTTCGCCTCCTCGGGCTTCACGTGCCGCAGGGCAACCCACATCGGCTTTTCTTCGAGCCCGAGTCGGACGAACCACTTGCGCGTGTTGTCCTGATGGATCGTGAAATACGTCTTGGAGTCGCGATGACCAATCGGAGCATTGGGAACGGCCTCGCGCACCCAAACGACGACCATCTTCATCGCCTCGAGCTCCTCGGGCGTCGTGACGATGCCGGCGCGCTGGTCGGCCGCGGGCTGTGCGGTTGCCTGGGCTGGCTCTGCCTGCGGCTTCGCGGGAGCCGGGGATTGCGCCTTGGCAGGCGGAGGCGGCGGCTCGGGGTCCGGCTCGGCGGAGCGGTCGAAAGATCGCGCGACGTGATCAACGATGGCGGATTGCAGAGCCTTGCGAAGGATCGGGGTCAATCGCTCCACGACCTTGGCGGTCACGCGCGGCACGGCAGGAATCTCACCGGCGATGAACCGGACGAATGCATCACTCGGCTCGCGAAGTTGCGTGGACACGAAGGAGAGGATCGCGTTGTAGTAGACCATTTCCTCGGCGAGCGCGGAGATGTCTCCCGGGGAAAAGTCGGCTTTCCGAAAACGACGAAGGACATCCACTTCGGCAGGCTTGACCGAAAGCAAGTCGATGCTGAGCCATGGATTCTGGTCCATGATATTCGGCTGTTGCAGGTCCGTGAACACGCGGATCTTCACGCCGTCCGTGATCATTGCCACACGCACGGACGGAGTCGCGTTGAAGTATCGGCTGACCTGTCCGCCGTGGTCTTCGAGAACAGCGCCGACGGGCTTGCACTCGATGAAAATCGCAGGCGCACCATTGATACAGATGGCGTAGTCGATTTTCTCGAACTGCCCGGCCTTCTTCACGGCGAAGTCGGCGACGTACTCCGGCCGCACCTCGCGCGGATCGAAGACGTCGTAGCCAAGCACCTGCAGCAGGGGAACGACGAGGGCCTGCTTGGTAGCTTCCTCACCCTGCACGTGCGGGATGCGGTTGCGGATCCGATCGATGTGAGTCGCCAGATCATCCTGGAACGCCATGAATCCTCCTCAAGTGCCCAGGATGCTAAGCGAGGACACGCTCGCTTGTCCAGAGAGACGTGCGGAGGTTCACGAGGTTGGCCGGACGCTCAGGCCACGAGGCAGAAGGCTCCCCGAACGCCCCCCACGCGCTGAGCAAGCGGCCACGCTTGGAGGGTACCCGTGCAGCGTATCGAAGGGTGTCTGGACCGGTTCGCCACGGTTCGCGCCCGCCTCCCACGTTTCACGGCCCCCCTCGGCGATTCGCTCCTGGAGGGCCAGCGCGAATCGCGGCTGCGTTCGTTACACCAGGAACGGAATCAACGGAAACAGGCGAGCAGAAGACGCAGCCCTTGGGTCCCTGCAGGCGTTGAACCTCGTGCAGGTGTTGCAGGAAAGGACCTCAGGAAGCCTGAGCCCCCACCTCCGCCCAAGGCTTCCCATCCACGACGAACTGCCGGTATGATCGTATCGCCTTGATCGCATTCCACCCGAGCGCCCCGATCACCTTGCCGTTGTTCCCGTACAAAGCGACGAACTGACGCTTCTCGGGATCCCCCTCCACCACGGCCACCTCGGCCTCCGGCAGGAGGACGCCAAATGTCTGGATCTTCGTCTCGTATTGGTCCGTCCAGAAAAACGGCACCGGCGTGTAAGGTTTGTCCTTCCCGACGATGTTCGCGGCCACGGCCATCGCTTGCTCGACCGCGTTGCTGCGGTTCTCCAGGCGCAGCCGCGCCCCGATGCCCTCGTGATGAAAGCTCGCCGCGTCACCCACTGCATACACGCCTTCTGCCGCTCGGCAACGCGCGTCGCATACGATTCCGTCGGAGAGATCGAGCCCGCTGCCCGCGAGCCAGCCGGTCGCGGGGCGCGAGCCAATCGCCACCACGACCATCTCCGCAGGTAACACCTCGCCATTCTCCAGGAGCACACCGGAGACGCGGCCGTCGTCGCCGCCGACGAGCTCCTTCACCGCCACGCCAAGCCGGAGCTCGACGCCTTTGTCCGCATGCAGCTTGGCCAGAACCCCGCCCACGAGCGACCCGAGCTGGCCCGCGAGCGGCGCCGATTGCGGCCCCGTGAGCGTCACCGTAAGGCCCATGCTCCGCGCCGTCGCCGCAATCTCCGTCCCCAGCACGCCATCACCGACCACCACCAGACGCGGGTTCCTGAGCAGGTCCGCGCGCAATGCGACCGCCTCGTCCATCGTCCGCAAGACGTGCACGCCCGCCCATTTGTCCTGCCCAGGAAAACGCCGCGGCTCGATGCCCGTGGCCAGCACGATCACGTCCGCGCGCAGCACCCGCCCCGCCGCCGTGTGCACCTCGCGCGCCGTGAGGTCCAGACGAACCGCCGGATCACCGAGGATCACCTCCGCCTCGAGCTGCGCCACCGCGGACTCCGAGCGCAGAAATGTCTTTTCCGGCTCCATCGCGCCCGACAGGACCTTTTTCGAGAGCGGCGGCCGATCATAAGGCAGGTGCCGCTCCGCCCCGAGCAGCGTCACCCCGCCCGCGTACCCCTCACGTCGGAGCGCCTCCACGACCGAGAGGCCTCCAAGGGAAGCGCCAACGACAAGCACGCGCGACGGGGTTTTCATCACGCGCTCTCGCCCAGCCGAATCGCAGCGCCAGGGCAAACGGCGACCGCCTCCCGAACCGCCCCATACTGCGCCGGCGGCGGCTCGTCGTCGAGCACGATCACGATCCCATCCTCCCGCTGATCGAAGACGCTCGGCGCGACCATCACGCATTGGCCCGCGCCGCAGCATTTGTCGTATTCCACGATCACTTTGAGCTTCGAATTGGTTTCCATGCGTTTCTCCGCTTCCGTTTCATTTCGTCAGGGTCACCGGAGCCGTCCAGAGCCCGACCAGCGCGTCCAGGAGCCCTTCCGCCGCCGCGTCCCACGTGGCCCGCGGCGTGGCGCTTCCCGCTTGCAGCGCGCGCTCTCGCTCCGCGCACATGTGCACGACGAGGTGCCGGCACATGTCGCCGCGCTCCTCCAGCACGCCCTCGGGCCAGATCGGCATGAACCGCTCGAGCCCCGCGATGCTCTTCTGCATGGCCGGCGTGCCCATCATCTCGTCCGTCACGAGCTTGCGTAAAACAGGGTCCGTCATGACCTGCGCGTAGAAACGCGCGAACCAGCTCGGGTTCCCGAGCGAGGCGATATGGTCGACCGTCGGCCGCACGAGGCACGCGAGCCAATCGCGCAGGTCCGACGAACCCTTGATCTCCGCCAGCATCTCCTCCCGCCGCCGCTCGATGAATGGGACATGCCGCCGCACGATCGCGAGCACCAGATCGCTCTTGGTGCCGAAGTGATAACCGACCGCGAAGTTGTTCGCCTGGCCGGCCGCCTCGCTCACCTGGCGGTTCGAGACCGCCGCCACCCCGTGCTCGGCGAAGAGCCTCTCCGCCGCGTCCAGGATGACCTCTCGCGTATCGCTCCCCTGCGAATGCCTCATTCTCGAGCTGGCCATGCTCACCAGCGTACCAGGACCTTCTCGATTCCGCCGACGAGCAAGCCCTCGCGGCGCGGCAACTCGCTCGGCGCGACTGCGAGATCGAGCGAGGGCAAACGGCGCAGGAGCACGCTCAGCACCGTCTGCAGCTCGGTCCGCGCGAGCGCCTGACCCACGCAGGAATGGGCCCCCGCGCCGAACGTGAGGTGCGGGTTCGGCGAGCGGTTCAGCACCATCTCGTCGGCCCGCTCGAACGCCCGCTCGTCCCGGTTCGCCGCGGCCATGCTGCAAATGATCGTCGAGCGACTCGGCACCTTCGTGCCCGAGAGCTCGATCTCCTCGCTGATGAAGCGCGGCAGCCCGAAGCCCGCATTGGCGTCGAAGCGCAGCACCTCTTCCACCGCGCTGCGGATGAGGGAGGGCTCGGCCACGAGTTGCTCCCAGCGCCTCCGATCCGAGAGCAGCATGCCCATCATCTTGCCGATCATGTTCGAGGTGGTCTCGTGCCCGGCCACCAGGATGCCTTGCGCCGTCATCAGGAGGATCTTTTCGTTGATCTGCTCGCCCTGGTCGGCGGCGCGGATCAGATCGCTGAGCAGATCATCCCCGGGCTCGGCGCGCTTCTTCGCGATGTGGCCCATGAGGTAATGGACGAACTCCATCTGGGCCTTGTCGACCTCCTCCTGGGTGAACTGCGTCATGGTGAGCATCGAATTGGACCAGTGGGCGAGTTTGTCTCGGTCGTCCACAGAGATGCCCAGGATCTCGGCGATCACCCACACCGGCAAGGGGAAGGCGAGCTCACTCACGAGGTCGGCGGGCGGGCCTTTGGCGACCATCTTGTCGATGAGCTGATGGGCCATCGCCTCGATGCTCTGCTGCATGGCGGAGATGCGCTTGACGGTGAACCACCGCATGATGAAGCGCCGCCATTTCTCGTGCTGCTCGCCGCCCGCGAGCTCGGCCGCGTCCTTGTTTTCGAACACGCTGCCGCCCTCGTTCGTCGTGATCCTCGCCGCGCCTTCCTCAGCGAGGTTGCGGGTGAACCGCGGATCCGAGAGCACCTGGCGCACGTCGTCATAACGCGTGACCAGCATCGCCTTGTCGCCGCTCGGCAGCCGAATATGGGCAACCGGGCAACCCTGGCGGAGCTTTGCCCACTCCTCCGGCGGGTCGACGGCAGTGGGGGCGCGCAACGGATAATCCAAGACCTGCTCGCTGCTATCAGTGCTCATCAAGACCTCCAGCCACGGTTCTAAGGCACGCGACTTATGAAGTCAAGTGACTTAAACAAGGACGGGAAATTCTGATGCGGGGATGCGCCGGGGGGGGCGCCGCGCAGGGAACAGGGCGCGGGCGAGCGAGTTTTCTAGGCGCTGACGAGTTTCTGCCCGGCCTGGCCGCGGGCCTTGCGTCCACGTAGGCCCCCGATCAAAAACTCGGTCGTTTCGTCCGCGATCAGGTCCGGCGGCTCCCCCGAGACGATTGCTCGGCGCGCAGCGACCATGACGCCGACCATCATGTCGACGAGGCGCGGCACATCGGCGACGGGACGGAACACGCCCGCTGCAATGCCTTGCTCCACGATGCCTGCGACGATCGTGAGCACGGGCGCGAAGCATGCGGTGAGGGATGCGCTCACCTCCGCGGGCAACAGGGTCTCCGTCATGTTGACGATCGGGAGCCCGCGGACGCCCGGGACGAGGGCCGCCAACTGGCGCCGAACGACGAGCGCGAGCCGGTCTTCCGGGTCGTCGATCCCCGCGCACGCCTCGACGAGCGCGGCCACGAAGGGCTCGACTTCGGACTTCACGACGGCGACGAGCAGTGCATCCTTCGTGGGCGCGTAGTTGTAGATCGTATTCCGCGCGATTCCGGCGCGCCTCGCGACGGCGGCGAGGGACAACGACGCGTAGCCTTCTTCTTCGATCGCCTCGAGCAAGCTGTCACGCAGCCGTTTCCAGATGATGTCCCGATGCTCGGCGATCGTAGGCGCGTCGATCCTGGGCATTTATGTGGTCATCCTAGGCAGCAAACTCGACGTTCACCGGTCCGGAGAGGAACTGCTCCAGGGCGGTGGGGGCGCCTTCCGAACGTTTCTTGCCCTGGGCCCGCGGCATCAAACCCTTGCAGAGGATGTCGATGCTCGGACTGCTCGGCGTGAAGAACTGCGCTTTGATCAGCGCAGACCGCTGATGCTGGCAGGCAAAGGGCATCAGCCGGTCCTCCCACGTGCGGAGCGCAGTGTCAATCTCGTGGGGATGTCGCGAAAGGAGCTCCCCGAGGAGCGAGCCACCGGCGAGTCCCAGCGACGCGCCCATTCCGGAGTAGAGCGTCATGCACCACGCGGCGTCCCCCAAAAGGACCGTGCGACCGGAATGCCAAGAGCGCATGCTCACCTGGTTCACGGAGTCGAAGAGGAAGTCCTTGGCACCCTCGAACTGCTCGAAGACGTGCGCGAGGGTCTCGCCGAGCGGCTCGGGGCCATACGCGCGCCTGAGCACGGTCCCGACCGGCGCGCGAACTGCGCGTCGATATCACGGGTGCGGTAGGAAAAGAGGGCGGTCGGCGGGCGGTCCTCGAACGGAAACACCCACAACGAGCGGCCCGGCTCGGCGAGCACGATGCCCATCGTTGACCGGGAAGTACGGCACCTGTTTGTCGAGCTGGAACGCGCAGATCATCGCATGGAGCGGCTTCAGGTAGCGCTCGTGCGGGCCGAAGACGAGGCGCCGCACCGTCGAGCGCACCCCGTCGGCGCCCACGACGAGGTCGAATCGCTCGTCCCGCACTTCGCCCGTCTGCGAGTTCTGCGTCGTGACGATCGCGCCGCCGCCGACATCGACGATGGCCGTGGGCACGGTTCCGTAGCGCACCTCCACGTCGCCCAGGTTCTCGAACAACGCGGCCTCGATGTCACCACGGAGCACGCCTTGCGGGTCGCCCGGTTGCTCGAGAAATCCATTGATCCTGTGCCGGTCGCCGGCGCGCGTCACGTCCCAGGTCTTTGCGTTCTTGGGCGTGCGCGTGTGGAGATCGGCCATGACGCCGAGCCGCTTGGCGGCGCTCAACCCCGTGCCGAAGAGTCCAATGAAATAGCCGCCGAGACGACGTTGCGGCGCCCGCTCGATCAGGGTCACCTGCCATCCCGCTCTCCGCAGTCCAATCGCCGATGCCATGCCGGCGACGCCAAGTCCGACAACCAAGGCTGAACGTTGTCTGCTCATGGGAAGCTCCCACGCTTGTTGGACAGACTACAATGGATCGCTTTGCGCTCGCTCGTTTTTACGACGGACCGTCGCAAAGATCAAGGACAAGGCGAAATGGCTCCAGAAGCGCCCTCCAAAGCGCGCCCCGGTATGCGGGAACACGCCGCAGACGGGGCGGTTCAGCCGCGGCGGAGGCCGGTGGCGCTGGCGAGCAGCATATCGCGCACGGATTGGGCGCGGTCACGCGAGACGGGCACGCACACGCCGCGCCGCTCGGGGCCGATGCCCACGCCGACGAATATGCGCGTATCCCCTCCGTCGCGCTCGAGCTCCTTGATGTAAGCCGCATTGACGAGCCAGTTTCTGTGGACGCGCGTGAGCGCTCGCCCGAAGGACGCCTCGATCGACGCCAAGGAGAGGTCGAGGTCGAACGTGCCGTGGGGCGTGTGCACGGACGTGAGCCGATCGGCGGCCTCGAACGCCCATACCTCGCTGGGCTCGAGGAAGACGAGGTTCTTGCCCCGGCGCGCGACGATTCGCAGCGGGCCCGCGGCCGGCGACGGGCGCTTGCGCGCGTGGAGGCGGCGCAAGCATTGGTCCACGCGCTCCTGCGTGAAGGGCTTGAGCAGGTAATCGTCGACGCCCAGCGCGAAAGCCTCGATTGCATGCTCCTTGAATGCCGTGGCCAGCACGAACATCGGCCGGCGGGGATCGTGCACCGAGGCGCGCACCAGATCGAGCCCCGTGGCGTCGTCGCTGCCGGTGAGCGCGATGTCCACAAAGACGACATCCAGCTCGGGTCCGCCCGCCGCGAGCTGCAGCGCCTGTCGCGCCTCGCCCAAGCTGGCGACGGCGCCGACGACCTCCGCGAGGCCCGACGCTTCGATGAGCTCGACCAGGTAATTGCGGGCAGGCCACTCGTCCTCGACGACGAGCGCACGGAGCCGGTAGGCATCCCCCGCCGTGGGAACCATGTTCATCGAGAAACCTCCAGGGTCGCGCCCATCGTGCGCGGCGCGTGCAGAAGGACGCAGGGGAGCTCGACGGTGCATCGTGTCCCCTCGGCCGACGATTCAATCTGCAAGCTCGCATCCGTGTACTTGAGCTCCATGCGCCGGCGCACCGCGTGCAGACCCAATGCCCCCGAGCGCGTCGGCTTGGCCGGTATGCCAGGGCCATTGTCCTCGACCGTGCAGACGAGGCGCCGCAAGGCCCCGTCACCGCTCTCCGTGATCGCCGCGCACACCCGCACCTCTCCGCCCCCATCTCGTCGCAGGGCGCCATGCTTCACGGCATTCTCCACGAGCGGCTGCAGGAGCAGCGGGGGCAAGAGGACATCGGTCGCTCGATCCGCGATGTCCCATTGGAAGCGCAGCATCCCGGCGTGGCGCGATTCCAGGATTTCGGCATACCGTTGAAGCCAGGCGATCTCCTCCCTCAGCGTACGCATCTCGTCGACATCGTGCAGCGCGTCGCGCAGGAGGTCGGCCAGGCAAGCGAGAAGGCGGCGGGCTTCGCGAGGATCCTGCGTGACGAGGCCCGCGATGGCGTTGAGGGTGTTCAGCAGGAAATGGGGCTCGAGCTGCGCGCGCAGCCGGACGAGCTCGCCCGCGGTCCGCAGCCTGTCGGCCTCGAGCTTGAGCTTCTCGGCCTCGAACGCGCGCCGCCGGGCATCCTCCGTGGCGAAGGGATACAAGAACGCCAGCGCCCATATGGCGCAAATGAAGAGGCCGAACGTGATACCAAACCGGATGACGCGCGGATACGTCGCGGGGGGCTGCCCGGCGGGCGGTGGGATATGCAACCACTGCTGCACGAACCAGAAGCCCACGATGAGCATCGTGCCCGCGATGGAGGCGACGGCGAGGCTCACGAGCAGGGTCTTCGCCGAGCTGAGGCGCCGGCGCGTGGCCCAGTGGAAGACCCCCGAGAGCGCGAGCAGGAGCGCAGGCACGCCCGTCGTCAAGAAAAGCAGGTTGGCCGTGTTGTTTCGTTGTGGGTCGGAGGGCGTGAGGGGCCAAAAGAAGATGGCCAGGATGACGGCCGTCGTCGCCACGAAGCGCTTCCAGCCGAAGAAATACACATAGGGGGGCGAATCACTCGCGGAAGGCGCGCCTCTGGACAGCTCGGGCTCGGGAACGCTCATATGCAACTTATACAGCTACCGGCCGTCCCGCGCGGGGAAAACGTGGATCGGACGAGTGGCCGTGTTCCCCGGACGAGCCGGGTCCTGCCGGGGACGAGCCGCGCAGGACCGGACAGGAGCCCCGATTTGCCCGGCTTCTCGCTTCTATGCGCCGTGACGTCGACGTGGTTTGGCAGGACGACCGACGCGGCATTGATGCCGTATTCGTTGTCACGGGCACACGAAGGGCCCGGCCTTGTTGCAATGCGACGATCAGGAGTCGGCTTGCGGGGGCGGCGCCGTCGAAGGCTCGGATGCACGTTCGGCTGCGCGAGGCCGTGCTTTCCAGGCATGCAACAGGGCGAGCCCGGCCGGGAGCAGGACGACACAGGCGACGAGGTTCACGCCAAGGCCGAGCAGCGACAGCGTGCCGACGCTTGCCAGGCCTGGGTGCGTCGCCAGCGCGAGCACGCCGAAGCCAAAGCCGTCGGTGAGAATGGCGCCGGTGACATCCCAGCCCGTGTGTTGCCACACTTTTTCGAGCGACTCGCCCGCGTCCACACGCGCGAGCAGGTGCGCGCCGTCGTCCACGCTGATCCCGAGAAGGATCGGCAGCACGATCATGTTCAGATAATTTAGCTGGGCGCCGAAGACGGGGAGCAGCGCGATCGTCACCGCGAGACAGAGGACGGCCGGCGCAAGCGCGAGCAGCGCGAGCCGAAAGCGGCCGAGCGTGATGTAAAGGACGATCAGGACAAACACGCCGGTGGCCACGAGGATGCGCGGTGCGTCGCGCTCGATCGTCTCGAGCACGTCGGCGAGCACCATCGGTTCGCCGGCGGCCGCGAGCGCCTCGCCCCCAGGCAGATCGATGCGACGGAGCTGCGCCGCGAGCCGCTTGATCCCGGCGGCTTCGCCCATGCTCACCGTCGGGTAGAGCAGGACGAAGTGCACGGGGTCGGCGCCGGGGTGGGGCTCGAAGGTGTGGCGCAGCGCGGGCGGCAGGTCGGGAGGGCCGAAGGGCTCGGCCGCGGCCATGCGCTGAAGCCGTTCGAGCCGACCGCGCGTGTCCGCGTCGAGGCTCTCGGGGCGAATCCGGGACGTGATTCGGGCGATGTCGCGCAGGAGCGGGCGCTTCGCTTCCTGGTCGGTCGGGAGCAGATCGGCGCGCGTGGCGATCAGGCCGATGGAGGCGTCGGGGCCGAGCGCGTCCATGCGCGCGCGCACAGCGGCAGAGACCTCGCGCGCCTCGGCCTCGCTGCGGGCGAGCACGACCATCGGGGTCTGCGAGCGGCCGAGCAGCGCGTTGACCTCGCGGTCGCGGCGGAAGCTCGGCAGGTCGGCGTCGTCGAGGTGGGAGAAGTCGGCGTCGAAACGGGCGCGGGGGAGCTGGGTGAGCGCAAGGCCACACGCGACGAGGAGGCCCCAAAAGAGCACCGGGGCCGCGCGGTGCATGAAGCGCACGCCGGGGAGCTCCACGCCGGCGCGCACGGGCGAGAGGCGTGGCGCGTGGCGCGCGAGCACGCCGAGCAGCGCGGGGAGCAGCGTGACGTACGCGAGCAGGACAAACAGCGTGCCGAGCGCGGCGAGCAGGCCGAACTCGCGGAAGGCGCGGAAGTCCGTCCAGGTGAGGCAGCCGAACGCCGCAGCAGTGGTCAGCGCGGCGGCGAGCGAGACGCGGCCCGCTTCGCCGAAGGCGCGACGGATCGCCTCCTCCTCGGCTGCGCCGGCGCGTCGCTCCTCCTCGTAGCGGCCGAGGAGGTGGACGCCGTGGTCCATGCCGATGCCGACGAGGATGGCGCCGATGAAGGCGGTCAGGATGTTGAGCGTCCCGAAGAGCGCGCCCGCGGCGCCGTATGCGAGCGCGAGGCCCGCGTAGAGTGGCGCGAGCACCAGGCCGATGGCGAGCACGCGCCGAAAATGGAAGGCCAGGTAGGCGATGACGAGGCCAAGCGCGAGCGAGGACGTCAGCGCGAGGTCGCGCCCGAGCACCGCCTGGAGGTCGACGCGCTTCGGGTAGCGGCCGGTGAGCTCGACGCGGAGATCCGGCGCGTAGGCCGTGGGCTGCGCCTCCTGGAGCACGCGCTTCACGTCCGCGACGACCTGCTTCGCGAACGTGAGGTCGGAGGCCAGCCGGGTCGGGCGGACGAGGACGGCCAGGGTCTTGCCGGTCTCGTCCTCGTGGTACGGCCCGCGCCGCGCGCCGCCGGTGTCTTCGAGGCGCTTCTTGTACTTGGCTTCGAAGTCCGCGACGTCGACCGGGGGCGGCTGTTCGTCGTCGATGTCGATGTAGGAGCGCTCGATCTCCCAGCGCTGGCGCGCAGCGAGGCGATCCCGAAGCGTGGCGAGGTCGGGCTGGTCCGCGAAGTAGAGGGCGCGATCTTCGAAAAACTCCGCCGGGAAGCGGTGGTCGACGTACTGCACCGTCTCGAGCTTTTCGAGGCGGGGCGTGATCTCGTCCGCGAAGCGCCGTCGCGCGGCCTGGTCCCCGCCCTCGACGAGGAGCACCACGTACCCCACCCCGCCGAAGCGCTTCCGCAGCGCCTCGATGCCCTGCACGCTCGGGTAACTGGGCGGCAGGAGCTGGGTGATGTCGGGATCGAGCTTGAGCCGGCCGGCGGACCAGGTGCCCAGCGCGGCGGCGAGGGCCACAAGCACGATGGCGAGGCCGGCGTGCCGAAACGCGGCGACCGCCACGCGCGCGAGGACCGCGCGGATGGCGGCGGGCACGGGGCCGAGGCGCGCGTCGCCGTGGTGATCAGGCGCGGCTGACATCACGCTCCCTCGGGTCGCTCAGGGGGACCTCGTCGTTCGCGTCGTTCGCGGCGGGCCCGAGCGCGAACACGTGGTCGCGGAGCAGAGGGTAGTTCCAGGTGACGAACACGACGAGGCGGGTGAGGACCCAGGCGAGGCGGTCGTTCATGGCAGGCAAGAAGAGGAGCACGGCGACGCCGCCCGCATTGAGGGCGGCGCTCGATCCGGAGACGAACAGGAAGCGCATGGCCTGGCTTCCGCGCGGGCCGGCCTCGGCCTCGAAGGCCCACACGCGCGAGAGCGTGAAGGCCACGATCCCACCCGCCACGCAGCCCACGCCCGTGGCGAGCGGCGGCGGCGCGCCGGTCCCGATCATGAGCATCTGCACAACGGCAAAATCGAGCGCCGTGGCGAGCGCGCTCACGGCAATGGTCCGGGGCAACGACCGGCGGTCGTCGCGTGGCAAGCTGCCGCTCAACGCGCGGACCAGGAACGCGAGCCGCTGGAATGCGGTCGCGTGTGACGTGAGCGCGATGAGGGTGACGCCGGCGGCCGCGATCCAATGCGGCGGGCGCGGGTCCTCCGGCGAGACGACGGCCTCCAGAATGGGGCTGAGCGCGACGGAGAGGCCGAGCACGAGGATACGCTCCGCGCGCTGCATGAAGCCCACGTCCTTCATGGTGGCGCCGAGCGCCTCGCCGCGGGCGCGCACATAAGGGACGAAGAGCGAGCCGGTGAGCGCGAGCAGGCAGGGCAGGAGCACCCAGCTCTCGCGGTAATACCAGGCGAGGCCCACGAGCACGGCCGACTCGCAATAACGATCGAGCACCGAGTCGAGCGCGGCGCCGCTCGGCGAGGCCTGCCCGGTGGCGCGCGCGACCCGCCCGTCCAGATAATCGAGCGCGCCCGCGCTGACGTAGAGCCACCCGCCCAGCGCGAAGCGTCCCGCCGCAATGGCGACCCCGCCGCCCGCCGCGAGGCCCACCGCCAGCGTGGTGATGGCATTGGGAGGCACCCCCGCGGCAGCCAGCCCCTGCCAGAGCGGACGCATCAGCCAGGCGAAGAAGTGGCGCGCGCGCGCAGTGGTCAGCCCGCCGAGCCCACGCCCGTCGGCCTCCTCGTCGTGGAAGCGGCCCCAGGCCAGGGTGCGCACCACATAAGCGGCGAGGCCGATCAACGCGTACGCGATGAGGAGCAGCGCGGGCGCGGCCGCGGTCCAGATGCGCAGGGCGGCCGAGAGACTGCCGGTGAACCAGTCGGAGAGCACGCTCATACCGAGACCTCGGGGGAGGCGCCGTCTTTGCGCGGCGCCGGTTCGAGCAGCGCGCGCTGCGCGAGGTGGACCAAGCGATCGGCGGCGAAGGCCACCGCGACGCCGGCGATGATGTCGAGGATGTAATGGTGCCGGAGGTACATGGCGGAGAATGCCATGACCGCGGCCCACGCGACGGTGAATGCGCGCAGCCGGCCGCCCAGGGACCAGGAGACGAACGCGGGCAGCACGGCATATCCCACGTGCAACGAGGGCATGGCCCCGAACACGTTGGAGCTGCGCGCATAAAACGTGTGAAAAATGCGGACCCCGAACAGGGCGTCGAAGCGCGCTCCTCCGGCGGGATTCGAGGGCGCGTCGAGCACCGCGGGACCTGCGCCGTAGAGGTCGACGTACCAGGGCGGCGCCGCCGGCCAGGCGATCCAGATGATCCAGCCGAGCAGGCTCGCGGCCGCGAAGCCCCATGCCAGCCGCTGCATGCGCTCCTGATCACGAACGTATAGGTACGCCCCGACCGCGAAGACCTGGATCAGGTAAAGGAGGTAAACGACACCGGTGAGCGCATCGACGGCCGGGTGCATCGCGCGCGCGACGAGCTCCGAAATGGGCACCCGTCCCGCGCTCGTGCCGATACCGAAGAGCGCGCGCTCGGCCTCGAAGAGATCGGCCACGTGGACCTCCCCGCGCAGGTGAATGAACAGGCGCAGAAAATCGTAGGCGAGTCCGGTGAGCACGAAGGGCGCGGCGATCGCCGCGAACCGCCGCGCGCGCGGCCCGGTCCAGACGAGGACCAGGAACATGCCCACGAAGAAAAAGTGCTCGGGCCGGAGCCCCAGCGTCGCGTGAATCAGCAGGAGCAGGAGCGGAGCGCCCCCGAGGGACGCCCACGCCCACGCGCTCCCCTCGCCTGTCGGCCGTAGCTTCATCACTCGCCTCGCCACGTCGCCGCCGGGATCAGTCGTAGTATTCGTTGCCGAGGTGCGTGATCAGCTCCTCGCCGATCATCCACCGCAGCGTGTTCTTGAGCTTCATCGATTGGATGAAGAGGTCATGCTCCGGGTAGAGCTCCGGCGCCGTCATCGGGCTCTTGAAATAGAAGCTCAACCACTCCTGCGTCCCCCGCATCGACGCGCGCGACGCGAGGTCGAGCAAGAGCGCCAGGTCGAGCACGATCGGCGCCGCGAGAATCGAGTCTCGGCAGAGGAAGTTGACCTTGATCTGCATCGGATACCCGAGCCACCCGAAGATATCGAGGTTGTCCCAGCCCTCCTTGGCGTCGCCGCGCGGTGGGTAAAACTCGATACGGACCTTGTGGTAGATGTTGCCATAGAGGTCCGGATACCGAGGGGGCTGGAGGATTTGCTCGAGGACGCCGAGCTTGGAGACCTCTTTCGTCTTGAACGAGTTCGGATCGTCGAGCACCTCGCCGTCGCGATTGCCGAGGATGTTCGTGGAGAACCACCCCTGCAACCCCAGGCTGCGGGCCTTGAGCCCCGGGGCGAGGATGGTCTTCATCAGCGTTTGTCCCGTCTTGAAATCCTTGCCCGCGATGGGCACGCCCATCTCCCGCGCGAGCTGCCAGGCAGCGGGAAAATCGACGCAGAGGTTCGGCGCCCCATTGGCGAAGGGGACCCGCTCCTTGAGGCAGGCCCAGGCATAAATCTGCGCGCTGGAAATGCTCGGATCGTCGGCGGCGAGGCCCGCCTCGAAGGCCGCGATGCTCTGGTGCACCTCGCCCTGGGCGATGTAGACCTCCGTGCTGCCGCACCAGATCGCCACGGCGCGCTCGGCCCCCTGGCGCTGGATGAACCCGCGGATGTCGTCGCGGACCTGCTCGACCATTTCCGCCTTGGATCGGGCCGCCTTGACGTGCGTACCATGGAGGCGGCGCACGTATTCCGGGTAAAACGCGCCGGCCATGGGCTTGATTTGCGCGAGCTCCGCGGCCACCGCGTCGACGTGGCGCGCTTCGAGCACCTCCGCGTGCCGCGCGACCTCGAGCGCGTTGTCGGGGAAAATGTCCCAGGCACCGAACACGAGATCGTCGAGCGACGCCAGCGGGACGGCCTCGTGGACAAGCGGGAAGCGGTCCTCGGTGCGCTTGCCGAGGCGAATGGTGCCCATTTGCGTGAGCGAGCCGATCGGCTTGGCGAGCCCTTTGCGAGCGAGGAGCACGCCGGCGATGAAGGTGGTGGCCACGGCGCCGAGGCCAGGGAGCAAAACGGCGAGCTTGCCGGTGGCGGGGCGAATCGTCTGCGGGCGTTCTCTCACGGCTCTCCTCGGTTCTCGGCAGCAGGGAAGCTGCGCACGTTCGATTTCTGGGGACTGACGCGGCGCTTGGGCACTTCGATCCGACGAGCGGCCCGATCCCTCCGACGAGCCCGCCCTTTTGGGCCACGAACCAAGAGGCGCGCAGAAACCTCCGGCGCGTCGGTTTTGGTTCGGTCATGCGTGACACGACCGCGGCGTGAATGACCTTCAGGGCGCTTGCTCGGCATGGGGGTCGCTCGTCCGTCCCCCCACGCCCCTCTTTGCCCGCTCCGCGCCCGACCCTTCGTCGAAAAACAGCTCTTCTCGAAGGAGACCCGCGTTAGTTTCCTGCCATGCGCTCCGCGTCCACGCGATGCGCGCCCCTGGGCCGCGTCGCGAGGTATCGCTTGGCGGCGGCGACGGCCTCCGCAGAACGACCGGCGCGCTGAAGCGCGACAGCTCGCAGATAATCCGCCTCGTCGGTCCGCGCATCCGCCGGGTACGTCGACACGAACAGCTCGAATCTGTCGGCGCTGTCGGCGTAATTGCCGCGACGAAGCGAAGCCATCGCGTCGGCAAACGCGCGCGACGCGGCCGAAGGGACACGCGCAGGCGGCGGAGGCGCAAGGGTGGGCGTGGAAGGAGACGTCCCCCAGGAGCTCTCTTCCATGACGTTTTCGTTCGTGGTGTCCGACGGGCGGTCCGGCATCCCCCCATGGCCGCGCACAGCCACGGTGCGCGCCGACGTTTTTCCTTTCACCGGAGCACTCGGGACGACCGCAGACGACGTGGGTTCCGGCGCGGGTTTCGCTACGGGTTTTTCCTGGTCGGCCGCCTCGACGACCGCGTCGCCCGTCGCCCGCCAGGATCCACCTGCCGGAATCACCGCCGTGAATCCCGCATACTGAACCTCGGCCGTCCCTTGCTCCACGGCCACGCTGCGGATCCGGCCTTCCTTGGCCTCGATCCGCAAGGAGGTCGCGCGGACCTCGATCTGCGCGTCTTTCGTGCGCACGACGAACCGCTCCCCCGCCGCGTGCCGGCTCCGCGCCACGTCGAGGGCGCCGTCCTCGAGGATCACCTCGTCGAGGCCCGCGCTTCGATTGCGCGCGAAACGTGCGTCGTCCGACGGGCGCACCTGCGGCTCGAACGCGCCTTCGAGGCGCGGCGGCGCGCTCATGTGCAGCGCGATTGCGACCCTGTGGGTCCCGGCGGTCCATTGCCCGCCATAAAAGCCGCCCGCCACCGCGATGCCCAGCGTCGCCGCCGCGAGCACGAACCGCGTCTTCTCGAACGAGACACGTGGGGTCGGGAGCGCCGTCGCTCGTTCCAGGAGGGAGACACGCGCCCGCTGGTGCGAAAGCTGCGTCGCCCGCTCGCGTGGCGCGCGCACGGCATCCCCGATTCGCGTGAGATCACGCGCGAGACCGGCGCATACGGCGCACGATTTGAGGTGGCGCTCCATCGACGCCCCCTCCTGCAGGCCGAGCCGCCCATCCCGGAGGGCCTCCACGAGATTCATCCACGGGCACTCCGGAGACGTCATCGCTCCCCCCTTTGCAGCGTTCGCCGAAGCTCGGCCCGCGCCTCGTGCAGGCGCCGCCAGACCGTGCCGACCGGCGTGCCCAGGATCTGCGCGACCTCCGGGCCGGACATGCCGTTGTATTCGACCATCACCAGCACGATCCGCCGCTCGTCGGAGAGGCGCGCGATCGCGGCCTGCAGGAGCGCCTCCTCCTGGGCCTGGTTCACGCGCTCCTCCGGGCTTGGCCGCGACGCCGTCGGGGCTGCGCAAAAGGCATCGTAAAGCGCGCGCAGCCGCGCGAACGTGCGCTTGCGCCGCCGGAGGAGCTGCGTCGCAATGCCCATCAAAAAGGGCAATGCCGAGGCACGCCCGTCGAACGAGGCGGCCGCGCGTGTCGCCGTGAGGAACGTCTCCTGCACGAGATCGTCGACATCCGCGACATTGGGCGCGGCGCGCAGGAGAAACTGGCGCAAGGGCTCGTGGTAACGATCGAAGAGGATGCCCAGCGGCCCGAGCTCGCCCTCGGCGATTGCAAGGAGCAGCTCCGCATCGCTGAGCGCGGCGGCGTTCGAGAGGCGCTTGGTGGCGAGCGTGCTCATCGAATCGCCATCTCGATCCCGACCCCGAGGCCGATCGTGTAGCCCGGAAAAGGCCCCGTCGACCACACGCGCGCGCTTGGTGAGATTTCGCCGTCGAGGGCGATCAATGCGCGAAATGCGTCGGTGAGCGGGACGACGACCTGGGTCTCCAGGCCGATCCGGAAATTGACACGCGTATCCTGGTCGAACTTCTTGTCGCTTTCGAGATCCTCCTCCGGCACCACGCTCGTCACCACCGCGAGGGAGGGCCGAAGCGCGGGCCGCAGCTCGACGGATCCGATGGTGAACGTGCGAAAGGCCGAGGCGCCAATGCACAGCTCGCCCGTCTGCGGCAGCCCCTCGACGAGCGACATCGACAAACCATCGAGGCGGAGCCAAACCCCGCCCCCCCACGACTGGAACGGCACCGCGGCCATGAGGGTCGCCCCGCCCCAGATCCGGTGCGCCGGCCCCGCGTAACGGGGTCCGAGGAGGCCGCCGAGAAGCACACGCGGCGGCCGTTGCTCCTGCTCCGGCGTGGGAGGAGGCGGCATGCTCTCGGGGCTCGGAGGAAGCGGCTTGGCGAGGAGCGCCTCACCAACCGGCCCGACTTCGTCTGGCGAGACGACCTCACGCGTGACGGCATGCCCATCCGCGTCGACCACCGTGACCTTGGCCGTTCCCTCCCCGACGACCAGATCGACCTCGCCGCCCACACAGCTCCAGGGCTGCCCCGATGTGCCGGTCGCCGCGACCAACGCCTCGACCGCGTGTCGCCAGGCCTCAGGCTGGGCAGACACGTTTGCCCCGAGCCGCGCCGGCGTACACGGCTGCGGGGGCGTCATGCTCACCGGGGTGGGGAGCATCGCCGAGAGGCTCAGGCCGAGAAGCGTCGTGGGCAGCGTCAATGCAGCGAGGACTCCACCCCTTCTTACCCGCTCGGCAGCGAACCCTTCGGAGAAAAAAGAACAACGGCTGAACGCTCCGACGTGCCCCGGAGCACCCGTACGCCCGGTTCTGCACAAAAGATGACAAAGGCCTCGGACTGCTGATAACGGCTTGTCATCGTGACCACCGATCATCGACCTTGGCCCGTACGCCTCGTGGGCGCTGGGAAGGTACCGGTCTCCACGGGTGCCGTGTTGTGGCGCTCGCAGGGAGCGAGCGACGCGCGTCTCACGATCCTCGTCAAGGCCACGTTCGCCCTGGTCCGCGAGGGCGTCGTCACCCCCCACGCACCCGACGCGCTCGTCCTCCATGACATCCATCATGCGGGCGATCCGCGCTTCAGCCTTGCCGCCGCGAGTGACCTCGCCCCATATCGTGCAGGCGCGGAGGTGCTTGTCGTCGGTCACGCCTATGCACCCCCTGGAAAACCTGCGACCTCTGCAGGAGCGCGTCTCGTGCTCCACCGCGAGGGTCAGGTCCTCGTCCAGAAGACCATCGACATTCACGGCGAGCGACGCATCGACCGCACCGGCCGCACGACGGATCCGGCGCCCTTCCAGCGAATGCCGCTCGTGTACGAACGCGCCGTCCTGGAGCCCGAGACCAACCCCGTCGGTCTCGACCCCGCGCGTGGCCACGCGCCCAACCTCGTCGATCCACGCGACCCCGCGCGCCCCGCTTGCTTTGGGCCCCTCGCGCCCACGTGGCCTTGCCGCTCGAAATGGTTGCGGGGCCTCGATCCCCGCAATGCCTCCGGCGCTCGCCTCGAGCTCCCTCCGCAGGTCTCGTTCGATTACTTCTACGCCGCCCCCCCCGATCAGCGCACCACCTTCCTCCGCGGGGATGAATCCATTCAGCTCGGCGGCATGCATCCTGTCTTGCCCATCCTCCGCACGCGCCTTCCCGGCATCCGAGCGCGCGCTTGCGTCTATCGAGGCGCATCCGTCGGGCAACCGCTCGATCTCTTCGCGGATACGCTTCTCATCGATACGGATCGACAGGTCTGCTCCCTCGTCTTCCGCTCCAATGTCGCCGTCACGGACGCCGAGCTCCCGACCCTCGTGGTGGCGGCCGGACTCGAGCAACACGGCACCCCGATCGATTTTCCCGATCGGCTGCCCACGATGACCACGACGCACCCCGCCGTCATGCCCGACAGCGATGACGACGAGGATTTGGCGGAGACCCGCACCCTCGTCCGGAGCTCGCCCAGCACACGAACCCCCCCGAGAAAGACGCCAGACGCGTCCGCAGAGGACGACGAGGAGCGTTTTGCCGCGACGCTCATGCTCGACCAGGGCAGCAGCACCAAGGGGCCCGCGCTGCCCTTCACCCCGAACCCGCGCATCGCCGCAACCCCGCCGCCGCTCCTGCCGACGCCGCCCGCGCCGCCGAAGCGCGTGAAATCCGAGGAAGAGAACCTTGGGGAAACGCAGGATCTCACCGCGCTGGCAAGCGCCGTGAAGCGCGCGAGCCTACCTTTCGCCAGCGCGGCGGCCCCGCCAAACCCCATCGTGGAGGCCCCCGCCAAGCAGCCGCTCGTCGCGCCGCCCCGGCAGGCGGAGCCGGACGACGAAGAACGTTTGGCAGGCACATACATTCTTCCTCGAGGCGGCCTCCCCGTGGCCCGAGAGCCGGCGTTGCCGTTCGTCCCCGGCAGCGGCGCGGCCGCGCTTCCTCCGCCGCTCCCGCAAGCTCCGCGCATCGTGGACGCAGAGGACGAGGAGCCATGGAGCGGCACCCTCCACCTCACCGCGGAAGCCCAACAATCCCGCGGCCCGGTATTGCCCTTCATCACGGCGCCTCCCCTGCCTCCGCCGCCGGATGCGCCCCCTCCGCCGCCGGAGATCCCGCGTCGATCCGGCGATACGATTCCCACGTTCGGGGAGGCTCGCCTCGCCGTCGTCACCTCACCCTGGCAAGTTCGTCCCCCGCGCGACTCGATCACGGTCATCGTCAAAGCGACCTGCGCCATCGTACCGGGAGGCGCAGCGGAGCTCTTGCCCGAACCCGATCTTCCCACGGGAGACATCCACCACGACGATGATCCGCAGAAAGGCTTGCTCCACGCGTCCGATATCGCGATCTTCAAGCCCAAGGCGGACGTCACGCTCGCAGGCCGTGCCTACGCGCCGGGCGGCAAGGGGACCGCGTGCGAAGTCTCCTTCCGCTTCGGGCGAGGGAAAAACGCATTTGCGCGCCGCCTCGCGGTATTTGGCGACAGGCACTGGGAGAAGGGCCTCGTCACACTGGCCCCGACGGCCCCGCGCAGCTTCGACTCCATTCCGCTCGGCTGGGAGCGCGCCTATGGCGGTTCCGGCTTCGACGACAATCCGCTGGGCACAGGACATGGCGCAGCGGAGGGACCGGATGGAATGGCCCGGCTCCCCCATATCGAGGATCCCGAGCGCTTGATCAAGGGCCCCTCGGATAGCCCCCGGCCTGCCGGTCTCGGGCCGATTCCAGCGCTCTGGAAACAACGCTGGTCGAAGCTCGGTACGTACGATGCGCGCTGGCTCCAGCGGCGGTGGCCCTACTTTCCGGAAGACTTCGACTGGGCGTATTTTCAGGCTGCACCTGCTGGCCAGCAGCTCGACCACCTCGCCGGGGACGAACCCTTTGATATTCGCGGAATGCGCAAAGATCACCCGCGCCTCGAAGGAACCCTCCCCGCGATGCGCGCGCGGTGCTTTTATCAGCGCACCGAGGAGGCTGGTGGACAATTCGGCGAGGTGAGGCTCGTGCTCGATACGGTCCACTTCGACGTCGAGGCGATGAAGATCCAGCTCGTATGGCGCGGGTTGCTCGAGGTCGAGGACGACGATGCGCCCGAGATCGCCGCGCTTTTTGCCTTTGCCGAGTCCCTCGCCGATCCGAGCGCCGCCCTTCCCGACGCGCGGGAGGCCTTCCTGGAGGCGCTGCGGGCCGAAAACGAGGAGAACGCAGAAGAAGAACCGACCGAGAGCGAGGCCGAGGGGACCGAGGCCCCACCCGCGCCCGAGAAGGATCCGGACGAGGCCGCTGCGGAAGCCAAGCTCGCGGAGCTGCTTGCCGAGGCCGAACGACGGAGTGCCAAGATCACGCAGGAGATGCGCGCCGCAGGCATCGAGGGCCTCGCATCCCCGCCGGCTTCCCCGCCCGATCCTGCGCATGTCCTGGAGGCATTGCGCAAGGCAGGCGCGACCGAAGAGCAGGTCGCCGAAATGGCCGCTCTCTTTGCCCCCGAGCCGGCGAATGACCAGGTTCAACCCGAGCCCGCGCTGCGCGCCCGCGTGATCGCCATGCTCGCGTCGGAGGAGCCCTTCGATCGAATGGAACTCGAAGGTGCGGATCTGTCGGGCCTCGATTTCTCCGACCGGTCCCTGGTCGGAGTCGACCTGCGCGGCGCGAAGCTCCGCGGCTGCCGGTTCGTCGCGGCCAACCTCACGGAGGCCTTGCTCTCCGGCTCGGATCTCGCGGGCGCCGTGCTCGACGGCGCCGAGCTCCAGGCGGCCGATTTGACGGACGCGTGCATCGAAAACGCAACCTTGAAAGGGGCGAAGGTCGATGGTGCGGACCTGTCGAATGCCCGCGGAGCGCGGGCGCGCCTCGATGGCATTCGCGGGGAAGGAGCCCTTTTTGCCGGGGGAACGTGGGATGGAGCCAGGTTCGACGGGGCCCTCCTTCCCAAGGCCGACTTCACGGGGGCATCGATATCGAATGCGGTGTTCAATGGCGCCGATCTCTCCGACGTGACGCTTTACGACGCGCGCGGCGCCTCCGTTTTGTTCGAGGAGGCGCGCATGAAAGATGCGCGCTGTGACGGCGCCGAGCTATCACGCGCGAAGTTCCGCAAAACGAACGCCGCGGGCTCGACGTGGGAAAACGCCAAGCTCGACGAGACGTCTTTTCTTGGCGCGAACCTGTCGTCCTCCAATTTCGCCCGTGCGTCGTGTCGACGCGGGAGCTTTTCCGGCGCCGACCTGAGGGAGGCGAACCTGCGCCGTGCGAAGCTGGAGAAGACGGCGTTTCTCGGAGCAAACCTCATGGAAGCGATCCTCGAGCGCGCGGATCTCTCCGGCGCCGACCTCCGCAAGTGCAACCTTCATGGCGCCGAGACGTGGAAGGCGAAGCTCGACGGCGCCAATCTCGATTTTGCCATTGTGACGCAGACCAAGCTCGGGAGGCGCGCATGATCCGAACACGCGAAGCGTTCGAGGCCCGTGCCTCCTCCGGTGGCTCATTTGCAGGCGAGGTCATCGAAGGCGTTTGCCTCGACGGATTCTCCGGAGAAAACCTCGACTTCAGCCGCGCCGAGTTCCGTGCCACGAGCGCGCGGGGCGCCAGGTTCGAGCGGTGCATCTTCACAGGGGTACGGCTCATTCACGTGGATTTCTCGGGTGCGCAACTGCTGGGAACGAATGCAGCGGGCCTCGTGGCGGCGACGCCGGAAGGTGGAATGCCGAATGTGCTCCGTGGCATCATCCTTTCGGGCGCAGTGCTCTCGCAAGCAAACTTCGCCGGGGCAACCTGCGACGGGGCAGACCTCTCCGGCGCGGTCCTGACGGATGCGACCTTCGAGAACACGGGCGCGGAAGGTGCGAATCTCTCCAGCGCGCTGCTCAATGGCGCGAAGCTCGCGGGGGTGAACCTCACAAGGGCAAAGCTCGACGGCGCCGTGGTTGCTGGGGCCGATCTGAGCCTCGCGGATCTCCGGAGCGCGTCCCTCGCGAACGTGGACCTGAGCGACGCAACCCTGGGAGGCACGAGCTTCCTCGGCGCGCATTTGCCGGGAGCAACGATTCCCACGCTCGACTTCCGAGCCCACGGGTCGCCCGCGAATCTCACGGGCGCGAACGCCCCGGGCGCGCGGCTCGATGGGCTCGATTTGCGGAGCACCGTGCTCGCGGACGCGAACCTCGAAGGTGCGTGCCTCGAGAATGCATGGCTCGAAGGAGCGAATCTCGAAGGCGCCCGGCTTTCGGGGGCCTCGATGGCGGGCACCCGGCTGGGCAAAGCCAATCTGGCTCGGGCACACCTCGGCAGCGCCGACCTCTCGCAAAGCGATCTGCGTGGCACCCTTCTTTCAGGAGCGGACCTCGCAGGCGCAAGGCTCGCAGGCGCGAACCTCGACAGGGCACGCCTCGACGGCGTGTCGTGGCAGGGGACGGATCTGTCCGGGGTCTCGTTCGGCGCGACGCCGCTCGCCGGTGGTCACTTCGCAGGCGCGCAGTTCGGTCCCGCCAAACTCGATGGACTCGACATGTCGGAATGCGATTTGCGCGGGGCCTCGCTGGCCGGAGCCTCCCTCGTCGGGACGAACCTCGAGCGCTCGGACCTCGGAGACGCCGACCTGGGCGGGTGCGATTTGCGGCGTGCGAATCTCGCCGCAGCCTTGCTCGAACGGACGCGGCTCGACGGCGCGGTCCTCGCCGGCGTCGATTTGACGCAGGCCATGGTGGACGGGTGCTCCCTCGACGCTGCCGATCTCACAGGCGCTCGTATCGAGGGCGCGGTGCTCACGGGCGTCGACCTCTCGCGCGCGCGGATCCAAGGGGCGCATCTTGTGCGCACATTGCTCGACGCGTCGCATTGTGATGGTGTCGATTTTCGCGGCTGCGTTCTTTTGGATTCCACGTTCGACGGGGCCACCATGGAACGAGCAAATCTCGCCGAGGTCGTTGCGACGAACGCTGGTTTCGCTGGCGCGAATCTACGTGGCGCGAAGATGCTCCGTATCCACGCGAAGGGCGCGCACCTGCGCGGCGCAAATCTCGACGAGGCCGACCTGCGCGAGGCCATCCTCGAGGACGCGTGTATCGAGGAGGCGACGATGCGCAAGGCGAAGGTCGACGGCGCACGGCTCGCGGAGGCGCGGCTCGTCCGGTCGGATCTGCGCGGCACGACGTTTCGCGGGGCGAAGATGAAGTTTTGCGACCTATCGCATGCGCGTGCCGAGGTCTGCGATTTTTCAGACGCGGATCTGGAGAACACGAAGATGCACCGGACGGCGCTGGACGGCGCGATCCTTCGAGGTGCGAGCACCACGCGGAGCGAAGGCACGGACGCGGAGCGGGCCCGGGCCGAGGATTTCAAGGCAGGTGCGTGAGGAGTCATGAGCACGACAAAAGAGAGCGCGGCAGAGGCTTGGCACGACGGTGACGACGAGGCGGCGCCTTCGGGCGTCATCGCGCGAAAGGTATTGCGGTCCTCGGACGGCGCATTCGCGGAGCAACGCGGTGACGCGATCGAACTGCGGGACGTCGAGGGACGGCTCCTCGTGCGGTACGAAAATGGAGCGGCGGAAATCGCAGCGCCAGCGGGGGATCTCGTCTTCTCGGCCCCTGCCGGGCGTGTCGTGATGCGCGCGGGGACGGACGTGACGATCGAGGCGGCGCGGGATCTGACGCAACGTGCGGCACGTCTCGTGGAAACGTCGTCCGGGGGCACGACGTGGACTGTCGCGCCAAACGGTGCGAGGCTGCGAGCAGATCGGGCGGAGCTCGAAGCGAAGACGAGCCATTTCGTGACGGGCGCGGCGACGGTGGTGGCGCAGCACATCGTGACGACGGCGCAGCGGATCGCGACGAGCGTGGAGAAATACGAGCTCTCGGCGACGAAGCTCGTGGAGACGACACGGGACGCATTCCGCGAGGTAGCGGATCTCGCGGATACGAAAATCGGCAGGGCTCGCACGCTCGTGCGCGGCCAATTCCTGCTCCGCGCGCGGCGGACGCAGCTCGTCTCGAAGGATGAGACGAAGGTGGACGGCAAAAAAGTGCTGCTCGGCTGAGCGAGGAGAGCGAACCATGCACATGCCCGGCTCCAGCAAGAAGGGGGGACAAGCGTTTGCGTTCCCCGACGCATGCAAGACGCCGCCTGCACCAGGCGTGCCGGTCCCGTATCCGAACATGGGCAGCGTATCGAGCGCGGACAAGACCATCAACGTCGTGCTCATCGAGAACAAGGATACCGTGGTCCTTTCGTCGAAGATCCCGAACTCGAGCGGCGACGATCCGGGCGTGCTCAAGGGACTCGTCTCGAATACGCACAAGAGCTCGGTCAAGTTCAAGAAGGGAAGCTCCAAGGTGTATGCGAAGGGGAAGAAGGTGGTGCACCACCTCTCGACGACCTCGCAGAATGGATCCAACTCGAACGCGCCAGTGGGCAGCCAGGTGAAGCCTTCGCAAACGAAGGTTCTCGTGGCGATGTGATGTCGAAAAAGGACGGCTCCAGATGACGGAAGACAAACGACTCGAGGGGGTCGAGCTCTCCTTCGTGTCCGGGGGGCTCGAGGATCGAACGATCGAGCTGCACGGCGTCTGCGGAAGGGAACGACTCTCGCGCCTGTTTGAGTTCGATTTGCTGATCGCGAGCCCCGAGGGGCCTCTCACGGACGACGAGCTGGACTCGCTTCTGCGTACGCCGTGCGCCATCTCGATGGGCCCCAAGGACGGCGACGTGGTGCACGGAATCCTCGAGCGAATCGAGATGCTCGACGCTACGCGGGGCGTCGCGGCACGCTACATCGCTCGATTGGTCCCCTCCGTGTGGCTCTTGACGCTAGGGGCCAGCAACAGAGTCTTCCAGGACGTGAACGTGCCAGAGCTCGTCGAGGCCGTGCTGGTCGAGTATGGTCTGGCGAAGGGAGAGGATTTCGAAATCCTCGTGAGCGGCAAGAGCCCGAAACGAGACTATATCGTCCAGTACGAGGAAAGCGACTGGGACTTCGTGCAGCGATGGCTCGAGCACGAGGGGTTCTTTTACTGGTTCGAGCATGGCGAAGAGGGCGAGAAGCTCATCATTGCCGATGCGAACGACGACGCCACGCCCATCGAGGACCCCAGGAAGCTGAGCTACCGCGAGCGGAACAACCTGTCGACCGGTGGGCTTCCGACGATATGGGATTGGGGACTCGTGCAGCGCAGGATCCCGGCGCGCCTGGCCGTGGTCGATTACAATTACCGCACGCCTGCCGTCACGCTCGCCGCCAAGGTGGACATCGACACGAAGCGTGGCTTCGGGAGCCTGTTCTCGTACGGCGAGCATTTCAAGACGGTGGGCGAGGGAAAGACCATCGCGAAACTGCGGGCAGAGCGGATCCTGGCGGAGCGGCGGACGTACTCCGCGCGAACAGATTGCGCACGGTTTCGCGTGGGGCACACCTTCGAGCTCCTCGATCATCATGACGACGCGAACGACGGGATGTACCTCGTGACGTCGATCGAACATCGTGTCGGGTATCCCGTGCGCGCGAACGAAGAGGAACAACCGAAGGCGAAGACGCGCTACGTGGCGCGCTTCGAGGCGATTCCGCTCGACGTGCCATTCCGGCCGGAGCGGGTGACGCCGTGGCCGAGCATTCACGGTGTCCTTCACGCGCACATCGCCGCGGATACGGAGGGCGAGACGGCGCAGATTGATGATCAGGGGCGGTACAAGGTGCGACTTCCGTTCGACGCGAGCGGGCGTCGGGGGACGAAGGCATCGCGGTGGATGCGAATGGCGCAGCCGTACAGCGGGTCCGGGTATGGGACGCATTTCCCGCTGCACAAGGGGGCCGAGGTGCTGATCGCGCACGTGGATGGCGATCCGGATCGTCCGCTCATCGTGGGCTCGGTGCCGAACCCGCACACGTTGAGCCCGTCCACGTCGAGCAACGCCACGCAGTCGGTGATCCAGACCCATTCGGGGATCCGGGTCGAGATGGAAGATCGACAGGGGTGATCGAAGATGCCGCCTCGAGTCAAGAACAAGGCAATCAAGCTGACGGACCCGGTGCTGACCGGGAACATCGAGACGGATCTGTCGGGAGACGCCCCTGCGACGCCGACGGACGGGCCGAATCGGTACACGATTTACGTGCCGACGGACAATGCGACGTTGAGCTTGGGGGAGGCGGGTCCGGAGAAGACGCGTATCCACGAGAGAGGGATCACCGGACGCACGGATACCCACGTCCATTTTCACGTGACGAAGCATGCTCCCACGGTTCTCTCGCTGGGAGGGCCAGCGACTGCTTTCGTGAGCGACGAGGAGGCGATCCCGAGCCACGATCCCAAAGTACCGAAGCAATCGCACGGGTACTCCATGGTAACCAGCCGCTCCGCCTGGCACGACGCTCAGGATCAAAATTACATCGTATCGCGGAGCTGCGATGTCGTGCTTCGCGCCGCAGGCAACGCAAACGTGACGAACCTCGTTCAGGCCGATCTCGGGACGGTCGTCGTGTCGGCGGGAAGGGCCATCCGTGTCGGGACGAAGGGCACGGTATCGATCGTCGCCGACAAGGCGGTGAACATGGAGGACCCAGCGTACGAAGTGGCCGTCGCGGGGGCCGTACGCGAGACGTGTGATCGCGGGTTCGAGACCGATTGGATCGCGTACGTCGACAATCTGCAGAAGGTCATCCTCGGCGTCGTCGCCGGCATCACGACGTACCGCGCATTTCGCACGTACGCCAAGGACAGGGAGGCAGGCGAGCTATGGGAGGGGATCACCGGCGTCGCGAAGCTCGGGATCGATGCATATCAATTTGTCAACTTCGCCAATGGCGAAGTTGACAAATTGAAGAAAAAAAAGGAGGAGACGTCAGACGTCAATATCATGGCGAAGAACAGCGCCAAGGTCCTCGGCGAGAACGTGACCGCCCATGGGACCATGGGAGCGACGCTCTCTTCTTCTTTCTCAGTCGATATCCTGGGCCCGACCACGGGAATGAAGGCGCTGCTCTTCGCCGGTATATGGGCCGGCGCCGGCACCAGCGTCGAGGCGCTCGGAAACGTGGACGTGGGGTCCGCACTGGGGAACGTCGGCATCGAGGGTAAGAAGAATGTCGACCTCTGCTCAAAGAAGGCGAGCGTAACCGCCGTCGCAGCGAAGAACGTGCAGCTCGGCGCAGGTGAAAAAGCAATGCTTCACGGGAAGCGCCAGGTATACTGCGGCAGCGGAGGCTCGACGGGATACGGGCTCCACGCCACGGCGGACAAGCTTCATCTCGGCCGATTCACCGCAGGCACCAATCTGGGTAGCCCCGGGCCCGACGACGACAAGAAGGTGTTCTTCGACTCGAGCCGGGTGGGAATCATGCACGGCAAGAGTTCCGTTCAGGTCTACACCACCATCATCAAGATCGAGGCCAAATCGCAGCTCATGTTGCGCTCGAACAACCACGACATCCAGTTGAAGGGCAAGAAGATCCGTCTCGGCTGACGATCCACCCTGCACCTCGACGCAGTGGCCCTTCGCCGCAGGAGCACCGAGCCCAACGCCCGGCTCGATGCTCCTGCGCCCTCCGCTCAGAGCACCATCACCTCCGCCGCCGTGAGCGCTCGATTGAACAGCTTCACGGCATCGAGCGATCCCTGGAAGTAGCCGGGCCACCCCGGAGCATCCGAGCGACGCCCAAACGCCAACGGGATGTCGTTCGAGATGTTCCCCGGCCGGGACAGGGGATTATGCGTGCTCATGAGGACCTTGTCGCGGTAGACCTTGATACCGTCCGGTTGATCCCGATCGACCGTCACGACCACGTGATGCCACTGGTCATCCGAGACGTGCACTCCCGTGTAGTAATTCGCCCATCCCCCGTCCGCGAGCTGAAAAATCAAACCGTCGGGGAATGAGCTGATGACGAATCCTCGCACGGGCCCGGAGACCTCGACACGTTTGTCCAGGATCACGCCGCCCGCGACCGTACGGATGTAGAAGCTGAACGAAAAATCGCCCGCGCCGAAGTTCAATCCCGGGTCGCTCGGGACGCTCACCGAGTCGTTGATCCCGTCGAAGGAAAGCGCCCCGGCAAAGACGCCTGGCACGGGCGTGGGGCCGTTCGCCCAGATTCCATTGAATCCGCCAATCTCGTCCACGCTCGTGGGCCCTGTGTTCTCGTCGAAGGGCCAGCAGGCGACCTTCCCAGGCACGCCGTCCATGCAGGCGCAGGTCGGCGTGCCGTCGCAGTTCTCGTCGATGCTCGCGGTCGAGCAATCCTCCGGCGCCGGCAAGACCTGCCCCACGCACGGTCCATACCCGAGCCCATCGGCAGCGCAGGTGCGCATGCCGCTCTGACAAACACCGACGCCCAGCGTTCCCGGAGGGCCCGCGTAACAGAAGACCGTCTCGCCGGGCGTGCAGGTGCAATCGTCCCCTTCCTCGTTCGTGAGGCCATCACAATCGTCGTCGATGGGGGTCGCGCAGAGTTCGGGCGTGGGCGTCACCTCGCCCGCGCAGGGCATCCAGCCGGTGCCCGTCCAGTCGCACGTCCTCGTGCCCGCGTGGCAAGCGCCGACGCCTTCGGTGCCGAGAAGGCCGGTGTATGCGCACGTCGTCGATTGCACGTCACCAAGGCAGATGTTCGTGAACGGGATGAGCGTCGTGGCGAGAACGGTGCAGCCCGCTCCATTTCCCGCGCAATCGCCGGCCGGACCCGATCCGGTCACCGGAACGACCGTGAAGGGGCTCAGCGGATTGCCGACGTAGAGGTTCGCCGTGCCTCCGAGCATGATGTCGACGCACGCATACCCGCTGCCGTCCGTGACCTGCGGGGTCGACGCTCCCGCGTAGCTCACGCCGTAGGCCTGCACGGGGACGCCCGGGATCCCCACGCCGCTATCTTCCTGCACCGGCAGGATGAAGCAATTCTTGTCGGTCCACGGCCTGTCCGCATTCCACCACGTGAAATGCTCCACTTCTGCCTTCCACGCCGTCTTGCCCACCTCCACGAGCGAGGACTGGAAGACGCCCGCGCCGTCCTCGCGCCAGATCCCGTCGTCGAGGTCGAGCCACCATGCGGGCATGGTATCTCCGAGCGTCACCTTCGACGCGAGCGTCGGGGAAAGCACGATCTCCAGCATCGCCTTCTTGCCCGGGGCAAGCTGCAAGGGCAAACCATTTTGCCAGATCGTCACCTCCGCCATCCCGAAGCTCTCGAGCGAGACCAGGTCGCCCGATCCCGTGAGCGCCTCGAGCGGCCCCGGCATCGTGGTAAGCCCGGCCGATGGATCCAGCGGCACGATCGTCGCCGTCACCGTGCCCGAAACGGGCTCGCCATTTCGATCCACGAGCGCGTTCGAGGGAATCGTGACATGCACGTTGCCCACGTCGAGCGCCGCCCCGACCGCGGCGTCGAAGGGAATCGGCGGCGGGAGCGGGTGCAGGCGCACCTCGACGCCCCCATGCACCCCATTGGGGACGTCCACCGCCACCGCGGCGGGCGCATACCCTGGGCGCTCGACACGCGCCGAGAATCGCCCGGCCGCGAGGTTGTCCAGGAGGAGATACCCGACTCCGTTGGTCGGAAGGGGCGAGGACGTGCCGGCAGGCGTGACCGCGGCGGAGGGAATGGGCGCACCATTCACGTCCATGACACGAAGGAACACGCTCGTCCCCTCGGGCACGTCAGGCTCCAGGTCCGGCGTCGTGTAACAGACCTGGAGCCGCGGGCGGAACTTGGCGCTCCCATGCTCCGCGGCGCGGATCTGCGTCGTGCCCTCACCCTTTTGCTCGATCAGGAGCCCGTGATTCGGGCTCTGGTGACTGATCCATTGCTGTGCAATCGCCCCGACGTCGAAGAAGATGGGACCGGTGTGATTCGCTCCCCCGTTGGAGGCCGAGGCCAGGACGACCGGGTCGAAGGCCCCCGCGAAGTTGTTCCACGTCACCTTGGCTTCGTCCCAGGCCGCGTTCGCGCGGTGGAGGCGAAGCGCTGCGGCGCCGTCGTTCGATTGCCACAAGGCGAGCGTGGCAGACTCCACCGTGGCATAGGGTGGAATGGGGCTCGTGTCGACGCGGAGCAAGGTATGCCGCTGCATACCCGCTGTGTTGCCAGTGCGGTTGATATTGTCCGTGCCCGAATTCTTGTTCGGCTGCTTCGCGTTGATCTCTGCGTCTGCTATGTCACCAGGGCCGCCTCGCTCGAGGACGACACAGGTGGGGAGCGCGCCTGGGGCCGATACGAGCGCGCCTGGGGCGGCAGCGAGCGCGCCCTCGGGCTCATCGGGCGGTCCGATGCTGCATGCTGCGAGGCCCAGCAAGGGCGTGACGAGGGAGGCACGACGGAGGACGGAGGTCATGGTGGGAGGCTCCTTCATGAAGAGACACGTCTCGGGGGCATGACGAATGCCGGGCCGACGTGTGGGCTTTCCGTTGGATTGTGCAGCAACGTCCATGCCGCACGCAATGTTCTCGCACACGGTCGATCCGTTCAGCGGAATGAACTGTTACCACAAGGCTCGTTGATGCGAAGATTTGTGGTCCGCGGCGTGGGAGAGTACCGTGATCCGGTCGTGCGCGTGGACCGCCGGCTTGCGCAAATTGCGCGAGGCCGTTGCGCGTCGCGCGCGACCGTTTGGCGCCGCTTTTTGTCCTGACGAACATCCCTCCACCGGCGGGCATCATGCTCCCGACCGGCTTTCATCGAGGTGCTCCCATGCGTCTTCGAATCATTCCCTTGCGCCGTCTCCTCGCTCCGCGTTCGCCCTTCGTTGCCTCTCTTCTCTGCGCTGCCGCTCTCGGGCTCGGCGCTCGGCATGCGCACGCGGGGGCGATGGTCAACGATCTCAATTGTGGAACGAACGTACTGGCCCATAACGACGACGCATCCGCGACCGACGTGCCGCTCGGGTTTCCCGTGCTGATCAACGGAGGCACGTACACCACCGTCCACGTGAACAACAACGGGTACGTCACGTTCGGCGCCGCGCCACCGGCGTACTTCGATTACACGAACCTTCGGCTCGACACGACGTCACGCGCGGTCATCGCGCCGTTCATGGCCGACATCGATACGCGGAACGTGGCGTCGGACGAGGTCACGTATGGACACACGACCTACGGGGGCCGATCCGCGTTCTGCGTGAACTGGGGAAACACGAACGGCGTCGGGTATTACGACATGGGGGTCGCTGCGCTCAATCGATTCCAGCTCCTCCTCGTGGATCGATCCGACGTGGGGTTCGGCGACTTCGACATCATCATGAATTACGATCACATCGGGTGGGACGGGCAGGATCCGACGCCCCCGAGCAACCTTCCCGTCTGGATCGGGGCCTCCGAGGGCTTCTGGACGGGGTTTCCCGGATCCGGCGTGGATCCAGGAGAGCTTCGTGACGGCGAGGCGAACGCGCTCGTCGGCGGCAGCCTGAATACCCCCACCCTCGGTCGATACATTCATCGTCCTCGGGGCGGTCTTCCTCCCCAAGCGGCGGCGGTTTCAGGCACCCTCTACTCTCCCGCGGGCACACCGCTCGCGGGGGCGACCGTGCAGTTCTGCGATAGCAGCGGGACGTGCTTCTTTGCGACCACCGACGCCGACGGGGTCTACACGGTTCCCATCGATGTCGGCGCCACGGACGGCGGACCGCTGACGATGACGGCCAGTGCTCCGGCAGGATCCACCTGGATTCCCCCCTCGACGCCGATATCCGTGACGCCCGCGGTCGGGCAGGCCTACACCGGGCGAGACGTGCTTTTCCTGGGGGGCACGGGCCCGTCCCAGGCTGTCCTTACGCCGTCGCGTGAAAGCGGTGTTCCCGATTCCCCCGCCGTCTTCTGGCAAGATCCGCTGACGCTCATGATCAACGGTTGTACCGGGGGGAGCATATGTTACGACGTCCTTACCGGTTTTGGTTCGACATCGGGCACGGCCATCGAATCCGGCTGTTTGACCGAGAGCTTCCCGGGCTCGGGGTTGTTCCAGGGGGCCGTCGGCCCATTTTACCCCAACCATGGCTGGGTGAGCATCGTCTTCACGTCCTCGGCGGTGGATGGAACCGCTTGTTCCATTCCAGCGCCGCCGCTCGACGTCTACATCGATCCCAGCGGGCACGTGAACAACACGAATGGCAATCGGATCGCGAACGCGCTCGTCACGTTGTACCGCTCGGATGATCCTTGGGGGCCTTTCCAGGTGGTGCCCGACGGCAGCACCATCATGTCCCCGGCGAACCGACAGAACCCGATGTACTCGAACGAGCGCGGCCATTTCGGGTGGGATACCCTCGCCGGATACTATATCGTGCGCGCCGAGAAGCCCGGATGCACGGCGATCGACGATCCTGCGATCCCGTACGCCGAAACGGACGTCTTGCCCGTGCCTCCGCCCGTGACCGACCTCGATCTTCGCCTCGATTGCAGCGCGGTGCCTCCTCCTGTGATCACGGCGCCGACGTCGGTGACGGCCGAGGCGACGAACAGCTCCGGCGCCGCGATCGTGTACGAGGCGAGCGCCGTCGATGCGGCCGACGGCCCGGTGGAGGTGACGTGCGCGCCCGCTTCGGGCGCCCTCTTCCCGCTCGGCACGACGATGGTGACGTGCGAGGCCATGAACTCGTACGGGAACGTCGCGACGCTCGCATTCCCTGTGACGGTCGCGGATACGACGACGCCCACGCTTTCGCTCCCAGCAACGATCGAGGCGTACGCGACAAGCGCCTCCGGGGCCATCGTGTCGTATCAGGCCACGGCCGGTGATTCCGTCGACGGCGCGGTCGTGGTGTCCTGTGTACCTTCCAGTGGAACGACCTTCCCGCCGGGCGAAACGACGGTGTCGTGCCAGGCCACGGACGCGAGCGGGAACATCACGCCTGGCTCGTTCGACGTGCGCGTGACGTTCGATTGGGGAGGTGTCTTGCCGCCGCTCTCGGAGTGCGGGACGAATACGTTCAAAAGGAACCACGTCGTCACCGTACGGTTCGATCTCGCGGGGGCGAGCGCGGGCATCTCGACGCTGGACGCGCAGCTCTTCGTGGCGCGGGTCGTGGGCGGTGTCGTGGAGCCGGAGTCTCCGGCGGTGAGCGTGAACGGCGCGGGGAACGTCTTCAAGCCGGTCGGCCCCTGGGGGACGTATCAGCTCAAGCTTGCCACGAAACATCTCACCCCGGGGACATACCAATTGCGGATCGATCTCGGGGACGGAGTGCCCCATACGGTATCGATGAGGATAACACCTTGACCCCGCTTCCAATGTAGCTCCGCGAATACGCCGGGACCGATGGGCGCGTGTTTATTGGCCACGATCCTGCTCTCTCGTACAGTGGGAGGCTCCCATGCGCTCTCGCCTGTCGTTTTGGGCCATCGGTCCCGGCTGTCTTCTTACGCTCGTCGGGTTTGCACCTCGCCGCGTGTGGCGGCGAGCCGACCTCGGGGGGAGCCGGGGCGACGGCGGCTTCAGGGGGCAGCGGAGGCGCAGCCGCAGGCGGAAGCCGAGGCTCCCCCCATTCATGAGCCCCAGGGCACGAGCCTCCTCCTTCAGGTCCATTTTCACGGCGAAGCTTGATCCAAACGGTAACGGATAGCATCGTTATTGCAGGATACTCTGTGGACGCCATCGACTTCGGCGTAGGCCCTGTCATGAGCGCTGGCCAGTCAGGCTTGTTCCTCGCCAAGTTTACACCTTGAGCACATCCAATACTTGTCCTCCATCTCGGGCGTCCTGTAGGATCCCACCACCACCCCGCTATCCTCCACCGCCTTACCATGCGCCGACGCCCCCTCCTCCTCGCCCCCTTCCTCCTCGCTCTCGGCTGCGCCGATCCCGCTTCCGCGCCCGAATCCTCTTCGACCCCCGCATCCGCTTCCGCAATCCGCGTCTCTTTCCCCGACCACGCCCCTCTCGTCCTCGACCGCGGCCCCGGCTTCGTCCGCGCTGCGTCCGGCTTCCTTGCTGCATCGGCAAACCGCCCCGCGGGCATCGACCTCACCCTCCCCGACCGCGGCGACGCCCCCCTCCACTTCCGCGCGCCTTCCGGCGTTGAAATTGACGTCCGCGAGCTCGACACCTCCGGCCCCGCCGTCGTCGAATCCCACGCCGTCGCCTACGCCCGCGCCGGCGGCACCGCCTTCTGGACGGCCGCGCCCGACGGCTTCGAGGAATGGATTCACCTGGAGGCAGGCGTCGCTCGAAGGAATACCCCTGTCCTCGCTTGGGACGTCTCCGGAGCCCCGATCGCGCAGGATGGTCCCTCCATCGTGGTCCTGGACGCCAAAGGGATTCCCGCCCTCCGCGTCACCGCGCCCTTTGCGTTCGCCAGAGATGGCCGCGAGGTCCCTGCGCGGATGGTCGCACGCGATCAGCGTATCGAACTCTTCCTCGAGACGGACGGCGAGGAGGTGCTCGTCGATCCGGGCTGGGTCGCCGGCACGGCCCTCGGCACGGCGCGCCGCGATCACGCAACGACGAAGCTCGCCACCGGTGATATCGTCGTCACCGGCGGCACGGGAAGCACACCCACCGCGTCGGTCGAGCAATGGAGTGTGGCCACAGCGACGTGGACGGCCAAGGCAGCCATGAGCGTCGCGCGTACTGGACACACGGCGACGCTCCTCCAGAATGGCCTGGTTCTCGTCGTCGGCGGCACGAATGCCGGCAACTACCCGCTCATCACCGAAAGCCTCGACGCCAAGAGCAACGTCTGGACCACCAGTCCCTCGCTTGCGACCGGACGCGCTTATCACACGACGACGGTCCTCGCAGACGGCAGGATCCTCGTCGTCGGCGGCACGAACGCCGCCGTCCTCAATTCGGTCGAGCTGCTCGATGCGGCAGCAGCGGGCCCCTTCACGATCAAGCCCCCCATGAGCGCGACCCGTCAGCGCCATGCCGCGACGCTGCTCCAGGACGGTCGCGTGCTCGTCACGGGCGGCAGGAACACGGCGACCCTGCAGACGTACGAGATTTACAACCCCGCCACGGACACCTGGACCACGCCGAAGAACATGATCACCGCGCGCGAGCAGCACACGGCGGTGCAGCTCGCGGATGGGAAGGTGCTCGTCGTCGGAGGCAGGACGAATGGCGCGTTGCAGGCGACGACGGAGGCCTACGACCCGGCCACGGATACCTGGACGGCGCTCGGCAACCTCGCGACCGCAAGATACGCCCATACCGCGACCCTGATGCCGAATGGCAGCATTCTCGCGGTGGCCGGCTTCTCGTCGACCTTCACGGCGACCACGGAGTACACGGGGGCTGGCAGCCCCTTCGGCACGTGGGCCGCCGGGCCCGCTCTGACGATCGCACGCAATCTGCATACGACCACGTTGCTCGACGACGGGCGGCTGCTCGTGGTGGGCGGCTTCAATGCGGCGAGCCTCTCCAGCGTGGAGATCCTCTCCCCGGGCGTGAACGGCGTCGCGTGCGCCGCCGGGGTGGAATGCCAGAGCGGCTTTTGCGTGGACGGGGTCTGTTGCAACACGGCCTGCAATGCGGGCGTGTGTGACGCCTGCTCCGTGGCCTCGGGCAGCGCGACGGATGGCGTCTGCTCCACGTTCAGCAACAAGCCTTGCGACGACGGCGACGCCTGCACGCTGGCCGATACGTGCCAGGTCGGCGTGTGCGTCGGCGCGGATCCGGTCCCGTGCCAGCCGCTCGATTCATGCCACGACGCAGGGGCGTGTGATCCCAAGACGGGCCTCTGCTCGAGCCCGATCAAGCCCGACGGCACGAGTTGCGTCGATGGCAATGCCTGCACGCAGACGGACGTCTGCCAGTCCGGCAAGTGCGTCGGGACGAACCCGGTCCCGTGCGAGCCGGTCGACCCATGCCACGACGTGGGAACGTGCGACGTCGACACGGGCCTCTGCTCCAACCCGAACAAGCCCGATGGCGCGGCTTGTTCCGATGGCAATCTCTGCACGCAGATCGACGCGTGCCAATCGGGGGTGTGCATCGGGGAAAGCCCCATCGTGTGCAAGGCGCTCGATCAGTGCCATGATCCGGGGACCTGCGATCCCACGAGCGGCATCTGCTCCACCCCGAACAAGCTGGATGGTTCCAGCTGCAATGATCAGAACGCGTGCACGCAGACGGATGTCTGCATGGCGGGCACGTGCAGCGGGACCAATCCGGTCGTCTGCACGGCGATCGATTCATGCCACGAGGTCGGAAAGTGTGATCCCGTGAGCGGCCTGTGCTCGGACCCCACCAAACCCGACGGCGCGCCCTGTGTCGACGCGAATCTCTGCGTGACGGGCGACGCGTGCAAGGCAGGTGTCTGCGCGCCCGGCGCGACGCCCGTGGTTTGCCCTGCGCCCGATGCGTGCCATGGTCCCGGGGCGTGCGAGCCTGCCACCGGGTCCTGCGAGGGCCCCCCGCTGCCCGCGGGGACCAAGTGCGCGGCGCCCGTCTGCGAGGGCTCGGTGGCCTACCCGGAATCGCAATGCGACGGAGCAGGCACGTGCGCTCCCCCGAAGGGGATTGATTGCGCGCCTTATGCTTGCCTTGGCGGCGCCTGTATCAACGAGTGCGCGGTCGATCAGGAGTGCGCCACGGGGGCGCTCTGCATCGAAGGCCTGGGCCAGTGCTCGAACGACGCCGATGGAGACGGCAAACCGAACGTCGAGGACAACTGCCCCAAGGTGCCAAACCTGGACCAGACGAACAGCGACCTCGATCCGCTCGGGGATTCTTGCGATCCGGACGACGACGACGACGGCATCCCTGATTTCGATCCCGCGGGCAACCCGCTGGATCTGTGCCCCACCATTCCGAACGGCAGCCAGAACGGCGACGGCGACGGCGATGGCGCGGGCGACGGGTGCGATTGCAAGACGAATTCGACGACGTTGAGCGACGGCGTTCCTTGCGACGACGGCAACCTGTGCACGGTGACCGGCACGTGCCAGAATGGCGCCTGCGTGGATGCACAGCCCAAGAACTGCCCCGCGCTGGGGCCCTGCCAGGTGGGGCTGTGTGACCCGAGCACCGGCAACTGCCTCGGCGCTCCCGTCGCAGACAACACGCCCTGCAAAGATGGAGACTCCCAAGGCGTTTGCCTGGCCGGGAGCTGCTTCATCGAAAGCGGCAGCGGCGCCGGCGGCAGCAGCGGCAATGGCAGCGGTGGCAATGGCAGCGGCGGCGGCTCCGGCGGCAGCGGGAGCGGCGCCGGCGGCGCGAGCGGCAGCGGGAATGGTGGCGGAACCGGCAACGGCGGAGGCGGCGCCCAAAACGGAAGCCCCGGCGGCGACCCGCACGTCCGCGGCGACGGCTTCTCCTGTGCGGCCAGCGGCGACGGCGCCTCGAACCCCTGGCTCGTGGCCCTCGGCCTTGTCTGGTGGGTCCGACGCCGTCGCATGAGCCGCTAGGGTCTCGCGGCCCCGCGGCGCGCGTTCCCCCCAGGAAACTGTGCAGCCGGCGGAAAAGCATGTAGCATGCGCTGCGGCACATCATGAGCGTGACCGAGCCTCCGCAGCCCAGCCTCGCGAACCCTCACGAAGGGGACGTGCTCGCGGGCAAATACCGCGTCGAATCCATCCTCGGAAAGGGGGGCATGGGCGTGGTCGTCGCGGCCATGCACCTGCAGCTCGGGCAGCGCGTCGCCATCAAGTACCTGCTCCAGCCGGACAACACGGATATCGTCGCGCGCTTCCTGCGCGAGGCGCGCGCCGCGGTGCGGCTGAAAAGCGAGCACGTGGCGCGCGTGCTCGACGTGGGCGAGCTCGGGAGCGGCGCCCCGTACATGGTCATGGAGTACCTCGAGGGCGGCGATCTCCTGCGTCACCTCAAGACACAAGGCCCGCTGCCGATCCCCGAGGCAATCGACTACATCCTCCAGACCTGCGAGGCCATCGCCGAGGCGCACGCCGCGGGCATCGTCCACCGCGATCTCAAGCCGGCCAACCTCTTCCTGACGACGACGCCCGACGGCTCGAAGAGCGTCAAGGTGCTCGACTTCGGCATCTCGAAGGTCAGCGAAAACGAGTCCGAGGGCGGCGACGGGATGCAGCTCACGAAGACCGAGATGGTCCTCGGCTCGCCGCTTTACATGTCGCCCGAGCAGCTCAAATCGAGCAAGGCCGTGGATCCGCGGAGCGACATCTGGGCGCTCGGGGTGATCCTCTACCAGCTCCTCGCCGGGAAAGTCCCTTTTCATGGGTCGGCCTTCTCCGAGCTCGTCCTCAAGGTCAACCTCGAACCTCCGTCGCCCCTCTCGCAATACCGGAGCGACATCCCGGCCGAGCTCGAGGCTGCGATCGTCAGGTGCCTCGAAAAGAAGCGAGAGCACCGATTCAACAACATCGCCGAGTTCGCCTTGAGCATTGCCGAATTCGGTCCGCCGACCGCGCGCATCTCGGCCGAGAAAGCCAAGCGTGTCCTCGAGGCCTCGGGCGTCGCCGTGCAGGCGCCCTCCGGGCCGAGCCGGAGCTCCACATCGTCGATCCCAGCCGCGATGCCTGCCGTAACCGCCGCGACGAGCGCCCCCGCGAACACGCAGCCGGGGGCGAGCGTGCCGCCGCCGCCGCTGATGCCGGCGGACGGGAATACCGGGTCGAGCCTGCCGACGGTGGCGGTTTCGAAGGCGGGACAGGATGTCGCCGGCGAATCGGGTTCGTCCGGGAAACGCACGGGTCTCGTCGTGGGTGCGGTCGCGCTGGTCGGGCTCGTCGCGGTCGGGAGTATCTTCTTGTTCCGAGGTTCTCCAGAGAATCGCGTCGAATCCACCGTGACACCGGACAACGCCGTCGCAGCACCTACCGCGAAACCGTCCGCCGCCTCCGAGCCCGAGGTGAAACCTGCAGCGGCGCTCGTGGATACCGAAGCTCCGGCGCAGAGCGCTTCCGTGGCGGCGAGCGCATCCGCTTCCGCCGCGGTGTCGTCCCAGCCCGCGGCGACACGCCCGCCGTCCTCCCTTCCGGGGACGAAGAGCGGCACACCCGAAAAAGCCTCGCCGCCGCCGACCCCGACGACCAAGAGTTCTTCGAAGAATCCTCTCACGATCGGAATCGAGTAGGAGCACACCGCCGATGGCGCGTCCGTTTCAGAAAACCCTGGCGCGAAGCCTGCTGGTTGCCGCAGCGACCGTGCTGGTCGCCGGAGCCACGTCGGCACAACCCGCCGCAAAGCCCCCGGTCGCGGCGGCCAAGAAGACGGCAACCCCCAAGAAGGCCGACGCCGCGCCGGCGCCGAAGCCGCCCCCTCCGCCGCTCGCGGACGTGCTCACGGGCGCCGCGAAGGACGAGTATATCGGCGGGAAGATGCTTTACGAAACGAAGGACTTCGCCAATGCGCTGGTGAAGTTTCGCAAAGCCTATTCGCTGACGCCCGAGCCGCGGCTGCTCAAGAACATCGCCGTCTGCGAGAAAGATCTTCGCCATTACAGCCGCGCCCTCGCGCTGCTGGAGGAGTACCGCGGCAAGGCGGGAGATGCGATCACGCCGGAGGAGGAAGAGTCCCTGAAGGCGCTGGAGGCCGCGCTCCGAACGCTGACGAGCGAGGTGACCCTCGTCGTGAGCGAAGCGGACGCCAGGGTCTCGGTGGACGGCGAGCCCATCGGGACCGCGCCCATCGCCAAGCCCGTTCGAATGGATGTGGGCGAACGAAAGATCACGGTCGAGAAGCAGGGCTACAAGCCGCTCGAGATCAAGAAGACCATCGACGGCGGCACCTCGCTGACGCTGGTGGCAAAACTCGAGCGCGACTGGCGTCGCGGCCGGATCGTGATCGAGGCGGGGCCGAAGGATCTCATCGCGATTGACGGCAAGGTCATGGGGCTCGGTCGGTACGAAGGGTACGTGCAGACCGGTGGCCATTCGGTGCGGGTGAGCGCGCCGGGAATGGCCGTGTATCAAAACGAGGTGGTCGTGCAGGACGGCGAGACGCGCCGCGTGCCGATCACGCTGAACCCGCTCCCCGCGCCGTCGGACACGTCGAAATGGCTCTGGATCGGGGGCGGGGTCCTGCTCGCCGCGGGCGCCGCGATCGGGGGCGCCGTGCTCTTCAGACCCACCGAGGTGCCGCCGATTGACGGGACGATCGGGACCGTGCCTCTCTCGTTCGGAGGTCGTCGATGAAAAGGTCTCACGCGACCTGTGCCCTTCTCGCGCTCGCCCTCGGGTCTTTGCTCTCGTGCTCGGCGCAGCCGCGAGGTCAGGTCATCCTGGCGCTGCAAACGGACATGTCCTTGCCAAAGGACATCGATCGGATCCGTATCGTCGTGAGCTACGAGGATACGGGCGGGATCGTGTTCCAGGAGAACTACGATCGAATCGTGGATCCCGGCAATCCGAGCCCCATCCGTCTGCCCGCCACGCTGAGCATCATCGCCAACGAGGAAGAGAACCGACCGATCCGGGTGAAGGTGCTCGCGTTCCGAGGGCTCCTGACGCAGGGCAACTTCGTGGATCCAATCATCCGCGTCGTGCGCGACGCGGTGACGACGGTGCCCAGGGACCGTGTGGCCACGCTGCCGGTGCCCATCGAATTCCTGTGTGACGGCGCGGCCAAACCGAAGACCGATCCCTCGGGCAAACCCGTTCGCGACGACGACGGCAAGCTGATCTACGAGAGCACGTGCGGCGATGGGCTCACGTGCAAGGCGGGCAAGTGCGTGACCGAGGTCGTCCCCGAAACGGAGCTCGTCACGTACGAGCCCGAGGAGACATTCGGGGGAGGCACGGGGAACGGGGACGGCACGTGCTTCGATACGGGCACGTGTTTCGAGGGAGCGACGGGGCTCGCGCTCGATCTTGCAGCCTTCGACGCGGATGGCACAACGTGCCGCGCGGCGGTCCCGAGCGGGATGTTCACGGCCGGCGTCTTCAATGTCGGACTCGAGACGCAGGGCAGCGGCATGTGCACCGCAAAGGGTTGTTTCGTGGCGCTCGACGCCCAAAGCGACGGCGGGTGGAAGGCCGAGAGCGAGACCGCGGTCGTGCTCCCGTCCGCCGTCTGCGAGAAGTTCAAAAAGGCGGAGATCGCCCGTGTCGTCGGTACACCCGTGGGGCCCGCGCCTTGCGAGCAGAAGCGCACGTCGATTCCGACGTGCGGGCCGTGGTCGTCCGCGGGGACGGGCCTGTACACGCCGCCGGACCCGAAGGACCCCACGATCGTGGTCGGGGGTCAGGTGAACCCCAATGCGATGGCGGTCGACACGACGGGAATCTACTGGACGATCCAGGGTGATCTCGCGACGAAGGAGGTCCCCGGGGCCGTGAAGATGGTGCCGAAGACCGGCGGAACCCCTGCCGTCGTGGCCGTCACGAAGGGTGTGCCGCAGGGGCTCACGATCGATCCTCGTGGATTCGTTCTCTGGACGGATGCCACGGACAATGCGAATGGGAGCCTCGGCTGGGCGCCGTTCGGAGAGCCGAGCGCGCCGTCGGAAAATGCCCTGATCCAGGGCCTCCTCCAGCCCGCGGGCGTCGCCGTGCATGGCAAGCGCGTCTTCGTCACGGAGCTCGGCGGAGATCGCGTGAGCGGCGTGGAGTCGGGCGTCGATGCTTCCGGGGCGCTGACCAAGGGCGTCGCGATTGCGATCGAGAACGTGAATCCAGCGGGGGTCGCGCCGTTCAGCGTGGCCACGGCCATGGTCCAGAGCGGCATGAAGACGCTCGTCTGCTTCGGGTACCAGGGGACGACAGGCAATGCCGACGGCGTGGTGGCCTGCAACGACGGTGCGTCGAGCTTCGTCGTCGCGACCGGGCAAAAGACTCCACGCTCGCTCACGTTCGAGCTCGATGCCGAGCAGAACCCCGTGTCCCTCTCCTGGGCGGAGTTCGATCCCCAGGGCTCGATCTTCCGCGCGGTCTACACGCCAGGGGTGGGCTTCTCGCAGGGCCAGCCCATCCTCGCGGCCGTATCGCGCCCCGCGGGGCTCGCGCTCGACCGGAGCGGTCCGAGCCCGATCTTGTATTACACGAACGCCGGAGACGGGAGCGTGAAGGGGTACGACGTCGTGCAAAAAACGACGTTCGAGGTCGCCTCGAAACGAAACAATCCGAGCGCCATCGCGGTCGACGACGCATTCGTGTACTGGGTCGAAGGGGGCACGCCGAACACGAAGGAGGGCGCCATCTTCAAGGCGCCCAAGCCGCCGATGCCATGAGCCCGCGGGGGACGAACCCCCGCGGCCTTTCACGACGTCCGGCTCGCCCTCAACCGCCTTGGGGCGTGGTCGGACAACCGTTCTTCTCTGCCTCCCCCTTCGTGTCGGGGCAGACATCAATCGCATCGGGCACGTTGTCGCCATCCCGATCGGGCGGGCATCCGAATCGCTTGGGATCTCCGCTCGCAGCGCCGGGTTCCTCCGGGCAAACGTCGTCGAGGTCGACGACGCCGTCCTCGTCACGGTCGACCTTCGGGCAGCCATTGCGTCCAGGCACGTCGCTCTTCTCGCCGAACGCGTGAGGACAAGCGTCTGCCGTATCGATCAGGCCGTCGCCGTCGGTATCGGTGACCTTCGGCGCGACGCTCTTCGGCTTCGGGGTCTCGGGCGACCAGGCCACGAGGCCCAAGGCGCGAAAGGTGGGCGTGCCGATCGCCTCGCTGAGCCCTGGCCCGACCGCGGCGCCGACCCAGAGCCCGCCGATGGCATTGCCGCGGATCCCGAGCAAGAGCTCCGCGTTCGTCGCGAGGCTCCGTGGAATCGTCCGGTTTTCACCCAACCGGACCAGCCCCTCCTGGAGCGGCGTGGACGCCGAGAGCTCCGGACCGATCCGAAGGTGATCGTCGAGGAGCAAGAATGCGATGCCGGCGCCGTAGGAGAGCGTCGAGGGGTTGTCCGAGGTACGAAAGACGGGCCGAACCGCGGCGCTCCAGGCGACATGCCAGAATCGACCGCCCAAGAGCAATTCGGGCGAGAGGCGAACGCCGTTGTCGCCGACGAAGGCCCCCGCGGGCCCGGTCGGCGCGTGGAGGGTGGCGCCGGCGGCCATCTGAAAGGCATCCTCGGTTTCGCCGAAGAGCCGAATGCGAGCGCCGAGACGCAAATCGCCGGCCTGAACGCCCGTGGGGGACGGGAAAACGGTGTTGCCGAGGATGGGGCTCTCGCCTTGCTGGAGGACGGCGAGGGGGAAGGAGGCGGAGACGAGGAGGCGATTCCAGAGGGCGAGGGAGGCGCCGATGTGGAGAAACGCCTGGGCGCCGACGATGGCGCGCTGCGAGGTCTCGGTGCCGCCGTCGGCGAGGGCGGCGACGAGCGGGTTGTGAGCGTAGTCGAAGAGGACGAGGCCGCGGGGGACGAGATGGCCGTTCGTCTGGGGGGAAGGAACGCTGAAGAAGGTGTCTCCGGCGGGCGCAGGATCGAGTTGATTGAGGGCGATCCCGCCGGAGGTCTGAGCGTGGGAGGGGCGCGGGGCGAGGAGAGAGAGGCCGAGCGCAGCGGCGCCGAGGACGCGGGAGGACATCGTGGAGCAGTGTAGTTGGGCGGGTGAAGAAGGGGAAGTTGTTGGGGTTGGCAGGCGGCGACTGGAGGGAGGGGGCCCATTCCGCGCGCCTATCACGTCACGTCGGGCCGCTTCTCCACCCCATCGGCCCCTCCCCCGGCGAGCGATACGTGTCGCCGACCCTGACCCCGACACCAACGGCCTTCCTACCATCCGAGCCGTCGTCGCTCGTCGTTCGCCCCGAAAAAGCACACCTGCTCGTCAACCATGTTCAGGCTGTTGTCGCGGAGGAGCCAGTCGGGTTCTCCCTTTGCGACCTTGCTCCAGTTTGGCGGCCTGTTCCGAAACAGGATTCCGGCTCCCACGCTCCGGGCAGGATCGAAGAACACCATCTCCATGGCTTCCGGACATGAAGCGGAGCCCAGGTATTCATCCACGTACTTCCGCCACGCTCGCCGGATCGCCTCCTTGCTGACGTCCGGCCCCTCGTCGACCGCGATCCGCAGATAATATCCGCGCCTCACATCGGAACCGCTCGTGCATACCGAGGATCCGTCTTTGGCCCACCCGCGAACCTGATTGTCCCAGGGCTCCGGCGTCGGGCACGTCCTTTTCGGGTCTTCCGGAACGGGTCGAGACCCCTCGGGCGTCTCGGGAGAGGGAAACGGAGTCGGAATCGGAGCCGGAGGGGTATCGACGATCGCTGGCGCATTCACCCGCTCTGCGCAGCCCCCACTGACACAGACGAGCGCGCCCTCGCACTGGGTATCCTTTTCACAGGAATCGCCGAGAGCTGCCTTCACGCAAGTGTTGTCCTTGCAGATCCGTGTCGCCGGGCAGTCCGACGATTGGCGACATTCACGACATGCCTGGAGCGTGCATACGCCCGTCGCGCAGTCCTCGTTCGCCGTACACCGCTCGCCCATGACACTCTTCGCCAGAGCACAGCGCCGCGCCGTACAGATCCCGGAGCCGCACTCGTTCGCGCTCACGCAGGGCTCGCCGAGGCCACGAGGCCCGACCGCGGAATAGACCTGATAACCGACAGGGACCACGAGGAGTGCCGTCGCAGGGACCGCCAGGTAGCTCCACGCACGCGAGCGGGCACGCGGCGTGGGGAGCGAGGGGCGTGATTGCGCCGTGCGGACCGTCGTCGGCCCGCTCGATGCCCCACCGTGGTGCGAAGCCTGTTGCGGCCGAGGCATCGGCGGCGCTTGCGTCTGCGCCGCCACCGGAGCCGGCGTTGGCGTACGCGCCCCCGCAGCCTGCCGCCAGCACCACGGGCAGAAAGACAAGCGCCGATCGAAGATATGCTCTGGGTTCGCAGGGCAACCGGCGCGGAGAATCTGGCTCCATGCCTTCAATACCGAGCGCCATTCGCGCGCGGTCGGACGTAGCGCCGGCTGAAAGTGCCCCTCGTCGAAGCAGCGATGGAACAATGCCAGTACCTCGGGCCCCAGCATCTCCCTCGGAGGGCTCGCGCGCGGGAGCTCGACGTCGACCTGCCTCGACGCTGCGCGAGGGAAGAGTCCGTGCTTGATACGGCTCGCGACGTCGGCCGGCCCAGGACGTCCCTTGTCGATGCCCGCATAAGGATGCTGGCCCTCCATCAGGAGCTCGTAGAGAAGGATGCCGAGAGAGAACAAGTCACTCGATGGGTCCCGCCGCACGCTCGCGAGGTTCTGGCCAATGAGCTCGGGTGCGAGGTACTCCGGCGTTCCGACGGTGCACGGATGGTATTGTCCTCTCCCGTCGACGAACTGGAACGAATCGACATCGATGAGCGAAACGTTCGTGTTGCCGAGGACAAGCACGTTCTGTGCATTGAGATCGCCCACGATCAGCCCTTGGTCGTGAGCGAAATCGACGGCTTTGGCAAGGTTACGAGCAATGCTGACGAGACGATCGTAGAAAAAGGCGCGCGTTCTCCTGTCGTTCTTTCTGGATGCCGGATGCTTGAGCTTGTAGAGCTTCTCGGCGTCGTGGATGCGCGGCATGACGTAGCCGATGGGCTGCTCCGCGGCGTCCAGGATCAGGTCCTCGGGCCACGTGAAGATCGTGTGGCTTTGAAAGCTCGTTTGCCTGGGCCTGTGCACCAGCATCTCTTGCACCTTCGGCACGATGGCAGCGCGCTTGTGCTCGAAGAAAAACTTCGCCGCCAGACGCGGATGGCTCGCAAGAAAGTAAGCCTCGCCCTCTCCCCCGCGGCCGATTCGATTCCCTACCTCGATGCGTTCTCCGCCGAGCGCAAGGCGATACGAGCCTTGAAACCCGCCGTTCATCGCTTCCTCTCGAACCGGCAAAATCCACCGATGCAGTGCAGCGGCTCCTCACAATCGGAGCTTCGAGCACACGCGATGCCCTCTGCGGACCGAAACCACGTCTTCGCCAGGAGGACGCTCGCGGCGGAGCCAACCAGGAGGAGGAGAAACATCCCGAGAACGACCGACCGGAGCCTGGAAGTGGGCGGATTCGGTCCTCTATGCGCGGGGGGCGTCGCTGGAGGTGGCGTCGCTGGAGGTGGCGGCTCCGCGGGTGGCGACGGATCGCTCTCTCCTCTCGCCGAGGCGATCTCCCGTGCACGGGAAGCCGCGGTGCCCGGAGCCGATTCCGGTTTCGCGGGGATCGGCTCGACCGTCTTGCCAGCGGCGCGAATGGCGACGGCGAGCGTCAGATCATCATCCGAGCGCTTCTTGACCCGCTGCTCGAAAAGCTCGCCTATCTCTGCCGCGAGTTTCGTCTCGTCGACCCTCGCCCCGAGATCGAAAATGGGAAGAAAAAACCTGTCGTAGGGCTCTCCACGCGGAAGTGACAGTGCCAAGGCCTCGAGACCGTCCGTGAAAGCCGCGACCGCCGTGGGTGATTGCGGAACGAACGTGAACTGCGCACTTTCGAGTGCCCCCCTCGACGTCAAGGGAAGCACCTCGTTTGCATACTCCCCCTTCTTCGGCAAGGTGAGCGCTTGCAGATCCGCAGTGCCGAAGAGAGCGACGATCGCCCCGTCGCCAACTTGAAAGGCTGCGGCACTTTCACCTGTCGCGGCGACGATCAACAAGGTCGAGGCGAAGGCACGAAGTTCTTCCGTCTCGCGCTCTGCCAGCGCACGGACCTCGAGCAACGCCCGCTCTGCCGCCTCTTGCAGCAGCGCGCGCCACTCTGCTTCGCTCGCGTCGCGTGCGACGGCTTTCTCGATGAGAAAGCGAACGGCCATCTCGGACGCGACGCGCGCGCCGTCCTCGGAGCGTGGGGCAGAGCCGACACCGTCCGCGACCGCAATCACGCATAGATCGCCGTTCACATCGTGGTACGAGGCGTCCTGACACGGTACCCCCCGAGCGATATGGCTCGTGCCCGCTACGGATACGCGCGTGACGCGCCAAGCCGCTACCGTCGCATCCTCCCTCATCCGACCGTGCCCCAGCCGTCGACGCGTGGCATCGAGACCTGTGCCCCTGGGTTCGATTGGGATACGGCAATGAGACTCTGCGAGATCCAGTTGAACATCCCCTGGAACGCATGGATTCCGCGAAGCATCAGCGGCTCGCGCTGTGGTGAAAGCTGACGAAGGATCTTGAGATCGACGGGGTCATCCGGGGTCTCGACGCCCACCATGAACAGATCGACTCTCGTTTTTCCGGTGGCCGGGTCGCGGGCAGTTTGCTGCACGCGCGTGACGGCCGCTGGGATATCGTTGTAGTCCGTCGGGCGCCCGTCGGTGATGCACCAGAGCCAGGGCGCATAATACAGTACGCCCGCCTGCCGGTACGTCTCTCGGCGACGCTCGATCAGGTCGAGGCCGCAATGAATGGCCGCTGCGAGATAGGTTCGCCCACCGGCCACCAGCTTTGGCGGCGCGAACGCGTCCGGCCGCGAGAACGTCACCAAAGGCTCGACCGTGGCGCCAAACTTCACCACCGTCAGTTCGACGGCATTGCGGGCTTTATCGTGATCACACAGATCCGTCCTGAGCATTTCCAGGCCGTAGTTGACCATGTCGATCTTCGGCCCCTGCATCGATCCGGAGGTATCCACCAACAAGACGAAGTGGCATCGCGGCTCGGGGTTGTCCTGGAAGTCGACGTACCTGACCAGTTCGGATGTCATGTCGCACCACGCGTGAGTAGGGATCGAGGTTCCTTGGCGACGTGTGGCGTTGCCATGCGACCAACCGTACATCAATCATGGTCTGGAGGGAAGAACGTTTCCACTCTGTACTGCCCTGCCTAACCAACGGGGTCTCCATCGGGTCAGGAAAAACCTGATGGAACCCTGCCGGCGACGTGCCGTCGTCCCCCTCCCTCAGGCAGACGCCACGATCGCCGGGGTCTCCTCGTCCCACCCTGACCCTCACGCGCGGAGACTGAGATGAAGAATCCTTGCCCAACGGAGATGCGGATGGGATTGTCGGCCGCAAAATGACGGTCCCTTACGGCTTCGGGCGTTCTGTTTTCACGCATCCCTATAGTGCCCTGGTGCTCTCGGGGCCCCGCTCCGGGGGCGTTCCGCCGGGCGGCCCAGGTCGCGGCTCCCTCCGGGCAGGGTCCTGTCGCTGGGAGTGACGGGCGCGCCTGTTCGCGTTCTTCTTGCTCGGTTCGACAGGAAGAACTAGGCTCCGCCGCGGGGACGACGGACACACCTGTTCGCATTCTGCCGCCTCGGTTGACCGGCGGAGAGGATTCCGCTCATCCTTCTGCGCCCCGTTATCGGCCCGCAGACACGAGAAAAGATCACCGAAGGAGATAGGACGAGCATGAAATCGAACAGCCGGATGATTGCTTTTTCCCCCGCAGTCCTGGCGCTCGCATTGAGTGGTTTCCTGGTTGGCTGCAACAAATCGTCGACGGATTCGGCCGCGCCTGCAGGCTCCGCGGCCGGCGCGTCGGCGGCTTCAGGCAGCGTTTGCGACGTCGCTGCCTTCGAGAAGGAGCAAGACGAGAAGGGCCGCCAGAGCCACACGCCGAGGAAGCTCACCGGCTGCAAGCTCGAGTCGTACAGCCCGAAGAGCAAGACGGCGCAGTTCTCGGGCAATGGGAAGATGAAGCTGTCGTGCGTGAACATCCCCAATCCGGAGGGGATGCAGGTCGGCGACCTCGCGGACATCGAAGGCAAAGAGGATGGCGCCGGTTTCGTCACCCTCTACGACTGTACCGTGAAGAAGAAGTGACGCATCGCGCGTCGGCGCGCAGCTCCCCGCCAATGCTCCTGCATCCGCCGCAGGAACCCTTCCTCGCTCGGGTCGCCTGAGCCCGATCCAATCCCGAACGCCCCAGCAAAATTTGTCACCCCACGCACTTGTTGGGCGACGCACAGCCATGAGCTCGACCCTGGCCCGTTGGCGATGCCAGCGCCGGTGGATCTCGGGAGCGTCATCCGAACGACAGCGGGCTGAGCAACGAAAATAGCCTGCCGACCGAGAGCTGTGGTAGTCGTCTGTACATGGGCCTCGGTCCCGGATACCCGGTTTCGAAGCACGTGAAACTCGTGCGCCTGCTCGGCAGGGGCGGCATGGGAAGCGTGTGGATCGCGGACCACCTCGGGCTGAAAACGCAGGTCGCGGTCAAGTTCGTCTCGGATGTGCACGCCAGCGACCCGGCGACGCGGATGCGCTTCCAACGCGAGGCCACGAGCGCCGCGCAGATAGGGAGCCCCCACATCGTAAATATCCATGACCACGGGATCACGGGCGATGGGATCCCGTACATGGTCATGGAGCTCCTCGATGGGGAAGACCTGTCGGCGCGCATCAAACGAGCAGGCCCCCTGCACCTCGACGAGGTCGCCAAGATCATCTCGCAGACCTGCAAGGCGCTCGGCAAGGCCCATCGGCTCGGAATCGTGCATCGTGATGTCAAGCCGAGCAACATCTTCCTCCTCGACACGGAGGGAGACACTTTCGTCAAAGTGCTCGACTTCGGCATTGCAAAGCCGGGGGGCGGCGAATCGAGCGAAGTGACGAGCACCGGGATGATCGTCGGGACCATCCTCTACGCGAGCCCCGAACAACTTCTCAACGCCAAGAGCGTGGATTTCCGCGCCGACCTCTGGTCCTTGGGCGTCGTCGCCTACCGCGCGATGACGGGGAAGCTCCCCTTTTCGGACGAAAATGGGATCGGCGCATTGTTTCTGGCCATGCAAGCTGGCCGCTTCGCTCCGCCGAGCCAGATCGTGGACACCATTCCGCCCGAGGTCGACGAGTGGTGCAAGCAGGCCTTGGCGCACGATCCTGCGGCGCGCTTTGGCTCGGCCCGAGAGATGGCAAACGCGCTCTACGCGGCCCTGGGGCGGACGTCGTCTCCTTCCCTCACGCGTGCTCCCCACAAGGCGGTCGACTCGTCGCGTCACGTCGCCCGCGGAGAATCGACGGGGGGTGGATCCGCCGTCGGAGGGAGCGTACGGCGGGAAGAACACGTCACGGTTCTCGAAAACGGGTATCGGTCGTTTTCGTCGGACAACGACGACGCCCGCCTCTCCACGGAGGATTCCGCGCATCACGGCGAGGACGCGGGCTCCCGACACGCGGCGAAAGATCCGAGCTCCCTTGGAGGGGCCGCCTCGGCGACGACGTACGTCGGTGAGGCGGCCGCCCACGCGTCGGGGCGGCCGGGGTCGGGGCGACGACGGGCCGTGATCATCGCGGCGGTGGTGGGCCTCGCGGGGGCAGGCGCGCTGGGGTTTGTCTTCCTGAACCGCCCCGTGAAACCATTCGCCGGGGCATCGACGCCGGCCATCGAAAACGAACCCGGCGTGACCGCGGCGCCCGCGAGCGTGACCACGAATGCCCCGAAGGAGCCACCTGTGGTCGCGCCGGTCTCGAGCCGCGTGGAGCTCGCCCCGAGTACGCTCGCCCCGAGTCCACCCGCGCCAAGTGCGTCCGCAGCCAATGCCTCCGCTCCGAGTGCGTCCGCGCCGGTGGCAAGCCCGAAGCCGTCGGCAAAACCAGGCGGCCCTCCGCGAAGCACTCCGCTACCCGAGAAGGATTATGGATTCTGAACGGTCGGTGATTTCGAGTCGCGTCACGCTGGTGCGTTTCTTCAGGGGGCTTGCGAGGGTGTCGAGCGCCGCGGCGTTGTTCGTCACGACGGCTCTCCTCGCCCCGCCTCTCGCGCTCGCGGAGCCCTCCTCGGCGGACAAGGAGACCGCCCGAAACCTCATGAAGGAGGGCGACGCGAAGTTTGCCACGAGAGACTACGCAGGTGCCCTCAAGGCGTATCAGGCGGCCCATGCAATCATGCAGGTCCCGTCCACGGGCCTTCCGCTCGCCAAAGCACAGATCGAGCGCGGGCTGCTCGTCGAGGCGCGCGATACCTTGTTGCAGGTGTCACGTCACCCCAAGGATGCCAACGAGCCTGCGGCATTCGCCAAAGCCCGCGAAGAGGCCGCGGAGCTCGCGCAAAAGCTCACGACACGTATCCCGTCCCTGGTCATCGTCGTGGACGGCGCCTCGACCGATGCTGCTGTCGTCGCCGTGGACGGCGCGTCGATACCCGCGGCGGCGCTCTCCGCGCCACGCAAAGTCAATCCTGGCTCGCATACGATTACTGCCTCCGCAAGCGGATTCCATCCCGCGAGCACGACGGTCAATGTAAAGGAAGGCGCAAACGAGAAGGTGACGATCAAGCTCGTCCCGGCCGATGGCAGCAAGCCGCCGCCGGCCCCGGCTGCGCAGACGATCGAGGGCGGCGGGAAGATCCGAATCGAGAGCTCTGCGAACGAGGGGAACGTCTTTATCGACGGGCGAGCCGTGGGTGCAACGCCGCTGGAGGTGCCCGTCACGGCGGGCGTGCACGAGGTCGAGATACAATACCCGGGCGGCTCCCGCGAAAAAAGGCAGGCGACCGTCGTCGCCGGCAAGACCGAACGCGTGGAGTTTCGACCGTCCCCCATGGATGAAGTGGCGCGGCACCGCAAAGGCCTCCACTTCGGCGGGTCGTTCAGCCCCGCAATGGCGGTGTATACCGAAGGGGGCGCGCTCATGTTCGGCGCGGCGGGGGGTTTCGTGATGAACATCGGCATCACGCCGACGTTCGATTTCCGGACGGGCGGCACGCTGACCGTCGTGCACCGATTCGTCGAAGATCCGGACTATCAGGTCACCCAGGTCTCCGTCGTCGTGCCGGCCATGCTCCGCGTCAATTGGAGCCCGTGGTTCTCCTCGGCCGCAGGGCTTTCGGCTGGGTTCGTGGCGGATCTGCAGCAGGACCCGGTGCTCTTCGGCGCGTCGGTGGGCCCGGAATGGTCGCTCATCTCCATGTGCGCCGGCGACCGACGTCAATACGAGATCTCGTTCAGTCAGGGTCTACGGTTCGGCCACGCCCGAAATGATTTTCATCAATCGGTCACGTTCACGTATCTCTCGCCCGATTGATGGGAGGCGTGCCGCTCGGTGCGGTCGATGAGGCCCCTCCTTGCCCACGCGCGCACGAGCCGACGAAGCCCCTGCGGTAGCATCGTCTACCAGCGGAAAAATCCCCTCCCCAAAGACGCCGGCCGCCAATGGGCTTATCAGCCCGGAACGGACGTGCACACAAGCGTTCCAACGCAGGTGCCCTACCCGGACGCGAACCGGGACGAGAGCTGCGCCCACGGAGGGTCTGTCAGGTCCACACCGTGCGTATGTCCACCACGAAAAATATGCAACCGCTGAAACCGGGGATCGTTCGATTGATCCTAAACCGGATGGCCATCCTGGACAGTTTAGGAGATGACTTCTGCTGTCCGTTTCGGTTATGATCGATCCGCGAGCACATTTATCCACCTACTTTGAGGACACGGACGAATGAGACGCTGGACTTTTTTCGCCATCCTGTTCGCCGTCACGCCCTTGGCCGCTTCGGCCGAGCCTCCTCCGCCCTCGCCCGCGCAGGCCGGGGCACCGTCGACGGTGCGCGCTCCGGCGCCCGCGAGCTCGCTCGCGTCGGAGGGTTTCACGCTCCTCGGCGAGGAGAAGGGCGTCCGCGTCCACCGCCGCGAGAAGCGCTCCGGCGTCGAGTTCGCGGCCGAGGCGAGCTTCCCGGCGCCGCCCGAGCAGGTGCGCCGCGCGCTGCTCGATTACGCGAACCACCAGAAGTGGCAAGAGCGCCTCAAGGAGAACAAGGTCCTCGCCCGCAACGCCGACTCTCTCTTGGTCTATCAGCGGCTCGACCTCCCGGTGATCGACGATCGCGACTACACCATTCAGGTCACCTGGGGCGCCGAGGGCCCGATCCTGTGGATGCGCTTCTCCGCCGCCAACGAGCGCGGGCCAAAGCCCGTGGCCGACGTGGTCCGCGTGAACACGCACGAGGGCGGCTGGCGATTCGAGCCCGAAGGCGGCAAGGGCACCCGCGCCGTCTACCGCTTCCACCTCGATGTCGCGGGCAACGTCCCCTCGTGGCTCGGGAAGGGCCAGGCCAAGGACGACATCATCGACTTCTTCGTTCGGCTCAACAAAGAGCTCCCGAAATACCGCTGACGCGCAAGCGCCCCATCGGCGACCTCACGCCACGCGATCGTACGGTCCCCATGTTCGCACGCTTGCTCGGCGGAGGGTCCTCGCGGTAAAACGGCGCCCATGCAGCGCCCCGTTTGCCAAGCCCACCCCGGACAGCCCGCGGCGGCCTCGTGCAGCCAATGCTTCGTGGCCCTCTGCACGGTCTGCCGGCAGTTCGACGGCATGCAGCCCGTTTGCCCCAATTGCCTGCGCAAGCAGCGCCGGGCGCCGCTCGTACGTGCCCTCGTCGCCCTCGTCGTGCTGGGCGGGGTCGGGGGTGGTGGCTATTGGGCCTACCGCACCTACCAGCCGCGCTACGACTACGGGGCCGCCTCGAACTCGGTGCACAAGCTCGAGGCCGAGCTGCAGAAGGAGCCTTGCGACCGCCCGAAGACGCTCGAGCTCCTCGAGACGATGCTCGCGGCCGGCGATAGTCGCGGGGTGCTGGCGCGGGCCGCCACGTTTTCCGCTGCATGCGGCGAATTCGTGCAGACGAGGCGCATCACCTACCGCGCGCACCAGCGCCTGGGCGAGGCGGACGCGGCGGCGGCCGATCTGACGGCGCTGGTGAATTCCGAGCCTTATCAATTCCATTATCGTGCGTGGCGAGGCGTGGTGTACCAGGAGAAGGGCGACCTCGACCGCGCGGCGGAGGATTTCCGCCAGGCGCTCCTGCTCTACCCGAAGCTCACCGACATCCCGCTCAACCTGGCGACGGTCTACGAGAAGCAGGGCAAGCCCTGCGAGGCGGCATTTCCGTTGCAACAGCTCGTCTTTCATCACCCGCGTGCGCCCTGGACGCCGGGCATCCGGACGCGCATCGCCGATCTCCTGCAAAAAGGGGGCTGCTCGGTCGTGGGCGAGGGCCGCGCGGCGCTGCGTATGGAGCCGGGCCAGCTCCAGATTCGCGCCAAGGTTCGCCTCGACGACAAGGAGACGGCGTCCTTCGTGGTGGATACCGGGGCGAGCTACGTGACGCTGCCGCGAGCACTCGCGGACAGGCTGGGCCTCGACCTCACCGGGGCACCGAAGGTCGAGCTGCAGACGGCGAACGGGCGAAAGGACGGGCTTTTCATCCTGATGAGCTCCATCGCGGTGGACAAGCTCGCGGCGAAGCGCGTGCCGGCGGTGGTGGTCGACGATCTCGGCGCGGGCGTCGAGGGGCTTCTGGGGTTGAGCTTCCTGTCGCGTTTCGAGCTCCGGCAGGCGGATGGGGTGATCGAAATCGCGGTGCCGACGCCCTGAACGACACGTCAACGAGCACGAGGGGAAGACGATACGCAGCCGAGGACGGATTCCATGCATGTGATCGAGTCCCTGCAAACTGGACGGTTTGGAGTCACGTTACAATTGCCTTCCCACCTGAAGGTTTGCCGCGACGAGGAGGAATGCGCCGAGCTCGTCGATGAGCCGAAGAATGTGGTGTGGTGGTTTTTCTTCTTTCCCGACCTCCATCTCGACCTGCGCGAGGAACATCGAGGGGACTTGAGAAAGTCGCTCGAATACTACGCGCGCTCGATGTTCGATGACATGTTTCATAAGCGTGACCATGCCGACAAGGAGCGTCCGCCTCGAACCGCGGATCCCACGTGGTCTCCGATCATCGATGTCGAGCCTTTGAACATTGGCGATGCGAAGGCCCTGCTCCGGACGGCCCGTCCCAAGAGGGAAGCTTCCGTCGCGTATCGTTTTGCGGCACGGACGGGGTCGAGCGGCTGTATGTGAATTGCTGGAAGGACGTCGCCCGAGATGCAGCGACCGATTTCCCAGAGGTGGCCGAGTCGATAGCACGGATGCTTCACGAGGACAGCGGCATCCAAGACACGCGCGTGACGGTCGAGACGCTGGCCTCCCTTCATCAACGGCCGCAGGCTAGGCCACCGTCCACGAACGCGCGAGCTGACAGCGTCGCCGGCAAGAGGACGAAGTCACCTGCCTCCAGGAGGCTTACACGCCTTTCGCAAAGCGCATCTTCGCTTCTCTTGGGCAGACGGCTGCAGTGACGAGCGAGGCCGACGTGGCCGATGTGGTGTGGCGTGCCGCGAACGACGCGACGGGGAAGCTCCGTTTCCCAGCCGGTCCCGATGCGGTGGCGCTGGTGTCCTGAAAGATTCCCCGCTGCCAGGGCCGCCCCTTTGACGTCCAGCACGTAACGGTTTGGCGCACGCTGACAAACCTTTCCGTGGCGCATCTGGTAAAATAGCCACCCGCTGTGAGGGCGAGAGCACGGGCGTGTTGCGCTGGGTCGAGGTCATGAAACCTGCGAATGTTTGCCGTTATAATGGAAGATCGTTGGGATCTGTTACAGGGGGCACTTGTCGCAAGGAATACCGTGAAAAATTCCCGTAACGTAATTTCCGGGCACAAGTTGCACATCCATGGGCAGAAAAATGCCGCTTCGACGTCGGCACGCGACGTGTATGGCGAACCGCCGGACATCAAAGGGCGGGTAGCCCCCAGGAGCAAAGAAAAATGAAACTGTATCGCATGCTTTTCGCCATGGCGTTCTCGGCGATGTCGATGGTTGCCGCCGTCGGTTGCGGCGATGAGGACAACAAGACGGTCTCGGACCTCGATCTCACCCCCGACACGAGCTCGATGAAGAAGGGTGAGACGCTTCAGTACACGCTGAAGGTGATGTATTCCGACGGGACGTCGGACGGGGATATGTCCAGCCACGCCGATGTCGAGTGGATCTCGAGCGACGCGGCGACCGCCACGGTCTCCGCTGACGGCCTCGTGACCGCGATCGACGAAGGAACGGTCACAATCACCGCCCGCTTCGGCGGCCAGGAAGAGTCCGAGTCCCTCGTCATCCTGCCCTGAAGTCAGCGCTGATTCAGGTTTGGTGAGAGGCCCGATCTCGGGGAGAGCGGGCCTCTCCGCTTTGGGACAGGTTATGGCTGGCTTTTGGAGGGCTCAAAAGATGCGTGGACATGACGAGACAGGTGGGACGTGGTGAACGCCGCTCACCGCCTGCACGCCAGCATCGGGAGGATCGCGTCCTCGATCAGGTGCGTCGTCTGCTGGTGCATGCCGCGCATGTTGTAGTTCGTGCGGGTCACGACCACCGCCGCGTCGAGCGCCGGGAACATCACCACCGCGTTGCCGCCGTTGCCGCCCATGAACCAGCCCGTATGCGCGCCGCACGGCGTCTGATACACGCGCGTCCAGAAGAGGTAGCCGTAGTGCTGCTCGGGCATCGCCTCGCGGTGCACCTTCAGCGCCGCGTCGACGAAGGCCGCGGGCACGACCTGCCCCTCGCCCGCCCGGCCGTGCGCGAGCACGAGCCGCGCGATCGCCGCGAGATCGCGCGTGCGCAGCCGCAGCCCTCCGCCCGTCATGATCTCGCCGCTCGGCGATCTCGAGAACTCCCAACGCGTGATCCCGAGCGGCGCGAACAGGTGCTCCGCCATGAAGCGGTCGATCGGCTGCTGCGCTGCGCGCTGGACGATCTGGCCGAGCAGGAAGACACCCGCGGTGCAGTAATGCCACGGCCCGCGCCCGCTCGCGTCGCGCTGGTAGCCCGCGCGCACCGGCAGGTCGACCGCCCACCGCCCCCATACCTCTTTCGGGTACATGTTCTCCTCGTTGCCGGGCGATGCTTCATCGTCGTCGTTGCAGTCGAGCGCCGACGACATCGTCAACAGGTCCTCAATCGTGATCGCCGCCTTGCCCGGCTCGTCGTGCGCGAACGGCGCGAGGTCCGCCAGGTACGCGAACGCCGGCGCGTCGAGCCCCGGCAGCGCGTGGCGCTCGATCGCGATCCCGACCGCGAGCGCCGTCAACGATTTCGTCGCCGAGCGCGTGTCATGCAGCGTCTCCGGCGTCGCGCCGGCGAAGTATTGCTCGTACTCGACCTGACCGCCGCGCATGGCGAGCACACTCGTTGTCTTCGGCGCGTCGCCGCGCGCGAGCGCCTCGGCAATACCGTCGTGGCGCGCCGGTCTGGCGCCACATCCCCACAGAAACAAGGCAATGAGCACGATCCACATGCCCATCGCCTTGTCATGTCGCGCCCTCCGCGTCTTGTACGCGCGCAACTTCGTGCTCCGCCTGCGGGCTAGCCACGGTACTGCCGGCGGTACGCGCCCGGGCTCGTCGCGAACGTCCGCGCGAACGTGCGCGTCAGGTGGCTCTGGTCGACGTAGCCACACGCCGTCGCGATTTCCGCGAGCGGCCGCCCGGTCGTTCGTACCAGCAGCGCCGCGCGCTCGATCCGGCAGCGCCGTACGTAGTCGCCCGGCGTACAGCCAAAGAACCGCCGGAACATGCGCGCGAGGTAGACCGGGTGCACCCCCGCCGCCGCCGCGACCTCCGCCATCGTCAGCTCGTCGCGCGACCGATCGTGCAGCACCTCGCGCGCCCGCGTGAGCCAGCGCGGTGGCCGCCGCTCCACCGCGTGCGCGCGGCTGAACGCGCCGACCAGCTCCAGGCATAACGCCTCGAGCGCCAGCGCGTCGCCCCCTTGCGCTGCGGACGCCGCGATCCGGTGCGCGATCGCGAGGGCCCCCGGCTCCCACATGCGGATTGCCGCCTCGCTCGGCACCGCCACATCCGCCGCCTCCGCGAACCGCGCCGCCGACACCGACACGCCCGCAAACCGGCCGCAGTGCTCCGGGAATGTGTCCTGGTGCGTCGTCCCCGGCGGGTTGTAGATCAGCGCGGGCTCCGCGTGCAGGTGCCCCGCACCACGCGCCGACGACACATAATGGCCGTCGAGCAGCAAGATGAAGTGCGCGTCCTCGTGCGTGTGACGCGCGACCGGCCGCGCTGGATCCGCCGCCGCAATCGAAAGCGAGAAGCCCGCGACGTCGCGGCGCACCTCACGCGTGCCGAAAAAGTCTCCGTGCCGCAGCGTCGGCTGGACCACTGATTGAGGATGCGACACCAGGCGTGAAATGAATCAAATTGATTCGAAAAGTCAAGCACAATCGTTCCAATGACGACGCGCAGGGGTTCGTCGGGACGTATCGCTCGGCAAAGTTCCTGCGACAGGAACGCATCTCCGTGACGTGGGTGAATCACGAGCATCACGAGGGCGGCGACCACGCGCGGGATCTCCCTTCCTCATGCCGAGACGAAACGCGACTCCGCGAAGCAGCCGTCGCCCTCGTGATGCTCGTGATCCGATAAAATCGCTCCCGGAAGGGTGCAACGGGCGCAGCTCGCCCAGAGAGGTGCCCTCGCGCCCTTCCGGGAGCGCGCAACGTATCTTTTCGACGAACCCGATCCGCGCGTCAGCGCTGGCCGGCCAAGGCCCGGAGCGCCGCGGCGCGAAGGTTCTCCCGATCCTCGTCCGGCTGCCGTCTCGCGCGTGCGTCGAGCTCCACGAGCTCCAGGACACGTCGAGCATTCCCACGACGCAATGCCGCTTTCGCCTTGAAGAGCCATGCATCCGACAGCGAAGCCGTATCGGAGCTCGGTCTATCGGACGGATTCGCGCCGGACCGCGGCTTCGTCGTCGGCACAGAGACAATCGTGACCGACGACAACATCACCGGAGGAGGCGCACATGCGCTCGACTCCATCCGCGGCGCCTCCGCATTCCCCCTCGGCTCCGCCTGCACCACGACCGCCCCCGGTTCATTCGCCGAAGCGGATGGCCTCGGCTGCGTGATGACCAATGCGAGGACGCCGGCCGCCACGCTCGGCAATACGCGGAGCGGCGCGCCAAGCACACGCGCGCTGACACGAAAGAACCCGCGCACCCGCCCCTCGAATGCCTCGGCCCCTCTCGCCGCCGCGAGGAAACTCCCGAGCCCGACCAGGACCACCACGCTGCGAATGCCGCGGGGCCGCTTGATCGTGTCGAGCGTCGTCAGCTCAAAAAGAGCCATCTTTCGACCACGACGCAGCCACGTCTCGACGGACTTGACGCTCGCGCCGATCCTCGCTGCGGTCTCCTGGGCGTTCTCCCCGAGTGCGTTGCCCTCAATGGCGAGCCGATACTCCGGCCGCAGCCGCGACCAGATCGCCTCGATCCTCTGGCGCTCCTCCAAAGCCATGATCGCATCCCGCGAATCGGGCACGAGCAACTCCATGGCTGGCCCCTCGACGAGCTCCTGCCGCGCCAACGCCCTGCGCTCCTTGATGTGCGTCAGGATGCGGAAACTCAGGATTGCCAGAACGATCTTCTTCCGTTCGTCCGGCGCGCTCGGCAGTGGTTTCTCCCGTGCATACACGTCGACAAAAACATTCGCGACGATATCCTCGGCGTCCTGTTCGCGAACCCCCTTCGCTACGGCTCGTTCATAAAGAATCGGGACGAGCGCGATCAGCTCATCGTATTCTTCTTTTTTGGGTTGGTTCACGGTAAAACCTCTCGGGGTCGCGCCAACGTCCCCTCACCCATGAGAGGGTCGATGAGGCCCAAATCCCTTCAACGATCGACATGCACCCCGAAAAATTCCGGGAGACCGTGTTCCACCGAACCAAACGGCACACAAAACTAGGTTTTACGGTCCTGGCTCCCGCATTCGCCATGTTGGCCGAAGCCCCCGCGAACGCCGAGCCGTCCCACTACCGGGTGGAGCTCTCTGCGAAGCGGCTCCCGGCGTGCGACCGCCTCGAGGACTTCGAGGGCCTCCTCGATCTCGTGCTCGCGCAGCCGCTTCTGGAGCCACCTGCGTCCCGGGTCCTTTCGGCGCGCATCGTCCGAACGTCAACGGGTGGGTACGGCGTGGATCTCGTGTTCAAGGACCGCGACGACCAGGTGCTCGACACCATCCATCGCGAATACCCGGCCGCGACGTGTTGCCACGAGGTGCTCTACAAGGCGGCGCTCGCAGCGGCGCTCTGGATGGAGAAGCGCGAAACGCCGCCCCCGGAGGAGCCACCGGTGCCTGCAATGGGGACCGAGCCCTGCCCCGCGCCGAAGCCGCCTCCGCCCGCAGCTCCGCCGCCATCGACGCCCACGGAGCCTCCCTCGCCCCCGCTGCCGGTCGAGCGTCGATGGTTCCTCGGGGCCGGAGGGCTGTTCGCGGTCGGCATCACCCCCGAGGTCGTCGGCGGCGCGCACATCGGCGGCGGGTATCGCGTCGCAGAGCGGTGGACGATCGAGGCGAATGCGCGCGCGACGTTTCCGCGGAGCACGCGGCCTCTCGGAACGACGCTCGTGCATGTGCACACGGCCTCGACCACGCTCGGCCCCTGCTATCTGCGCGGATCGTTTGGCGTGTGCGGACTGATCGTGGCCGGCGCAACGTGGGCCGAGACCGTGAACCGGACGTACCCCACCCCGATCCGCCTCCACTTCTTCGGCGTCGCCATCCGCGGGCTCCTCGAACATCCGATCGGCGATCGACTGAAGATCCGAATGGACGCAGAGCTCGCTGGAAACCTCTTTCGATCGAGGTTCAAAGCCGAAGAGAAACCGACGCGATGGCGCACCGAGCCGGTGACGGCAAACTTCGGTGCGTCGCTCCTTTACTGGTTCTGATCCGATTCAGATCATGGGCTCGCGGCAGCAGAACGTCGTCGCGCCCGCGAGGAAGACCTCGCCGACCGGTTCGCTGCCGTGCGGTTCGCAGGTGCCAGGCTGATAGGCGAGCACCTCGGCTGCGATGCCAGCGAGCGCGACGCCAGACATCAGAGGGAAGCAGCCCCCTCCCATCTCGGGCGAAATGTCAACGGCCAAACGCTCCGTCATGCACGCCGCGTCGCTGTACACGTGGACCTTGACGGAGCACATCGCGCCGGTCGGCGGATCACACGAGCAAGCCTCGCACTGCCGCTGATCGTCGACCTGTCCGTAGAGGAGGCGCTTGTCCGGCCAGCCTTCGGGACACGGTTCGTCGCCCGCGTGCATCAAGCACATGGCAAACGGCGCGCCCGAGAGCGGCAGACAAACCTCGTCCTCTCCTTCACATGCCGGCCAAGGCGCACGGGCGCAGGCGCGGGCGAACGGCGCGCCAAACCCTTCGGGGACCAAACGGGCCGGTCCGGGCGGAGGATCACTGCCATGTGGCGTACAGGGCGGCTCCTCGATGGTGGGCGCGGAGATGTCGATCCCTCCGACACACGGCACGCCGCCACACTGGAGACCTGCCGGGATGGAGTTCGTCGCGGAACAACCACCTTCCCAACTCGCAGGAGGGTCGAAAGGAGTATTGACACCGCCGCCCGCACATGAATCGGAGGTCACCGTCCACGTCGTGGGCACGTGGCATCCTCCTCCTACGGGTGAATCACACGTGCACGTCGGGCATACGGGCCCCCACGCCGGGGCGGGTCTTCCCTCGAAGGCGATCTCAGGCGCGTCCTCCGGACAAAAGGGCACGTCGATCTCTGCGCCGGTGGCGAGCAACACGGGCGGCCAGTCGGGAGCAGGGACCACGCACGTCCCATCCGTGCAGGAGGATTGCGAGCCATCGCCCGCCTCGGTGCCGCCATCGACGCACTCGGGGAGCGGCGGAGGAGCACCGTCCGGGCAGTCCTCCGGCCAAGGGCATGGACAACACTTCGGGGGCGTCCCCGGCGCGCAATCAGAACCGGGATCGCCGTCGTCAAACCAGCAACCGGCCCCCAGGAACGATGCGGCAGTCGCCAACGTCACGAGCCATGCAGCGAGGTAGAGGCGGACGTGCATCTTGGAGTGATGCTACCGAGCGCCTTGTGACGCGTCAAGGCCGGAGACAAACCCAGGAGAGTCGGATCATCGGGCCTCTGCCGCCGCTACCGTGTGACCGGACAATCGGGTTTGACGGAAGGGTTTGTCGGTGGAGGCAAGGCGTGGTAGGGGTGGGTTGACGACCTCCGTCGGGAAGGACCAGACTGTGCCTCGACAAGAAAAACGCGACGCTCAAGAGACTCGTGTCCGGGTGGGTGCCCGCGTCCGTGAGTTGCGCCTGCATCGGGGGATGACGCAGGCGGAGCTCGCGGAGGCGAGCGGCTTGTCCAGGGGGTATCTATCGAGCATCGAGCGCGCCCGCGTCAACGCGACGATGATCCCCATTTACCGCATTGCGGCAGCGCTCGATGTCGTGCCCATGTTCATGTTTACAGGTGCCAATGACGACGACTTGTCGCGCGAGTTCGACAAGCTGAGGTATCTTCCGGCACGCGAGGCGACACAGGTGCTGGAGGATTGGGCGAGAAAAGTTCAGCGTTCCTTCGCTCGTGGGCAATGACTCATTCGTCAGGGACGGTTGCGGTTCCGGACGCGGGGTCGCGCGCGTCTCCGTGGATTGAGTCTCGCCCCCGTCGACCTTGACCGCGAAGGGCAAGCACGTTGCAACATGCTCGTGGTTGGACTACACGAGTGTGACCATGAGCACTCGCCCCACCCTTCCGAGCGACAAGGTTTCCCCCGAGGTCCACGACCTCATCGCATCTTTCCACCGAGGCATTGTCGACGAAGTCGCAGCCGCGGTCACGCGTGATCCCGTCGTCGTCGTCGGCATGGCGCAAAATCCGGTCGTGAAAAACGCCCGCAAATTGCTCGACCAGGCAGGCGTCAAGTATACGTATCTCGAATACGGAAGCTACTTTTCCCGCTGGAAGGAACGCCTCGCCATCAAGCTCTGGGCAGGTTTTCCAACCTTCCCGATGGTGTTCATCGATGGCATCCTCGTCGGCGGACACAGCGAGCTCAAAAAAATCGAGGCGGCCGGCAAGCTCAAGAAATAGGCACGGCTTGCCACCATCTCACCCCCGACACGAGCTCGATGAAGAAGGGTGAGACGCTTCAGCACACGCTGAAGGTGAGGTCTTCCGACGGGACGTCGAACGGGGAGATGTCCAGGCACGCCGATGTCGAGTGGAGCTCGAGCGACGCGGCGACCGCCACGGTCTCCCCTGACGGCCTCGTGACCGCGATCGACGAGGGAACGGTCCCAATCACCGCCCGCTTCGGCAGCCAGGAAGAGTCCAAGGCCCTCATCATCCTGCCCTGAAGTCATCGCTGCGCTGGTTCAGGCTTGGTGACCGACAATCGGTCGTGTACCACGTGTGAATGCGGCGCGCCCCAAGGGAGCGGGGGCTGCGCGGACGCGGTTCCGGAGGTCCAGGCCTCCGGGGGGGAATCGCGCGGACGCGGTTCCGGAGGTCCAGGACGCCGGGGGGAATCGCGCGGACGCGGTTGGCAAGGGTGAGGACGCGGTGACCAAGGGCGAAGACGCGGTTGCCGAGGGCGAAGACGCGGTTGCCGAGGGCGAAGACGCGGTTGCCGAGGGCGAAGACGCGGTTGCCGAGGGCGAAGACGCGGTTGCCGAGGGCAAAGACGCGGTTGCCGAGGGTGAGGACGCGATGGGGATCCGCGCGGAGGCGGTTGCCGAGGGTGAGGACGCGATGGGGATCCGCGCGGAGGCGGTTGCCGAGGGTGTAGACGCGATGGGGATCCGCGCGGAGGCGGTTGCCGAGGGCTCGGGCTCGGAGAGGGGAGGGCGGGGACGCTCGAGGCATCGCTCCGACGCGGTTGCCGAGCGGCTCGGGCATGGTGGGGGAACCGCTGGGATACGACGAGGGGAGTGCTTGCCTTGCTTGAGGAATCCCGCGCCCCGTCACCCTTGACTTCGCCGGGCGAAGGAGCGAGGTGTGCAGGATGCACGCTCCCATTTCCCAAGACAAACCCTCCCTCGCGCGCCGGCTTTCCGGCGCTCTCCTCGCGATCGCCGTGCTCGTCGGCCCTGCCTCCGCGGCCGCGGACTTGATCGGACCGGCGGAAGAGGCCTGTCAAAACAAGGCCGCCGGTGATGCGTGCGCCGAGCCCGCAGGCGCGGCCGGCACGTGCGTCGCCTCCGAGGCCCTCGGGGGGCGGCAGCGGCTCCGCTGCGTGGTGGGCGCGAATGCCCCGACCGCGGCGAAGACCGCGACCCCGCAGGCCGCCGACGCAAAAACGCCGGCGCCCACGCCGTCCGCCGCGACCGCGTCCGTGGCCGAGAAAAAGGGCTGCTCCGTGTCCGCCGCGGGAAGCTCGAACGAAGGCGCGCCGCTCGGGATCACCGTCGCCCTGGCCGCGCTCGCCCTTTGCCGCGCGAAGCGCCGCGCGCGGCCCGCGGGGTGAGGGGTGGACTGATTCTGGGCATTCGTTCGATCCGGTCCCGGGCGTCAGGGAGAGCGCGGGACCGGCGAGACGCAGCGGGTCAGTGATTCACGGCATGGCGAGAAAACGTGGGTCAGCGCTTGGCTGCTTCGGCGGTCACACGTGCGCTGCGGCCTCGGTTGAGCCGGCCCAGATGAAACCGCATCCCACCCACCAGGCTCGCATCGGGCCGACCGCCTCCCGCGTCGGCGCCGCCCCACGCCCATTCGACACGTCCGCGAAGCTCGAACGTGAACGCATCCCAGTATCCGCCGCCGGGGGAGAAGCCGAGCGCGCCGATGGCGCTCGCATGGTGGAGCCGCTCGCTCAGCGGCTCTCCGAAGAGCGGCGTGTACAGCAGCTCGAGGTCTGCATCGAGCCTGGGGCGCTCGGCGACGGCGCGAATGCGCATACCGGCTGCCGGCCCCACTCCGGCGTACACGGTCGAATCGAGGGCCGATTTCCACAGCCAGTGAGGTGCGACGGTCAGGCCTCCGATCCCCTCCAGGACCAACGGGCCGCGCGCGTTGCCCACCACGGTCACGAGGGCCAGCGCGTCGAGGCGAAGCCCCATGAGCCCCGACTTGCCGAACGCGTCGAAATGCGAGCGTCCCATGAAACCGAAGCGGGAATCCTGGCGAGGGTAGCCGCCAAAGTCGACGCTCACGGCAAATGCAGTCATGCGCTGGCCAGCGCCCATGTCCATCCCCAGCGTCCCGTAACCAGGATCCTTGGTGGAGAACGTCGCCAGGTACGGTACCGCTCCCGGGATGGCACCCAGGAGCGCCAGGAAAGGTACGAAGGCTCCGTTCCAACCCTCCTCATCCGTGGCATGGGCACGGCTCGAAACGGCGATGCAGGACAGGCCCACCAGCAAGGCACACAGGTGGCGAACGGAGGCGGTTTGCATCCGGTGCCTGGTCTCGGTGGTGCGCTCGAAGACGGTATCTGACGACGCCGACCGCGCCCTCATAACATCCTGGAAGCGCGGAGGTCCCGGGTCCGATGCCCCGCGGGGCCGGGAGCGCTCGAATGGGCAAGGGTTGGTGCTACTTCGTGGGGGGTTACGTCGTGGCGTTTGCGAAAGAGTGAGTCCACGAGGGCTCGAGCTTGAAGCAGCAGCGCCGGCCGCCCACTTAACATTTTTTAATGGAGGCTCGCGACGCGGCGCGGAGGGCGTCTGGCGGGTCGAGACGGCCCTGCGCGCGCCCGCGAGGGCTCCGCGTGCGCACCGAGGATGGCGAGCGCTCGTGAGCCGTCCCAGTGTCACATGTTCTGACACGCGCTCCGACCAAGGGTTCGAGGGCGAGTCCGCTCGTCCCCGTTACCAGAGCGTTACCACGAATTCATTCCCGCCACGCCTCGTCCCGTCTTCTCCCGGGCACTTCGTGGAACCCCCTCGCATGGGCGAAAGTGCCCGGAACGACGCTGATTTTGCAGTCGTTCTCGTGACTTCGCGAGGGGCCTCGAAGACCAGCGCCGCCAGCATCGCCGCCCGCGGCCCATGCCCACCGGCCGCGGAAGCCCTGGCGTCCCCGGCGACCATCCCGGCGGCGGCTTCCGGCGAGCTCACATCCCCCGCCAATCCGCCCGCCCCGTCGCGTTCGTCGAAACAGAAGCCGAGGCGCGCGCTTTCCTGGACCCGTGCCGAAGGCACGAGGCCGGCATGTCGACCGCGCCGTAGCGATTCCCATCTCACCGCGGCTGTCACGCGGGCATGACGGTGGAACGCGCACGTGACACCACGCTGTCACGGCGCCATGTCGCTCGGGGACGGCCCACGATGGCGCTCCCCGCCCGCGGCGCCACGAGAGCCGCCTGCACGCCTCTCCACAGCGTGGCACGCAGGTTGCCATGACCCGCCTCGAACCACGTCGACCCGTTTCCCTTCACCGGATGGCCCCCACGAGGAGTGCGCCGTCGCGTGGAGCCGGGCCGACTCCATCCCCCAAGCTTTGCGAGGCCTCCCATGCGCTCGACACGACTCCATTCCCTCTCCTTCGCCCTCCTCTCGCTCGGACTCACCCTCGTCGCCGGATGCAACCCTCCGCCCCCGCCCAACGATTGCGAGTCGGATGGGAGCTGTCCCGCCTGCGAAGTGGGCGATGAATCCGACGAATGCATCGAGCCCACGGTGTGCGATCAGGAGCCCTGCAGGTACGTCTTCTCGTGCATCGCCCCCGCCCCCGCGCCCACGGCGTCAAACCCCGATCCCGATCCCCTCCGTCTCTGCAATGGCAACACCCTCGCCATGCAAGACGGTTACCGGACGATGTGCGAATACAGTCAGCAAGCGGCCGACGCCTTCTGCTTGAGCGAGTGCATGACCGCCGGCGCCCAGAATGGCTACACGCTGCAGGAGACGATGGTCCTCTGCCAGAACTCCACGGCGATGCCGGAGCTCTGGTACGTGAATGACGAACAGGTCGTCTGCAAGAACGCGCCCCCGGGGAACATCCCCTTCAGTTACAAGCCAGAAGAAGTGTGCCCGGCGGCGGACGGCGCCGATCCGAACGCCCCCGAGCCCACGGTCGAACCCGACGAGGATCTGGATCACATCTTCTGCCACGGCACGGCACAGCCCAGCAGCGCGCCGGCCAGCGCCGACCCCTACACCTTCCCGAATGCCACGCAGCTCAATTACTGGCTCGAGACGTGGGAGCTCGACGAGTGGCATGCCACGCCGGGGTATGTCGGGTATGACACGAACTGCGGCTTCAAGGTGTACCGAATCCTCTACGAGCTGTCGGGCCTGAACGACGATCAGATCTGCCAGGCCAGTTGCGCGGAGCGCGTCGCCGCCCTCGAACTGGACGCACAGAACCAGAACCCGAACGATCCGGAGGCAGCCCGGATCCTGCACGACAACTGTGACAGCTTCATCGCCGAGACCATGTGCAACCAGGCGGGGCCCCCGCCGCTCGTCGGACCGATCACCGTGCCATTGACCCTGGCGGCATCCCTCCAGCAGGGCAGCACCTACACCACCACCAGCTTCAGCGGTACGCTCACCTATTCCACCTACGACTGCGCGCCGGGGACTCCCAATTGCGGCATCGTGATCAACAACGTGTCGCTCGATATGACCTATCCGGTGAGCGGCACGTGGCAGTCGAGCTCGACGAGCCCCGGCACCCCCTTCTCCTCGAGCAACCTGAGCCTCGACATCCCGCGACCCGCGTCGGGCGCCTACTCCCTCGTCACGAACGCCTTCTCCCTGGACCCCTTCACCGTGCCGCTCCACGTGGAAGGCGCGCTCACGGTGGGCAGGCCGGGCAGCACGGGCAGCTTGCAGTCGATCGATATCGATACCACGAACACCGACGCCATCTCGGGAACCATCGAGAGCGACGGCTCGGTCACCCTCTACGGGTCCTTCGACTTCGGCCCCGGCGTGGCGCTCCACTTCGGCACCCCCGGTCCCATGTGAGCGAATCCCCGCGCAGCCCGGCGGCGACGAGCAAGATCAACGGCTCGTCGCGCCGCCGGCGGCGAATCCTACCTGGACCCCGGCCGCGCCGCTCGTTCAGGGGTGGTTGAAGGTTCCGCAGTAGAGCGAATCACCGGCGCCGCCCAACCTGCCCGCGTCGATCTCACCCCCACAATCCGCGAAATCGGCCAGCGCTGGACCCGCGGCGACCTCGCCCGCGGCGCGATCACCCTCGACAAGAACAAGACCGCGGCCGGCATCAACCGCGCCGCCCTGTTCGAGCGCACGAAGGCGCGCCAGCCCATCCGCATCCACGACACGCGGGCGACGTTCATCACCATCGCCCTGGCAAACGGCCGCTCCGAGGCGTGGGTTCAGGATCGAACCGGCCACAAGTCGAGCGTGAGGATCAATCGCTATCGCCGCGCCGCCCGCACCGCCGCCGAACTCAATCTCGGCGACCTCGCACCGCTCGATCGCGCCATCCCCGAGCTCGCCCGCACGATGCGACCCGAAAAGGCGACGGAAAAGGCGACACGCTCCGCGATCCCCGCCCTGCTCGCTCAGCTAAAAGACCACCGATTTCCGCTCAGTAGCCCCACCCGGACTCGAACCGGGACGCCCTTTCGGGCAGAGGATTTTAAATCCCCGGCGTCTACCATTCCGCCATGAGGCCCAATCTACCGTACCTCCGTCCCCTCTCGTCCACCTCGCTCCGCTCGCGCCTCCGCTCCCGCTCGCATCGACCTGCCTGTATACACCTTCTCCCCCGGTCATGACCACCCCCACCTCGGACCCGCCTCCCCCTCCCCTCGCCCCCCTTCTCGACGCCCGCCTCGAAGCTGCCCACCTCTGCCCGGAGACCGGCCTCCTCACCCTCGCCTTCTACATCGGCCGCAGGCTCTCCCTCGGCGTGGGCCTCGGCCCGCATGTCACCGGATTCGGCTTCCTCCCGCGCCTCCCGCGGGCGCGCGCCACCTCCGCCCACCCCCTCGTCGCGGCCATGCGCGCGCACCTCGTCGATCACCGGGTTCGCTCGATCCACCTCCAGGACGGCGCCCTTCACCTCACCTTCGATCCCCCCGACGACGCGCTCCCCGGCGCGCGCCTCTCCCTTCGCGTCGGACGACGTGGCCAGGCCTCTGTCTCGTCTCCTTCCGGGGCCGTCGTCGTCTGGCCGCTCGATCCCGAGGGCGCGCCCCCGCGTGACGGCGTCGATCCATCCCGCTGGCTCGACGCCGCCGACACCCTCGAACGCCACGGCCTCGCCATGGTCGAGGCCTCCGATGCGCGCGCGCTCGACCTCCTTCGCGCGGGCCTCCTTCGTGCGGCCAAGGCCAAGCTCAAGGCCCTCGAACGGCGCGCCGAGGCCGTGCGGCAGGATCTCGCGCGCCTTCAGGATGCGCCGCGGCTCCAGAAGATCGGGCGGCTCCTCGTCGCCCAGGGAAACAAGGTCCCCAAGGGCGCGACCAAGGCCACGCTCGACGACTGGGAAGAAGGCGGCACGATCGAGGTCGCTCTCGCGCCGGACAAACCCGCGAAGGCCCAGGCCGAGACGTTTTTTCAGAAGGCCCGGCGACTTCAGCGCGGCGCCGCCGTCATGGAGAAGCGGCTCGCCGAGACCGAACGCGCGTGGGAGGCCGTTTTCCCGCTCGTCGACGCGATCGCCGAGGCCCCGGCCGATCCCGCCGCCCTCGACGCGCTCGCCGAGACGGCCAAACACGCCGGCGTCTCCGCCTCCGAGATCGAGGCCGCTTCCCGCGGCAAGGCCACCCGCCAGCAGGACAAGGAGCGCAGGCCGTACCACACGTTTCGTGATGCGCTCGGACGAACCATCCTCGTCGGCCGCGGCGGCAAGGACAACGACGAGCTCATCACGCGGCATGCGCGCCCGCACGATCTCTGGCTCCACGCCAAGAACATCCACGGCGCGCATGTCATCGTGCCCCTCGACAAGGGGCAGAATTGTCCCGCCGAGCTGCTCGTCGACGCCGCCACCCTCGCCGCCCATTTCAGCGACGCACGCGGCGAGAGCGCCTGCGAGGTGAGCTACGTCGAGCGCCGGCATGTCCGAAAGCCCAGGAAAAGCGCGCCCGGCGCCGTCACGTTCGATCGAGAGAAGATCCTCACCGTGCGTGTCGAGCCCGAGCGGCTCGCGCGGCTCCTCGCCTCGAAGCAGGAGGCGTGAGCTGTGCGTTTCGACCCGACGAGGGCGACATGATCTTGCTTATGGTCGATGCGGAACGGTAAAGATCGCCTAGCATGCTCGCAATGCGCACGGCCGCCTCGCTCCTCTTCCCCTTTGGCCTCAGCCTCTCCCTCGCCCTCGCCGGGTGCGGCGGCGGAGAGACGCCCGAGCCGAAAGATCCTTCGTCCGAGGGCACCTCGGGCAAACCTCAGCCCCAGGCCGAACAAGGGCCGGACGCCGCGCTGCTCGGTGAGATCACGCAGCTGAACCAGCTCCTCTCCGCGATCGACAAATCCGATTCGGGTCGGCCCAAGGCGCTCGCTCGGCTCGGCGAGCTGCTCGCGGAGCTCTCGAAGAACCATCGCGACCGCGCCCTCGCCGCCGATCCGAACGTCGCCTCCCTGCCCCCGCCGGCCGAGCCGAAGGCGCCCGAAGGCGAGACCGAGGCCCCCGCGAAGGCCGGCCCCGTCCTCCCCCCGCGCAACGCCGCCGCCGTCAAGCGCCTCAAGCCCGACGCGCAGAAGCTCATCCAGAAGGCCGACATGTACGCCGCCGAGGCGATCAAGGCGCACAAGAAGCTCATCGCCGATCATCCGGACTACAAGGAGATGGACAAGGTCCTCTTCCGGCTCGGCGGGCTCTACGTCGCGTACGGCCAGGGCGCCGCGGCGCGGCCCGTTTACTTCGAGCTCATCGAGAAGCACCCGAAGAGCCCCCTCGTGCCCGAGGCGTACTGGAACTTCGCCGAGTTCTTCTTCAACGCAGAGGACCACGAGAACGCCTACAAGCTCTACGCGCGCATCGTCGAGTACACGCCGAGCGAGCGCACGAGCGTCGCGGGCTACCGGCTCGCGATCTCGCTCCACAAGCTGAGCCGCCTCGACGAGTCGTGGAAGGCGCTCGAAGGCGCCGCCAGCGCGGCCCGCATCCACGGGCCCGCCGGCACGGTCGACGAGATCTACCGCGACGCGCCCAAGCTCGCGGCCACCCGCAAGCCGCTCAGCGCGAAAGACGCCGCCGCCTTCTTCGTGCGCCTCGCCGAGAGCAACGAGGACGTCATCAAGCAGGAGCTGAACCGGCTCTCGCAGATCCTCGAAGACGAGGGGCGGCCGCTCGAAGCGACCGAGGTCCTTCACGTGATGATCGACCGCTACAAGGCCGAGAAATGCGCGATCCAGGCGCGCGCCATCGAGATCGCCACCCGCAGCGGCAACAACGCGATCCGCGCCGACGAGGTGAACCGGAGCCTCCGGCTCGGTTGCAAGCCCTGACCCAAATCCACGCTTGCGTGTTCTGCCGCGCCGCGGCGATGATGCGTTTCGGGCGCACGGCGCGGGAGACGAGCAGCGATGGATGGCAAGCGTGACATGGTTGTGGGCGGGCTCTGGTGCGTGGGCGGCATCGTCATCACGGCCGCCACGTACGCGAGCGCCTCGAACGGCGGCGGGAAATACGTGATGGCGTGGGGCGCGATCATCTTCGGAGGGATCCAGTTCGTCCGAGGGTTGATCCGGTCCGCGAGTCGGAGCTGATCGGGAAGCGAGGCGCGGGGGGCGGGAGGGCCCCCCGGCTGCGACGTCACTTCGGCTGCGATTGCGCGCAGAACCCGCCGATGCACTGGTCCTGGGGCGCGCCGCAGCAATCGGCGCCGGTCGTGCATTTCTCGCCGATCTCGGAGCACTTGCCCGCGGGCGGCGGGACACAGACGTAGGTGCCGCTCCCGTCGGGCTGGCAGAAGCCCGTGCAGCACTCGAAGCCCTGCGCGCAGGAGTTGCCCTCGCCTTTGCAGGCCTCGAGCGACCAGTAGCCGCTCATGTTGATGGTCGAAAGATCCTGGCCGCGCAGCAGGAACGCCGGGTGGCTCGGGTCCTTGCCGGGCGTCGGGTTCACGTCGATCGCCGCGACCCAGAGCTGCTTGCGATTCTCGTAGGTCGGGTTCGTCGCCGAGAGCATGCGGTTGCCGTAATCACGCGGGCTGACGAAGACGACCCACATATAGCCGCCGACCGCGATGGGGTTCACCGTCGGCTGGTAATTGATGCGGCGGTTCTTCTCGTCGAGGTATCCGACGCCGTTCGCCGCGTCGAGCGGGATCTCGCCGACGGCCTTGGCCACGTCCGCCATGTAGAGGTCGTTCAGGCCGACCTGGTTCGCGCCGTACTTCGCGCGGCTGTAATCGCCCTTCTGGTAGAGGAGCCATTGCGAGTCGGGCGAGAAGCTCGGGAACGCGATCGCGAGGTTGCCGGCGGCGACGATCTGGCGGCGGTTCGCGAGCGCATTGGTTCCCGCGTCGAAATCGAAGACGTCGAGGTCGCCGCGCCAGAACTCGACGGGGTAGGCGCCCGTGACGTAGCTGGAGAACGCGAGGAGCTTGCCGTCGGGGGAGAAGGCCGGGTCCGCGGTATTGTCGGCGATCCCGTCGAGCGCGCTCGGGATCGCCGCGCCCGTGGTCGCGTCCTTCATGCGCATGCGGAGGTCGACGTCGTTTTGCACGGCGACCTTGCCGTCGGGCGTGAGCGCGACGAAGAGCGTCTGCGAATTGTACGACGAGACCTGGATGACCTGCGGATCCGGCAGCGTGAGGTCGATCGTGCCCCAGGGGCTCGGCGCCTGGCCCTTGCGCTCGAAGACGGCGGCGAGGCGGCTGCCGTCCTTGCTGACCACATGGCAGGCGACGCAACGTTTGTTGTTCACGCCCTGCGACCAGGGAGGCTGGTACTGATCGTAATCGGGCGGCGGCGGCGCGCCGAGCTGATCGTACGAACCCGAATCGAAGACGACCGACGGGTTCGCCGACCCGGGCGAGATCTTCATGAGCTGGCCCGTGTTGACGGCCCAGTAATAAATGGAGCCGCGCAGGCTGCCCTGGGCGATCGACCACGTCTGGCTCGCCGGCGCGTACGCCTTGCCGCCCGAGAAACGCGAGACGGAGACCTGCACGGGCTCGCCCGCATTCGAGGCCGCCAGCTTGCCCCAGAAGTCCTCCGCCATGAGGAAGGCGGACGGCGGATCGGCCTTCACGTAAAACTTCGCATCGACGTACGATTGCTGGAGGTGGACGAGCCACGCGTCGCCCGGCGCGCCGCCATTCCACATGATCTCGGGTGCGAGAATGCCCCGCGCGAAGACGGTCTTGTCGTAGGGGTACACGATCGAGCCCGAGGGGCCCGGATCCGGCGCGTCGAAGGCCGCTTGCTCCTCGGGCGTGAGCCCGCCCGCGTTCTCCACGAATGCGAGCTTGACCGTGACGTCCGCGGAAGCCGTGAGCCCATTCGAGCTCGCCGTCACCTTGCCCATGCCGCCCACCGTGCCCGTCGGCGAGAGCTTGCCCGTGCCGAGGCCCACGAGCGCCACGTCCGGCCGATCGAAGGTCCAATCCGCCGATACGACGGCGGTCGTCTGGTCCTGGAACGTGGCAATGGCCTGGAAGTCGACGGGCGCGGCGACACCATTCTGCACGACGATCATGGCCGTTGGCGGATCCACGGTGAGCGAGACGACCGGGCCATGATCGACGAACAGCCCGTCTTCGCCCGCGTCGGGCGCGCCGCCGCCCGAGCCGCCGGGCCCCGCGGCGCCGGTGCCGCCGCCGCCCGCGCCCGACGAATTCTCCCCGCCCCCCCCGCACGCATACGCGGTGATCGCCGCGAACATCACGAACCAGCCCAATCCAAGCGAGCGACGTCTCATCTCCCTCGACCTCCGTGCTCGACGCTATCACGCGCCGAGCACGGCCGGGCGGTTCGTCTCGCCGGACGACGCCGAGGCCGCGCGCGAAGAGAAAAGCGGGCCTACCCCACCAACCTCGACACGCGCGGCGAATGGACGAAGACGCGGAGGTGTTCGCCGAAATGGAGCGCGCGCTCGAACGAGCGCCTCCGGCCGGGCCCCGTCAATCGGAGTCGCGCGCCACGACCAGCCGATCGTGCTGGATACGCCCGTTCCGTTTGTGCGCCAGGTGCTGCGTGATCACCTTGTCGCCGGCCGCATAGGTACGCACCTCGGTGAAGGCGACGGCCTCATCCGTCTCCATCTCGTCGATGATGTCCGTGCTCTTCACCTCACGATGCCACCCGCCGACCGGGTCCCGCAGGAACTCGTCGCGGAGCTGCTTCAAGATGGCCTCGCGGCCGTGCACCACGATGGGGTGCGCGGGCGGGTTCAGGCTCGAGACCTCCTCGAGGATCGCGTCCTCGGCATAAAGGTCCGCGAGCGCCTCCACGTCCCGCATCTCCAGGGCGTGGCGAATCTGCCCCATGAGGGGCTGCTCATTGGCCTCTCGGCGACGGATCGAGCTCTCCATGAATGGCTCCCTGGTGCGTGCCCTCGGGGTTGTCGATGGGGATATGGGGGCGGTAGCTCGGCTTGCCGAGCGAGAGCCCCCATCCCTTGCCCGCCGGGCGCTCGGAGACCGGAAACATCACTTTGCTCGCCCCGACTGGACGCGTCATAAGAAACGACCATGGTGCAATCGCCCTCCACGGTCGTGCTCGGTGACGTTCACCTGACCCGCTCGGTGCCACGGGCCGTGTCCGAGGATCTCGCCCGCCTGGTCGACGCGCACCCGGGCGCGCGAATCGTGTGCGCCGGCGATCTCTTCGATCTTTCGGCCGATCTGCCCCGCCTGCCGCTGCCGCGCGCGGTCGAGGCGGTGTTCGAGGCGCATCCGGCCGCCAAAGCCGCGTTCGGCCGGCACCTCGCGCGAGGAGGCGAGCTCTGGCTCGTGAGCGGCAACCACGACGCAGCCCTCGCGCTGGCCGATTTCCGGAGCGCCCTCGTGACGGCGCTCGATCCGCCGGCCGAGGCGCGCGCGCGGCTGCGCACGACCCCTTGGTTCTTTCGCGAGGGCGACCTCCACATCGAGCACGGCCACCTCTACGACCCCGACAACGCCCCAGCTCACCCGCTCGTCGTGGGCGAAGCGAGCCTCGGCGTCCATTTCGTCGAGCAATTCATCGCGCCGACAGGCGCCTTTCGCTACCTCAACATGAACGACGAGACGCCCCTCCGGCTCTTCCTCTCCGCGTTCTCGTTCTACGGCCCGCGCGCGCCCTACGTGATCTATCGTTATTTCCACGCTGCCATTCACGCGATGCTCCGCAGCGGGCGGACGTATCAACGGCGCGCGGAGGACGAGGCGCCGCTCGGCGCGGAGGAGGCCGCTCGTTTCATCGCGGAGCTCGGCATTCCGCCCGAGCTCGTGGGCACGATGCTGCCGCTCGGCGCGCGGCCGACGATGGCCAGCTTGAGCCGGACGTTTTCGCGTCTCTATTTCGATCGGGTGCTGTCCACGCTGGCGATGAGCGCAGGGCTCTCGGCGGCAGCGCTCGGCAAGAAACGGGCAGGCGGAGCGGCGTTTTCGATCGGGGCGCTCGCAATGACGCTGAGCTGGGCGCGCGGGCACAACCGTTATGCCGGGTCGGTGGCCGAGCAGCTCGCCGAGGGCGCGGCGCGGATCGCGGACACGACGGGCGCGCGGCTCGTGGTGTTTGGTCACACGCACCGCGAGGCGCTCACGGAGCGATATGCGAATACGGCGAGCTTCGCGTTTCCACGCAATACGCCGGGTCGGCCGTACCTGGAGATCGAGCAGACCTATGGGGTGCCGCGGGCGGTGCGGCGGTATCTGCCGATGGAGCCGAAGGAAGCGCGCGCCTAGGCGCCTACTTCGCCGGACCGGCGTGCGCCTGGATTACGGCCTCCACGAGGTCCACCACGATTCGCGTGTCCTCTGCGCGCAGTGCCTCGTCGTCGCCTGCGCATGCAGCCTCGACGCGCGCGCGGAGGTCCGCCCGCAGCACGAGTCGCGCTCCGCCGCAAGCACGACAGACGAGCCCGCCGGCGAGCGCATCCAGACACGCGGGCGCCTCTGCCGGGCAAACGCGGCTGCACCGCACGCATCGATCGAGCACCAGGCCGAAGCCCATATCCGAGAGCAAACGCAAGCCTGATGTCGCGAGCTCTGCTTCGGGCGAGCGCGTGGACGCGGGTGTGTCGAGCGCGTCGAGCAGTTCGTTTACGGTGGCGAAAAGCCCCGGCTCGCGTGTGCCCGGCGGCGCGACCGATCGGACCCAGCGCAGCGCTCTGCCTGCGGCTTCCAGACGATCGAGCGCAGCGACGAGGTGCATGCGCGGGTGCGCGATTGCGGCCTCGCCGAGCACGGCCAGGTCTTTTTGCTCGCGCTCTTCGAGGGTCACGCGAAGCAGGTGCATCGGCTCCAGCGCGACGAGACGCTTGTTCGATCGACGGGCCGATCGCGCCACAGCCGAAACGATTCCCCGCGCCTCCGTGAAAAGCGTGACGATGAGATCGGCCTCGCCCACGGGGACCCGCCGGACGAGCAGCGCTTCGGTGCGCAGAATCTTTTTGAGGAGGGCGCTCCGGCCCCGGCGACGCCCGCTTGGCTCGGTCACGCCCCGAGCATAGGGCTCGAGGATACGCCCTGCGAGTCCCCCACCTGCGACAATTCAGGGGGCATATCGTGCCCGCGCGGCCGCATGACGATGCTCAGGGCCAGCGTGAACAGGATCAGCAGGAGGACGAAGGCCATCGCCACGCCGAAGCGTTTGCCCTGCGAACCTCCAGCGGGGGAGGCAATGGGAAGTGGAGTGACCACGGCGACGCGGCGGCTCGCGGTATAACGCGCGAGCACCTCTTCCACGGGGAGGGAGACGGCCCGCGCGTAGGCGCGCAGGAACCCCCGGACGAACACTTCACCTGGCAAATCATCGAAATGATCCGCCTCGATTCGCTCGATCGAGGGGACGGGAATGCGGGTGGCGCGGGAGACTTCCTCCACGCTCATTGCCCTCGTCTCACGGGCATGTCTCAGGTAGCGGCCGATCGACTCCATCCCTACTTCACCCGTTCATTCAATCGATTCGATTGACTCCCTTTTGCACGTTTCAAACAAGCCGCGCAAAGACTCATTGCAACGATCCGAGTTCCGCAGCGCAACGCTTCCCGGCCACTGTCGCCGGGGCCACATCGCGGCATCGTTCGAGATCTTCCCGGGCGAGATCTTGCTGCCCGAGTTTCCCCGCCACGCGAGCGCGGGCGGCGAACCCCTCCTGGAGGTTCCGACACTGAGGTTTATCTGTCTCGAGCGCTTTCGTAAAGGCCTCTCGCGCAAGCGCAAGCTCGCCTTTTTTCTCGTACGCCAGCCCGAGCCGGTAGTTCCCTACACAAAACAGCGGCTGCGCCGCGAGAGACCGCCGAAGCGCGTCGATCGCCTCGTCGAGGCTCCCACGCGAAAGATATGCCCAGCCAAGATTTCCCCACGCCTGCTCGGGGGAAGCATAAAGAATGTCCTCGGCCAGCGGCTTGAGGACGGCCACAGCTTCGTCGTACTTTTTCCGATGCACGAGAATGACGCCGAGCGCGTTCTTCGCGTCGCGCATCTCGGGCGCAGACTCGAGCGCGGCGCGCGCGTGGCGCTCCGCCGCCTCGAAACGGCAATCCGTCGACGTCTCGTCCGACGCACAGAATGCCAAAAGAATGACGGTGGAGAGGTAGTGCGCGTCGGGGTTCGTCTCGTCGATCCGGAGCGAGGCCTGCGCATGGCCGAGCGCCTCGCGCAGCCGTCCTCCCTCGAACGCCTCCCGCCCGAGGTCGTACTCGGCACGCGCCTTCGCGTCGACGCCGTCCACACGCTCCTGCGCGCCGCTGCACGCCGGCGCGAACGTGAGCAGCACAGGGAACAAGACCGAGCAAGCGAGCGCCGCAGGGCCACGCATCCTGCGCGACCAAACGCCCGTTTTCTTGCCCGTTTGCCCCTGGATCATGCGTCCTTACTGATCGAGATGCCCTTGTTTCGTCGAAGAAGGACTCTCCCGATCCGCCCCTGGGCTCTGCCCGAGGCCCAAATCCGGGCCAGTCGCCCGGGAAAACTTGGGTAACCCAGGCTGGAAGAAGCGTCAACCCGCAAAAGACGCCCGCCCCCACGCACCGGAACAAAGAAACACACCTACACCTGGAAAGGGTGGCGTGGGGGACACAAGGCGTGTTATGCGGGAAGATTTCGCGTTGCTTTGAGGCGAAACATTCGGACGGACGAGCGCAAAATCACGCCTCGTTCGCGACTTCGTCCTTCTGACCGAGCAGGCCGTAGAGCTTTCGCAGGCCCTCGATGTCCGGGACCTCGAGTCGCTCGTCGGCGACGCGGATGTACTGGCCCTCCCGGAGCTTCTGCACGCTGCGCTTCACGGTGTCGACGTCGAGGCCCACGCGCGTCGCGAGCTCCATCGGCGAGACCGAGAAGAGCGCGTTGTTGCCCCCCGGCTCGCGCGTCTGCTGCGCGAGCTTGAGGAGCGCGCTGACGATCTTCGACTGCACGTCCGTGAGCATGATGAGCTCGATCTGATCCTCGGCATCCCGCAGCCGTCGCACGAGCTGCTTGACTATGCGCGAGGCGATGCCCGCGTTGTGCTCGAGCAAGTTCTGCAGCGTCGCCTGGTCGATCGCGAGCGCGAGGCCGGACGAGAGCGCGACCGCGGTGGAGGAGCGCTCGGCGCCAGGCAGCAGGGCCGACTCGCCGAAGAGGTCGCCAGGCTTGAGCACCATCAAGCTGCGCTCGGCGCCGCGCACCTTCTTGATGAGGCGCACGCGGCCCTCCTCGAGCAGATACGCCTCCGTGCCGGGCTCGCCCTCCCGGTAGATCACCTCGCCGGGCTGGAAGCTCTTGCCGAAGCGCGCGATGAGCACACGCGCCGCCTCGGCGGCCTCGGGATCTTCGTCGAGTAGGTCCATCCGGTGGCGAGTCTACCTAGCTGGGCCCGCCCGATGCCATCGGCTTCGCGTCGGGCGGACGGACGTAAAGCGGCTCGACATGCTCGGCGTCGAAGTCACCGCCGGCCACGAGCCGGCCGAGCGCGACGCGCCCCACGGCCGCAGCGTCGGGCAGGTCGGTCCCGGGGGATCGGAGGACGAAGGCTTCGAGCCCCGGATCCTCGGCCGCGACCTCGCCGACAACACGGAGGAGCCCGCCCGGCGGAAGGGAAGCACCCGGGCCGGCAAGCACGAGCGCGGCCACGTCGGCGCGGGGCACGTGGCGCGGGGCCCAGCAGACGGCGCCGTGCGCGTCGAAGGCGGCGAGGAAGAGCTCCTGCTTCTTCGCGTCGAGGGCGGCGACGACAACGTCGTGAGGCCCGGCCCGGCCGCTCGCGAAGGCGTCCGCGGCCATGGCTTCGAGCGAACCGACGCCGGCGAGCGGCGCGCCCTGGCCGATGGCCATGCCCTTCGCCGCGGCGACGCCGACCCGGACGCCCGTGAACGAGCCAGGGCCGATGTCACAGGCGAAGGCCTCGATCGACGCCGCGGAGACGCCGGCCGCGGCGAGGGCCTCGGCGGCGGCGAGGAAGATGCGCTCGGCGTGGCCTGCGAGGTCCGTGTAGACGGACGCGCCGAGGAGCTTGTCACCGTCGAAGACGGCCGCGCTGCCGCGAGGCGTGGAGGTGGAGATGGCGAGGAGCCTCATGGTAACCTGGAGGGGGTTTGGGGGCCTAGCTCGGCTTGTCCAAGCAGAGCCCCCAAGCGAGAACCAAGAACCGGAACCGGGGAACGTGGGCGCGCGGGCGTTGTCCTGCCCGACGGACACTACGAGCGCGAAGGCGCGAGGACAACCGGGATGGCACGCGACGGATCCAGCACGACGTGGGTGATGCAGGGGGCGGTCATCGTGTCGATCCTGGCGCACGCGTCGCTGATCGCCGCCGCCGGGCTGCGGAAGGAGGGCGCCCCCGAGGAGCTGGCTCCCCCGGCTGATACCTGGGCCGGGACGACGGCCGCGCCGATCGGCGGCGAGCTGCACGAGGTGGACGTGACAGGCAGCGAGGTGGGCGGCGCACCCGTCGAACCGCCGCCGCCCGCACCCGCACCCGCCGCCCCGAGCGAGCCGCCCGCAGCCGCCCCGAGCGAGCCCGTCGAGCCGCCGCCGCCGGCCCCACCCAAGGTCGACCCGCCGAAGCCGAAGGCCGATCCGCCCAAGCCGAAGGCCGATCCGCCCAAGCCGAAGGAGCCGAAGGAGCCGAAAAAGGATCCGGAGGAGCGAGTCCCCCCCTCCGAAGAGCCAGTCCCCCCCTCCGACGAACGATCCCCCAGCTCCGACGAGCGATCCCCCAGCTCCGGCAAGCGATCCCCCGTATCCCAAAACACATCCCCCCGCACCAAAACGACGCCCCCCGTATCCGAAAACACATCCCCCAGCTCCGAAGACAAAAATCCCCCGGGGGGATCGTCTCCGGGAGGCGGGGGCTCGTTCGGCGCAGAGGGGGCGTCGTCGGTCCGCGACCTGGGGCGAGCCTTCACACGCGCCCTGCCGATGGCCAGCGGCTCGGACGCGGCATGGGGGAAGCTGCCCGTCGGCAGCGGCGGGTCGGTCGAGGTGGCCATGATCATCAGCGAGGAGGGCAAGATCACCGGCGTCGAGCCGCTCGCGCCCAACCCGCCCGCGCACCTGCTCAAGGCCGCCAAGAACACCATGGCCCTCCTCCGCGGCGGGACCTTCGCGCTGCAAGGCGGAGCCGTCACCGCAGGCAAGCAGATCCTCCGGCTCTCCGTCGAGCTCAGCGACACAGAAGCACCAGAAGATCCGAGCGGCGCCGGCGCCTTCGGCCTCGCCCACCGCTGGGAAGGCAAGCGCGGCGTGGCCTCCTTCACGCAAACGAGCGGGCGTCACGTCGAGATCACCGTCCAGTTCCTACGCGTCGAGCTCTGACCGCACCGTCTCCGCCGCGCGGAGGCGCGGAGCCGGGGTTTCACCCCGGGCCCCGACCAGGGGTTGTCCACCCCTGGACCCGGACCAGCGCAAGCGCTGGACTCGGGGTCGATGAACTGCGCGATGCGCAGTTCATCGAACAGCCAGGGTCAAGACCGGCAACGACCCTGCCCACCAAGACCGCAGCGCTGACGTTTCAACCGGCAACGTGCCCGTCGCCAGCTTGGAACCCACCTCCATGGTCTTGCCACCGGCCCGTTGGAAGAACTGCGCGTTGCGCAGTTCTTCCAACGGGCCAGGCCGTGCCTGGTTCGGGTCGAGGGGCGAACAGCCCCCGCGGGGCCCGGGGCAGCGCCCCGGCGCGACGACCTGCGAGGAGACCCATGGGCAGAGGCTCGCTTGCGACCCAAGGGGACGGCTTTACGTGCCGTCCATGACGTCCTCCGCGCTGGCCTTCACGCTTGGCCTGGCCCTGGCTCACGGGGTCCCGGCTTGCAGCAACCGCGCTGATGCGACCATGAACGACCGCGCCATCACGCCCATGGCGGCGGCGGCGTTGCCCCCGGCTCCGCCGGGAGAGGCGGGCGTCGCGCTCGACATCTCGGCGCTCGTCGAGCATGTGCGGCCGACCGTGGTGAGCATCGCGGCCACACGTGGGGCCGAGGAGCGGGGGGATCCGCAGCGCGTGCGCGCGGGCGGGACGTCACGTGCGATCGAGCGGGCGGTGGGATCGGGCTTCATCGTGAGCACCGACGGGCTCGTCGTGACGAACGCCCACGTGGTGCACGGCGCCGAGCGCGTGCGCGTGCAGCTCTCTGACGGGCGCGAGCTCGAAGCTTCGGTGCTCGGTGAGGATGAGAAGCTCGACGTGGCGCTGCTCGCGCTGCGCGGCGCGACGGGCCTTGCGGTTGCGCAGTTCGGGACGAGCGAGGCGCTCCGCGTGGGCGACTACCTCGTGGCCATCGGAAGCCCGTTCGGCCTGCGGCACACGGTCACCTTGGGCATCGTGAGCGCGAAGGAGCGCGTCCTCGGGCTCGGGCCGTTCGACCACCTCATCCAGACCGACGCGAGCATCAACCCTGGTTCGAGCGGCGGCCCGGTCTTCGATGGGCGCGGCCGCGTCGTCGGCGTGAGCACGGTCATCCATGCGCGCGGGCAGGGCATCGGTTTTGCGATCCCGATCGACGACGTCCGCGCCGTGATCCCGGAGCTGCGCGACGCGGGGCACGTCTCGCGCGGCGTGCTTGGGGTCGCGTTCCAGGCGATCTCGCACGAGCTCGCGCGGGCGCTCGCGCTGCCGGGGCCGACGGGCGCGCTCGTGACGGACGTCGAGGCGGACGGGCCGGCGTCGAAGGTGGGGATCGAGCCGGGCGACGTGATCTTGTCGGCTGACGACGAGCCGATCGATCAGGCGGCGGAGCTCGCGCGGCTCCTCGGGCACAGAAAGCCCGGCGATTCGATGCGGCTCTTGATCCGGCACGGCAAGGACGAGCGGGTCAAGCGCGTGGTGCTGGCGAAGCCTGTGTCCGAGGAGAAACCGGCGCAGAAGCTGGAGGACGTCGGCCCGCGCAAGACCATCGGCGTGTCGGTGGGCGACGCGCTCGGCGGCGGGGCGCGCATCGAGGGGCTCGATCCGCGCGGCGCGGCCGCGGGCGAACTCGAAGTGGGCGACATCGTGGTGGAGGTCAACGGCCAGCCGATCGAGGACGGCGCGGGCTTCCTGCGCGTGGTGGACAAGGCGAAACGACCGGGGACGCTGCTCGTGCGGCTGCGCCGCGACGGCGAGGCGCTCTATGCAGCGGTGCGCGTGGAGTGAGGTTCAGCCGCCGGGCTCGAGCCTTCGGCGAATCGTGCGGAGCAGCGCGTCGGCGGCCGGCTTGTAGGCGAAGGTCGGCTGCACGGGCGAGCTCACCTTCTCGGCGCAGATCGAGGCGACGACGGCCTGCGTGCCGAGCTCCTTCATGACGGCGAGCGGGCGCGTGGCGGGCACGGCGCGGGCGAAACGTTGCGTCGCGCCGTAGCTCCCGTCGGGAGCTTGGCAAACGGGGTTCGTCGTGACGTCCGTGCCCGCGCACTCGCAGTCGGCCTGCCCCGTGCACTCCTTGGGCACGCGCAGCGGGAAGATACACGCGTACTGGAGGTCGTCGCGGGCGGTGGTCGTACGCTCGTGGCCGTTGATGGGGTTTTCGAGTGCGCTCGCCGAAGGCGGCGCGAGCGGGATGCCCGTGCGCGGGTGGATGCCTTCGCGCGGATCGATCGAGGGGCGCATCAGCGGATCGGCGGGCGGCTCGCCCGTCTCGGGATCCCCGAGGAGGAGCGACCAGTCGAGCTCCGTCGCCGGCAAGAGGCCCGTCGCGAGCGCCTTGGGATCGACCGCGATGTCCTGCCAAGGCACGCCGAGGATGCCGGCGAAGAAGACGAGCTCACGCGGGCGGCCGCTCTCGAAGAGCGGGTTCTTCACGAGCTCGCCCGCGCGGTTCGGGATGACGTCGCGCGTGAAGCCGTCGACGTACCGCGAGGTCGGGTAGAGGAAGTCGATGCCGAAGCGACGCTTCTGATCGAAGCAGCGGAGGTTGAGCGGATCCTCGATCGCCGTTGGGAGCTTGGTACACGCGGGATCGACCTCCGTACCGAGGCAACTGACTTGCGTGGGCTGCGCGCACGAGGCGCAGCAGGGATCGTTCGGGTTCGACGCGCACGCGCTGCGGGCAGGCGGCATGCGGAAGGGCTTGCCATCGGTGCCCGTGCCCTGGTTGACGGCGAAGTACTGGCCGCCGTCACGCGTCGAGCAGTCGTCCTCGTCCGTGAGGAGCAGGACGGCGACGACCGAGTCGGGGCGGAGGAAGTCGGCGCGTTGCTGGAGCAGGACGTCGTCGACGCCGCTCGGGACGGCCTTGTTTCCTTCCAGCGTCATGTCGAGGTACGGCTCGGGGTCGACGAGGAAGCGGTAGATGCTCTCGAGCTGCGCCTCGAAGCCGCAGCCCTTCGTGCCGACGCCGCCCACGACCTCGGCGAGCTTCGCGCCGAGCGCGCCGAGATCCGCGTCGCCCGGCGGGTCCGACGCCTGGCCGGGATCCCACGCGAGGAAGCCCTTGTTCTCCCAGGTGGGCACGGCGCCGCCGCTCGCCGCGCGGGTGAGCAGCCGCGCGCGGTCGTTGGCGCTCGGGTCGAACGTCGTGCTCGCCGGGCTGCAGATGTCCGCACCGTGGCCGCCGATGCTCGTGGAGATCACGCCGATGTGGATGTCCCTGACAGGCGCGAAGTCCCGCACGCCGACGGGGCAAGGCTCCTCGGGGCTCGCCGTCTCGGAGACGATGGTGCCGAAGCCGTTCACGCAAGCGGGGCGCGTGAGCCTGTCGAGCAGGTAAGGCAACGTCTCGACGAGCAGGCCTTGCGCGGCGTCGAGGTTCCGCGAGTTGTCCACGACGAGCAGCAAATCGAGCTTGTCCGCACGAGCCGCCGCGGGGGGCGGACCCGTGTCGATCGGCGGGACGGAAACATCGTCCTCGCCTTCGAGGGTGATCTCGAGGCCCGCACGACCCGCACATCCGAACGGCAGCGCCGCGGCAAGCACGAATGCCGCGGCTCGATTCCACGAGCGCATGATGCCCCCGAGGCTACATGGTCGCCCGGGAGGCTGCTACGTTAGCGCCATCATGGGAGCATCCTCCCGATCGACTTGCCCGCAGTGCGGCCGCGAGGCCGTGCTCGGGCCCGAAAATCCCGCGCGGCCCTTCTGCTCGGCCCGGTGCAAGGTGCTCGACCTGGAGCGTTGGCTCACGGGTGCCTACCGTGTCCCCGGCCCACCTGTCGACACGAGCATGCTGGAGGGCGAGGGGGCGCGCAGGGAGGACGATCCCGACGAACCGAAGGGAGACGAAGAAACGTGACGACGAAACGCACGACCCGGCTTGCCGGGATCACGCTCGCCTCCGCGGTCTTGCTCGTATCCTTGGCCTACGTACGGACCGCAGACGCACAGGACATGTCGGCCGGAGGGCTTTCGCCGCCGCCCCCGATGGCGCCCTCGGCGAGCCAAGCGCCGGCCGCCTCGGAGACCTCGCAAGACCTCGACGACGCGAAGAAGGGCGACTCGGGCCGCGGCCTCGAGTGGGTGTACCTGGAGGCCGAAGGCGGCTTCCAGCACGTTGGTCTGCGGACCTTCAACATCGACGAGCAGAGCTTCAGCGCGGGGTTCATCGAGACGCAAGCGAGCGGCCCGGTGATCGGCGTGGGGCTCGGCTTGCGGCTCGTGTTCATCACGATCGGCGCGCGCGGCCGCGTGGGCTTCTTCAACACGTGGGACCTCTTCAGCGTCGGCGGCGAGATCGGCCTGCACCTGCCGCTCGGCAACCTGGAGCCGCACTTCGAGCTCGGCGGCGGCTACACGGCGCTCGGCAGCTTCAAGAGCGCGCTCCAGAGCGGCGCGGCGGCGACGGCCCTGGAGAACACGCAGGTCCACGGGTTTTACGTGCGCGGCCAGGCCGGGCTCGACTACTACATCACGCCCATGTTTTCGCTCGGCGTGAGTGCGAGCGCCGAGATCCTCGGCCTCACGCGCCCGGGGCTCGATCCCTCGAAGGTCACGGAGATCCAGGGCGACCCGAATCTCACGACCCTCGAACGAGCACGCGCAGAAGTGCTCAAGGCCGAGGGTTCGAGCTACGGTGCCGCGGTCACCGGCACCGCCGTGCTGGGGCTCCACTTCTAGACCGTTGCTCGCCCTCCAGATCCTCCTCGGCCTGCTCGCCCTCGCAGCGCCCGTCGCGCTGTACGTGGGGTTTGCCTCGCGCGACACGCTGCGCCCGTCGAGCCCGCGCTCGGTCGTGGCGACGTTCGCGCTCGGCATGCTCGCGTGCATCCCGGCGGAGCTCTGCGAGCGCGCGCTCACGGGCGTGCTCGGGCCGCGCAAGCTCGACGTGGGGATCGATCTCGCGGCGCTCGTGTACGCCTACCTCGTGGCCGCGCCGCTCGAAGAGGCGCTCAAGGTCGCGGCCGCGACGCCGGCGTTCCGCCTGCGCGTGGGGCAACATCGGCCGATCGACGCGATCTCGTACGCGGCGGCCGCGGCGCTCGGGTTCATGACGCTGAAGAGCGCGTTGTTCCTGATCGGCCTTCCCTTCTCGCTCATCGCGCCGGCACGCACGGCGCTGACGACGCTCGCGGCGACGTGCCTCGCGACGTGGTGGGGCTTCGCGCTCGGCCGCGATGGGCAGGGCCGCATGGGCGGCGGCTGGTTCAACGGGGCCTGGGCCCTCGCCGCGGCCGGCAACGCGATCGCGCACCACGTCGCGTTTGCCCGGGGGCCGGCGTCGGTGCTCGCGACGATCCCGATCCTCGTGGTCGCCGGCGTCATCGCCTGGATCGGCGTCCGCGACGTGCTCCAGCGGAGCGCGGAGGCGGAGAAGATCGAGCCACGCGAGCGCGAGCACGAGCCGAAGAAGCCGCGCCTCTTGCCGCTCGCGCCGCCGTCGCTCCGGGCGATGCGCGAGGCGCTCCGGCGCTCGGAGCGGCCCCTCTCGTTCTTCTGGATCGGGCTCGGCATGCTCGTGACGACGGGCATGATCACGGCGATGCTCGTGGGCGCGGTGCTGCTCGGGCGACGGCTCGGCTTCCAGTTCGCGGCCATCGATCGCGACGCGTCGAACGCCGTCGCGCCGCTCCTCCTCCTGGCGAGCGCGGCGCTGCTCTCGTTCCTCTTCGCGGGGTGGATCGTGGCGCGCGCGTCGGCGGCGCGGAGCGTGCTCGAACCGGCGATCAGCGCGCTCTTGGCGATCGTCGGGACGATCGTGCTGCTCGGGCTCGCGGCGCCGGTGGCGGTGGTGATCGCGCTCGCGTGCGCGCCGCTCGCGTTCGCGCTGGCTTGTCTCGGGGCTTGGCTCGGGCTGTCGGACGCTTAAGACGTCGTCGCCGCAGACGCCGCGGGGGCGGTCTCGTTCTCGTGGCCGAGCTCGGCTTGAAGCTCCTTCAAGAGCTCCTGCGCGCGGGCCGAGATCTGCTTCGGCACCTGCACCTGCACGACGACCTGGAGCGAGCCGCGGCCGCGGCCGTCGACGCGCGGCATGCCCTTGCCGCGCATGGTGATCACCTCGCCGGGCTGCGTGCCGGCGGGGATGTCGATGCTGACCTTGCTCTCGTCGGGCAGCTCGATCTCGGACGTGCCGCCGAGCGTCGCGCTGGCGAACGACACGAGCGCGCGCGTGACGAGGTCGGCGCCGTCGCGCTCGAAGCGCTCGTCTTGCAGGAGGTCGACGTCGACGTAGAGGTCGCCGGGCGGGCCGCCGAGTGCGCCGGGCATGCCTTGTCCGGGCACGCGGAGGCGCTGGCCCGCGTCGATGCCGGCCGGGAAGTTCACCACGACCTTGCGCGACTTCTCGACCGCGCCGGCGCCGTTGCACGAGGGACACGGCGTCTTCACGACCGTGCCTTCGCCGCGGCACTCGGGGCACGTCTGCGTGAACATGACGAACCCACGCGCGGTGGACACCTGCCCGGCGCCTTCACACACGCCGCACGTCTTGCGCTTCGTGCCGGGCTTGGCGCCGCTGCCCTGGCACTCCTCGCAGGCAACGGGCGTCCGCAGCACGACCTCGCGCTTCGTGCCGGTCATCGCCTCGCGCAGCGTGAGGCGTTGCTCGACGCGAAGGTCTTGCCCGCGCGCCGGGCCACGCGAACGACGTTGCCCGCCGCCGGCGAACCCGCCGCCACCCGCGAAGCCGCCGAACAGCTCCGAAAAGATGTCCTGGAAGTGCGTGAAGATGTCCTGGCCGCCCATGTCGGGCATGCCCTCGACGCCGGCGTGACCGTAGCGGTCGTACCGAGCGCGCTTCTGGTCGTCGGACAGGACCTGATAGGCCTCGGTGGCTTCCTTGAAGCGCGCCTCGGCCTCCTTGTCGCCCGGGTTCCGGTCAGGGTGGTTCTTGAGGGCAGCCGCCCTGTACGCTTTGCGGATCTCGTCGGTCGAAGCTTCCTTCGACAAGCTGAGAACCTCGTAATAATCCCGTTTTTGGCTCATGATCGCGGCGACCGGGGCGGCGGCCGCACAGGCCGCAAGGCCGTGAGACGATAAGTCGCCCCTAGGGGCTGTCAACCAAGCCAGCGTACCCGGCTTGGCCAGCCCCCCCTACCCGGATTTACTGACCACGGCGCTGGAACGCCGGCGTATCCCAGTCCGCGTCGAGCGGCGGAACGAACGTCGCGCGCTCGCGCGAGGGCGTCCCCGAGGCGCCCGACGAGAGCGAGGCCGGGGCCGGCTGCTGGGCAGGCGCGCCGCGACCGCCGCGCACCGTGTAGGCCGGCTCCTCGCGCTGCGGCTGCGGCATGCTGCGCTGCGGCGCCGAGAGCGGCGGCGGGTTCGAGCGCGACCCTCCGCCCGTGAGGGCGCCCGAGAGCGCGCTCGAGAGCGAGGGCGCCGTCGAGATCGGCATCGCCTGCGGCGTCCGCGCGCCGGTCACCAGCGCGCCCGAGGCCTGCTGCGCGGCGTCGGAGGCGCTCGGGTCGAAGCCCGTCGCGATGACGGTGACCTTGATCATGTCGCCCATCGTCTCGTCGATGGTCGCGCCGAAGATGATGTTCGCGTCCTCGTGCGCCTGCTCCTGCACGAGCGTCGCGGCTTCCTCGATCTCGCGCATGCGCATGTCGGGGCCGCCGACGATGTTGATGAGCACGCCCATCGCGCCCTCGACCGAGATGTCGTCGAGCAGCGGCGAGGTGATGGCCATCTCGGCGGCGAGGCGCGCGCGGCCCTGGCCCTTCGCGCAGCCCGTGCCCATGAGCGCGCGGCCCATGTTGCTCATGACCGTCTTCACGTCGGCGAAGTCGACGTTGACGATGCCGTTCTGCGTGATGAGGTCGCTGATGCCCTTGATGGCCTGGTAGAGCACCTCGTCGGCTTTGCGGAAGGCGTCCACGAAGGAGAGCTCCTCGTCGCCGAGCGTCAGGAGCTTCTGGTTCGGGATCGTGATGAGCGTGTCGACGTGCTCGGAGAGCATGGCGAGGCCGAGCTCGGCGCGACGCGCGCGCTGCTTGCCCTCGAAGAAGAAGGGCTTCGTCACGACGCCGACGGTGAGGCAACCTTCCTCGCGAGCGAGCTGCGCGATCACCGGCGCCGCGCCCGTGCCGGTGCCGCCGCCCATGCCGGCGGTCACGAAGACCATGTCGGCGCCCTGGATGAGCTCCTTCAGGCGTTGCACGTCCTCGAGCGCCGCTTTGCGGCCCTTCTCGGGATCGGCGCCTGCGCCGAGGCCACGGGTGACGTTCGAGCCGATGTGCACCTTGATCGGCGCGATGCTCGCCGACAACGCCTGGGCGTCGGTGTTCACGACCTGGAACTCGACCCCTTCGAGGCCGAAGTTGATCATCGTGTTGACGGCATTGCCGCCCGACCCGCCACAGCCGATGACCTTGATACGGGCGTCGTAACCCGCGTGCTCGTCGGCAAACTCGATGGAGAAACTCATGAAACGCCTCCCGGGAATTCTTTCCGGCCGCTCGGGGCCAAGGGAGCCTCGCCTGCTCCCAGGGCGACTCCATGGGGTGCCTCTCCCCCATGAAACCGCCTATCAATCACTCACGCTTCGCTATCTCGACTTCGTTTTACGAAATTTACCCTCGTGCGTCAGCTCAGAAAGCTGCGCGCAACCAATTCCAGAACCGACCGCCTTGCCGTTTTTCGACGACCGTCTCCTCGGAGAGCTCTCGTCGATCCGGCCTCGAAGGCGCCGTCACGCGCGGCGCGGTCTGGCGCGGCGGAGGCTGCGACTCCACGACGACGCGCGGCTCGCGCGCCTCGCGGAGCTGGTTCGCTCCGTAGTGGAGCAACCCCACGCCCGTTGCATATTGCGGGCCCGCCACGAGCTGCGTGATTCCACGCATCCCGACCGGTACGCCGAGACGAACCGGCATACCCAGGATCTCCTCGGCGAATTCGCTCATGCCTTCCATGAGCACCGCGCCGCCCGTGAGAACCGCGCCCGCCGCGAGCTGATCGAGCAGGCCCGCATCCTCGATGCGCTTGCGGATCACCGCGAAGATCTCCTCGATCCGCGGCTCGATGATGTCCGAAAGCACCCGACGGGGCACCTTGCGCGGCGGATGCCCACCGACGCCCGGCACCTCGACCTCCTCGTCGTCCGCGACCATCCGCCCGAGCGCGCAGCCGAAATTGCGCTTCAGCCGTTCCGCCTCGGCCATCGGCGTGCGCAGGCCCGCCGCGAGATCCGCCGTCACGTTGTTTCCGCCCGCCGGAATAACGCTCGCATGCGCGATTCCGCCGTCCACGTAAATCAGCAAATCCGTCGTACCGCCGCCGATATCGATCACGGCGACGCCGATCTCTTTTTCGTCCTCGGAGAGAACGGCTTCGGCGCTCGCGAGCGGCTCGAGGACCACGTCCGCCACGGTCAATCCGCAGCGCTCCGCGCAACGGACCACGTTTTGCACGCAAGACGTCGCGGCCGTGATGAGGTTCACCTTCACGCCGAGGCGAACGCCGCTCATTCCCACGGGATCACGAATACCGTCCTGGTTGTCGACGGTGAACTCGCGCGGCAAGGCGTGCAGGATCTGCCGATCGGCGTCGATCGGAATGGCACGCGCGCCTTCGAGGACACGTGTCACGTCGACGTCCGTCACCTCGCCGCCGCCCACCGCGACCACGCCGTCCGAGGACTGGCCGCGGATGTGGTTGCCGGCGACGCCTGCATACACCGTGCGAATCTCGACGCCGGCCATCGTCTGCGCGGCCTCGATGGCCTCCGCGATCGACCGGACCGTCCAGTCGATGTTCGCCACGATGCCTTTTCGCAGCCCGCGGCACGGGACGTTGCCCACGCCGAGGATGGTGATCCCATCGGCGTCGACCTCGCCGACGACGGCAGACACCTTCGTCGTCCCGATGTCGAGACCAACGACAATCTCGCTCTGCTCCATCCTGCTCTTCATTCGCATCCACCCGATACGGAGGCCGTGCGCCTCGCGAAGCAGGGCGACGCTGACATGGCGAGCGGGGGCTGGCCAAATTTCGAGAACGACAACGAGCACGAGACGCGGCGGATCATCGCATCCTCACGACGACCCGCTCGGGGTGTGCTTCGTTGTCCAGGAAGATCACCGCGGGATTCGCCTTGCGCTTGGCGAGCTCCATCAGAACGCGCGCGGCCTGCTCGATCTTCTCGCGAAACCTCGTCTGGCCCAGGTAAAGCGAGATCGCGTCCTTGCCGATCGTCATGACGATCGTGCCGTCGCGCTCGAGGTGGACCTCCTGGATCGGGTAGCGCTTGCTGATGCCCGCCCGATCCATGTCCTCGACCACGTCGAGCGCACGCCGCAGCGCGTTGACCACGCCGGGACGGTCCGCGGCGACCTTTTCGGGCGTGATGCCGGTCACGACGGGCAGGTCGATCGGGTCCCCGTCGGCGACACGCTTGAACGGGTCGCCGTCGCGCGTGACGAGGTAGAGCTCGCCGCCGATCGTGGCCACGGCCCAGGCCTCACGCTCGACGACCGTGATGCGCACGGTCGACGGGAGCGTGCGCGTCACCTGGGCCTTTTCGACCCAGGGCTCGGTGGTGATCGTGGCGCCCGCCGTCTCCAGGTCGAGCTCGAAGATGTTGCGGCCCACGGTGACGCCGCCCGCGCCGGCGACCTGCTCGGCCGGCAAACGGCGGTTTCCGTCGACGAGCACCGTGCGAATCGCGAAGCGCGGGCTCGTCATGATGTACCGGCGCGCGCCCCAGGCCACCGCGACCGAGGCCGAGAGGACCACCATCACGCCGAGGAACAACGAGAGCGCGCGCGGAAGCTTCGGCCGCGGGAGCGAAAGGCGCGGCTTCGCCTTGGGCTTCGGCGGGCGGATCGTGCTCGTCGTGGCCCCGGGCGGCGGCGGCGAGTCGTGCTGGGGCTCGGGGTTTGGGGCGGAGGACGCCGAAGGCGATCCGGAGCCCCAAATGTTGACCGGATCCCTTGGAGCAGCAACGATTGGCGGCGTGGAGGGCTTCTTCAGCCGGCGGTTCGTGGGCAGGGCGTCGCTCATGGACCGCCTTCCCGGCTCGCGGGCGGAGGCTCCGTGACGCCTTCGAGCCGCGCGCGCAGGCCCTTCAGCATGTTGTTGATGTCGCCCGCGCCGAGGGCGATGACCACGTCGCCGGGGCGCGTGACCTTCGCGAGGACCTCGGGCAAATCGGCCTTGTTCGGCACGTACGTGGCGTCGTGGTGGCCGTGCTCGCGGATCGACTGCACGAGCCGCTCGGCGTTCACGCCGGGCAGCGGCGCCTCGCCCGCGGGGTAAATGTCCGTGACGAAGAGGACGTCCGCGAGGTTGAAGGCGCGCGTAAAGTCCTCGAAGAGATCCTTCGTGCGCGTGTAGCGATGCGGCTGGAACGCGACGACGATGCGGTGTGCGTCATCGGGATACGCGCGGCGCGCGGCCTCGATCGTGGCGCGGATCTCGGCCGGGTGATGGCCGTAGTCGTCGACGAGCGTGACGCCCTGGTGCACGCCGACGACCGTGAAGCGACGCGCGACGCCGCCGAAGGTGGCGAGGGCTTGCTTCGTGACGTCGAGCGGGACTTCGAGCTCGTCGGCGACGGCGATCGTCGCGAGGCAGTTCAGCACGTTGTGCGCGCCGGGCATCTTCACGGTGAAGCCGCCGAGCGGCTGGCCGCGGCGATACGCGTTGAAGCTCGTCTCCAGGCCGCGGAACTGGATGCCGCGCGCGCAGTAGTCCGCGTGCGGCGAGACGCCGTACGTGACGTGGCGGCGCGGGATCCGCGGCAGGATGTCCTGCACGTGCGGGTGATCGAGGCAAAGCACGGCGAGGCCGTAGAAGGGTACGCGCGCGGCGAACTCGATGAAGGCGTCCTTGATCTTCTCGTGGGTGCCGTAGTGATCGAGGTGCTCGGGGTCGATGTTCGTGACCACGGCGATCGTGGGCGTCAGGCGCAAGAACGAGCCATCGCTCTCGTCGGCCTCGGCGACGAGCAGATCGCCGGCGCCGAGGCGCGCGTTCGAACCAAGCGCGGCCATCTTGCCGCCGACGACGACCGTGGGATCGAGGCCGGCGTGCCGGAGCACCGTGGCGACGAGCGAGGTCGTCGTGGTTTTTCCGTGCGAACCCGCGATGGCCACGCCGTACTTCACGCGCATCAGCTCGGCGAGCATCTCGGCGCGGCCGATGACGGGGATGCCGAGCGCGCGGGCCTCGACGAGTTCCGGGTTGTCCGCGCGGATCGCGCTCGAATACACGACGACGTCGACGCCGCGGACGTTCTCGGCGCGGTGGCCGATGTCGATGCGCACGCCGAGCGAGGCAAGACGCTGGGTCGTGGAGCCGCTCTTCACGTCGGAGCCGGAGACGTCGAACTCGAGCGAGCGGAGGATCTCCGCGAGGCCGCTCATGCCCACGCCGCCGATGCCCACGAAGTGGATGTGCCGGACGCGCCCGCGGAACATCATGCCGTCCTTCCCCGGGCTTTCTCCCGGTGTTTCGACTCCCGCAAACGCGCGAGCTCGAGCAAGTCCGCCGCCACGGCCTTCGCCGCGTCGGGCGCCCCGATCTCGGCCGCGGCGCGCGCCATGGAAGCGCGCCCCTCGGGCGAACCCGCGAGCTTGCGGATCTCCTCCGCGACCCGATCGGCCGTGGCCTCGGCCTGCGGCAGCGCCACGGCCGCGCCGCGCTTCTCCAGCGAGCGCGCGTTCTTGAGCTGATGATCGTCGGCCGCGAAGGGATACGGGACGAGGATCGCGGGGCGACCGACGGCGCAGAGCTCGGCGAGCGTGGAGGCGCCGGCCCGCGCGATCACGAGGTCGGCCGACGCGAGCGCGCGGGCCATGTCGTCGATGAACGGGACGACCTCGGCGGCCCCGGACAAACCGAGCGACTCGTAGAGCGCGCGCGCCTCGGCCTCGCGCTCGCGGCCCGTCTGGTGGACGACGCGCAGGCCCGGGACCTGGTTCACGACCTGGGAAATCGCGCGCGGCACGGTCTCGTTCAAGGCCTTGGCGCCCTGGCTGCCGCCGAGGACGAGGATCGAGAGCTGGTCCTTCTGGACCTCGTACGGCGCGGGCGCGAAGGCCTTGCGGAGGGGCACGCCGAGGCGGCGCACGATGCTCGGTCGGAAGAAACGATCGACCTCGGGGAACGTGGTGTAGGCGCGCACGGCGAACGGCGCGAGCAGGCGGTTCGACAGGCCCATCACGCTGTTCGGTTCGAGCACGGTGACGGCGACGCCGAGCGTGCGCGCCGCGAAGCACACGGGGCCGCCCGCGTAACCGCCCACGGAGAGGACGGCCGACGGCCCGAGGCGGCGGACGAGATCCCGCGCGGCGGGGATCGAGGCCGCGGCGTGCTGCGCGCCCTTCAGGAACCCGGAAACTCCTCCGCCGCGCAGGGGCAGGATGTCAAGGAGCTCGAGCTCGCCACCTTGCTCGGGCACGACGCGCGCTTCGAGGCCGCGCGCGGTGCCGACGTAGACGACACGCGCCGAAGGGTCGGCGGCACGAACCGCCTCGCCCACCGCGAGCATCGGGAAGACGTGGCCGCCGGTGCCGCCGCCTGCGAGAAGAAGGGTCGTCACGCGCTCGCTCCCTCCGCGGCCGCGGCCCCATCCTGGGCCTCCGTGGCGATGAGGGCCGACGCGCTCGGCGCGCCCTCGCTCGTGCGCACGGGCGCGGGCTTCTCTCGCGGAACCTCGTTCGTCCGCGGACGGCTGACGCTGAGCAGGACGCCCGCGCCGGCGGCGTTCACGAGCAGCGACGAGCCGCCGTAGCTCATGAACGGCAGCGTGAGGCCCTTCGTCGGCAGGATGGCCATGGCGACGGCGAGGTTCACGAGCGCCTGCACGCCGAAGAGCGTGGCGATGCCGAACGCGAGGAAGCTGCCGTAGTCGTCGTGCGCTTCGAGCGCGATCTTCACGCCACGCGAGACGATGACGAGGTACGCGGTGACGAGGCCGAGGATGCCGAGGAAGCCGAGCTCCTCGCCGATGATCGCGCTGATGAAGTCCGTGTGCGCCTCGGGCAGGTAAAGCACCTGCAGGCCCTTGCCGAGGCCGAGCCCGGTCCACCCGCCGGAGCCGAAGCTCATGACGGACTGGAAGGGCTGATAGGCGAGGTCCTGGCGGTGGTTGTCCATGTCGATGAACGCCAGGTAGCGCCGGTAGCGGTAGTCGCTGAAGGCCACGAGCGCAGCCGCGCCCATGCCGAGCAGGGCCGTGAACGCTGCGATGTACGGCAGGCGCGCGCCCGCCACGAAGAGCAGCGTGAACGTGAGGAACAGGAGCACGACGGCGCTGCCGAAGTCGGGCTGCTTCAAGAGCAGCATGATGAGGAAGCCGACGACGATCAGGTGCGGCAAGAAGCCCACGGAGAAGCTCTTGATCGTGTCGGCCTTCTTCGAGAGCGAGTACGCGAGCCAGAGGACGATGCCGAGCTTGGCGGTCTCTGCTGGCTGGATGTGCACGGGGCCGATCGCGATCCAGCGGTAGGCGTTGCCGGCCTTGTGGCCGAGGCCGAGGATCGTCAGGCCCAGCATGAGCGTGACCGCGACGAGGATCGGGTACGTGAAGGGCTTGAGCTTGCGGTAGTCGAAGCGGCTCACGAGCCACATCGTGAAGAGCGCGACGAGCGCGTAGACGCCCTGGCGCTTCAGGAAGAACTGCGCGTCGTGGTACTTCACGGTCGCTTCGATCGCGCTCGCGCTGTAGACCATGACGACGCCGAAGCCGACGAGCGCGATGACCACGGCCGCGAGCACCGAGTCCACGGGGCCGGCCTTGCTCGAACGGAGGAGCGCGGTGACGCCGTTGCCGGCGCCGGGGCTCTCCTTGCGCGGCGCGCGGGCCTCGTTTTTCGGCGGCGCGGGTGGCGGATCGCTCGGCGGAAGGAGGCGGTTCTTCGGCGGGGGCGCGCTCGAATGGCGGCGCTCGCCGATCGCATGGTTGCCCGAGAGGACGGCGCTGCTGCTCACGACCGAACCTCCAGCATGGACTGGACCGCCTGGGCAAATTGGTCGCCGCGATCCTTGTAATCGCGGAACATGTCGAAGCTCGAACAGGCGGGGCTGAGCAGGACGGCGTCGCCGGGCTGGGCCAGTCGGCGCGCGATCTGCACGGCCTCGGCCATGGATCCGGCGCGCTCGATGGGGAGCACGCCCTGCGCGGCCGCGGCGATCCGATCAGCAGCCTCGCCGATGAGCACGAGGCCGCGGCCCTTGTCGCGGAGCGCGTCGACGAGCGGCTCGTACGCGCCGAGCTTGTCCTTGCCGCCCGCGATGAGGACGGCCTTGTCCTCGGTGAGGCCACGGAGCGCGGCGACCGACGCGCCGACGTTCGTGCCCTTCGAGTCGTCGTAGTAACGTACGCTGTCGTTCACGCCGACGAGCACGGTGCGATGGCCGAGGCCGCGGAAGGCACGGACGGCGCGCGAGAGCCAAGCGTCCGCGCTGTCGTCGAAGGGCACGTCGAACGCGGCCACGACGCCGAGCGCCGCGCATGCGTTCTCGACGTTGTGCTTGCCGGCGATCTGGAGCGCGTCGAGCGGGAAGCTGTGCCACGCGTCGCGATGCACGATCGAGCCGCCGACGGGGCGCACGGTGGCGGCCTCGTCGGTCGCGCTGAACGTGACCACACGGGCGCCGCCGCGGGCGGCCTGCTTCGCGCAGAGCGGATCGCCGTGCGGGATCACGGCCGTATCCTCGGGACCCATGGGGACGAAGGGGTTGCCCTTCGCGTCGGCGTACGCCTGGAAGTCCGGGTACCGGTCGAGGTGATCGTCGGTGATGTTGAGCAACGCGTGGGCGCGGGCGTGCAGCGTGGGCACCCGCTCGGCCTGGAAGCTCGAAATTTCGAGGACGATCGCGTCGAACGATTGCCCCACGACCTCGGCGAGCGGCGTGCCGAAGTTGCCGCCGATGAACACTTTCTTCCCCGCCGCTTCGAGCATCACGTGCACGAGCGCGGTCGTCGTGCTCTTGCCGTTCGTCCCGCCGATCAGCGCGATGGGCGTGCCCACGAAACACCGCGCCGCGAGCTCGAGCTCGCCGATGACTTCGCCGCCCGCCCTCTCGAACGCTTCGAGCGCGGGGAACGAGGGCACGCCCGGCGAGATCACGACGAGGTCGACCCCGTCGAAGAGCGAGGCCGGGTGTCCGCCCGCGGCGAGCGTCGCGCCTGCGGCTTCGAGGGCGAACGCCTCCTTGGACAAACGCTCGCGCGGGGCCGCGTCGGTCGCCGTGACGCGCGCGCCTTTCTCCAGGCAAAGCCGCGCCGCGGCCACGCCGCTGCGGCCGAGCCCGATCGTGAGGATCTTTTGACCTGCAAGATCCATCGGCCTCACCGGAGCTTCATCGACGCCAGCGAGACCAGCGCCAGGAGGATGGAGATGATCCAGAAGCGAACGATGATCTTCGGCTCCGCCCACCCCTTCTTCTCGTAGTGGTGGTGGATCGGCGCCATCAAGAACACGCGCTTGCCCGTGAGCTTGAACGACGTCACCTGCGCGATGACGCTGATCGTCTCGACGAAAAAGACGCCGCCGAGCAGGACGCTCAAGAGCTCGTTCTTCGTGAAGATCGCCAGCATGCCGAGGCCCCCGCCGAGGGCCAGCGATCCCACGTCGCCCATGAAGACCTGGGCTGGGTAGGTGTTGTACCAAAGGAACCCGATGCCCGCGCCGATGACCGAGCCGCAGTACACGCTGAGCTCGCCGGCCGAGGCGATCTTCGGGATGTCGAGGTAGTTCGCGAGCGAGAAGTTCGCGATGGTCGCGCCCGCGACGTACGCCCAGATGAGGTACGTGCCGGCGTTGATCATCACGGGGCCGATCGCGAGGCCGTCGAGGCCGTCGGTGAGGTTGACGGCGTTCGACCAGGCCACGACGACGAAGACCGCGAACGGGACGTAGAACCAGACCGGCAGATCGATCGAGTGCTTCGAGAAGGCCGCGAACGGGAGCGCGAGCCGCGTCTTGATCTCGGCCCAGTCGGCAGGAAGCTTGGACGTGAAAAGAAACGTGTACGAGATGGCCGAGCCGCCGATGAGGACCTGCCCGATCAGCTTGTACCGGCCGGGCAAACCGCCCGTGTTCTTGCGCTTGATCTTGAGGTAATCGTCGAGGTAGCCGATGACGCCGTAGCCCGCCGTCACCGCCGTCGTCGCGAGGACGAAGGGGTTGCGCAGGTCGGCCCAGAGCGCCGTCGGCAGGAGCAACGAGAGCAGGATCAGCGCGCCGCCCATGGTCGGCGTGCCCGCCTTGACCTTGTGCGTCTCGGGGCCCTCCTTGCGGACGACCTGCCCGATCTGCTTGCGCCGGAGCTCGCGGATGAACCACGGCGCCAGCACGAACGTGAGGATCATGGCGGTGATCGTCGCCATGATGGTCCGGAACGGGATGTACCGGAGGACGTTCAGCCAGGAGAGCGAGCTGTAATGAAACTTGAGGGGGTAGAAGAGCTCGTAGATCACGAGGTCACCTCCGCGAGGGCACGCACGATTCGCTCGGTTCCGACGCCGCGCGAACCCTTCACGAGGACCAGATCCCCAGGCTGAACGGCGAGCGCGGCGGCTGGGGCCGCGTCCGCGCTCGTCTCGAAGAACTGCGCAGGAATGCCTGCTTCCGAAGCACGATCGGCGATCCGCCGCGCGTCGCCGTTCACCGCGATCACGAGCGCCGCGCCGCTCTGCGCCGCGACACGCCCGACGTCGTCGTGCCCGCGCGCCGACTCGTGGCCGAGCTCGTACATCGCGCCGAGCACGAGCACGAGCCTGCGGCCCGCGTCCCGCGCGAGCTCGGCCGCGGTGCGGATCGACGCGGAGGAGGAAGCGGGATTCGCGTTGTAGCTGTCGTCGATCACGACGACGTCCCGCGCGAGCTCGCGCGGGACGAGGCGACCGCCGCCGCCGCCCACGTCCGCGAGAGCGAAGGCCTCTTCGACGACCTGCGAGGTCACGCGCTCCCCCGTGAGGGCCTCGGCGGCCGCCACGGCCGCGGCGCAGGCGTAGGCGCCGGCCTCGCCGATGAGCGGCGTCCGGAACCAGAAGGACGAGCCGTCGGGGCGCGCGAGGGTGACGCGCGACGAGGAAAAACCGTCCGGTCGACGCTCGACGATACGCAGATCGACCTCGTCGCCCGTGCCGTAACGGACACGGCGCGCCGCGGGCGTACCTTCCATTTCGGCGACGACACGCGCATCGTCGCCGTTGCCGACGGCGATGCCCTTGGGCGAGAGCGCTCGAAAGAGCGCACCCTTCTCCCGCGCGACGCCCTCGATCGAGCCACACCCCTCCACGTGCGCGGCCGCGACGAGCGTCACGATCGCGATGTCCGGCTGGGCCATCGCCGCGAGGGACATGATCTCGCCAGGCCGGTTCATGCCCATCTCGACGACCGCGTACTTGTGGTTTTCGAGCCCGAACAGCACCATCGGCACGCCGACCTGGTTGTTCAAGTTGCCGCGCGTCGCGTGCACCGCGTCCGGGAAGAGGCGATCGAGGAGCGCAGCGGTCGCCGTTCGTGTGGTGGTTTTCCCCGCGGAACCCGTGATCGCGACGATCTTGCGGTCGTCGCCCTTCCCGCGCGAGCGCCACTTCGCCACGTGGGCCCGCGCGAGCGCGCCGAGCGCATCGATCGTCGAGCGAACCCGCATCAGGGTGAGGCCCGGGACATCGTCGACGGGCCGCTCCACGAGCGCGGCGCGGGCGCCTTTTTCCGCGGCCTGCGCGAGGTAGTCGTGCCCGTCGAAGCTCTCGCCCTGGAGGGCGACGAAGAGCCCGCCAGGCACGATCGTGCGCGTGTCGGTCGAGACGCCTTGCACCGAGCCGAGCAGGAAGAGGCTCCGGTTGTAGAGGAGCTCTCCTTCGACGATCTGGATGAGATCGAGGGCCTGGAAAAAGGCTTGATTCGTGGGAATCGGCGTTCCCATCAGGCCTCTCCCCTGCGCAGGCGGAGCGCGCGCTCGGCCTCGACACGATCGTCGAACGGCAGCGTGACCGCGCCGATGATCTGGTACGGCTCGTGGCCCTTGCCCGCGACGAGCACGACGTCGCCCGACGCCGCTTCGAGCACCGCGCGCTCGATGGCCTTCGCGCGATCGAGCTCGACGTGGACGATCGCCCGGCCGCCCGCGAGCCCCGGCAGGATCGCCTCCGCGATGGCGCGCGGATCCTCGCTGCGCGGGTTGTCGTTCGTGACGAACGCGATGTCCGCGCCGCGCGCCACGGCCTCGCCCATGAGCGGGCGCTTCTTCGGATCCCGATCCCCGCCGCAACCGAAGACGCAGTGCACGCGACCTGGTCCGAACGCGCGCACGCTCTGCAACACCCGATCGAGCGCATCCGGCGTGTGCGCGTAGTCGACGAGCACGATGACGTCGTCCCGCGACGGATCGTCGCAACGCTCGAGCCGCCCCGGCACCCGGATCGACCCCGAGAGCGCACGCGCCGCCGCGTGGAGGTCGATCTCCAAGAGCCAGCAAATCGCCACGGTCGCGAGCAGGTTCTGCACGTTGTGCGCGCCGACGAGCGGCGACCGGATCGAGAGCTGCCCCGCGGGCGTCCGCGCCACGAGCGAGATGCCCGACGCCGTGTGCTCCACCGAGACGGGCGCGATGTCGGCCTCCTCGGTCGAGATGCCGATCCGCGTGGAGAACCGCGCGATCGTCGCCGACGACGGACCCCCGAGGCCACGCGGCGCGAGCCTCTGGACGAGCTCGGGGCCAAACGGATCGTCGACGTTGATCGCCGCCGAGCCGGGGGCGAGGTCGACGAAGAGGCGGGCCTTCGCCTCGGCGTAGGCCTCCATCGTGCCGTGGTAGTCGAGGTGATCCTGCGTGAGGTTCAAGAACGCCGCGACGCGGAAGCGCACGGCCTCGACGCGGCGCGCCGCGACCGCGATGCTCGAGACCTCCATCACGAGGTGCGTCGCGCCGCGAAGATGCATCGCCGCTGCGATCCGCGCGAGCTCGTCGGCCTCGGGGCTCGTGTGCGTCGAGGGCAGGTCGAGATCGCCGAACCGATACCCGAGCGTGCCCACGATCCCCGGCCGCTGGCCCGCGGCCGCGAGGCACGCCTGCACGAGGTGCGTCGTCGTCGTCTTGCCGTTCGTCCCGGTGACGCCCACGACCTCGAGCGCGAACGTCGGATGCCCGTAGATGGCCGCCGACGCGTACGCGAGCGCGCTCGGCACGTCCGCGACCTCGATCCGCGGCAGGCCGTTCGTCTCGACGTTCACCCCCGGCGCCGTGAGCACCGCACTCGCGCCGCGCCCGATCGCGTCGGCCACGAAGCGCTCGCCGCTCGTACGCGCGCCCGTCCGCGCGACGAAGAGATCACCCGGACACACACGCCGCGAGTCGTGGTGCACGCCCGTGAGAAAAACGGTCGGATCCCCGAAGGCGAGCTTCGCGCCCGGGATCTCGTTCACGAGATCGCCGAGCCTCCGGCCGAGCTTCGCCTGCTTGCACGAAGGAGGCGCGCCCTCGCTCACCTCCCGCGGGTGGAGGAGCTCTTCGTTCGTCCTTTCGTTCGTCATGACGAGGGCTCGAAGAAAAGCTTCACCGCCGAACCTTTGGGCAGCACCGTCCCCGCCGCCGGCTCGACCTTCGACAGGCGGCCCGTGCCGAACGCCGTGGGGGTCAGGCCCGCCGCGGTCGCCGCGCGGATCGCCTCACGCACCGGTTGTCCGGTCAGATCCGGGACGCGCGTCTCGCCGCTCTTCATCGGCGCCGACGGCGTCACGACGCCTGGCGTGATCGGAGCCACGGCCGCGCGCGCCTCCGTGAGGACCTGGTACGTACTCGACGCCGGATCCCCGACCTTCGCTCGATCCGAAACCTCGCTGAGCTTCATGGGCACACTGCCGCGAGGTGTGACACCGAGGTACCGCAGCGCCATCTCGCCGATGCGTCGGAACACCGGCGCGGCGACCGAGCCACCGCCGTAGGTGCCGCCGAGCGGCTCGTCGAGCACCACCGCGATCACGAGGCGCGGCTTGTCCGCAGGGACGAACCCGACGAACGAGGCGACGTAGTGCGTGTCCGTATACCTCCCCGTCGCCGGGTCGATTTTCTGCGCGGTCCCCGTTTTCCCGGCCACGCGGAAGCCTGGAATCGCAGCCTCGACGCCCGTGCCTTCGCCCTCGGTGACGGCGACGAGCATCTCCGACATCATCTTCGCGACCGACGCTTGCACCGCCTCGCGCCGCACGCGCGGCTGCGTCTCCGTCAGCAACGTGCCGCCGCCGTCCGTCACGCGCTTGATCAGCACGGGCTCGAGCAGCTTGCCGCCGTTCGCGATCGCGACCATCGCCATCGTGAGCTGCAACGTCGTCACGCTGATGCCCTGACCGAACGAGGCCGCCGCCGTCTCGACCGAGACCCACGGCCTTGCACGCGGCCTGAGGACGCCCACGCTCTCGCCGGGGAACGGGATGCCCGTGGTGTCGCCGAACCCGAACCGACGGAAGCCCTCGTAGAGCCGCTGCTCGCCGAGACCGAGCGCGATCTTCGACGTCCCGATGTTCGAGGACAAACTGAGGATCTGCGTGACCGTGAGCCACTTGGCCGGGTGCGTGTCGTGGATGACGACGTTGTCGATCGCCATGTTCCCCTCCTCGCAGTAGATCGAGCCGGTGGGGTTCACGCTGCGCGCGGCGAGCGCGGAGGCGATCGAGAAGACCTTGATCGTCGAGCCGGGCTCGAAGCGATCGACGACGCAGCGGTTGCGACGCGCGTCGGGGTCGGCTGTGCCGTAGTCGTTGGGGTTGTAGCCGGGCGCGCTCGCCATCGCGAGGATCTCGCCGGTCGAGGGATCGGCGACGACGACCGCGCCGCCCGTGGCCTCGTAGGTCTTCATCGCGGCATCGAGCTCGCGCTCGGCCGTGAACTGGATCCCCTTGTCGATCGTGAGGAAGACGTTGTGGCCCGCGAGCGCGGCCTCGTCCTCGATCCCCTCCGAGAAGATCAGGCGGCCCGAGCGATCACGCAGGCCGCGCACCTCGGAGCTCTTGCCGCGCAGCTCGTGATCGAGCGCGAGCTCCAGGCCCTCGCGCCCCTCGCCGTCCGGCGAGACGAACCCGATGAGCGGGCCGCCGAGCTCGCGGTTCGGGTAGAACCGGTGGCCCTCGCCCTCGATCTGGAGCCCGCGCAGCGGGTAACGCTGGTTCTTCTCGCCGAGCCCGCGCACGGCCGCGACCTCGGCCTCCGAGACGCGCCGCTTCAGCCAGACGAAGCGCCGGCGACGGCTGATCTTTTCGACGACCTCCTCCTGCGGGAGGTTCAAGGCCTGCGCGATGCGCTCGCCGTACTGCTGGATCCGCATCGGCAGGTAGCGGTCCTCGATGCCACGGAGCAGCTCCACCGCGTCGAGCGAGACGCTCGGCACCTCGACGCTCTCCGCGAGCGACGCGCCGTTGCGGTCGTAGATCGTGCCGCGCTTCGGCGTCACGTGCAGGCGCCGCTGCCGTTGCCGCTCGGCGAGGTCGTACCAGTCCTGCCCGTCCTCGACCTGGATGCGGTGCGCGCCCGACACGATCACGCCGAGCCCGAGGCCCATCATCCCGCAGAGGATCCCCATGCGGATGCGGATCCAGCGCGCGCGCTTGGGATCGAGGTTTTTCACGGAGAACCTCCGGGCACAGGAGAGCCAGCAGCACCCGACGGTGCAGCCGGATCAGGCGGGGGTGAGGGGGCAGAGCCCGGCTCGCCGGGCGGAGCCCCATCCGTGGAAGGCTCGTCCTGGATCTTCACGACCCAGCGCACCGGGATGACGCGCTCGGGCGGCGGCGGCGTCATGCCGAGCAACGTCCGCGCGACCATCTCGACACGCTGCGGGGTCTCGTAGCTCGCCGCCTCCAGCGAGAGCACGCGCTTCACCTCGCGCAGGCGCCCTTGCTCGGCGCGCGCGCGGCCGAGCTTGTAGCCGAGGTCCACGATCCTCCCGCGGAGCCCGAGGTGCACGACGAACGCCGCCACGCTCGCGACCACCGCGAGCGACCAGAGCGCGAGGAACGGCCGCTGCTTCATGCGCTCGTTCATGTGCTCGCTCATGCGAACACCTCTTCTGACGATCGGGGCTCCGAGTCGCCTTCGGCGCTCTGCGCCCCGAACCCCCGCCCGCCCTCATCCCCCGCGAGCGCGACGCGCCGCGCCGCCCGGAGCTTCGCGCTCCTCGCGCGCGGGTTCTCCGCGACCTCCTCGTCCGACGCGACGAGCGGCTTCTTCCAGAGCGGCTCCCACACGCTCGCCTCGCGCAGCGCGTGCTTGACGATCCGATCCTCCAGCGAGTGGAACGAGATCACCGCCACGATGCCGCCCATCTTCACGACGCGGCTCGCCGCGCGGAGCAGCGCTTCCAGCTCGTCGAGCTCGCCGTTCACCGCGACGCGCAACGCCTGAAACGTCCGCGTCGCCGGATCGACCCCGCCCACGCGCGACGGCCCCACGGCCCGCACCACGGCGCGACGCAGATCCAGCGTCGTCTTGAGCTCCCCGTTCGCCAGCGCTTGCTTGATGCAGCGCGCCACCCGGCGGGACCTTCGTTCCTCGCCGTAGTGGTAGATCACGTTCGCCAGCTCGTCGTCGTCGAGCCGCTCGATCAGCTCGAGCGCCGTCTCGCCGCTCGACGGATCCATCCGCATGTCGAGTGGACCTTCGGCGCGGAAGCTCATGCCGCGCGTCGCGTCATCGATCTGCATCGACGACACGCCCACGTCGGCGACGAGCCCGTCCACCGGCCCCACGCCCATCTTCGCGAGGTGGTCCTCGACGTCCGAGAACCGCCCGTGCACGAGCGTCACCCGATCGTCTCCCCAACGCTCGGGGGCTCCGCTCGGCAAAGCCGAGCTAGGCCCCCGAACCCCCCACTCCGCGAGGCGCTCCTTGGCGAGCGCGAGGGCCGTCTCGTCACGATCGACCCCGATGAGCCGGCAGCCCGGGGCTGCTTCGAGGATCGCCTCGGCGTGACCGCCTGCGCCGAGGGTCGCGTCCACGTAGAGGCCGCCAGCGTGGGGTGCGAGCGCCTGGACCACCTCGCGGCGGAGGACCGTTACGTGGGGCGCCTTGTGCGGCTCGGGGGATGGGGCCTTGTCTCGCATCGGCACGACGTTCACCACGTTCATAGGCGGAACTGCTCCGCGATCGCGGCCTTGAAGCTCGCGAGCTCGGCCTCGCTCATCGTCTGGGCGGCCTTCCACCGCTCCTTCGACCAGAGCTCGGCCGTCGCGCCCATCCCGGCCCACAGGACTTCCTTGTGCAGGTCGGCGTGCTCGCGCAGCGAGGGCGGCACGAGGATCCGGCCTTGTTTGTCGAGCTCGCACTCGACGGCGGCCGACAGGTACTTCCGGCGGAAGGCGACGACGTTCGGCTCGAACTGGGGGAGCGCCGCGATCTTGGCTTCGAGCTCCTCCCAGGCGCGCAGGGGGTAGCAGTGCAGGCAGGGGTCGAAGAGAGCGGGCGTCAGGATCAAGCAGACCTCGCTCGCGGGGGCCGGGGGTTTGGGGCACAGGGCGCCGTCAGGCGACCCGGAGCCCCAAGCGGCATCGAGCACGTCGCGAAAGCGCGCGGGCAGGCTGGTCCGCCCTTTCGCGTCGATCGCGTGCTCGAAATGACCGCGAAACATGGTTCCCACCGAGTCGGCTCCGCTCGTGCCTGCCAGCCAGGCGCTTTCCCCGCGCCGGAGGGACCCGGCGGGTCATGGGCATCTTTGCCACTTTTCCCCACGGGGCACCGCCACGCTACGGAGAGGGCCCTTGGGTGTCAACAGTTTGCATTTTTTGTGGAGTTTGGCGGATCCCAAGGAAGGTAGGAATCCTCCCCTCTCCCACCTTTCCGGACCAACCCCGACGCGACGAACGGGCCCGCCGGAGGCGAGATCCAGGCTCCGGTGGGAAGAGGTGGTGGACTCAGGAGTGACCACCGGGGGTTTGGGGGCATAACCCGGCTTGCCCAGGCGGAGCCCCCAAGCGCCGATTGGGTGGATGGCGGATGATCCGGAACCGATGCGCCTCTGCACGAGTGCGCAGGTATGCCGATAACGATGGAAATGGCCAAAAAAGCGGCGCCGTTTGGCAAGGCCGCTTTCTTCCCTCCCTCTTCGCGGAGCGGAGGAGGGAGGGACGGGGTGGGTAAGGTCGGAGTGGGGAGGAGTGGGGGCGCGAGGAGCGCGAGGAGCGCGGGGGGCCGGGAGGGCGTCCCGGCCGGGGCCCTCTCAGGCGGCCACGTTGTCGTGGATCCAGTCGATGATGCTCTTCAGCGGGGTCCCGGGGGTGAAGACCCCCTTCACGCCGGCCTCTTTCAGCCGGGTGATGTCGTCGTCCGGGATGATCCCGCCTCCGAACACCACGATGTCGTCCGCGCCGCGCGCCCGGAGCGCCTGGATCACGGCGGGGAACAGCGTGTTGTGGGCGCCGGACATGATCGACAGGCCCACCGCGTCCACGTCCTCCTGGACGGCGGCGCTGGCGATCATGTCGGGCGTCTGGTGCAGGCCCGTATAGATGACCTCGAACCCCGCGTCTCGCAGCGCGCGCGCGACGACCTTGGCGCCGCGGTCGTGACCATCGAGGCCGGGCTTGGCGACGAGGATGCGGATCTTTCGTTCGGTCATGGCGATTCGATACCGTCCTCTCCTCTGGAAATCAAAGGCGATTCGGGCGCGCCGTTCATTGCGCAGCGAACACGAAGGGGATGTTCACCGGGGTCGAGCCCCCGGAGACCGGGAATTTCCACCCCTTGATGCGGGCCGCGATGCAGCTCGACAAGCCCGGGTAATCCTTTTCCGCCCCGCTCGCGCTCACCGATTGCACGGCCCCCGAGGGCGCGATGACGATCGAGGCCGAGACACGCGCCGACGAGCCGCCCATGCCCTTCGTCGCGTCGAGGGCCGGCTGCCAGCAGCGCCGCTTGACGAGGGGCCGGTTCGCCTCGACGACGCCGCTGATCTCGCCCGTGGAGAGCTGCCCCGTGCCCGCGGTCTGCGCGCCTCCCGCAGGTCCGCTCGTCGGGCCGGTGACGTTCGGGCCCTGGAAGCCGGACATATCGATGGCAGCGGCCGGCGTCCCCGTCTTGGCCGCCGTGGGCCAGGGGCCGCCGAGCGGACGGTTCGACGCGCCGGTCTTGGGGGCCTCGGCCGGGTCGCCGGCGGCGACGGAGGCCTCGGTCGTGGGCCCGCCCGAGGGCGGAGGCGCGGCCGCGGCGGCGCTCGCGGAGGCGGTGACGTAGACGATCTGCGGGGCCGGCGGGGCTGGGCGGAGGAGGAGGAAGGCCGCGACCCCCCCGAAAACGGCGCCCGCGGCGATGAGCGCGAGGGCGGCGGGGTGGAGGGAGCCTTTTTTGCGGCGGCCGAGGAGGGCGTCCTCGTCGATGTCGTCCGGGACCTCGGGGGCGACGGTGCCGAGCGAGGTGGCCGGGGCGCGCGGGGCCGGCGCGGGTTCCGGGGCCGGCGCGGGAGCCGGACGGACGAGGGTCGCGGCCGCGTCGCTCGTGGTCGCCGCGCCGGGCGAGGCCAGGGGCGCCTCCGCGAAGGGGTCGCGCATCGCGAAGGGGTCTTCGAGGATGTCGAGCGCGTCGGGAGCGGCCGCGGGTGCGTTGTTTTCCGTGGAAAACGTCTCCGCGGGCGCCGCGGAGGCGTTGCCCACCGGCAAAGGCGGCGGCTGCGCGGGCGCCGCGGAGGCGTTGCCCACCGGCAAAGTCGGGCTCGCGGGCGCCGCGGAGGCGTTGCCCACCGGCAAAGGTGGGCTCGCGGGCGCCGCGAAGGCGTTCCCCACCGGCAGAGTCGGGCTCGCGGGCGCCGCGAAGGCGTTCCCCACCGGCAGAGGCGGCTTCGCGGGCGCCGCGAAGGCGTTGCCCACCGGCAGAGGCGGGCTCGCGGGCGCCGTGGAGGCGTTACCCACCGGCAGAGTCGGCTTCGCGGGCGCCGCGAAGGCGTTGCCCACGCGCGGCGGCGCGAGCGGGCGCGGCGCGGGGGGCTTCGGCGCCGAAGGACCGACGGCCGCGGCGCCGATCCCGGTGGGCCGCGGCGGCAGGCCCGGGGCTGGGCGGACGTCGTTCACGTGCCCACAGGAAGGACACGTCACCCGGCCGGTCGCGCCGGAGCCGAGAGGAGATTTGCACTTCAGGCAGGTGGAAGTCATCAACGCCGCCGCGGCAAGCCTGGGATTCTACTCGACTCGGCCGCGTGACGAAACTTCCGGGAGCATTGCGACCCGCGCGCGGCCACATTGAACCGAGGCGGGGGTCCGTTCATCTGTGAAGCTGGAGGAGCCTCCGTTGGACACGCCGAGCGACGATTGGAGCTACATCGGGGCGCACCCCATCCGGTTCGAGCCCCCGGACATCGTCCTCTGCCGGCCCAACGGATATCTTTCCGGCGCTGACGTACGCGGTGTGCTGGACTTCAGCGAGAAGCGCGCGGCCCAGCTCGGACGCAGCATCTTTTATCTCGGGGATTCGTCGAGGATCACGGGGTACGCGATCTCCACGTCGCTCCAGATCTTCAATTCGCGGCCGACACAGTACATGCGCGGCACGGCGATCTTCGGGGCGAACTTCCAGCAGCGCATGCAAAACAGCGCGGTCCTGCGGGCCGCGCGTCGGCTCGGGCTCCCGATGATGCGCCTGCCGATCGAGACGTTCCCCGACGAAGCCTCGGCCCGCGCCTGGATCGACGAATTGCGCCGCCAAAGCTAGAAAAGCACACCCATGCAAACGCCGAGCGACGGTTGGGACTCCCTGGGCCCCCACCCCATCCGGTTCGAGCCCCCGGACCTCGTCCTTTGCCGCCCCACCGGCGTCGTCACCGCGGACGACGTGCGCGCGGGGCTCGCCTATCTGGAGAAGGCGTCGAAGCAGGTCGGGCACGGCGTCTACTACATCGCGGACCTCACGAAGCTGACGAACTACGCGCCCTCGATGGCGGTGCAAGGCTTCAAGAGCTTCCAGGCGGGCACCCTGCGTGCGTCCGCGATGTTCGGCGCGAACCTCTACCAGCGCGCGGTCTTCGACATGATCCTGCGCGCCACCCGGCTGCTCGGGCTGGAGATCGGCCGCATCCCGATCGAGTCGTTCCCCGACGAAGCCTCGGCCCGCGCCTGGATCGACGAGCTGCGCCGCAAAGACTAGAGCAGGCCGACCAGGATCTCCTTGATGGATTGGCGCGTCGGTTCGTCCGGCGCGGCCCGGAGCGCGCGCTCCCATACCTCGACGGCTTTGTTGCGGAAGCCGGCCTTCTGGTAGAGGACCGCGAGGTTCTTCAAGGCCGGGAAGTGCCGGTCGTTGATGCGCAGCGCCGTTTCGAGCTCGCTGATCGCGTCGTAAATCTGGCCCCGCTTGCCGAGCAAGAGCCCGAGGTGGAAGTGCAGGCGATACGCGAGCGGATCGATCTTCGTCCCCTCGCGGAGAAACCCGATCGCCTCGTCGAACTTGCCGGCCTGGTAGGACGCGATCCCCGCCGCGAGTTTTTTCTCGGCCTCCGCCGAGATCCGCTCCGGATCGACCGGCGCCGCCTTGCCCTGCGCCTGCTCGATCGCGCGCTCGAGCGCCTCGATCACGTCCGTCACCCGGAACGGTTTTTCGACGTACGCGTCGACCTTGTAACTCGCCTTGAGGTCCTCCGCGAACCGCCAGCCCCGGTAGACCGCCGAGACGATCACGATCGGGATGTGCCCGTACCGCTCCGATCCCTTGAGCTGACGCGCGATGTCGAACCCGTGCAGCTCGCCCGGGAGCATCGCGTCGAGGACGATCGCGTCCGGCACGTCCTCCTTGAGGATGCGCAGCGCCGCCTCGCCGCGGTCGGCTTCGAGGACACGGTAGCCGCGTTGTTCGAGGACGAGGCGGAGGATGTTGCGGATCTCGACCTCGTCGTCGACGACGAGCACGGTGCGCTCGCCCGGCTGGCGCGGCGGCCGGAGCGCGCCCGGGCCCGCGATGACCGAGAGATCCCGCGGCGCTTTGCCAAAGTCGGCGTCGGAGACGTCGGCGTCGGCGGCCGCGCGTTGCATGGCGTCGTCGACGATGGCGCCGATCTGGTTGCGGGTCGTGACGCGCTTCGGCGGCGGGATCGCGGCCTGCGAGCCCTCGGCCGCCGTGGGCATGGGGCCAAGGATGCTGCCTTCGAGCGGCGGCGTCTCGGTCGTCGCCCCACCCTGCGTTCGCGTGGGCAGCGGGATGCCGGCCTTGCGGCGGACCTCGGGCGGGCAGTTCGGGCCGACGTAGTGCGATTCGCCGCGCTCGCGCATTTCATACGCGGCCGGAATGACCTTGAGGAGCTGGCCTTCGAGCGCGACGTACGGGAAGACGCGCTTGCCGGTGGTGAACTCGATCTCGTCGATGATCTTGCGGTTCGTCGGCGCCGCCATCGCGAGGTGGACCTTGTCGTCCCGCACGAGGACGGGGAGCAGCTTGTGCTGGATCGCGACCCCACGCGGCACGATCGCGAGGTCCGTGAGCTTCAAGCAGACCTGCTTGAGGTCGACGCCCGGCACGCCGTTCTGCTCGCTGAGCGCCTTCAAGGCGGCGAGCTCGCTGATCGTGCCGGCCTCGGTCAAACGCGACGCGAGGGGGACGGGCGAGCCCTTGCCCGCGGCGAGCGCCCGTTCGAGCTGCTCTTCGGAGAGCGCGCGTTGCTGGACCAAGATCTTGCCGATCGGCTTTTTCGTAGGAATTTCCACGCCGTCCCGCGCCTCGGCCTCCACCGTATCCGAGGGGGAAATTCCGGGCAAGATGCGCACGGGCGCGCCGGGGCCGAGCAGGAGGGTGCCGCGCCGAGCCCCACGTTTTCCGGGTTTCCAGGCCATGACAGCCGACAAGCGCTGGTACGGCGCTCGCTCGGGTGCGTGGGGTGCGACTCGATGCGCTGCTCAAGCGGTATTTTCCGGTTGTCGTGGGTCTGCTGCTCCTGGCATCGGCGTATTTTCAGGCCAAGGGGCTCGGCGACCTCGTCGGCGCGACGATGACCAACGGCGCCCCGGTGACGAAGCGGCCGGGGCCGAAGATCGCCGCCCACCATGAAGAAGAGCCGGGCCGGCCGCGCGGAGACGTGATCCTCGAGCGCAATCCGTTCGACTCGATGACGGGACCGCTGATCATGCCCGAGCAGCCGCAAGGGCCGCCGCCGACGCATCCGCTCGACGATCCGCCGTGCGAGGTCGGCATGGTGACGCTGATCGTGTGGTCGGAGGAGGAGCCCGCATGGTCGTTCGCGGCGATCGCAGGGCCGGAGGGCGTGCATCTGCATCGCCAGGGCGACCAGCTCGGCGGCTTCCAGGTGGCGCATATCGGGCCGGATCGGATCTGGCTCTCCCGCGAAGGGCGGTTTTGTCAGATCGAGGTGCACGACGCGGAGCGGCGCAGGGCGATGCAGGGCATGCCGCCGCCGATGCACCAGCCGCCGATGAACCAGCCACCGATGAACGGGGGGCCCCAAGCGGCGCCGCCGGCGACGCAGGGGAAGAGGCCCAAAGGACAGCTCCCGCCGCACATCGCCGAGCGGATCCGGCAGACGGGGCCGAACCAGTACGACATCGACCGCACGGTGGTGGACGAGATCCTGACGAACCAGGCGGAGTACCTGCAGAAGGTGCGCGTGCTGCCGGCGAAGCAGGGCGATCAGACGACGGGCATGCGGCTCATGGGCGTGCGCAAGGGGACGGCGCTCGACGCGATCGGGCTGAAGCACGGCGATCAGCTCCAGCGCATCAACGGGTTCGAGATGACGAACCCGCAGAGCGCGCTGGAGGCCTACGCGCGGCTGATGTCGGCGAACCAGATCCGCGTGGACGTGGTCCGCAACGGGCAGCCGACGACGCTGGAGCTCAACATCAAGTAGCGCGGGCGGGCTCGGCCTCCGCCGCGCCCGCTTCGAGCCCCGCGAGCCACTCCTTCGCGAACGCGTCGTAGCGGCCCGCGAGGATCGCCTCCCGCGCCTCGCGCACGAGCGTGCCGTAGAGGTGCAGGTTGTGCACGGTGATCAGCCGCGAAGGGCATCGCCGCGAGCTCCTCGGCATGCGCGCGCCGGAGCGCGGGGTCGGTGCCGCCCTGCACGATGCCGAAGACCGCCTGATCCGGCCGCTTGGCCGCGAGGCAACGCCGCGCCCAGCGCGTGGTGCGCGCGCACGCGGCCTCGAAGTCGGCGCGCGAGGCGTCGCCGGGCGGGCAGATGTCGAGCTGCATCGCGATGTCGGCGCCGATCTTCCCCTGCACCTGCATCGCCACCTCGGGCGTGAGGACCTTCTTCGCGCCGTCGAGGTGCGAGCGGAAGACGAACCCGTCCTCGCTCGTCTGCCGCCGCTCGGCGAGCGAGAAGGCCTGAAAGCCGCCCGAGTCCGTGAGCATCGCGTGGGGCCACTTCGTGAAGCCGTGCAGGCCCCCGAGCTCGGCGACGACCTCGGGGCCGGGCCGGAGCCAGAGGTGGTAGGTGTTGCCGAGGACGATGCGCGCGCCCGTGGCCGCGACCTCGTCCGGGCTCATCGTCTTCACGCTGCCCTGCGTGCCGACGGGCATGAACGTCGGGGTGGGGACGTCGCCATGCGGCGTGGTCAGGACGCCTGCGCGCGCCGCGCCGCTCGTGGCGAGGGTGCGGAAGGCATATCCGGGCGTGCTCGGCCCGCTCATCGTTGTCTCCTCAGAAGCATCGCGTCGCCGTACGAGTAAAACCGGTACCTCTCCTCGATCGCGACGCGGTAACTCTCGAGGACGCGCGGGAGCCCCGCGAAGGCGCCCACGAGCGCGAGGAGCGTGGACTCCGGCAGGTGAAAATTCGTCAGCAGCCGATCGACCACGCGAAAGCGATAGCCCGGCTGGATCAAGAGGCGTGTCTCCCCCTCCCGCGCGACGACGTGCCCCTCGTGCTCGGGGTCCGCGGCGCTCTCCAGAGCGCGCACGCTGGTCGTCCCGATGGCCACGATCTCCCGGCCTTTCTGCCTCGCGCGCGCCACGGCCTCGGCTGTCTCGGGCGGCACGCGGTAGACCTCGGCGTGCATCGGGTGATCATCGAGATCGGAGACTGTCACCGGCTGAAACGTGCCAAGCCCGACGTGCAACGTGACCCGCGCAAGCTCCATCCCGCGCGCGGAGAAACGCTCGATCAGCGGCTCGGTCAGGTGCAGACCCGCGGTCGGCGCGGCGACGGCGCCGGGCTCGCGGGCGTAGACGGTCTGGTAGCGCGCGCGGTCGGTCGCGTCGTCGTCGCGACGGATGTACGGCGGGAGCGGGATGTGGCCCGCCGCCTCGACCGCGTCGGGGACGGAGCGGCCCTCGGGCGAGAAGAGGACGACGTCGAAGAGGCCTCGTTCTGCGCTTGGGGGCTTCGCTCCGGCAAGCGGAGCTGCGCCCCCAAACCCCCCGTCCCGGCCTTCGATCCGCGCGACGAGCGAGGCGGGGCCGTCGATGGTGATCTCGGCGCCTTCGCGGAGGGGTTTCGACGAGCGGCCGAGGGCGCGCCATCGCTCGGCGGGGAGGCGCTCGCCGTTGCGCTCGACGTGCGCGTCGGCGACTTTCCGGACGAGGAAGATCTCGACCTTGCCGCCGCTCGACGCTTTGCGGCCGAGGAGGCGCGCAGGCAGGACACGCGTGTCGTTGACGACGACGAGCGCGCCTTCGGGCAAGCGATCGGGCAAGTCGCGGATGAAGGCGTGTTCGAGGCGGCCGGGCGCGTCGTCGACGACGAGCAGGCGCGCGCTTTCACGATCCGGGGACGGATGCGCGGCGATGAGCTCGGGCGGTAGATCGTAGGCGAGGAGGTCGCGGCGCACGCGCGGCTGTTAGCACGCGACTTGCGCAGGCGCCGGGGTCTTGGCTTGCAGCAGGCGGCTGAGCTCGGAGAGGGCGTAGGGCTTGGGGATGAAGCCGGCGGCGCCGCAGTCGGCGCGCTCCATCTGGCGCGACGAGAGGTGGTAGGCGCTCGCGAGGTAGACGCGCACGTTCGGGAACATGCGGCGGATCTGACGCACGAGGTCTAGACCACTCATGCCTGGAAGCATCAGGTCGACCATCGCGACGTCGACGGCCTTCTCGCCGAGCAAGCGTAGCGCCTCTTCCCCGGACGCGGCGCCGACGACCTCGAACCCCTCCAGCCGAAGCCCGATCGAGAGCGTCTTGCGTTGATTCTCCTCGTCATCGACGATCAACACGCGCGGCATGGGTAAGGACCCCTTCAGAGACGACGCCGACACGAAAGCGCTCGGGTTCGTCTTTGCCGTTTTTCGAAGCAACACACGTTCCATCGATGGATCCCGGGGCAAACCTCCGGTGATCGACGCCGCAACGCATCATCCGGGGCAGACGATGTTCGCCTCGAACATTGCATGTCGGAAAGGTGCTTCGCTCGGGACATTGCAAATCTGCAATGTCCCGGGGGCGGGCTCCGGAGGGGGCGGGCGGGTTCAGACGGGCGGATACGTGATCGCGAGCCGTGTCATCTTGCGCCAGAGCGTGGTGGCGCTGATGCCGAGCACCTCGGCGGCGCGCTCGCGGCTACCGTCGCACTCGCGCAGCGCGGCCTCGATGGCTTGACGTTCGGCGGAGTCGACCACGTCGGAGAGGGCGCGGCCGCCGCTCGTCGGTGCTGTCTTCTGCGAGGGGCCGGGGGCCAGGCCGAGGTCGTCGATCGTGATCATGCCGCCGCCCGAGAGCGCGACGGCCTGCTCGACGAGGTTCTCGAGCTCGCGGATGTTGCCCGGGAACTCGTAGTTCGACACCGCTTCGAGCACGCCGTCGCCGACGCGCGCCTTCGTGCTCATCTTGCGGTTGTACTTGTCGAGGAAGAACTCGAAGAGGACCGGGATGTCCTCACGACGCTCGCGCAGCGGCGGCAGGATGAAGCGCGCCACGTTGAGGCGGTAGTAGAGGTCCTGCCGGAAGCGACGCTCGGCGACGGAGGTCATGAGGTCCTGGTTCGTCGCGGCGATGATGCGCACGTCGACGCGGATCGGCTTGTTCTCGCCGACGCGGCGGATCTCGTTCTCCTGGATCGCGCGGAGCAGCTTCGCCTGGAAGGTCAGCGGCGTCTCGGCGATCTCGTCGAAGAAGAACGTGCCGCCGTCGGCCTCCTCGAAGAGGCCCTTGCGCGCCGAGACCGCGCCCGTGAACGAGCCACGCGCATGGCCAAAGAGCTCGCTCTCGAGGAGCGTCTCGCTGATCGCGGCGCAGTTGACGGGGACGAACGGGCGATCGGCGCGCTTCGAGTTCGCGTGGATCGCCTTCGCCACGAGCTCCTTGCCCGTGCCGCTCTCGCCCGTGATGAGCACCGTCGCGTCCGTCGGCGCGACGCGCACGATGCGCGCGAGCACCTCGCGGATCGCTTGCGAGCGGCCGATGATGTTCTCGAACTTGTAGCGCTCGCGGAACTCGGTCGCGAAGAGCGAGACCTGGCCCGTGAGCCTGCGGTTCGCGATCGCGCGCTCGACCTTCACGAGCAGCTCCTGCTCCGTGAAGGGCTTCTGGATGTAGTCGAAGGCGCCGAGGCGCATGGCCTCGACTGCGCTCTCGATCGTGCCGTACGCGGTCATCACGATGACCTCGGTCATCGCGTGCGTCTCTTTGACCGCGCGCAGGACGCCGATGCCGTCGTTGCCGCCCATGCGCAGGTCGGTCAGCACGAGGTCGTAAGCGCCCTTCGAGCCGCGGTCCGCGCCTTCTCTTCCGTCGCTCGCCTCGTCGACTTCGTAGCCCGCGCTCCGCAGCATCATCGCGAGCGTCGTGCGCATGTTGCGCTGATCATCGACGACGAGAATCTTCGCCATGGGTTCCCCCGGCCTCCGTCTGGGGGCCTTTGCACGTGCAGTCGATCGCGCGGCCCCCCAGGGACCTGGTGCCGCGCGACCCTATCATCGCCACGATTGCCTCGCGCGTCAGCTCTTGCAGTGCGAGAGCTGGCGCGAAAGGTAGAGCGGCTCGCCCAGCTTTTGAACGAGATCGATCTGGGTCTCGAGCCAGTCGATGTGCTCCTCCTCGCCCTCCAGGATGCTCCGGAGGAGCGCCTCGCTCTGGTGGTCACCCTTCTCACGACAGAGAGCGATCGAGCTGTTCAGGCGCGTCACGGCCGCATATTCGAGGTCGAGATCGCTCTTGAACTGCTCGGGCACGGTCTGGCCGACGTTCAGCTTGTCGAGGCGCTGCAGGTTCGGCAGGCCTTCAAGGAAGAGGATCCGCTTCATGATCGCCTCGGCGTGGCGCATCTCGTCGATCGACTCATCGCGGCTGCGCTCGGCCAGCGCCAGATAGCCCCAGTTTTCGCACATCTTGGCGTGCATGAAATACTGGTTGATCGCCACGAGCTCGGCAGCGAGCACCTCGTTCAGCGCGTGGATGACGTCTCTGTCGCCCTTCATGGAAACCTCTAGCCTGCAAGGGTTACGGCTCCGGCGATACGGTAGCCGCGATGTCCGCCTAGCACGCTATCGGAAAAATGGGCAGGCGAGAGAGGGCTCTCGAAACAAAACAACACCGTCACGCGACAAACGCTGCCGCGCGCACGGAACGTTGGAGATGTCGAAAACCGTTATCGAGAACCGAACGAGCCGAGCCGAACCCTCAGGCAGCCGAAGAGGCGGATCGAAGCATGCGGAGCCGACGAACCCCGCAACTCGGGGCGGAATCGACACCTTCCGTGGAGACCGGTCCATCCCCCTCGACGAGGGACTTCACGGTCGCCCGACACGAGCCGCAACGAGTGCCGGCCCGCGTCTTTTCCATGACTTCATGGGCCGTCGAGGCACCAGCGCCCACGAGGTCCAAGATGTCCTTCTCCGAAACCGCCTCACAGATGCAGACGTACATAGGTGCTTCCGACCGTCCGGCGTCCTGTTGATGTTGAGAATAGCTTTCAACATCAACGAGGTCAATACCGTTGGCCAGGATCGATCGTCTGTTCGAGGCGGAGCGGTCACATGGCGAGGCCGCCGTCGACGTCGATGGTGCGGCCGTTGAAATACTCGCACTCGATGACGAAACGAACGGCGAGCCAGAGGTCCTCGGGCAAGCCGATGCGGCCGACGGGGATCGCGGCAACGAGCGCGTCTTTCGCCTTCTGGTTCATGCCCTGGGTCATGGGCGTCTCGACCATGCCCGGCGCGACACAGCCGACGCGAATGCCGAAGGGCGCGAACTCAAGGGCCCACGTCTTGGTGTTGGTGGCGAGCGCGGACTTCGCGGCGCTGTAGTTCGACTGTCCGCGGTTTCCATGGCGCGCGATCGAGCTGATGTTGACGATGACGCCCTTCTCGCCGCTCGCCGCCATCTTGGCGACGACGTCGCGGACCATGTAGGTCGCGCCCGTGAGGTTCACGTCGATGACCGCCTGCCATTGCTGGGCAGAGAGCTTCGTGATCGCGCCGGTCGTGCGGTCTTTCTTCACGAGCAGGCCGTCGCGCAGGATGCCGGCGTTGTTGACGAGGCCGTTCAGGCCGCCCATGGCCTCGTGCGCAAAGTCGACAAACGCGGAGACCTCGGCCTCGCTGCCGACGTCGATGCGCTTCGGGTGGATCTTGCCGCGGAGATCCTTGGCCTCTTCCGCGAGCGAGGCGAGCGCCGCCTCGTTCACGTCGCCCGCGACCACCTGTCCGCCCGCCTCCGCGAGGCGATAGGCGTAATGACGGCCGAGGCCCGAGGCGGCGCCGGTGACGATGAACTTGGTGTCTTCGAGTCGCATGGTCTCCTCCAGGAAGCGAGGGCGCGCGAGCCCTCGGATGCGGGGTGATACACGGGCGGATGGAGATCGGGAAGGCCACGCTTGCGCCGGGTGGCCCCGGTGATATTTCCCGAGCCATGCTTCGCCGCGCGCTGCTCGTTTTGTGCATGGCCGTAGGCTCCGTGGCCGCATGCAACCGCGACGTGCCCGTCCCCGCCGCGTCCGATCCCGACGGCAAGGACCTGGTGGAGGGCGCCGTCGTCGCGGCCGCCGAGTCGAGCGGAGGGATCCGGCTCTACAAGATCGTCCACGTCGACGACTACCCGGAGCCCGCAGGCCCCGAGTACCACATGATCGCGTACAACCCGAAGGTGCCGACGTTCCAGGACGCGGCGAACCTGTGGAAGCACAAGCGGAGCGAGGTGACGGTCGCGATCGACCACATCTTCGTGCGGCTCGTGAGCTTCGGCAAACGCGACCACCGCGTGCTGTTCGTCGAGCCCGTGACGGACGAAGAGAAGGCGCCGTACCTGAAGGCGAAACACTAACGCGTACGCGCGGCGATCGCGGTCGCGAGCGACTGGATCGCCTGCGCGTGCAGGCGGCTCGCCCAGCTCTTGCTGATGCCGAGATCCGCGGCGATCTCGTCGAAGTCCTCTCCCTGGAAGTAGTGCCGCTCGACGAGCTTGCGCTCGCGCTCGGGGAGCGCGTCGATGGCGCGGCGAAGGGCGTGCGCCATCTCGGCGCGCGAGATGTGCTCCTCGGGCGTGCTCGCGCCGGAGACGAGGCCAAGCGCGAGGGCCACCGCGTGCGCTTCGAGGAGGCGATCGAGCGCGGAGACGTGGTCGTCCTCGGAGAAACCCGCGTCGTCCGGCGCGGAGGCGAACTCGATGGAGACGCGCTCGGCGCAGAGGAGGGCCGTGGCGCGGGCGAGGGCCCGGCGCGAGCGGCGCTCCCGCTTGATGCCGTCGAGGATGGCCCAGCGGACCTTGCGAGCGACGTACGTGGGGAGGGACGCGCGGGCCGGATCAAAGGTGCGCGCGGCTTCGAGCAAGCCCTCCTGGGCACTCGCGCGCATGTCCTCGATCGGGATCATGTGCCCGAGCCTGCGCACCATCCAGCTGAGGACGTGCTCCATCACGGGCTTCCCCTCGTTGTAATAACGCTCGATCGCGGGGTCTTCGCCGAGCGAAGCGACACGAAGGGTCACTCGTCGGCCCCGGACCCAGCGCGCCGCGAACGAACGCCGCTGGCCCGACGAACCTCGGGCGCCTCGTCGGGCTCGAAGGCGGCCCCGACGAACGCCTCGCCGCTCTGCTCGACGTGCCTCGGCGCGGCACGACGAAGAAGGCGCGCGGCGTGCTCGTCGGTCGCGAGACGCTCGGCGAGCTCATTCCGCAGGAATTCGAGGTCCTCGCGGGCGAGGAGGTCGCGGTACGGGGCGACGGCTGCGTCGATGCGCGACGCGACCCAGGGGTCGGCGAGGAGGGGGTGCATCGGTAAGGAAAAACCTAGCACCCGGAGGAGCGGCGAAACAAGGGGAAAGGAGGGGCCCGAGGTTCGATGGGACGAACCTGGTTTTTCCGCGGGGTTTTTCCGAGGGGCTCGGGCGAACCGAGCGCCCAGGGCTCACTTCGTCGGCGGGTTCTCCCCGTTGAGACACTCGTCGAACGCCTTCACGCTCTTCGCGGCCATCGCGCATTCGAGCCGCGTGCGCTCGGCCACCTTGCCGACGAGGCTCTCGATGCAGCCGTTCGCCCACGGCTCGCCCATCTTCCCGACGACCGCGTCGATGCTCTTCACGGCCTGCTCGCGCTGTTTGTCCGTGAGCCTCTTGTCGAGCCCGGCGATCTGGTCGGCTCGTTGCACCGCGACGTACTGCTTGCCGAGCTCGATGCAGTCCTTCTCTGTCAACGTGTAGTCGTCGACCGCGCCGTCGTCGGTCGTCTTCTTCGCGCCGTGCGGGAGCGGCTTCGGCTCGGGCGCCGCCGTGTCCGCGCCGGTGTCGTGCGGCTCGCTCGGCCCGTCGTCCGGGGCAGAGTCGTTCTGTTTCGTGGCGTCTTCGGGCGGCGGCGTGGAGGCGCCGCAGCCGAGGGCCCCGAGCGAGAGGAGCGTGACGAACGTCGTGGCGTGGACGGTCGCGGCGAGCGTGGACAGCAGGGAACGGCCGTTCATGGACGGAGAAGCGTACGCCCGCTCCTTTTGGGCTGTCCATCCTCGCCGGTACGTCGGTGCACGGCCCGAGGTCGGTTCCAGGGTGATCGCCGTTGGCAAAGCGCGTGCAGGCAGGTCGCACGGGGCGGAGACCAATGCGATCGTTCTGGGTTTACATCCTGCTCGTCGTCGGTGCGGTGCTCCTGCTCGGCTCGCTCGAGGGGAGCGAAGAGCGAATTCCTTACGCTCGGTTCCGGGACATGGCCGAGCAAGGCGTGCTCACCGAGGTGCAGATCAAAGGGGATACGTACATCGGGCGCACGGCGCCGAACGCGCCCGTCGGCACGTCGCAGACGTTCCGGACCGGGCGCATCGAAGGAGCCGAGACGGCTCTGCTCGCGACGCTCGACGCGAAGGACGTCCCGTACACCCGGGTCTCCGACGGCGGGCCGTCGCTGTCGATGATGCTGCTCTGGGCGCTCCCGCTCGTGGGTGTGCTCCTGCTCGTGGGCTCGATGTCGCGCAAGGCGCCGACGCCGAACATCACGAACCCCGCGCTGAACTTCGGCAAACACAAGGCGCGGCTCTACGTGGACAAGGGGGCGCCGATCACGTTCCGCGACGTGGCCGGCAGCCACGAGGCAAAAGCGGAGCTCGCCGAGATCGTCGAGTTCCTGAAGGCGCCGGAGCGATACCGCAGGCTCGGCGGGCGGATCCCGAAGGGGTGCTTGCTCGTGGGGCCGCCCGGAACGGGCAAGACGCTGCTCGCGCGGGCCGTGGCCGGCGAGGCGAACGTGCCGTTCTTCAGCATCTGCGGCTCGGAGTTCGTGGAGATGTTCGTCGGCGTGGGCGCGGCGCGCGTGCGCGATCTGTTCACCCAGGCGCGCGAGAAGCCTGCCGCAATCCTGTTCGTCGACGAGCTCGACGCCGTCGGGAAGGCGCGCGGCGCGGCCGGGCCGATCGGCGGCAATGACGAGCGCGAGCAGACGCTGAACCAGCTCCTCACGGAGATGGACGGCTTCGACGGCGCGACGGGGCTCGTGGTGATCGCCGCGACGAACCGCCCCGAGATCCTCGACCCAGCGCTCACGCGCGCGGGGCGCTTCGATCGGCGCGTGTACGTCGATCGGCCGGACCTGCGGGAGCGGCGCGAGATCCTGGAGGTGCACGCGCGAAGGGTGCTGCTCGGGCCGGACGTGAACCTCGACGACATGGCCGCGCAGACGACGGGGCTCGTGGGCGCGGATCTCGCGAACCTGCTGAACGAGTCGGCGCTGCTCGCGGCGCGCAGGCACGCGACCGCGGTGAGCAAGCTGGATCTCGACGAGGCGATCGAGCGCGTGATCGCGGGGCTGGAGCGCAAGAGCCGAAGGCTCGGGGCGCACGAGCGGGTGGTCGTGGCGTACCACGAGGCGGGGCACGCGATCACGGCGGAGCTCTTGCCGACGCAGGATCCGGTGCGGAAGGTGTCGATCGTGCCGCGTGGGATCGGCGCGCTCGGCTACACGCTGCAGAAGCCGCGCGAGGATCGGTACTTGATGAGCCGGCAGGAGATCCTCGATCGGCTCGTGGTGCTGCTCGGCGGGCGCGTGGCGGAGCAGCGGACGTTCGGCGACGCGTCGACGGGCGCGCAGGACGATCTCGTGAACGCGACGGACATCGCGCGGCGCATGGTGCGCGAGCTCGGGATGGGCGGCTCGGCGCTGGGGCTCGCGTCGTTCGATCCGCGGCGAAGCGTGACGTTCGAGCGAGGCGGCTACGACTACAGCGAGGAGACGGCGCGCGTCGTGGACGCAGAGGTGGGGCGGCTGCTCGCGGACGCGGAGGCGCGGACGAAGGCGCTCATCAACGAGCACTTCGAGGCGCTCGAGCGGATCGCGCGACGGCTCTTGGAGGTGGAGACGTTGTCGGGCGAGGAGGTTCGCGCGCTGCTCCACGCGCCGTCGGCGGAGAAGCCGAAGGGCGCGGAAGCGGAGAACGTCGACGTGGCGATCGAGGACGTGCCGACGAGCGAGGCGAGGCCGCGGGCGGCTTGTCGGTAGAAGCGTCGATCAGGGCGCGCCGGTCGCGGGCTCTTCGTCCTCTTCGTCGTCACCGAACAGAATGCCTACCTGGAGCGGGATCGCGTCGAACGGCTCGGCGCGAACCCGCTCGCCGCGTTCCGCGATCAGAATCTCGGTGTAACCAGCCGGATCCCAGCGATACACGGACAAGCTCTCTTCGACAGGATCGACGATCCAGTAGTGAGGAACTTCGTGCCGGTGGTAAACGCGCTTCTTCTTGACGAGATCGTTGCGGCGGTTCGTCGAGAGGATCTCGCAAACCCAGTCGGGGCGAATGCGGATCGGAGCGCCACGAAGCCCCTCGGGGAGGCGCTCGCGCCGCCAGCCAGCGACGTCGGGGACGAAGGTGTTCTTCCCGTCGAAACAGACGTCGATCTCGGTGCCGAACCACCAGCCGCCAGGGAAGCGGCCACCAGGGCGACGATCGAACGGAGCCATCCAAGTGGACAACTTGAACTGCCCGTGACCGTGCTCCCCCGTCGCTGCCCCCTTCTCGTAAATCACGCCCTCGATGAGCTCGTGCCGCCGCTTCTCCTCGGGGATGGCGTACAGGTCCTCCAGGGTCGCGAGAGGCACAGCAGGAGGAGCCTTGCGAGCCGGCACGTTCATGCGTCGGAGGATACTCGATCCCCACGCACCCCGCCCCGCCCCCTCACCGAATCGCGCGGAACACCCGCTCGAAATCGAGCCCTTCTCCCCGGAACATCACCCCGAGCACCTGCCCTCGCACGAGCGTGCTCGGCACCGTACCCATCACGCGGCTATCGAGCGACGCGGGCCGGTTGTCCCCCATCACGAAAAGGTGATCCCGCGGCACCACCGCGGGGCCGAAGTCCTCGAAGTCGCGACCTCCCGACTCGTGCGCGAGGCCGCCGAGGTGCTCCAAGAACCGCCCGTCCGGTAGCCTCTCGATGCGCTGCGGACGACCGTCGATGTAGAGGATCCCCCGCTTCACCGCGACGGTTTGTCCCTCCGTCGCGACCACACGCTTGACCAGCGGGATCGCGCCGCCGCGCGGATCCGCGAAGACCACGACCTCGCCGGGACGCGGGCTCCTGTGATGGAAGAGCCACGCGTCGGTGAAGGGCACGCGCAGGCCGTAGGCGGCTTTCGCCACGAAGATGCGATCGCCGGGCTCGATCGTCGGCCACATCGAGCCCGTGGGCACGTGGTACTGGTCGGCGAGCGAGGCGCGCGCCGCCGTCAGCACGAAGACGAGCGCGACGAACTTGAGGGTCCGCTTGAAGAGGGCCGCGAGGAGGCGCTTGCGTCGCGACGCGACGGGCGGCGTTGCCTCTTCGGAGAGCGTGAGGGAAGGCTCGAACGAAGCCATCGCGTGATGCTCGGTAGCATCACGGTCGAGGCCGATCCAGCCTGCGCACATGACGAACGCCCACGCCTCCGCAGCGAAGCTCACGTTGTGTGGATCGATTTCGCTTTATCCGGTTTCGCTCGGTGCAGCGATGCACCTCGCGGGCTACCGCGCGCTCGGCTTGCCGTTCACGTACGTACCGTTCCGCGTGACCGATCTCGGCGGCGCGATCACGGGCATGCGCGCGCTCGGGATCCGCGGACTCGGCGTGTCGATGCCGTACAAGCAGCAGATCCTTCCGTTGCTCGACACGATCGATCCACTCGCCGCGAAGATCGGCGCGGTGAACACGGTCGTGCAGGAGGACGGGCGGCTCCTCGGGCACAACACCGACTGCGTGGGCGCGGTGCGCGCGATCGAGGAGATCGCGCCGGTGAAAGGCGCACGCGCGCTCGTGCTCGGGGCCGGCGGGGCCGGGCGCGCCGTGGCGCACGGGCTCGCGGATGCAGGCGCGGAGGTTGTCGTGACGAACCGGAGCCTCGACAAGGCCGAGGCGCTCGCGGCCGAGATCGGGGGACGCGCGGCCGGCGTGGAGGAGGCACGAAACGCGGGGCGCTACGACGTCGTCGTGAATGCGACGTCCGTGGGCATGGGAGAGATCGCGGCGGAGAGCCCCGTGCCGGAAGAGGCCATCCCCGCGGGGCTGCTCGTGATGGACATCGTGTACAAGCCGATCGAGACGGCGCTCGTCCGCGCGGCGACGCGACGAGGCGCGCGCGTGATCCACGGCGGGCGCATGCTGCTGCACCAGGCGGCGCGGCAATTCGAGCTCTACACGGGCGAGCGAGCCCCGCTCGACGCCATGGATGCCGCGCTGCGGGAGCAGATCGCCAACCTCGGGTGAGCGCGGCCTGCCCCTCCCGTTTTGTTTGCAGAGCGTCATCGTCTGCCGGCATGCTCCGCGCCGTGGATCGCCGGGCCCAGTTGATGCCGCTGCTCGCCGTCGTGGCCCTCGGATGCAGCGACGAGGCTTCCCCCGCACCCGCGCCCACCGCGACGAACGTTGCCGCAGCCGCGCCCGCGTCCGCTCCCGCTTCCGCCGCCGCTCCCGCTTCCGCAGCCGCTTCCGCAGCCGCTTCCGCAGCCGCTCCCGCACCCGAGCCTCCGCCCGAGGGCATGATCGCCCTCCCGCCGGCCGTCTACCTCATGGGCTCACGCGCGACCGAGGGGTTGCCCGAGGAGCGGCCGATGCACGAGGTCGTCCTCGCCGGCTTCTACCTCGATCGCACCGAGGTCACCGTCGCCGCCTACCGCGCCTGTGTCGCCGCCGGCGCTTGCACCCCTTCGCACACCGGCGAGCCCTTTTGCCCCCGAGACGCCGAGGGCACCGCCGATCACCCCATCAGCTGCATCGACTTCCACCAGGCCGAGGCCTACTGCGCCTTCGCCAAGAAGCGCCTGCCCACCGAGCGCGAGTGGGAGTACGCCGCCCGCGCCGGCAACGAGCACCGCAAGTTCTCCTGGGGCGACGACCCGCCCGACGAAAAACACGCCTGCTACGACCACCCCGGCACCTGCCCCGTCCGCTCCTTCCCTGCCGGTGCCTTCGGCCTGTACGACATATCGGGCAATGTGTGGGAGTGGACGTCCACCGTCTACGGCCCCTACCCGGACGAGGCCACCACCGGCACGCACCGCGTCTACCGCGGCGGGAGCTGGAGCCGCCGGTTCCCCAAATGGCTCCGCACGGCCCTGCGCAATCGTTACGAGCCGCACAAGTGGAGCGCTTCGCTCGGCGTGCGTTGCGCGAAGTCGCAAACCCCCCTCACCTGCCCTCCCGAGACCGAGGCCCGCGGCGATGCCTGCGTCCGCGTGAAGGGCGATCCCCTTTGCGAGCCCGGTTTCGCGTGGAATGGACGTGCCTGCTCCCTCGGCGGCGTCGCCCTGCCCGTTCTCGCCGAGGGCGCCCCGACCCCAGCCGTCTCCGCCGCCACCGCCTCCGCCGCCACCGCCACCGCCGAGCCCTCCGCCGCCGAGCCCACCCCCGTGCGCCGCAGCCGAACGCCGCGATTCGACGACGATTGCAAGGCGCACTACACTGGACGCCCTGCCGCCTACCGGTACGAGGGAGGCACGTTTTACAGCCGGAACCCGGTCATCGCGGGCGACGGCTGCACGAAACGGGATATGGGAGAGAACTGGACGAGCGCCTGCTGTTCGGGCTAACGCCTACCTGGGTGGCGCGGTTTTCACGGAGCCACAAGCGCTCGCTAGCCGTCGCAGGTGGCCCAAGGCCGCTCGCCCATCTAGGCTGTCCGCCTCTGGGGGACCCGCTGCGTTCGGACGAGCCGAGCCACCGCGCCCCAAGGCCTCTGTTTTCCCATGCTGCCCTACGAGATTCGCGCCGCCACCCTCGGTGATGAGGAGCAAATGCTCCGCGTCGCGCGACACCTCAACTCGGTCAACCTGCCGCACGATCGGGACGAGATTCACGAGATCGTGAGCCTCTCCCACAAGAGCTTCACCGGCGAGATCAAGGACCCGCGCCTCCGGCAGTACGTCTTCGTGCTCGTCGACCGCGCGAAGGAGCACATCGTCGGCACCTCGATGATCATCGCGCAGCTCGGCCGACGGGGCGCGCCGTACATCTACTTCGACGTGCTCGACGAGGAGCGCTACTCGGCCACGATCGACCGGCACTTCCACCACACGCTCCTGCGCATCGGCTACTCGTACGACGGCCCCACCGAGATCGGCGGCCTCGTGATCATGCCCGAGTACCGCCGCGCCAGCGACCGGCTCGGCACGTTCATCTCGTACGTCCGGTTCCTCTACCTCGCCGCCCACCGCGACCTCTTCCAGCAGGAGGTCCTCGCCGAGCTCATGCCCCCGCTCGAACCCGACGGCACGAGCCATCTGTGGGAGGCCCTCGGCCGCCGCTTCACCGGCCTCTCGTACGGCGAGGCCGATCGGCTCTCGAAGAAGAACAAAGAGTTCATCAAGGGCCTGTTCCCCGAGGGCGCGATCCACGCGACCCTGATGCCCGAGGACGCGCAGAAGGTCATCGGCAAGACCGGCCTGCAGACCCGCGGCGTCGAAAAACTCCTGCGCCGCATCGGCTTCCGCTACGCCCACCGCGTCGACCCCTTCGACGGCGGCCCGCACTACACGGCGCGGATGGACGAAATCAGCCTGATCGCCGACACGAAGCGCACCCGCGCCGATCGCCCCTTCTCCCCGACCCCCGGCGACCGCAAAGGCATCCTCGCCGTCGAGATGCCCGAGCCTCCCTTCTTCCGCGCCGTCCTCGGCAACCTGCGCGAAGGCCCCCGCGGCGTCGCTGTCGACGACGAAGCCTGGGAGTCGCTCAGCCTGCACCACTCGAGCCCGCTCATCGTGCTCCCGATCGAGTGACGCCACGGCACGCCGAGCCGTCGTGCTCGCCCCCTTGTGTTCTGTGCATTCTTTCGCTACAGAATTTTTAGTACACAAGGGAGGCACGCATGGTTGCGCACCTGGACCCTCTGCACTCCGTCCCCACCGAACCTGATCCCCCCTCGCGTGTGCAGGGGAACAAGGCGCTGACACACGCGCGGGCCGACCGAGACCGGTGGCTCTCCGCGCGCGAGCTCGACATCCTGACGGCGGTCGCCGAGGCCGCCCTGCCGCCGGGGCGTTTCCTCGAAGGGGCGGGCCGAGAGACCGCCGAGGCCACGCACCGCTACCTGTCCGACATCCCGCGGGAGGGGATCCGCGTCTTTCAGGCCGCCCTCTGGGCCGTCGAGCTCTCCACGCTGCCGACGAAACGCCGCCCATTCTCCGAGCTTTCGCGCGAGGCGCGCCTCACGGCCATCGAGGGCTTCGAGCAATCGCGCGTGCTGCCGATCCGCGAGGTCCTGCGGGTCCTGCTCACGCCGCTCAAGGCCATGCATTTCGACCGGCCCGACATGTTCCGCCATGTCGGTTGTCGCTACGAACTCGAAACGGTGCGCGACGAAAAACCCCGCTGGCTCGCCCGCGTGACCGATGGACGCGAAATCGAGGAAGATCTCGACCTCGAATGCGAGGTTGTCGTGGTCGGCACAGGCGCGGGCGGCGCGGCCGCAGCCTACGAACTCGCCTCGCGCGGGCGGGCCGTGCTCATGCTGGAGGAGGGCCATTACCACCGGCGATCGAGCTTCAACGGCAGGCCCTCCCGCGCGTATCGCGACCTGTACCGCGACAAGGGAATGACCGTCGCCCTCGGCAACGTGAACATCCCCGTCTGGGCCGGCCGCGCCGTCGGCGGCAGCACGGTCATCAACTCGGGCACCTGCTACCGCGCCCCGGCCCGCACCTTCGCGTACTGGCGTGATCACCACGGCCTGCCCCGCGACTTCTCGCCCGAAGGCCTCAGCCCCTATTACGAGCGCGTAGAGGCCATGCTCGGCGTCGCGCCCGCGAACCCGCTCCACCTCGGCAAGATCGCCGGCATCATCGCGCGTGGCGCCGAGCACCTCGGCCTCCGCCACCATGCGCTCACCCGCAACGCCCCCGATTGCGACGGCCAGGGCATCTGCTGCTTTGGCTGCCCCACGGGCGCGAAACGATCCACCGACGTGAGTTACGTGCCCGCCGCGCTCGCCCGCGGCGCCGAGCTCGTGACGGCCGCGCGCGTCGATTTCGTGGACATCGTGGCCGGCCGCGCCCGCGGCGTCACCGCGACACTCGACGCCGAACGGACGAAGGGCCGGCCCCCGCGCCTCCGCGTCCGCGCGGATGCCGTGATCGTCGCCGGCGGCACGCTCATGACACCGCTGCTCCTGCGCCGCAGCGGCGCCTGCCTCTCCTCGGGGATGCTCGGGAAAAACCTCTCGATCCACCCCGCCTCGAAAGTGATGGCGCTCTTCGACGACCGCGTCGATCCATGGAACGGGATCCCACAAGGGTATTCGATCGACCATTTCGCCGAGGAAGGCCTGCTCTTCGAAGGCAGCTCGCTCCCCTTCGACGTCACCGCGCTCGGCGTGCCCTGGTCCGGCCCGAGGTACATCGAGCTGATGGAAAAATACCCTTACCTCGCGTCGTTCGGCTTCATGGTCCAGGACCATAGCCGCGGCGAGGTCCGCACGGGCCCCGGCGGCCGTCCGCTCCTGCTCTACCGCATGAACGAGCGGGATACACGGCTCCTCCAGCGCGGCGTCGAGATCCTCTGCGAGGTCTTTCAAGCGGCCGGCGCGCGCCGCGTTTTGCCGTTCGTCGCCGGCCACGACGAGGTGAACACGAAGGACGCGCTCGCCCGCCTCCGATTGAGCCGCATCCACGCCGGAGACATCGAGGTCACGGCGTACCACCCGCTCGGCACGTGCCGCATCGGAACCCATCCCGCCCGCTCCTGCCTCGGCCCCGACCACGAAGCCCACGACGTCGCGGGCCTCTACGTATGCGACGGCAGCGCCATCCCGTCCTCGCTCGGGGTGAACCCTCAGATGACCATCATGGCCATGGCCCTGCGCGCCGCCGAAATCCTCCATCAGCGGCTCGGCTAGACGAATTGCCGCTTTAACAGACGCCGCCATAGGGGATGCGTCGAATTGCTAGACGTATTGCCGCTTTAGCAGACAATTCTCCTCCCTTTCGGACATTTCTTGTCCGTTCGAGCGCTGTCCCAACGCTTCCACGTCCGTCCGAGCGGTGGTAAGGTCGGTCGCCCGAGGGACGGTCCCCGGGGCGATTCCAGCGGATTACTTCCTTCCCAAAACTGCGGCATGGTCGCCTGAAAAAAATACCGCGCGGGCGGCCGGATTGCCGACGAACGCGGAAGACCGTGAGGCGGGGGACGGACAGGAAGCACGCGAATCGCGGATGTGCCTGCTTACAGGAAGGTTTCAAAAACGATGAGCAACAAGGCGCAGGCCCCCCGAGGGGGGTGGCGATGGGCGCTGACGGCGGCTTTCATGAGCCTCGCCGTGGCCTCTTGGACGGGGTGTAGCGACGGCGGGTCGAACACGACCGGCGGCGGCGACGGCGGCGCCGGCGCGACCGGCGGCATGGGCGGCATGGGCGGCATGGTCAGCGGCACCGGCGGCACCGGCATGGGCGGCGGCGACCCGTGTCCGGCCGGACAAACCGACTGCGACGGCACGTGCACGCTCACCGATATCGATCCGAACAACTGCGGCGCGTGCGGCACGGCCTGCGCGGCCGGCGAGGTTTGCGCGGCGGGGATGTGCGGCCTGACGTGCGCCGGCGGCACGACGAACTGCGATGGCAAGTGCGTCGACACGACCATCGACCCGGCGAACTGCGGCACGTGCGGCACGGCCTGCGCGGCCGGTGAGGTCTGCTCGGGCAGCCAGTGCGGCACGCAATGCGTCGGCGGCACGACGAAGTGCGGCGACGAGTGCGTCGACACGACCCTCGACCCGGCGAACTGCGGCATGTGCGGCACGGCCTGCGCGGCCGGCGAGGTCTGCGCGAACGGCCAATGCGGCCTCGCCTGCGTCGGCGGCACGACGAACTGCAATGGCAAGTGTGTCGACATCACGATCGACGCGCTGAACTGCGGCATGTGCGGCACGGCGTGCCCCGCTGGTCAGGCTTGCTCGAATGGGCAGTGCGCCACGCAATGCGTCGGTGGCACGACGAACTGCATGGGCAAGTGCGTCGACACGACCATCGACCCGACGAACTGCGGCATGTGCGGCACGGCCTGCGCGGCCGGCCAGGTCTGCGCGAACGGCCAATGCGGTCTCGCCTGCGTCGGCGGCACGACGAATTGCAATGGAAAGTGCGTCGACACGACGGTCGACCCGCTGAACTGCGGCATGTGCGGCACGTCGTGCCCGAACGGCCAGGTCTGCTCGAACGGGATGTGCCAGCTCGCCTGCGTCGGCGGCACGGCGAACTGCAATGGCAAGTGCATCGACTTGTCGCTCGACCCGCTGAACTGCGGCGCCTGCGGCGCGGCGTGTCCCTTCGGCGAGGTCTGCACGGCCGGCAAGTGCCAGCTCAACTGCGTCGGTCAAACGACGAAGTGCGGCTCGCTCTGCGTCGACATCAAGACGGACACGGCAAACTGCGGCATGTGCGGCAAGGCGTGCGCCGCCGGTCAGGTCTGCTCGAACGGCGCCTGCCAGCTCACGTGCGTCGGCGGCACGACGAAGTGCGGGAACACCTGCGTCGACACCGCCACCGACGGCGCGAACTGCGGCGTGTGCGGCAAGGTCTGCGCGGCCGGCGAGGTCTGCGCGGCCGGTCAATGCAACCTGAACTGCGTCGGCGGCACGACGAAGTGCGCGAATACCTGCGTCAACACGAAGAACGACCCGGGCAACTGCGGCGCCTGCGGCAACGTCTGCGCCGCCGGTAACGTCTGCACGAACGGCCAGTGCGCCGCGCAATGCGGCCCCGGCACCACGAAGTGCGGCAACGTCTGCGTCGACACGAAGCTCGATCCGAGCAACTGCGGCACGTGCGGCAATGCCTGCGCCGCCGGCCAGGTCTGCTCGAACGGCACCTGCGGCACGACGTGCGCGGCTGGGACGACGAAGTGCGGCAACGAATGCGTCGATACGCAGACGGACGAGGCGAACTGCGGCATGTGCGGCACGGCCTGCCTGGCCAGCGTCGCCTGTTATGCCGGCGTCTGCCAGCCGCCCGGTGGCTGCGACACGCTCGGGAGTTGCGGCACCTGCAATCAATGCGCGTTCGACGGCGTCTGCTCGGACGAGCTCTCGACCTGCGCGAACAGCCAGGATTGCGTCACGCTCTTCAACTGCCTGAACCCCGCGAGCGGCGTCTGCGACGCAAACTGCGAGAACATGTGCCTGCAGCAAACGACGCAGGCCGCCGTCGACGAGTACAACAACATCCTCGAGTGCCTCTTCTGCCAGGAGTGCGGAACGAGCTGCGGCGTGGACCCGGTGGCGGCTGGCTGCCCGGCGAGCTGCGACAACAACCCCAATGGCTGCAACGGCTGCTACGCCTGCGCCGCTGGGATGGGCGGCAACTGCGAGGACGACCTGCAGATCTGCCTCGACAACCCCGAATGCATCGCGCTCGATAACTGCTTGGTGGCGTGCCCGCCCGGCGATCAGCAGTGCCAGATCGCCTGCGAGCAGGCGCACGTGTTCGGCATCGCCGACTACAACGCCATCGTTCTCTGCGGCTTCTACCAAGAATGCCCGAACGACTGCCTCAGCCCGTGAAGCCCTGAGCGTTTGTCCGGATCCCGGAAAGCCGGGACCCGGACAATCGTGGTACCCGGGCACACCTCGGGTGGAGTAAGCTCCGCCCATGCCGAAGACCCCTCCCCCAAAGCGCGGCCCTGGCCCGAAGAAGAAGCCGACCGGCGTCGAGCTTCCCCCCGCGCAACGATTTGCTCCCCTCGCGATCGGCCTCGGCATCGGCATGATGGTGATGATCACCGTGACGGCGCTGCGAAGGCGGCCCGCGCCGACGACCGCCCCCTCGGCCGACCCCGCGCTTGAATCCCCCCAGCAGCGAAGCGACAGGCTCGCCCGCGCCTGCGAGGCCGCGCGCGCGATGCTCTGGACCGGCGGCGCCTGGGGCGCGATGCCACTCGAAGGATTCACGGTGCGGCTCTGGCTCGGCCCGAGCAACGGGAAGGTGGTCACGCATCCGGTGATCGAGGCCGCGAGCCAGAAGAGCAAGCTCGGCGAGGACGCCGACGCGATCCTCGCGAAGGTGAACGACGGGGCCGTCTCCGTCGTGCGGTACGAGCCGAAGGGCGAGGTGGAAATCGCGTTTTCGGAGGGGTACGCGCGGGCCTTTTTCGAGCTCGAAGGCCGCAATCGGTTCATCGGGCTGGGCGAGCGAATCGCCCGCGAGACGGGCGCCGACGGGGCCGCGCTGTATGCCGGATGCAGCCACCTCGACACGCGCGACGTCGGCGCCTGGTTCCACGGCAAGGACACGAAAAAGGCCGCCGCGGCCCTGGTCTACGTGATGGGCCGGCCCGGCGACGTCCGGACCCCGAAACACGTGCCCGCCGCGAAGGACCTCGCCACGATCCAGGCCGCGACGGCCCCGCTCGCCGACGCGACGATCCTCGACCTCGTGCGCGACGACGGCGCGCGCACGGTCACGACCGACGGCGTCTCCATCACGTTCCCCTACGCGAATCCGGTGCGCGCGGCGCAATCGAGCGCGAAGATCGCGGAGAAGCTCGTCCTCCCCTGAAGAATGGTACGGGGAGACGAACGCTCCCCGGCCAAACCCTAGGCTTGGGCCTCGGCCCTCGCCTCCGGCGCCGCGCCCGCTTTTTCGGCCTCGTACGGGGAATGGCCGCGACGAACGTCACTCTCGATCCGCCCGTCGGTCACCGTCACCATCCGCGGCATCGACTCGGCGAAGCTCGGGTTGTGCGTGACGACCACGATCGTCGTGCCGTGCTTGCGGTTGATCTCGAAGAAGAGCTCGTGCATCGCCTTCGAGGTGCTCGAATCGAGGTTGCCCGTTGGCTCATCAGCGAGCAGGAGCTTCGGCGAGAGCACGAGCGCGCGCGCCAGCGCCACGCGTTGCTGCTCGCCGCCCGAGAGCTCGCCGGGCCGATGCGTTACGCGGTGCGAGAGGCCCACCTCGTTGAGCAGCGCCGTCGCGGGCGCCTCCATTTCTTTCCGCGATCTGCCCTGGATCAGGCCGGGCATCATCACGTTCTCCAGCGCATTGAACTCGGGCAGGAGGTGGTGGAACTGGAACACGAAGCCAATCGTGCGGTTCCGGATCGCCGCGAGGCGCGCGCTCGGCAGACCCACGAGGTGCTCGCCCGCGAGCTTGATCCTCCCGCTCGTCGGCAGATCGAGCGTGCCGATGCAATGGAGCAACGTGCTCTTGCCCGCGCCCGAGGGGCCGACGATCGCCACGACCTCACCTTGATCGATGACGAGGTCGATCCCTCGGAGCACGTCGAGCCGGCGCCCCATGTGGACGAACGACTTTTGCAGATTCTCGATGACGATGAGCGGCTCGCTCATGGGCTCACTCGTAACGGAGCCCGTCGACGGGCGAAAGCCTCGACGCCGCGCGGGCCGGATAAAGGGTGGCGATCGTGCAGATGATGAGCGCGGCGACTGCGACCATCGCGTAGTCGCTCCCGTTCACGTTCACCGGCAATCGATCGATGTAATACACATCGGGATCCAATCGGACGCCGAAGCGCGCGAGGCCCGAGCAGGCGGCGAACGCAGTGCCCACGCCGAAGACGGTGCCGATGCCTCCAATGATGACGCCTTCGAGCATGAAGATGCGCATGATCGCGCCGTCGGAAGCGCCGAGCGCCTTCAGGATCGCGATCTCCTTGCCCTTCTCGGTCACCATGAGCAGCAGCGTGCAGACGATGCAGAAGCTCGCGACCGCGATCGCAATCGAGAGGATGATGAACGTCGCGATCTTCTCCAGCTTCAGAGCGCTGAAGAGGTTCTTGTTCATCTCCACCCAGTCGCGGACCCGGAGCGGCTCCTTGCCCGCCCCCATGTCGAACTTCGCAGCCGCGGCTTCCACGATCGGCGTCACCTCCGCGACCCGCTCGGGATCCGGCACGCGCACGTCGATCTGGCTGATGTTGTCGCCCATGCTGAAGAAGCTCTGGGCCACGTCCAGCTTGATGTACGCGTGCGTCGCGTCGTACTCGTACATCCCGCTGTAGAAGATCGCCGCCACGCGGAACCTGCGCGTCCGCGGCATCACGCCCATCGGACCGAGCTCGCCCATCGGCGAGAGCAACGTGATCTCGTCGCCCACGAGCACGTGCAGACTCTTCGCGAGCTCCTTGCCGATGATCACGCCCGGCAGGACCTTCACATCCTTGCGCAGCGCCGCCTTCACCGCCGGGTCGAGGTCCGCCGAGGCGCGCAGGTCCGGCCCCTTGAAGTACGGCTCGCCCCCGGGGCCCCGGCCGATGATCGTGTCCGCCGGCAGATCCGCGAGTTTGTCTGGATCATCGAGCCAGTCGAAGTTACCGACCTCGATGTTCTGCTTGAGGTCGATCACCTGCGCGATCGTGTTCGTGTCGATGCCACGCACGAGCGCGCCCGCGGTGTTCGACGCCGACGAGCCCATCGCGTCGCCCGCCACGACCGGCGTCGCCGCCCCGCCCTTCGGCGCGACCGCGAGCCGGATGCCGTCGAGCTTCTCTTCCCAGTCGCCGTAGCCGCCGGGCTGCGTCACGTCGACGACGATGTGCGCGTTGTTGCCCAGGATCTTGCGCTTCAGATCGGCGCCGAAGCCGCCCATGATGCTCGTCACGGAGCAGAGCGCGCACGAGCTCACGGCGACGCCGGCCATGCTGAGCACGCTGATCACCGTGAGAAACCCGCTCTTCGTGGCGCGCACGTGCCGCGCGCCCACGTACGAGCTGAAGCCACGACGCTCGAGGATGTCGAGAATCACCGGCAGGAACGCGGCGAGCACGACGAGCAGGAAGATCACGCCCGTGCCGAGCGCGGAAAACCCGACGATCTCGTCCCGCAGCCGGAACGGCGCGAACCGCTCGCGCGTGGTCTTCGCCGCGAGGGTCGAGAGCCCGACGAAGGCGAACCCCAAGATCGACCCGAGGATCCAGGCGATGCCCCGCGGGGAGCCCGCTTGCAGGCGTCGGAAGCCGCGCACGCCGATCCACACCGACGCGAGGACGGAGAGGACACGCAGGACGAGGAAGGGAAGCTCTGCGATCAACTGCCGCTCGCCTCGGGCCGAAGGAGGGGGAACAGGATGACGTCGCGGATCGACGCGGCGCCCGTGAGCAGCATCGTGAGCCTATCGACGCCCATGCCGAAGCCGGCGGTCGGCGGCATGCCGTACTCGAGCGCGCGCACGTAATCGGCGTCGTAGTCCATCGTCTCCTCCGCGCCCTTGGCCTTCTTCTCGACCTGCGCCCGGAAGCGCGCGTCCTGATCCTCGGGATCGTTCAGCTCGCTGAAGGCGTTGCAGAGCTCGCGGCCGTCGACGAAGAGCTCGAACCTATCGACGAGCGCTTCATTCCCGTCCTTCTTCCGCGCCAGCGGCGAAACCTCGAACGGGTAGTCGATGATGAACACGGGCAGGCTCTTCGAGCCGTCGTCCGTGCGGTAATCCGCGGTGAGGAAGGGCTCGGCGAGGTACTCGTAGGCGCAGAAGACACGCTCGCCGTCCGAGTCGCACTTCTTCATGCCCGAGCGGAAGTTCGCCCAGTCGATCTCGCGCTTCTTCTCCTTGGCGGCCTTCGCCCAGGCCTTGATCGGCGCGTCGTCGTCGGCGACCTTCGTGGCGACCTCCGGGGGCAAACCCGAGCGGGCGAGGGCGTTCTCGATGGCCTTCGCCATCGGGACCCGGACGAACCGCTCGAAGGACCAGGTGCGCGCCTTCGCCCAGCCCGCGTGCTCCTCGGGCAACGCCGCGGCGAGCGCCTCGTCGACGGCGCGGAGCATGGCCTCGGTCTGGTCCATGAGCGTCTCGTACGTGGCGTAGGCCTGGTAGTACTCGAGCATCGTGAACTCGGGGTTGTGCCGCGTGGAGAGCCCCTCGTTCCGGTAACAACGCGCGACCTCGTAGACGCGCTCGAAGCCGCCCACGACGAGGCGCTTCAGGTAGAGCTCCGGCGCGATGCGCATGAAGAGCCCCATGTCGAGCGTGTTGTGGTGCGTCTTGAAGGGCCGGGCCGCGGCGCCGCCGATGATCGTGTGCATCGTGGGCGTCTCGACCTCCAGAAACCCTTTGCCGTCGAAGAAACGGCGCAGCGCCGAGATGAGGAACGTACGCGCCCGGAAGACCGTGGCGACCTCGCGGTTCGCCACGAGGTCGACGTAGCGCATGCGGTAGCGCGCCTCGACGTCCTTGAAGCTCGTCTTCGTGGGCAGCGGGCGATAGGCCTTCGTGAGCAGGCGGAAGCTCGTCGCCTTGACGCTGAGCTCCCCCTTCTGCGTGGCCATGGCCGTGCCGCTCGCCTCGATGATGTCGCCGAGGTCGATCTCCTCGTGCAGGCGCGCATAGGCCTCGCCGAGCACGGCCTCGTCGCAGTAGAGCTGAAGCTCGCCCGTGCGATCGCGGAGACGCACGAACGAGACGCCGCCCATCTGCCGCAGGAAGAGGACCCGGCCCGCGATCCGCAAGGGCTCGGGCGCGACCTTTTCCGCGTCGTATCGTCCCGCGGCGTTCTTCGCGCCGTCGAACTGCGCGCGGGCCGACGCGAGATCCACGAGCGGCTCGCCCGACGTGACGTCGTTGGCGAACGGGTTTTCCCCGCGCCCGCGGATCTTCGTGGCCTTCTCTTTCCGAACGGCGATGAGGGTCTCCTCGGCGTGCTGCGTCGCAGCCGCAGCCGAAGAGCCCCCCTTCTTTTCCTGCTTGTCCTCGCTCACGCGTCGTCCTCTGCGACCACCTGGCCGCCCTTTTTCAGCGTGCCGCCCGCCGCGGCCAAGAGGTACGCCTCGATGAACGAGTCGAGATCCCCGTCGAGCACTGCATCCACGTTGCCGGACTCCGACGCGGTCCGCACGTCCTTCACGAGGCGGTAGGGCGCGAGCACGTAGTTGCGGATCTGGCTGCCGAAGTTGATCGCGGTCTTCGAGGCCTGGTACGCGGCGTTCTCGGCGTCGCGCCGCGCGAGCTCGCGCTCGTAGAGCTTCGCCTTCAGCATCTTGAGCGCCATCGCCCGGTTCTGATGCTGGCTGCGCTCGGCGCGGCAGACGATGTTGATCGTCGGATCGGGCAGGTACCGCAGCCGGACCGCCGTCTCGACCTTGTTCACGTTCTGCCCGCCCTTGCCGCCGGCGCGCATCGTCGTGATCTCGATGTCCTTCTCGTTGATGTCGATCTGGATGTCGTCCCCGACGTCGGGCGTGATCTCGACCGCGGCGAACGCGGTTTGTCGCGTATGATCCGCGTTGAACGGGCTCATGCGCACGAGCCGGTGCACGCCGGTCTCCGAGCGCAGATACCCGTAGGCGCCCGGCCCCGACACGGTGAACGAGACAGCGTCGATGCCGGCCTCGTCGCCGTCCTGGTAGTCGATGATCTCCGTCTTGTAGCCGCGCCTCTCACAGAAGCGCAGGTACATGCGGAGCAGCATCGAAGCCCAGTCCTTGGCGTCCGTGCCGCCGGCGCCCGGGTGAATGCTGACGATGGCGTTCGACTGATCCGCGGGACCGCTCAGCATCCGTTCGAGCTCGGTCTTGCGCAGACGCGCGTCGAGGTCGACGACCTGCTTCTCGCAGTCGGCCATCGCGGCTTCGTCGTTCTCGGCGGCCGCGAGCTCCAGGTACTCGGCGGTGTCGTCGATCGCGCGGCCGAGTGTCTGCGCGACTTCGAGCTTTTGCTCGACGTCCGCGCGCTTGCGCAGCGTGGCCTGCGCCTTCGTTTGATCGTTCCAGAAACCAGGCTCGAGCGACTTTTGCGTCAGCTCGGCGAGCATGCGCGTGAGCTTAGGGACGTCAAAGATGCCCCCTTAGCGCAGCATAGCGCCTTTTGAGGTCTTCGATTTTCTCGCGGGTCTCGGACAGCATGGGCGGCGGTTTATTCGATTTCCGCCGCCCACGCCAGGGGGTTTGGAGCTTGGTGGTCCACGATCACGTGGGATCGGGGCCCGGCGTCTTCTCGCCGTTCGCGGGCAGCTCGGGCTTCTTGATGTACTCCTGCGGGATCTCGCCCGTCAGGGATTTCAAGAAGGCCACGATGTCCGCGACATCCGCCTCGGGCAGCTCCTTGCCGAGCTGGTGGTAGGCCATCGCCTGCACCGTCGTCTCCAGGCGATCGAAGGCGCCGTCGTGGAACCAGGGTCCCGTTTGCGCCACGTTGCGCAGCGTCGGGACGCGGAAGACCATCTTGTCCTCGTCCTTCTTCGTGACGTCGTAGCGGCCGAGATCCTTCTGGTTCGGGTACGCCTTGATCAGGCCGAGCTTCTGGAAGGTCGAGCCGCCGAGCGCGCTGCCGCTGTGGCACGAGGTGCAGCCGTTCTGCACGAACTTCGTGAGGCCCGCGCGCTCCTGATCCGTGAGCGCCGTCTTGTCGCCGGCCATGTACTTGTCGAAGCGCGAGGGCGTCACGAGCTGCCGCTCGAACGCGCCGATCGCCTTCGCCAGGTTGTTGTACGAGATCGGCTCCTTGTCGTCGGGGAAGGCCTTCTTGAAGGCGTCCTCGTAGCCCGGGATCGACTCGAGCACCGCGACGACGCTCGCCTCGTCCTTCATGGCCATCTCGACCGGGTTCAGGATCGGGCCCTTGGCCTGGTCTTCGAGCGTGCCCGCGCGGCCGTCCCAGAACTGCGCGACGTACCCGCCGGCGTTGTACACGGTGGGCGCGTTGCGGCCGCCAAGCTGGCCTTTGTGGCCCTTCGAGACCTTCGTGCCGTCGACGCCGAACTTGTCGAGCAGGTGGCACGAGTTGCACGAGAGGTCCTGGTTCTTCGAGAGCCGCGTGTCGTAGTAGAGCATGCGGCCGAGAGCGACCTTGTCGGTCGTGATCGGGTTCGTGTCGGTCTCGCCGCTCTTCGCCTCGTACTTGGCGGGCAGCGTGCCGAAGTTGTTCTTCATGTCCGCGAGGTCGAGCTCCGCGAGCTTCGCGGCCTCGGTCGAGGCGTTCGCCCCCTTCTTCTTCTGCTGGAACGGGAGCGGCGTGGCCTCACGCTCGCCGCAGCCGGCGCCTGCGAACGCCGCGGCAGAGACCAAGAGCAGTGGCAGGAACAGGGCGAAGCGCATCGGTGACGTGTCTCCTCGCAACACGGAGCCCAATTGCATGGGAAGCGGCTCCTCGGCGCTTCTCTCTAGGTGACAACACCACGCGGCGTCAACGATCGGCTGAATGGACGACGGATCGAACCCAAGGTGCCCCAACGGAACGGAAGCTCCGCGCCCTCGGTCGGGCTCGCCCGCCGCAGCGTCACCATCGGGATCGCGCGGCCGCAGTCGGGTCGGGTAGGATGCGGAAAAACGGGGAGGAGACGCCGTGGGAGGGATGCGGACGACGTGGGAGAAACGAGCGTGGCGGTTCGGAGGGGCGTGGCTCGTCGCCCTCGCGGGTTTGCTCACCTCCGGGGAGGGAAAGGCCGCTGACGAGGCAGCCTTCGAGAGGGAGCTCGCCGCGCAGATCGAGAAGCTCGATCCCGACGCGGCGAAGCTGTTTGCCGAGGCGAACGCAGCGCGCGAGCGGAACGATCTCGCCGGCGCCGCGGGGCTTTACGAGCAGGTGCGCGCGCGGGTGCCGAAGTTCTCGGCTGCGACGCGACGGCTCTGCACGGTGAAGCTCCACCAAGGCGCGCGCAACGAGGGCATCGCGCTCTGCCGCAAGGCGCTCGAAACGGAGGACGTGGCCGAGAACAAGGCCGCCCTCGCGCAGGCGCTCCTGCTCCGGCCGCAAGGCGCGACCCCGAGCACGTCGGAGGTGCGCGAAGCGTTCGAGCTCGCGAGCTCCGCCGCCGCGCGAAAACCCGACGACAAGTTCGCCCAGCTCCTGCACTGCGAATCCGCGCTCCAGTACAGCCGCTTCGATCAGCTCCGCAGTTGCTCACGCGCGCTCGAGCGCATCGCGCCGGAGTTCGCCCCGACGTACCTCTACGCGTCGATGGTCGATGCGTCCGAGGGCCACCTGGACAAGGCCATCGAGACGCTCGAACGCGCCAGATCGCTCGGCCTCGACGACCAGACGTACACGGCGCTCAAGGGCCAGTACGAGGAGGCGATGCCGTTCCACGAGCGATACGGCATGACGATGCTCTACGGATTCCTCGGGTGGCTCGCAGGACTCGTCGTGCTGCTCGGGCTCGGGGGGCTGCTGAGCAAGCTCACGCTGCGCGCGACGACGGCCGTCCCGAAGTCGGCGGACGAGAACGCGACGGGCGCGGACAAATGGCTGCGGCGCATCTACGGCGTCGTGCTCTGGGCCTGCTGCGCCTACTACTACATCAGCCTTCCGATCGTGATGTCGCTCGTGCTCGTCGCGGGCGGCGGCATCATCTACGGCTTCCTCGCGATCGGTCGGATCCCCGTGAAGCTCGTGGCGATCGTCGCGATCTTCACGCTGGTGTCGTTGTGGGCGATGCTGAAGAGCATCTTCTTCCGGCGGAAGGAGGGCGAGCCGGGCGACAAGCTCGACCTCGCCGAACACCCGAAGCTCCGCGCCGTTCTGGAAGAGGTGGCCGGGCGCATCGGCACGCGGTCCGTGGACAACGTGTACATGACGCCGACGACGGAGGTTGGCGTCTTCGAGCGCGGCGGCCTTCTCCGGCAGCTCACGGGGCGCACGGAGCGATGCCTCGTGCTCGGCGCGGGCGTGCTCGACGGGTTCTCGATCGGCGCGTTCAAGGCCGTCCTGGCGCACGAGTACGGGCATTTCCACAACGAGGACACGGCCGGCGGCGGCTTCGCGCTGGCCGTGCGGCGAAGCGTGTTCACGATGGCGCTCTCGCTCGCGCAGGGCGGCGCGGCGGGCTGGTACAACCCGGCGTGGCTCTTCGTGAGCGGGTTCCACAAGATCTTCCTGCGGATCTCGCAGGGCGCCTCGCGCTTGCAGGAGGTGCTCGCGGACCGATGGGCGGCCTTCGCGTACGGGGCGGAGGCGTTCACGCAGGGCCTCAAGCACGTGATCGAGCGGTCGATCCGCTTCGACGTGCACACGCAGGTCGCGCTCTCCGAGGTGATCCAGGAGAAGCGCGCGCTCGCGAACCTCTACCGCTACCGCGTCCGCGGAAAAACCCCGGAGGACGCCGAGATCGAGAAGGCGGTCGACGAGGCCATCCACGCCGAACCCTCGCCCTACGACAGCCACCCCTCGCCCGCGGATCGTTTCGCCTGGGTGAACGCGCTGCCGAAGCGCGCGATCGAAGGCTCGCCCGACGACACGCTGGAGGTCTGGGCGCTGTTCGGCGACCGGGCGAAGCTGGAGAAGCAGATGACGCAGAAGATCCGCGAGGCCGTGGCGATGAACCACGGCGTCGTGATCCCCGCGGGCAAACCCAAGGCGAAGGCGAAGAAGGACGAGGCCGAAGAGGAGACGGACGAGGCGGAGGAGCAGGCCCCGGCTGGGGCCGTTTGACCTCCCCCACCTGAGCCCTCCCTCTCCACGCGGTGGAGAGGGAGGAGAGGATCACGCCATTTCGAGGAAGAGCCGATCCGGGTTCTCGAGGTACCCGATGATCTCGTAAGCGAACGCCGCGCCGACGTGACCGTCGATGATGCGGTGATCGAAGGACAAACTGAGCAACATCACGTCGCCGATCACGATCTGACCGTCGCGCACCACCGGCTTCTGCTTCATCTGGTGGATGCCGAGGATCGCGACCTCGGGAAAGTTCAGGATCGGCGTCGCGAAGAGGCCGCCCTGCGCTCCGAGCGAGGTGATCGTGAACGTCGAGCCGCCGAGATCCTCGGCCCGCACCTTGCCGGCCTTCGTGTCGTCGCCGAGGCGCTGGATGTCCTTGGCGACGTCGAGGATGCTCTTGCGATCGGCGCGACGCACGACGGGCACCATGAGACCCGCCTCGGTGGCGGACGCGATGCCGATGTCGTAGTAGCGCCGCTGCACGATCTCCTGCGTGGTCTCGTCGAAGGCGCTGTTCAGCGAGGGGTGCTTCTTCAGCGCGGCGACGACGGCCTTCACGAAGAACGGCAGGAACGTGAGTTTCACGCCGGCCTTGTCCGCCGCGGGCTTCAGGCGCGCGCGGAGCTCCTTCAGCGCCGTCACGTCGCACTCCTCGACGAACGTGAAGTGCGCCGCGGTGTGCTTCGAGCGGGCCATCTGGTCGAAGATCCGCTTGCGCACGCCGCGCAGCGGGGTCCGCTCCTCGAGCGACTCCTCGCCGGCCGGAGGCGGCGGAACACGCACGGGCGCGGGGGCCTTCGCCGTGACCGGCGCCGACGCCGCGGGCTGCGGCTCGGGCGCTGCAACGGGCTTCGGCAGAGGCGCGGAGGTCGTCGGGAGCGACTCCGGCACGTGCGAGGCCGCAGCCGTGTGCATCGCGAGAGGCGCCGTCGTGGGCGCGGCGATCGCGCCGCGGACGTCGTCCTTCGTGACCCGCCCGCTCGCGCCCGTGGGCGTGACGCGGCGCAGATCCACGCCGAGATCCCGAGCGAGCTTGCGCGTCGCCGGCGTGGCGAGCGGTTTTTCGTTGTAGTACGCGGCCACGGGCGCCGCCGTGATCCCGTTCGTCGTGTGCGAGGCCCCGATCGGCATGAGATTCATGCCGGGCAGGTCCTCCTTGATGTCGCCGACCGCCGTCGCGGCCGGACCATCACTGTTCGCAACCTTCGGCGTGCTCGCCGCCGTCGGCTCGGCGGCCGCGGCGGGCGCGAGCGCGGGCTTGTCGCCGTCGAGATCGAACACGACGAGCACCGAGTGCACGGCGACGATCTGGCCCTCCTTGGCGCGCGTCTCCACGATCTTGCCGGCCTTCGGCGCCGTGATCGTGACGGTCGCCTTGTCCGTCATCACCTCGACCATCGGCTGGTCTTCCTTGACGACGTCTCCTGGCGCGACGAGCCACTTGACGATCTCGCCTTCGGTGACGCCCTCGCCGATGTCGGGCAGCTTGAACTCGAAGCTTGCCATCTCAGTACCTCGCGGTCTCGATGATCGCCGGCAGGATGCGGTGGGAGAGCGGCAGGTACTCCATCTCGAGCGTGTACGGGAAGGGCGTGTCGAAGCCGGTCACGCGCTTCGGCGGCGCCTCGAGGTGGAGGAAGGCCTTCTCGTTGATGAGCGCGACGATCTCGCCGCCGAGCCCGCAGCTCTTCGGCGCCTCGTGCACCACGACCACGCGACCCGTCTTCTTCACCGAGGTGATGATCGTCTCGATGTCGAGCGGCCAGAGCGTGCGCAGGTCGATGACCTCGCAGTCGATGCCCTGCGCCGCCGCCTGGTTCGCCGCGTCGAGCGCCTCGTAGAGCATCGCGCCCCAGACGACGATCGTGACGTGCTGGCCCTTGCGCACGACGCTGGCTTTCCCGAGCGGCACCGTGTGATCGCCCTCGGGGACCTCGCCCTTCGCCGCGCGATAGATGCGCTTCGGCTCGAAGAAGAGGACCGGATCCGGGTCGCGGATCGAGGCGAGCAAGAGGCCCTTCGCGTCCGCCGGGTTCGACGGGCAAACCACCTTGAGGCCCGCGACATGGATGAACTGCGCCTCGGGCGACTGCGAGTGGTAATGGCCGCCGCGGATGCCGCCGCCGGTCGGCGTGCGGATCACGAGCTTGGCCGGATACTCGCCGCCCGAGCGATACCGGTACTTCGCCAGCTCGGAGACGATCTGGTCGTACGCGGGGAAAATGAAGTCGGAGAACTGGATCTCGGGGACGGGGACCAGGCCGTAGAGGGCCATGCCGATCGCCGTGCCGATGATGCCACCCTCGGACAGCGGGGTGTCGATCACGCGCTCGTCGCCGAACTCGTCGAAGAGCCCCTGCGTGACGCGGAAGACGCCGCCGACCTTCCCGACGTCCTCGCCGAGGACGACGACGCGATTGTCGCGCCGCATCTCGTGGCGGAGCGCGTCGTTGATGGCCTGGACCATGTTCATCTGAGGCATCGTGCTATCTCTCCGTGACCTTCTCGAAAGGAGGGCGGGTTTCCCCGAGGATCAGTGGCCGTGCCCCTTGGCGCGGGGTCCACGCAGAAGCTCGTCCCGCTGCTCTTGCAGGTGCCAGGGGAGCTCGCCGAAGACGTCCTCGAACATCGACTCGAGCGCGGGCGCGGCCGTCTTCTCGGAGACCGCGATCGCGGCCTTGAGCTCGGCGTCGAGCTCGGCCTCGAGCTCCTTGTCCTGCGCGTCGGTCCAACCCGTCGTGCGCTCGATGTACCGGCGCAGGCGCGGGATCGGGTCGAGGCGGCGCCAGGAATCGAGGCCGGCTTCAGGCCGGTACGCCTTGGGATCGTCGCTCGTCGAGTGGCCTTCGAGCCGGTAAGTGAGCGCCTCGATGATCGTCGGGCCTTCCCCTCGCGCGGCGCGGGCGACCGCGTCGCGGGTGACCTTGACGACGGCGAAGAGGTCGTTCCCGTCGCAACGGACGCCCGGGACGCCGTACGCGATGCCCTTCTGCGCGAACGTCTCGCTCGCGGTCTGGCGCTCGGTGGGCACGCTGATGGCCCAGCCGTTGTTGCGGCAGAAGAAGACCGTCGGCGCCTTGAAGACGCCCGCGAAGTTCATGCCGTTGTGGAACTCGTTCGAGCTCGTGGCGCCGTCGCCGAAGTACACGAGGACCGCCGCGTCCTCCTTGCGGATCTTCGCGGCCCAGGCGAACCCGACGGCCTGCGTGATCTGGGTGCCGATGGGCGAGCTGACCGAGCCGAACTTCCCGCTCTTCCACGTGTAGTGGTCCGGCATCTGGCGCCCCTTCACGGGGTCGTTCGTGTTGCCGAACATGTTGTCGACGTACCGCTGGAGCGGCATCCCACGCCAGAGCGCCGCGGCGAACTCGCGGTAGCACGGGAAGATCCAGTCGTTCTGCCGCATGGCGAAGGCACTGCCGAGGATGCTCGCCTCCTCGCCCTTGCAGCCGATGTGGAAGCCGATGCGCCCCTGCCGCTGGAGGAGCACGAGGCGCTCGTCGAGCAGGCGCGCGCGGACCATCGCGCGGTAGAGGGTGAGCACCTCGTCGCTGCGAAGACCAGGATCGTTCGCCGGATCGAGGGTGCCGTCGTCGCGGAGAACACGCACGACGTCAGGCGCGTGCGCGTCGAGCGGATGCCGCGCGACCGGGTGGGCGGAGCCTTCCATGCTGCCCCCTGAGGCAGAGGAGGCGAGGCTCGATGCGGGTTGGGTGGCGGTGCTCATGATGGCGCCCGGACCCTAGTCAAAGGGCGACGGAATGACCAGGGGACAAGCGCAGATCACGCCATTTTACAACACGCCGCGTCGAGATCGTTGCATCCGCGAAAAGCCCGCAGAACGGCCGGCAATCATTGCGCGATTTCGTGCTGCACCCGCAGCATGACGTGGTTGGCGTGATGCGCATCCGGGCGCTCACACCGCCGCGCGCGTGATGCGCGTGATGGAGCAAGCGCGAGCGCCAGCTTTCAGACGGCGCCGAGGGCCTCGGTGGCCTCGGTGATCGCCGCGTCGACCGCCGCCGAACCGAGCGTGAAACGCTGCGCGAGCCGCTCGAGCAAGGCGCGCTCGGAAGGACGGATGCCGCCCGACGCGCGCGCCATGATCGCCGCGATGCGCAGCACTTCCTGCTGGTGATCACGATGCGTGATCATCTGCGCGATGTGCGCGACGCGCTCCTCTTCGCTCTCGCGTTTGTGCGCCGAGGCGAGCTCACCGAAGAGCGCCTCGATCTGCTCCGCCGAGACCTTGCCATCGCAGCCGATGCCCACGATGGAGCGGAGCACGGCGTCCTCGGTCGTGGTGAGCGGACCATCGGAGGCAGCCACGAGGTACGCGCTCTCGACCGTGCCCTCGAAGAGCGCAGCCGCCGCAGGATCGAAGCCGGAAGGGGCCGTGGCCTCGTCCCCCATGGGGCGGCTCTGCGCGAGGCGCGCAGCTTGCGCCAGGATCGAGTGCTGCACGCCGCGCGGGGCGTTCGGCCCAGGCCGTGCGATGCACTGCGTGACGCGCTCGAGGAACTTCTCGTCAGGGGAGCTCATGCCGGGGTCCTTCCCTAAGACGCCCCTTTTCACACACTCCGACCCAAACGCCAAGCCCCGGCGCCCAGGACGTCAGCGCCGCACGAGCGACGCCGCCGGAACGAGGCCCGCCGACGCGGCCCTGGCGCCGATCGACGCTCGGGGCTTCGGGTCGCCTTCGGCGCCCTGCGCCCCGAACCCCAGCGGGATCTCGACGCTCGCAGGAGCGCCGAGCTCCAGGGCGACCCGCGCAGCTTCCCGACGCGCGACGTCGAGCCGCGCATCGAGCTCGGCCTGCACGTCGCCGCCCTCACCGCCCTTGCCTCGCAAGAGGCTGCGCAGGAACACCTCGGCGGCGCGGTAACTCGACCGAACGAGCGGGCCGGACGCGGCGTAGAGGAAGCCCATCGCGAGGGCTTCTTCCTCGTAGCGCGCGAACGTCTCCGGCGGGACGAACCGCAGGACCTCGTGATGCTTGGGCGTGGGCCGGAGGTACTGGCCGATCGTGACGACGTCGACGCCAACGCCACGAAGATCCCGCATCGTCTCGACGACCTCGTCGTCCGTCTCGCCGACGCCGACCATGATCGAGCTCTTCGTCAGTTGCCCCTCGATCCCCTGCGCCCGCGCGCGCGCCTTCGCCCGATCGAGCACAGCGAGGGACTGATCGTAGCTCGATCGCACGTCACGCACGGTGCGCGTGAGGCGGCGGATGGTCTCGACGTTGTGCGCGAAGACGTCGGGCCTGGCGTCGACGACGGTGTCGACGGCGGAGAGATGTCCGCTGAAGTCGCCGACGAGGGTCTCGACGAGGATGTCGGGGCGGAGCGACTTCAAGCGCTGCACCGTGCGGCCGACGTGCTCGGCGCCGCCGTCGAGGAGGTCGTCGCGGTTGACCATGGTCATGACGACGTACTGGAGGTCGAGCCGAGCGATCGCGCGCGCGACGTGCTCGGGCTCGCGGGTGTCGACGGCGCCGCGCGGGTTGCCGGTGGTGACGGCGCAGAAGCGGCAGCCGCGGGTGCAGACGTCGCCGAGCAGCATCACCGTCGCCGTGCCCTCGCGCCAGCACTCGCCCACGTTGGGGCAACGCGCTTCCTCGCAGACGGTGTGGAGATCGAGCTCGCGGAAGGTCTGCTTGAGGTGATGGTAGGTATCGCCGCCAGGCGCGCGGACTTTCAACCAGGGAGGCTTGGGGACGAAGCGGGAAGCGGCGGTCATGGATTCCGTTCTGGAGCCGAGGGGAGATGGCGGCAAGGGACTCGCGTGGCCGGCGAGCGTCCGGTCACGCGGGGCTGCGCCGAACGCGCGCGCGGGTCTTCGCTACGCGCGGGGAGGAGGAGGAAGGGCGCGAAGGCGGCGCGGCGCGGCGCACCTCGCCGAACACCTCGTCCAGGGTCTCGGCCGTGAGCAGGCGGACGCCCCAGCGGCTGAGCGTGGCCTCGTCCGCGTCGGCGATCTTCGTGCGCGCGGAAGCCGGCAAGGCGCCGAACCGCGCCGTGAGGAGCTTCCGCAAGAGCCGCGCTTGCCCCTCCATGCGACCTTCGACGCGTCCCTCCATGCGACCTTCGACGCGTCCCCGCTCCTCGACCTTGTCTAGCCAGGTGATGATCACGTCTCGCACCTCCGAACCCGTCGCGCTCTCCAGGATCTCGCCGACCTTCTCCGCGCCGATGCGCTGGTGGGTAGCAGCAAGATACCGTAGCAGCACTCCGAGCGCAGCAAGGCCATCCTTGGCCAGCAGCACCTCGTCGAGCGCCTGCCCGATCCGCTCGATCTCCCGCTCGAACCGTGCGTCGTCGCCCGCGACGGACAGACACCACAACACGACCTGACCGAGCGCCGTGAGCGCCCGCTCCACGAGATCCCCCGCGCGCCCGCCGCCAAGGTCGATCAGCCGCAGCTCGAACTGCGGGACGAACGGGGAAAGCCGCGGACGAACCGTCGCGTCCATCGGCACGAGATCCTGGAAAGCCGTCGCCGCCGTCCAGCCCGCCTCGCTGTGATGCACGACGATGGGGATGATCGGCGGCAGCTCCTTCAGAGCGGGTTCGTCGCGGACGAGCTGCTCCCATAACCGAAACATGTAGACGCCCATGCGAAAGACCATGAGCGGGTCGACGTCGCGCTGCTGCTCGACGAGGGCGTGAAAGTAGACGGTTTTCCCGCGGATGCGCGCCGAAAAGACAAGGTCGCCGTGGCGGTGGCGGAGCGCGCGGTCGACGAAGCTGCCTTGTTCGAGCCGCAACGTGCCCCAGTCGATCACGTCCGCGAGCTCCCTCGGCAAGGCCGCCCGGAGCAGGCCGACGGCGTGCTCGCGCTGGGAAAACGCCCACTTGAAGAGCGCGTCGTGCGGTTGGGACAAGGGATCCGGACGGCGCGGCTTCGGCATGCCCGGGACGTTTGTCCGGGTTCCCCCGGACGAACAAGTTTTACGAGATGGCAGCCCCGGGCCAACCCGGCCGAAGCGGCCTACACCCCGCTCGCCTCGCCCGCCCGCGCGATCTCCCCCGGGGCAAACTCGCCCCGCTCCGTGAAGATCGCCGTGATCAGCTCGGCCGGCGTCACGTCGAACGCCGGGTGCCGCGCCGGCACGCCTTCCGGCACCAGCACCGCGCCGCCCACCCGGACCACCTCGTCCCGGCTGCGCTCCTCCAGCGGGATGTGATCACCGTCCAGCGTCGCGAGGTCGACCGTGCTCCACGGCGCGGCCACGTAAAATGGGATGCCGTGGTGCTTCGCCAGGCAGGCGAGCCCGTACGTGCCGATCTTGTTCGCGATGTCCCCGTTCCGCGCAATGCGGTCCGCGCCCACCACGATCGCCGTGACCTCGCGCCGCCGCAGGAAATATCCGGCCATCGAGTCCGTGATCACCTCGACCGGGATGCCGTCTTGCGCGAGCTCCCACGCCGTCAGCCGCGCGCCTTGCAGGTACGGCCTCGTCTCGTCCGCCAGCACGCGCACGCGCTTGCCCGCCTCCGCCGCCGCGCGGACCACGCCGAGCGCCGTGCCATACCCGCCCGTCGCCAGCGCGCCCGCGTTGCAATGCGTGAGGATCGTCGCGCCGTCCGGGATGCGCGCCGCGCCGACCCGACCCATCCGCCGGCACGCCTCGAGGTCCTCCACGTGGATGCGCCGCGCGAGCGCCGCGAGCTCCGCCACGCGCACCTCAGCCGAGTCGCCCGCGTGCGCCTCGGCCGACGTGAGCATACGCGTGACTGCCCAGGAGAGGTTTACCGCCGTCGGCCGCGCCGCCACCAGCATGCTCGCCGCGGCGCGCAGACCGGCGACGTAACGCTCCGCGACTGCCGGGCGCAGCGCGCGCGCTGCGAGCACCATGCCGTACGCCGCCGCGATCCCGATCGCCGGCGCGCCGCGCACGACCATCGCGCGGATCGCCGCCGCGACCTCCTCGGCCGAGCGCAACGTCACGTAGACCTCGCGCGCAGGCAGATCCCGTTGGTCGAGGAGGAACACGCGGTCGCAGCTCTCCGCGAGCTCGGCCGCCGAATACCCCGCGCCCGAGAGCGCCGGGGCTGGATACCAGGGCGGGGGCGCCACCGTGGTCACGCGTGCCCCCCGTGCCCGTTCTTCGGGCCTTCTGCGGCGCGGGCGAGCTCGAGGCGACCCCGGATCTCCTCCGCCACCATGGCGAAATCCTCGGCCGCCTCGGCCTTCTTCCCCTCCAGGTAGGCCCGGAGCCCCTCGATGGCCGTGAGCGCGATGCTCGCGTTCACGCCCTTCTGCGAGAGGGACTCGATCACGTCGCCGTTCTTCAGGAGATCCTCGAGATCGTCGAACACGCTCGCGATCTCCCGGGTCGGATCCACCGCGAAGGTGATGCCCGATCCGATCGTTCGGTCGTCGTCGTCGTCGCTCGAAGCCATGGCTTCACTTCTTCTTGTCGGTCGTCTCGGTCGTCGTCGGGAGCGCCGAGAACGGGAAATGCGGCGGCTCATGGCCAGGCGCGCACTGGTATTTGGAGAAATCGGTCACGCCTTCGCTGCGCAGGAGCGTCTCGTCGATCCAGGCCTGGCCCGGCCGCGCCGAGGGCTCCTTCGTGATCAGCGCGAGCGTCGCGTCCGCGAGGATGTCGGCCTTGCGCCAGAACTCCGGGCCGCCGAGGCCGAAGTTGATGGTCGCGTAGCTCTCGATCGCCGTCGCCGGCCAGAGCGCGTTCGCCGTCACGTTGTGCGCCTTCGCTTCCTCCGCGATCGCCAGCGCGATCATCGTCATGCCGAACTTGGAGACCGCGTAGGCCCCATGGTGCGCGACCCCGTTCGCGTCCACCGGCGGCGACATCATCACGATGTGCCCCCACTTGCGCTCGATCATGTGCGGCAAGGCCGCCTGCGCGAGCGCGAACGACGCCCGCACGTTGATGCCCATCACGAGGTCGAACTTCTTCATCGGCGTCCCGGTGACGTCCGCCCACCAGAGCGCGCCCGCGTTGTTCACGAGCACGTCGAGCCGACCGAAATGCGCCACGGCCTCGGCGACCGCCGCCTGACACGCGTCCGCGTCGCGCACGTCGAGCTTGATCGGCAGCGCCCGGCGGCCGAGCTCCGCGACCTCCTTCGCCACGCTGTGGATCGTCCCCGGCAGCCGGGGATTTGCCTCGACCTCCGACTTCGCCGCGATGACGACGTCAGCGCCCTCCCGCGCACAAGCGAGCGCGACCGCCCGACCAATGCCCCGCGAGGCGCCCGTGATGAAGACAACCCTGTTCTCGAGCCGCATGGCGGGTTCCATACTGCACGCTGGCACCCTCCGCGACGGATTTCGTCGCCCGAGGGGCACGCGCGGTCAGCGCCGCCCTTTGCTCCGCTTTCGGGTCCCTTCGACGATTCGAGCCGCGTCGCGGGGGGGCTTCTTGCTTGCCTCCAAGAGCCCATCGATCCGCGCTGCCTCCGCGTTTTTCAGGCCTCCCCGGCGCAGGGCCGTGATGGCCTGCGACACGACCTCGCGCGTCTCCGGGCGCTTCGAGGCCGTCTTCGCTTCGACCCACGCGACGACCTCGGGGAAGCGCGCTGCGAGCACCGCGACCTCGGCCGGCATTCCCTCGCGGAGGGTGCGCAGGCCCTGCGATCGCTCCGCCGCGCGGGGTGACACGTCGGCGAGCGTGAACGCCTCGTCGAGCCGCGCGATCACCTCCTCCGGCCCGCGCAGCCGATCGAGGACCTCACGATCCGCGAGCGCTTGGAGCACCACGTGCGCGTGGAAGTAGCCGTCGGTCCACGACGCGAGCTCGGGCAACGTCTCCTCGCCCCGCTCGCGGAGCACCTCCCGTAGCGCGGAGACAATGCCCATGCGGACGAGGTGCCGCGGCTCGTCTGCGAGGTCGTGCAGCGTGCCCATGGCCCCGCGCCGGTCGAGCCCCACGAGCGCGCGCTGGGCGAGCGCGTGCGCCGCGACGATCACCGGATACTCGCCGGGGCATCCGAGCAGCGCGCGGACGAGCGCGTCCGCCTTGCCTCGGCGTGACGCGATGGCGATGCCCACGGTGCGGGCGAAGTCGAGATTCGGGCGCGTGCCGGGCAGGTTCGAGTGCCGATCGAGCAAATCGAGCAGGCCGCGCAGGGGTCCCCCTGCGAGGACCTGATCGAGGGCCGCTTCGAGCTTGCTGGGTTGTGCTTCGGGCATTTCTCAGAATCCGATCGTGGCGCCCACCTCGGGCGTCAGCACGAACGTGACCACGGGGAGCGTCACGTTCGCGCGCAGGCCGACGCTGATCGCGACCCGCTCGAGCGGCGCATACTGCAAGCCGCCGCCGAGCGCGAGAAATCCCTGCCCGGCTTGCTTGTACGCCTTCAAGGACTGCACCCGCGGCTCGACGCGGCTGCCCTCGTACGTCGGGTTGCCCGGCTTCGTGCACGGGCTGTTCTGATCGCCCGGGTTCGCCGCCCCGCAGGCGACGCCGTCCTCGAGCACCTGCACGTTGACGGGCGTATCGATCTGCGCAAGCCCAGCCGCGGCGAAGACGAACGGACGCGCGCCGAGGCTGGCAAACGGGTTCTTGCCGATGAAGTAAGTGCCGCGCAGCTCCGCGTGTACCGGCAGGAAGCTCGCCTCTTCGGCGCTCGACGTACGGAACGCGAAGCCGATGCGCACGCCTGCCAGGATGTTGTCGAGGAACAGCCGGTCGTAGCCGGCCATGACGCGGATCGTGGAGAGCGCCAGGCCCCCTGAGACGTTGTTCGCGACGCCGGGCGTGGGCGCGCCGAGGTAACGGCTCCCGTCCTCGCGCACGCACACGAAGTGATCACGCTCCTGCACGTCGACCGCGCAGACGTCCTTGCCCGAGAAGATCGAGATGTCCGGCGAGATCGTGAGCGAGACCCAGTTCTTCCGCGGGCCCGTGTCCTTCGGCTCTTCGAAGGCGTCCGGCTTCTTCGTGCACTCGCCGCTGATGCACGCGTACCCCGCGTTGCACTGGTTGTCGTCGAGGCACTGCTTCGGCCCGGACTCGACCTTCACGCAGAGCTCGGGCGGGGCGAAGCCGGGCCAGCTCGGCGGCTCCCCCTCGATGCGCGCCTTGATCGCCGTGCTCAAGGGCTGCGCGCGCGAGCCCGCGCCCGTCACGATGGCGCCGTCTGCATCGGTGATCGTGATGTAATAGTCGAGCTTGCCTTCTTTCGTGACGTCGGTGCACGGCACGTTGATGCCGAAGCCGAACTCGCCGACCTTCTTCATCACGAGGGTCTTCCAGTCGCTCGCGCCCGGGGCGAGGAACGTGACCGTGACCTTCTTCGCGTCCTGCAAGAGCTCCGGCGCGAGCCGCACGTAGAGCGGCAGGGGCGTGTTGACGCGCTGCTCGGCCGGCGGCGTGTGGGTCATGCCCTGGCCCGAAGGCGCGGCTTGTCCCCCCGGCGCGGACCCGGGCGCGCCGTCGAGCTTGAGTTGCTTGCGCGCGTTCTCGTAGGCGTACTTCACCTCGCCCGAGCTCATGTCCTCGTCGGGCTTCGCGGCCTTGTCGAGGGTCAGCGCCTCGACGAACACCTCACGCGCGTCTTCGAGCTGCTTCTTGCCGCCCGCGAGCACCACGCCCAGCGCCACGAGGGCCCGCGCCTTCACGCTCGGCGTGCACTTGTCGGCGCCGCACGCATCGATCGCGGCCCGGAGTCGCTTTTCAGCCTGGTCGAACTTCGTCTCCAGGTAGTCGACATCCATCGCCTGCGTGATGGCCTTCTCGGCCTGCGCGTCCTTGGGCGCCGCCGCGTGCGCGGGCAAGGCGCAGAGGAGCGGGGAGCCAACGGCGAGCGCGAGCAGGGCGCGAGGGAAGAAACCCAAGGGACGCATCGGGCGAACTCTACCTTAACGGCGCGGGACAGGGCGAGAGCGGTGCGCGCTAGCTCCCGAGGATCCGCTTCGACAGGGCCTTCACGTCGTCCACGAGCCTCGGACTCTTCAGGGTCTTCTCGATCCTCCGGACGATCCGCCCGCGCCACACCTCGGGCGCGCTCCGGAGCGGGTCGAGCAAATCGCGCTCGATCTCCGCGAGCACCTCGCGCTGCGGCTTGCCCTCCTTCGTCTTGTCGAGCAGGGCCCCCAGCCGCGCGACGACCTCGGGCTCCGCGTCGGCCGCGCGGGGCTTTGCCTCGCCTCCGCTCGACGGCACGCGCGTCAAACGACCGTAGCCGGCCGCCGTCTTCGCGCCGATGCCCCACGCCCCGAGGGCCTCTTCGATGTACTTGCCCACGCGCTCGGCGAGCTCCTCCTCGCCCTCCGGGACGCTCCAGGCGATCAGGAACTCCGACCCGGGACGAACCGTCAGAAAGGAGACCGGCGTCGGGCTCTCGTAGTCGCTGGGCGGTGTTTGCGAGCTGTAGTAGCTGCCGTGGTGGACGGTCAGCACGTCGAGCCCGAAGGGCTTTGGCGCGCCCTCCGGGCTCCAGAGCGCGTCGTGAAAGATGACGCCGCCGCGCTGCGCGCTCTCTCCGGCGTCCGTCGCCGGCGCGCCGAAGATCCTCCGGTAGACGTCCCCGGGACCACGCTCGATGCGGCGCCCGTCCCATTGCACGCCGCGGAAAGGCTCGCGCTCCGGGTCGACTTCACCAGGCGCGGGCCCGTACGTCGCCTGCACATACGCGGCCACGAGCCCTTTCAACGACGAGCCGGGGATCACGGGGACGCCCCATGTCCGGTGGAAGGTGAGGCCCACCTCGGTCGCGGAGGGAACCCCGGTCCCCACGAGCAGCCGCGACCGGGCCCTCATCCGGAAGGAATGGGCCTTCATGCGCCCGAGCGCGGCCTCCCAGCGCCGGAAGGCTTCGTCATATCCCTTGGGCGTGGAGAGCTTCACGATGGACTGGAGCCGCCGGTCGAGCTTCTTCCGCTCGTCCTCGGTGCCCAATACCTTCGCCGGCGCGTACACGTCGTGCACCAGCCCCGCGTGGGTGTCCGTCTGGACGTCGAGCTCGTCGAGCACGTTCCGCACGGCGTCATTTCCTTTCCGGGATCGTCGCCTGGACGGCCCGGCGAAACCAGATCGCGAGCTTCAGGACCTCTCGTGTCACGAGCATGTATTCGGGCACCTGGAGACCACGAATGTCCCCGGGCAGCGTATCGCCCTTCCTTCCATCGAGGTGGGGGAGCGACGCCGCGGCGAGATCGTCGAGGAACCGCCCGGCCGCCTTGGTTCGGGGCTTCTCGCGCTCGATGAACGAAATGGCCGCCGCGAGACCATTGCGCTGCACCGTCGGGGCGAGGCCATGGACGAGGACCTTGTACTCGTCCTTCAAGCCGGCCTCCACGGCGGCCTTTACCCTTGCGTAGGCGTGGAGCGCTCGCTCCTGATCGCGCGTGCGGGGCATCAGCGATCTCCCTGGGCCGGGAAGGGCAGAATGCGGCACTGGCCTCGCCCGATGGTGGCTTTGCCGCCGAACTGCACGTATTCGAGCTTGTCGAGCGCCGCATCGAGGACCGCTTCGGCGCGCATCTCGACGCCCTTCTTGTAGCTCCGGTCGGCCGCGAGCACGCCAACGAGCAACGTCTCGGCGGGCAGGCTCTCCTCCGTCCACAAGGCGCCCTCCGCGACCGTTCCCCTTTCGGGATCGATACGGATGCGTGTATCGACCTGGGTCGCCGTCTCCCACAAGAACGTCATCGTCTCGTCGTCGACCACGACGAGGCGCCCCTCGAACACCCCGCGCTCCGCCTCGGGGAACCGTTCGAGCAAGAACTTCGACCACGACGCCACGCGCTCGTCCTTCTTCGCTTCGAGGTCGAGATCCTCGAGGTAGACCTTGCCGTCCGTGTGCTGGTTCTTCGGCTCACGCGACACGAGCGCACGCGGCCCGTCGAAGGGCGCGATGGGCCCGGGGAGCCCGGCCACACCTTCGAGATCGCGCCGTGCCCATTGCAAGAGCAGCGGCGACGTCACGAGGGCGAACGTGCCTCGAAAGCTCCGCACGGGCAGCGCGAGCAGCCGCGCATCCGAGGCCACGACCGCGCCTGCGTGATCGAAATCGGTATCCCCCTCGGGCCCCTTGATCTTGCGCAGGGGCCCGAAGAGCGCGAGGAAGGTCGCGTCCGCCTCTCCTCGCCTCCGGCGCTGCTCCTCGCGCAGGACGCCTTTGATTGCCGACCCCGGGACCAGAGGGACCCCCGTCGACCGCATGCGCGCGATGGGCAGATCGATGACGTCCACCGCCTGGCCCGTGCCGACGTGCAAAGGCGAGAGGGCGTGGAGCAGATAGGGGCGGGTCTTCATGCGTTTTCCTTGCGCTCGGGGATCCATCGACCGGGGAGCACGACACCGAGGCCGTCCTCGGTCCCGCGCCCCCATTGCGTGAGCCAGAGCGCGCGAAGCTCGGCTCGCTCGAAAGGGGCGCCGTCCTGCTTGACGAAGAAGTACACCGAACCCGCGGGCACGAGGCGGCGCGTGGGCTTCGGCGCGCGCTTGGCCATGTCCCAGCCCGAGACGTCCTCGGGCCCCGGGACGAGCGCGGACCGAAGCACGACCTTCCCATCGACGTGCGGCAATCGGCCGACGTAGACGTGTTCCGCGGTGGCCTCGAATCCATCCGGCACGACGCCGCGCTCGAAATGCGCAGGCGTCGCCAAGACGAGGCGCAGGCCCGGCGTCGCCACCAGCCGATCGTCCGGGGGTGCGAAGAGGGCGGCTTCGACGGCCTCCTGGGGCGCGAGGCGGCGGCGGTTGCCCAGCGTGATCGGTCCGGGCGGGAGCGTCAGCCCCTCGGGGAGCTGGACGGAGACGCCGAGGGCCCAATCGCCCCCCTCCGAGGAGGTCGTCTCCACGATTTCCGAGGAGAACATCATCGATGGTGTGGCGGTGAGCGTGTCCGGCTCGAGGGTCACGTGCACGTCCGTGCGCCGGGACGGCACGAGCGTCGGTGCGGCGTGGATGCTCGGAATCTCGTCGCTCCACAGCCATTGCATCATGGCGGCGTCGGACCAGAACGGCGGAGGCCTCTGGGCCTTGCCCTTCTTGCCCGGGTACGGGCGCCACAGGGCTTCGAGCGCGGGCTCCTTCTGACCCGCGAGCGTGCCGCCGCGCGGGGGCTCGGGGGAGAGCCGCGTGAGGAGCGACGCCTCGCCCGAGGATGTATGGAGCGCATCCGAAGGCGTGGGCCATACGCGGTGCTCCGGCGCGAACGCATGGCCACGCGGCCTGTAGAGGGTGATGACCTTTTCCAGCGCGAGCGCGCGTGTCCTCTCCTCGTATTCGCTGGGCGGGAGGAGCCGTCCCTCGTGCTCCATGATCCCTCGCCCGAGGGCTGCGCGGAGCGCGCCGCGAATCGTGGGCGGCAGGGGCCACGCGTGTCCATGGCCGCGACCGATTTCACTCGTGTAATACCCGCGGCCATCCTTGCTGAAGATGCCGTCGCGGGGACGGAGGGCGAAGTGGACCAGGCTCATCGCGCCTCTCCCTTCTTCACGCTCGGCTCGGCTCTCGCGAGGAAGGCGGCCACTTCCATGCGCCCGCACCACGCCTCGATGGCCACATGCATCCGAGCGTAATCGTCCCCTTCGAGGTCGAGGCCAAGCGCGGCCGGGTCCGGGGCTGCGGCCCCCGCGCCGAGCTCGGACCTCGCGAGCGTCGCGCTTGTATCGAGCCGGAGGAGCCGCGCCCAATGCGCGGCGTCGTCGAGCCGTTCCTCGCGATGCGGCAAGCGCCGCAGCATGGCGGCGACCTGGTGGACCTTCTTCATGGGCAGCGTGGCGAGCGTGGCGATGTCCTTTTGAAGGATCGATAGGGGGTCGGCATCGAAGCGCGCGATATACGCCTTGCGCGCGCCGGTATGCATCTCGACGAGGAGGGCGAGGGAGTCTCGTTCGACCTTCGCCGCTTGCTCCGCTTCACGGCCGAGGGCCAGGAGGTCGCCGAGGCTCTCGAGCACGTGCCCGAGACCGATCCCCACCGACAACGTCGGCCGGGGCGCCGCGCCGGGCAGCGATTCATCCATGAGGGCGATGAATTGCTCGCGCAGCGCCTTCGCACACGCGAGCGCGTCCGGGATCGTCACGAAGGCGAGGACATCGTCGCCGCCCGCGTACACGACGACGCCGTGGTGGTCCCTCTCCACGATCTCGCGCGCGATCTCCGGAAGCCGCGAGAGCTTGCGCGAAAACCGCTGATGCGCCTCGGCGCTCTCCAGGGAATCGATCGCCGCGCCCATTCGATCGCCGTCCGCGACGAGGCAAGCGACGTACGGGTGCGGCTCGCCGAGGAGGTCGTGGAGCGGCTCGATGTATTGCTTGCCGAAGGCGCGCGGTGATTCGGGAATGCCCAGGTCGTCGAAATACGGCTCCCATCGGTCGGGGAGGAAGATCTGCGCGTCGAAGGGGAACGGCTCGACCCACGGGCGGCCCTTCGATCGAACCTGCGGAAAGCCGAGGCGCCTGCATGCCTCGAGGAGCTTGCGCATCGGCTCCTGGCATTGGGGTGTCTGCCGCGCGCGCGTGGTGTACGCGGCGAGCCCGATCGTGGGAAGGGGGACGAACTGCCCCGGCTCACCGCCCGCGCGCTTCAGCAGGCCGATGGCGTCGAGCTCCTCGCGGAGGCCAATGCGATATTGCTGGAACAGAGGATGCTTGCGCGTCTCCTTGCGGGGTTCGCCGCCCACGAGGACGGTCTCGCGCGCGCCGTCGAGGCTCGACTTGTGCGCGCCGCCGCGCTGGCGCTCGAAGGGCACGAAGTCGCGGAGCGTCTTTCGTGCGGCAAGCTCCTCCTCGACCCGTTCGCGCGCGCCGCGGTAATCGTCTTCGGAGAGGGGCACGTAGGCCGCGAAGAACTCGACGAGCGTGTCGATCTGCTCGTCGGCCGCCTCCCTCGCCGCGGGGTCGAGAAGGGCGGAGAGCTTCTCGCGAAGGGTCTCCCAGCGCGCGCGGAGCGCTTTGTTCACCGCGGTGCGCGCCGCCTCGGCAGCCGTCTTGGGATCCTGCTCGACCTCGGCGAGGATCTTGTTGGCGATGTCGCCCGTGAGCTCGCCTTTTTCGTCGAGCGCGGGGAAGATCAGCTTCGTGCCGGGAATCGACGCGAGCGCGCGCGCCGCGGCCCGGCTGAGCTCGACGAGCAGATGGCTGCCAAACCAGAGGTCACGCGTGCGCCGCGCCTGGGCGATGAAGGCCTGCACCGGCCCGATGTGCACGAGGAGGAGGTGCGGCATGTCAGCGAAGCTCCGTGACGCGGGGCTGCCGCGTGAGCCAATCGAGGAACGCGTCCTTCAGCGAGGTTTTCCCCTGGAGCGGGCGAAAGCGGGGCGTCTCGCCCTGCCCGACGAGCTTGTCGAAGGGGGCCTCGGATCCGGGGACGGCGCTGTTTGCCCCTTTCCACTTCAACACGACCTTCGCCCCTGCGGGGTAGCCGCGATGAAGCCAGAGCGCCATGGGGGCGAGGCGATTGCCAAGGAGCGGGAGCGGCTTGACGATGAGGGGAGACGCGAGGCGATCGTAAAGAGGTCCCCCGGGCGTGAGGCGGAACCGGAGCTCGAAATCCTCGGGCTCGGGATGCGGGTAAAGCTCCTTGTGCCTGTCTCTCCGCTGGAATTGGCCGATGATGGGAATGCCGAACGCCGCGCGAGCCCAGGCGGGGTCGCCGTTGTACCGGGGCGGGTGTTGCCATTGCGTCTGGCCGGGGCGCATGCGCGCGAGGTGGCGCATCTTGTCGGGCTCGGGCCAGTTCGAGCGGCCGGGACGTCCATCCCCCGGCACCCGAGCGGAAGCATCGGCGGGTGCATTCTTCTGCCGAGGCGTGCCTTGGCGGAACTCACGCAGCCATCCGAGCGCCTCGTGCCAGGCCCCCTCATCGGCGCGTGGCTCGCCGACGAAGAGGCGGGCGCCGCGCAGCGAAGGGGTATCGCCGGGGCGCAGGCCGTCGATGCGGGCAAAAAGGGGTTCGCCGAAGAGGCGCGTGAGCTCGGCCATCGTCGCCTCGCGGGGAGCCAATTCGCCGCATCCCGGCCCACGACGGTCAAGCTGCCGAGGCCGCGGCGCGTGCGTGAGCCATATCCGCCGAAGAGGAGGAAGGCACGGAGCGCGTTCCGGATCTCGGGCTCGTGCGCCTCGGGCACCTGCACTTCGAGGGTGAAGGAGAGGCCAGGCTTCCAGCGGGGCGCGGGGGGTTCGCCGTTGCGTGTGGCGCGCGCGGGCCAGAGCGCGTAGGCGTCGGGCTGCCGGAGGTTGATATCGTTCGAATCCTTGTTTCCCGGTCGGACATCGAACACGCACACGTCGACGGGCGAGCGTCTTCCCTCGCTCCCCGCGGCAGCGCCGAAGCGCTCCCCCTCCGCTTTCGCGAGCTCCTTGGCATCCGGATACGAATGGCCATAGAGCGCGCGCCACCAGAAGCGGAGCGCGCCGCGAAGGCTCGGCGGCCGGATCGGGACCTCGTCGTCGAGCTCGCGGGCCACAGAACCGCCGCCGAGAATGGGCGTGACGGTGCAGAGCTCGACCCGGAGAGCCTTGCGCACGGGGCCTCCGAGGAAACGACGTGCGCGTGGTTTCGGATCCGGAGGGAGGGAGGTCCCCATGAGGTAGGGACTAGAACAAATCGATGTCCGGAACGCAAGCCTCTTCGCGAGGCTACCCACAGGCCGCGCGCACAGGTAGGCTGCCGGGGGGTCAGGAGCGAGGTGGATGGTGCGCAGGTGGATCGCGGGCGTGATGGTGGGCGCGTGGCTGGGTGTTTCGGGCGCGGCGGCCGCGGCGGAGGAGAGCGCGGCGGGGGAGAGGCTGGTACGCGCGGAGCTGGAGCTCAGCGCGACGAAGGAGAAGATCACGAAGCTCGAAGGGAAGGTCGAAGAGCTGACGAAGCAGCGTGATTACGTGCTCGTCGCGCTCTCGGTCGGAGGCACGATCGTCGCTGTGCTCAGCGCCCTCTTTTGGGTCTCGCTGAGAAAGCGGGTCAACGAAAAAGGATTCGAGGGGCTCGTGGACGCGGCCGTGGACAAGCTTCTCAAAGATGATGCGTCGCGGATGACCGGCGCCTTCGAAGGGTTGAAGGCGGAGATCCTCCGGAAGGTGCGCTGCAAGGACAAGGCGATCGCGCTCGTGGGGGAGCAGGACGCGGGGCGGGTGAAGGCAGCGCTGGAACGGCTGGGGTTCACGCGGTTCGTGGAGCGCATCGAAGTGGCCGACGTGATCGTGTTTCTCGGGGCAGAGGTTTGCAAAAAGGAATACACGAAGGCGATAAACGACAGGAGACCCGCCGTGGTCCTGTATAGCCCCGGGGTGGCCTTGCCGCCTGGGATCATCGAAGAGCTGAGCGAGCGATCGGTGGCGACGTTCGCGCAGACGCCGGTGACGGCAGCGCAGCACGCAGCGACGCTGCTGATGCTGACGCAATCGATGTCGTGAAGGGAGGCGGCGCGGAGGCGGGTCTCGGGGCGGGTCGCAGGCTTCGTCGGAGACGACCGCGCCGGTCGCCGCATGGCGACCCCCGCGCGTCACGATGACCTGTGCCCGTCGCCACGCGGCGACCCCCTCGCGTCACGGTGACATGTGCCTGTCGCCACGAGGTGACCCCCTCGCGTCACGATGACGCGTGCCCGTCGCCACGTGGCGACCCCTTCGCGTCACGGTGACGTGTGCCCGTCGCCACGAGGGGACCCCTTCGCGTGACGGTGACGTGTGCCCGTCGCCACGCGGTGCCCCCCTCGCGTCACGATGACGCGGAGCTGTCGGCACGAGGCGACGGGGGCGGGGCGGGGTTTCGGGGTCGGAGAGGGCGTGGAGGAGGGCAAGGGGCAATGCCTGAGCGGCATTTCTTGCAGAATGCAGCAGTGGAACTTGCTGCATCTTATGGCCGTCCTGTGGTGTTCAACGCCTCATCGGCATCCGTGCAGAATGTAGCTGCCAAGGACATCCAGGAGATCGACGACCGCGAGTTGTGCTCAACGCCTTAACGGCATCCCCGCAAAAAGCAGAAGGACAACAACGTCAGTGGGGGCTGCGAAGTGAAGTGCTCAACGCCTTACCGGCATCCCCGCTGAACGCAGCGGGCGGTTCTACATCCTGAACAACACCAAGTTCTAGTGCTCAACGCCTTACCGGCATCACCGCGGAACGCAGCTACGAGGCCACGGCCTACCTCGACTGGGAGGGGGAGTGCTCAACGCCTTACCGGCATCCCCGCTGAACGCAGAGGGCGTCAACCAATACGCCATCACCGTCAAGGCCGAGTGCTCAACGCCTTACCGGCATCCCCGCGGAATGCAGTGGCTCCGACAAGCCCGAGAGCGACAGCGTGATCAATAAGTGCTCAACGCCTTACCGGCATCACCGCTGAACGCAGCGGCCACGCCGATCGGCTCGCCCCCACGGAAGGCGAGTGCTCAACGCCTTATCGGCATCCCCGCTGAACACAGAGGCAATAACGTGACCTGAGAGGGACGGATCGGGTGCTCAACGCCTTACCGGCATCACCGCTGAACGCAGTGGGGCCGGCATTCTGGGCGCAAGTGGCGGCGCGGTGCTCAACGCCTTGCCGGCATCCCCGCTGAACGCAGTACCCGGGCAACTTCGGCACGATCGTGCTCGCCGCTCCGTGCTCGACGCCTTACCGGCATCCCCGCTGAACGCAGGTACGAGGGCACGGCGACGGCCGGGGACGCGGGCACGTGCTCAACGCCATACCGGCATCCCCGCTGAACGCAGAAAAATTCGGGCCGTTCCAACAGACCGACTGCGGGTGCTCAACGCCTTACCGGCATCCCCGCTGAACGCAGTTCGTTTCGATGAAAGCCATCAAGAGGGCGATTGCGTGCTCAACGCCTTACCGGCATCCCCGCTGAACGCAGCCCCTTTACGTGTTCGACGGATCCCGGAAATACGGGTGCTCAACGCCTTACCGGCATCCCCGCTGAACGCAGCATCGAGGACACGCTCAAGGACATCGCAAATTACGCGATGTGCTCAACGCCTTACCGGCATTCCCGCTAAACGCAGCCTCAACTATGTCTAGACACCAAACCCACTCTAGACGTGCTCAACGCCTTACCGGCATCCCCGCAGAACGCAGAAGTTGCCGACTGGGAAGGCGCCAAGCATCTTCATTAGTGCTCAACGCCTTACCGGCATCCCCGCAGAACGCAGCAACGGCACAGCCGGCGCGCTCGACGGACTCACGGTGTGCTCAACGCCTTACCGGCATCCCCGCAGAACGCAGAACTCCTGACCCCGAAGGGTGGCTGGCTCAACAAGTGCTCAACGCCTCACCGGCATCCCCGCAGAACGCAGAAACTCACCAGGATGCTGGATGAGGTGATGCCGCGGTGCTCAACGCCTTACCGGCATCCCCGCAGAACGCAGTATGCCAACGTTGCAGCGCTCGAGCGTGGGGATGCGCGTGCTCAACGCCTTACCGGCATCCCCGCAGAACGCAGGCCTCACCCCCGTCGAGCTGATAACTCCACGGGAATTGGGCCACTGATTCAAGCACCTTCGCTCCGACCCTCGTGGCGCCCTCGCCTGGCAGCACGACCGACCTTCCAGACCCTCGACTTCACGTAGCTTCGCCACGATCAAGCACCTCCGCGCCTCCCTTGGAATTGTCAAAGACCAACGAGATCGGGCCCCTGGGCTTCCTCCACGGCCCCCCCGGAACCTTGCCGGAGGACGCGCGCGGAGATCCTTGATCGGCCCGATCTCACCGTCCGTGCTTCACCCTCGTACCACGGTCGCCCCCGACGTGTCATCCGTTTCCCAGCCTGATGACACGGCTCCCGAAAGCCCGAGGCATGCAAAGGATCACGCCGAGGCACCTTCCGACACGATCGCCCACCGCAATCGCGATGTGCTCCCGGCAGGTCGACGGACCACGCTCTTGGGTCGTTGCTCCGATGGTCATCTCACGCGCACCACATTCGCGCGCAGGAGGTCTGGATTGCGCTCCATGAAGCTCGCTCGATAAGCGTCATTCGTGAACTCGAGCGTGACCTGCCGGATGTCCCCGCTCATCCACCGGCGCCGAACGCCAACCAAGCGGACGGGTTGAAACGCGGTCGTCTGACCCTTGCGAGGACGCCGGACGCCACCATACCACACGGTGCTCGCAGGCTTCCTGGTCCCTCTGGGCCTCGGCTTCGTTGACGTGCGGGTGGTCGATCCGGAGGGGGCCGGGATGCAATACGAGGGCGCCCTGCAGAGCCGCGCCCTTCGGCCCTGCAGGGCTTGACATCACACGCTTCGGGTTCGCCCCCGAGGGGCCTCCAGCGCGCGGGATCAGGGGGGGAACTTGGCGAGGAAGATACCGTGGCTGGAGGGGCTCATGAGGGGGCCGTTGCCGAGGTCCACGGGTCCCAAGAAGGATCCGGTGAGCAGGACGTTGCCGTTGCCGTCGATCGCGGGCGCGATTCCTTCCAGGTTGTCTGCAAAGCGCCGGCTCCAGAGATGGTTCCCGCTCGCATCCAGCTTTGCCACGAAGATGTCCTGGTTCTCTGCGCCCTCCACGGTGAAAGTCATGCCGCCGAAGTTCACGGTGCCGTTGAAGGATCCCACGAGGAGGACGTTGCCGGCGCCATCGACTGCGGTCGCAGTGGCAGCCTGGTAGTTCGAATCCCCGAAGCGTTTGCTCCAGACATGATCGCCATTCCCATCCAGCTTCGCCAGGTAGATGTCCGAGTTCCCCGCACTGGTGAGGGGGTCGCCGCCAAAGTCCACGGTGCCGACGAAATACCCGGTGAGCAGGACGTTACCTGCGCTGTCGATCGCCATTGCAGCGGCGCCCTGGGAACTGGCTTCCCCGAAACGCTTGCTCCAGACGTGGTTTCCATCGGCGTCCAGCTTGGCCACCACGATGTTGTCACTCCCCAGGCTCGTGAGAGGCCCACCGCCGAAGTCCACGGTGCCAGAGAAGTCTCCGGCGACCAGGACATTGCCTGCGCTGTCAATCCCCATCTTGTTGAAGCTCAGGATGTCTGTACTCCAGAAGTGCTTGCTCCAGAGGTGGTTGCCGTCAGCGTCCAGTTTGGCCACGAAGGCATCGTGATTCGGACCCATGCCCGTGAGAGGCCCACCGCCGAAGTCCACGGTGCCCCGGAACGATCCGGCAAGGAAGATGTTGCCTGCGCTGTCGGTGGCCGTCGCAGTGGCGTACTGGGAATTGGAATCTCCAAAGCATTTGCTCCAGAGATGGTTCCCGTTCGGGTCCAGCTTCGCTACGTAGATGTCCCGGTACCCCGCGCTGGTGAGAGGTCCGCCGCCAAAGTCCACGACGCCTTGAAAATGCCCGGCGAGCAAGACGTTGTCCGCACTGTTCGTCACAGTCACAGTGGCGGATTGCTCATAGGAGCCTCCAATGCGTTTGCTCCAGAGATGGTTCCCACCCGTGCCCAGCTTGGCCACGAAGATCTCCGAGCTATTCCCGGCCGCGCTGGCGAGAACCCCACCGCCGAAGTCGAGCTGTCCATTGAATCCGCCAGCGATCAGCGCATTGCCCGCGCTGTCGAGCGCGAACCCACCGACCCCTTTGGAACCTTCTCCCCCGAACGCCTTGCTCCACAGCGTGCATTGGGTCGTCCCGTCGCAGTCATCGTCCTCCGGCGTGGCGCAACTCTCCTGCTGCGGCTTCACCTCCATGAGGCACGGCCCCAGGAACCCATTCACGCACGCTCGCGTCCCCGCCGTGCATATGCCGACGCCCAGCGTGTCCATGGGCCCCGTATAGCAGGTAGCCGTACCCCCCGCCTGGCACGCGCAGTTATCGCCGTCCTCGTTCACGAGCCCATCACAGTCGTCGTCCAGCGGCGAGTTGCAGTCCTCAGCCTGGGGCAGCACCTCGCCGGCGCAGCCGACCCAGCCCGTCCCGCTGCCATTGCAGTACCCCTTCATTTGCAGGCAGATCCCCACGCCTTCCGTGCCCGCGGGGCCGCTGTACCCGCAATCCTGCCACGCTCCCGGCGTACACACGGAGCCGAGCGGCAGCGAGATCGGGCTCAGGATCGTGCACTCCGCGCCATTGCCCCCGCAATTCGAGGCCGGCCCCGACCCGGTGACCGTCACCGTTGCGAATGGCGCGGTCGTCGGACCGACCTGGATCTGCGCCGTCCCGTTCAGCATGATGTCCACGCACGCGAGCCCGTTCGCGTCCGTCAGCACCGCGGACGACCCGCCCAGGTAGCTCACCCCCGACGCGCTCACCGACGCGCCGGATGGCGTGTCGGACCCATCGGCCGAGACCACCGGCACGAGGAAGCAATGTTTCTCCGTCCACGGCCTGTCGCAATTCCACCACGAGAAATGCCCCACCTCCGCCACCCACGCCATATTCCCAGGTTCAGCGACCGAGCCCTGGATCACCCCTGTGCCCTCTTCGCGCCAGATCCCCGCGTCCAGATCGAACCACCACGCCGGGATCCATTCCCCCTCCTGCACCTTCGCCGCCACCGCATCCGGCAGCACCAGCTCCAGCGTCGCCCGCGCTCCCGGTGCAAGATTCACCTTCTGGCTCCCCTGCCACAACGTCACCTCCGCCATGAACAGGCTCTCGAGGCCGACCGTCGCGCCATTGTCGGCGGAGATCCCTTCGAGCGGGCCGGGGGCATTCGCGAGGCCCTGACTCGGATCCAGCGGCACGATGGTGGCCTCGACCAGCCCCGTCACGGGCTCGCCGTTTTGATCGACGATCGCATCTGAGGGAATGGTCACGTGGACCGGTCCTTGATCGAGCGCGGCGCCAGCGCTCGCGTCGAAGGGAATCCGCGGGGGAAGGGGAAACAGGTGCACCTCCGCCCCGCCGTGCGCGCCCGGGGGCAATTCGACGACCACGCTCGCGGGCGTATACCCGAAGCGCTCGACGCGGGCGGAGAATCGACCGGGCGTGAGGTTCTCGAAGAGGATGTAACCCGCGCCGTCGGTCGGACGTGGCGTGCCATTTTGGGCGGTCACGACTGCGGAGGGAACCGGCAGGTTCTCCGTATCGAGGACCTGCACGAGCAGGCTCGTGCCCACGGGCTCCTGGATCGAGCCTCCGCCGGAGCCGCCCGCACCTGCCATGCCGCCCGCGCCGCCCGCGCCGCCCGCGCCGCCCATTCCGCCGGAACCACCCGCGCCGCCGCTCCCGCTTCCGGCACCTCCGCCGCTTCCGCCGTCGCCGCCGGAGCCGCTCGCGCTTGCGCCCCCGCTCCCGTTCCCGCCAGTGCTTCCGCTGCTCGACGAAGCGGCGCCCCCGCTCGTCCCCGGTTCCGGCTCATCGCTGCATGCCGCGAGCGGCAACAGCAACACGGTCGTCGCGAGCCAACCCAAAAACCGACCCATCATAAAAGATTGCATACGTGCACTCCGGCTTCCCGGAGACACCCTAAGCAAGTCGGACGGCTCGGCCCAAAAAACAGACGCGGCACCGCGGCCAGATCCGTCCAGCTCCCCGCCCCTCATCCCACCGCTTGCAAGGCGCATGGCGACGCGCTGGCTCGCCGACGATCCAAGGTTCCACACCGTCGGCGTAGGCCCTGGTTCGGCGGCGGTCGGACGAAGCGCTCAGCCTTCCGCGTCCATATCCACGGAGCACGGTCGCCCAGCGACGGCAGGCTTCGCTCGCTGCGACGCAGCTCTCCTCGTGAGCATCGCCTGATCCCGTCGAGCGCGCTCAAGCTCGTCCTCGGCCTGGTCACGCCACCTCCAGCGCCAGCGCAAGAACCGCCGCGCGAAGTAGCGTTTGTATCGTCGCTTCTCGCTTGGCTTCGGCCCCTGCCGCCGCCGTTTGCGGAGCTCGCGGAGCGCGCCGCCACGGCTCATCCGCAGCTCATCAAGCGCCTCTTCCAGCTTTCCGTCCACCACCAAGATATCGACTCGACACCGAACCGAATCCGTCGGCATGTCGCTCTCGAGCGCCTGCTCTCGGGCAAGGCGCGTCGGGCAAGGAAGAGTGTACCGTCGGCGATGAACGCCCCGCAAGCGGAACCGCCGCGCTCCGACATCAGCCGCCCAATGGCCGTTCAGACGTCGGCGGACGCGAAGGGTGATCCGCCATCACATCCAACCCGTCGCACGGCTGCACTCCTATCGCGAAGATCCACCCTTTGCCGAATCCCCACTCCGCTCCCCCCTCCGCACCAGATGCCACGCGCTGAGCGGCACCATCACGAGCGCCACCAGATCCGTCGGATCCGCCAGGTTCCGGAACGATCTCCCCCCGCCGAACGGCGCATCCAGCGCCCCGAGCAGCGCCCGGTGCACGCCCGTGAACGCAGGCCATGTCTTCAGCAGCGCGAAATACGCCACGCTCACGCCGCAGGCCAGCCAGATTCCACGGCGACCCACGTGCAGCCCCACCCGAGCACCGCACAGCCGCGCAATCGTGCGCAGCCATTCCGCCGCGGCCACCAGGAACACCGGCAAGAGAAAACAAATCGCCAGATCCGAGAGCTTGCCGCTCACCACCCCCGGATGCCTGCGTCGCAGCCAGAAGACATTGAACGCGAGCGCTGCCGCCGCGAGCCACGACCATGGATGCAAAAGCGCCCGGCCCGGGACGTCGCCGCGCTCCCGGGGCTCAGAGCGCACGCCAGATGATCCTGTCCGTGAGCCATTCGACCGGCGCGTGATCGTCGGTCAACACCGGCGTGCCCGCAGGCCAGGCCGCAGGCCGCATCGGGGCGTGGCGCCCGGCGAGATCCCGCAGCACGGCGCCCGTCTGCGCCGAGACCGAGAGCCCCGCCATCCCGACTGCCTCGGCGGGCGCGTGCTCGGTCGCCACCAGGATCGTGTTCGATTTGCCCGGCGGATCCGCCGCCTGCACGTGCGGGAAGACCTGCGCCATCGTGCGCGCGAGCGCGTGCACCACGCCGCGCTCCTCGCCATGACGGCCCGCATTCACCATGAGCACGCCGCCCGGCGCAAGGCAGCGCCGCGCCGCCGCGAAAAACTCCACGGTCGCGAGCTGGAACGGCACGTACGGGAACTGAAACGCATCGAGCACGATGACATCCTGTTTCCCCGGCGCGCGCTCGGCCTCGGCCAGGAGGAAGGGGCGCGCGTCGTCGATCCTGACCTCGACCCCCGGCAACGCGAACCCGAGCCACGTGCGGCCCGCCTCCACCACCGCCGCATCGAGCTCCACGCCCACCACCGCCGCCGCCGGGTAGAGCCGCCGGAACACCTCCGCAGACGTGCCGCCGCCGAGCCCGAGGAGCAGCACACGCTCGGGCACGGGCCGGGTCCCGTAGCTCGGCGCCATCGCGTAATAGGCCCACACGTCGCGCACGGGCAGCTCGCCGTCGAGGCGCGCGAACGATTGCACGGCAAAGCCGTCGTTGACCCGGATCTGCCGCTCGCCACCACGCTCGACCACCGCAATATGGTTATGACGCGACTCGCCTGCCCAGAGCAGCCGCCCATGCGCGGGCGCAGGCGTGGATAGCGGCGCGAAGGCGAGCGCCACGGTCAGCGTCGAGGCCGCAGCCCCGACGATCGCCTCCCGGCGCGCGCGGGCGCGAAAAGCGAACACCGCGGCGCTCACCGCGAGCAGCACTGCGGCCACGTCGAACGTCGCGCGTGTCCCCAGCCAAGGCAGGAGCACGAGCCCCGCGCCGAACGTGCCCACGAGGCTCCCGAGCGTCCCCAGCGCCGAGAGCCTCCCCGCGAGGCGGCCGAGTTTTCCCGTCGCCTCGGCGTCGCCCGCATTCCCGGCCGCGTGCATCACGAGCGGGGGCAGCGCCCCCAGCGAGCCCATGGGGAGCGCAAGGGCGAGGGCCGTGATTGCCGCGAGCAACCCCAGCGAAAACGCGTTCCCCGTGCGGAAGTGCGCGAGGCTCGACGAGAGCACCCACGGCACCACGCGCGGCAGCGCGGCGAAGAGCAGCGACGACGCCAGCATGAGGCGCACGATCCACCGCGAGGCCGCGCCGCGCGCGCTGAGCCAACCGCCGAGCAGGTTCCCGAGCGCGAGGCTCCCGAGCACCGTGCCGATGAGCATCGCCCACGTCGTGGTGCTCGTCCCCAGGTGCGGCGCGAGCAGCCTGCCCGCGGCGATCTCCCCGTTCATCACGGCCACGCCGCCGAGGAAGCTCAGCGCCATCCATGCGGCGAGCCCTTGCGGGCGCGTCGCGTCGGTCATTGCACGGCCGTCAGGCGCGCCGTGCACGTGCCGGCGTTGCTACCCGTGCCGTCGTCGACGAGGCAATGCACGTCCTTTCCGACCTCCGTCCTCAATTGGACCTTGCACGTGACCACGACGCCGGGCGCCCCTCCGCCGCCCGCACCCCCGCCGCCCCCAGCGCCGCCGCCTCCGCCTCCCCCGCCCGTCTCCCCGGTCGCAAAGGCCGGGAGCTCTAGGGTGACCCCCGTGCTCACGAACGGCTCGTCCTCATCGCTGCACGAACCGACCACGCCCCCGGAGACCGGAGCGACGTCGCCCGAGACCTTGGTGACCGACAGGCTCGCCGCATCCGCGCTCACGCCCGGCTGCATGGAGCCATGGATGCGGATGCGACCACTGAGGTTGCCGCCGCAGGTCGTGGTGATGTCGAAGGTGCGGTCGAAGGACGACGGCGCACACTGCTCCTCTGCGCTGTCGGCCAGGAGCAACGAGAACAGGCCCGCTGTGGCGAGGAGGCTCACGGGATGACGAACGGTGCGAAACAGCTTCATGGTGTCTCCTAAGGAAGGCAAAGGGCTGCGCCCGTGCCCGGGCGGAAGGGCGCGCTCGGCGCGCCGCGGCGAGTATGCAAAATCCCCGCCCCGAGGTCCAGCAGGGGCGAACGCCCTGAAAGCTGACCCACCGGCGCATCCGCAGGAGGAGTCTCCCTGTAGGACCAAGCCTCATGGCGAGGCGCGGAGCCCGCGTCCATGATCACGCTGGCGTCCTGGGGGGGAGGTCGAGCATGACATTGGAGTTCAAAGGCGGTTCACCCACGTCGAGCCGCGGGCCCGAGCCTGTGTCCACCATCCGCTACGTCACGCGGCGCATGATGGAGGCCGAGTGCCCTGGGGTCTACGAGCAGATCCCGTGTCAGTTTCGCGATCGCTTGCCCGCGCGGGTGCGGTCTTCCGCCCATAACGCGGACATTTTCTGGGCCGGGTTCAACGTCTTCCCCGGCCTCGTCACGGACCTCTTCCAGCGCTTGAGGTACGTCGAGGGGACGGAGTGGCCCATGTGGAAGCTCGTCGCGGCGTTTTATCTGGTCGAGGCGCGCATCGGCGAGAGCGCCGTGAAGCGCGCAGGCGAGAAGATCCATTCGACGATGTCGTGGCCTCCCCATCTGCGCACGGTCGCCGACGCCTTGCGGTACACGGAGACGGCGTATTACGAGTCGCACCTGCGCGCGCCTCGCTGGCTCTCGGGTTGCTGGCGCGTCGAGCGCGAGACGGAGGCGCGCATGGTGCTCGTGGACGACACCCCGTACCCCTGCCGCGTCAATGAAGGCGTCGTGGCGGGGATCACGCGCGCGTTCTCGCATCAGAAGCCCAGGTATGGAATCCGCGACCCGCACGAGGCGAAGCGCGCGGGCGGGACGGTCACCCGGTATGACATCTCGTTCATGCCGGCCTGAGAGGGTGTTCCGCAGGCTGCTGCGCGGCTCGACGCGTCGGTCGGCCTCGCTCGACGTACAGTGTACGCCTCGCTCGGCCTCCCTAGCATCGAGCCGCTCGCGACGCCTGCGGAACACCCTCTGAGGGCCGCGCTGGGCTCTGCAGAAGGTCGCCCCGGCCACCGCGCCCCCCGAAGAAGGGCGGTCGGCGCGCGGCGGCGAAGGCGGACAGCGTGGACGCGGACGGGAGGGTCGCGGATCTCGCCATGCACGCTGGCGGAGCCGAAGTATCTTCCGACGTAGATGAAGGAATCCGACGTCCCCCTGGACCTTGAAGAAGAGTCCCGTCGCCTCTGGAGCGAGTACCACGCGGCCCGTGAGGCAGGCTTTGCCGGCTACGACTTCGAGGCGGTGAGCTTGAAGCTCCGCTCGCTGCGCCGGAGATCCTCGAAAGCCGGATGGACTGTGGTCACCCAGCAGCTCGGCGATCTCGCGCAGTACGTCTTGCTCGCGAAAAAGAAGCAGCAGACGCCCGAGCAGCGTTTGCGCTCGTTCTGGCCGGCGCTCGTTCCGTCGGTGATCGAGGCCGCGCTCCGTCAAGCCGAGGAGGCATTGAAGGAGCGCTCCCTCCCGAAAATTCGCCGCGCCATCTCCGCCTTGCGCTGCACCGAACAGCCCGAACACCTCGCGGAGATCGCCGAGGAGGGGCTCGCCGAGGAGTTCGCGCCTCTCATCCCCGGCGCGGTGGCGGACGAAGGCATGCTCGTCCTCTCCGCCGAGCACGAAGCGCTCATCGAGCGGGGGCGCCTCATGCTCGTTCGGCTGCACGCCGCCGCCGGCGGACGGCGCGGCTAGAGCGCATATCCTCCTCCCCTGGCAACCTGGGTCCACTGGAACGTCCGCGAATTCAGTTCCCATCGGCGCCAGCCCCCGCCTTCATCGCCGAATCGAATGCTGACAGGCGGCCCCCATTGGATCATGGGGTTGGGAACCTCGCGGTCGGGGCCCGCGGGGACCGGGGTCGCCATGCATCCAAGGATCGGGCTTGTCGCGCGCGCGCCGGTCGGGCCGACCCGAAGGAGCCAGTACCCGTAGGCGCCGCACTCGGGGCTCCCTTCGAATACGGCGGCAAACAGCAAATCCAGTTGCTGTCCGCGGACGTGTGTCCCCACGAGCTCGAGGTCCTTGCCCTTCCCTAGAACGGAACGCAGCTCGAGATGGCCAGGCGAACACAGCCCGCTGGCAGGAAGGGCAGGCGCATCGCATGGCGGAGGGAACACCATCTCGCTGCCCACGGCGATGGATTCGACGAACTGGGCGTCGGAGGCACCTGCGCGAAAACGAAGGACCACTCGCTTGTCGCCGACAGCAAACTCGGCCGGGGCCACGGGTCTCTCTCGCGTGGGCGGTGTGGATTCGTCCGAGGGCAGGACGCTCCTCTCGGCTTGCGGCATGGCGCCGGTGCCTTTCTGCGAGGCCACCGGCGGGGCCACCGGCGGGGCCACCGACGGGGCCACCGGCGGGGCGGGCGCCGGCGGCGAACCGGGCACGGAGCTGCCGCCGCAGGCCGTGAGTCCGATCAGAGCAGCCCATCGCACCGCTTTCGCCATCCCTACGGGCCACGACGGCTCGGAGGGGGGCACTTTGCGGGGGACAGGAAACACAGGCGCTCTTTGGATGTCAGGAACGTTCATGGCCTGAGCTCGATCCGCCGCCCCGCGGAAAAAAAGACGGGGACCGATGAGTTTGGCCCTGGCCGAGGGTCCAAGGCGTCGAAGGAGGAACGGTATGGCCATGAAGGGCAACACGAAGATATTCCCGCATCTCTGGTACGCCAAGGAGGCAGAGGAGGCGGCGAGGTTTTACGCCTCGATTTTCCCGAACTCGCGGGTCGATCACGTCACCGAGCTCCAGAGCGAGACGCCCAGCGGGCCGCCGGGCTCCGTGAAGGTCGTGGACTTCACGCTCCTCGGCCAGCGCTTCCAGGCGATCAGCGCCGGGCCCCACCACGAGTTCAACGACGCCGTCTCCATGGTGGTGCTCTGCGACGACCAGGCGGAGCTGGACCGCTACTGGAACACGCTGCTCGAAGGGGGCGGGCGGCCGCAGGCCTGCGGCTGGCTCATCGATCGCTTCGGCCTGCGGTGGCAGATCGTGCCGGCCGTGCTCGACGAGATGATGCGCGACCCCGATCCGGTCCGATCCAAGAAGGTGTCGGACGCGGTCATGAAGATGATCAAGCTGGACATCGCGGCGCTCGAGGCGGCCTACCGGTCGTAGCGGCGCGGCCCAGAGGGATGCCGGGGCGTCGGGCCTCGGCTTCGGTGACGTGCAGGAGGTCGGGTTCGCCCCCGGGGGGGCCCTCAGGGGGAGAACTTGGCGAGGAAGATATCGTAGCTGCCGAAGGTACTCGTGAGGAGGCCGTTGCCGAGGTCCAGGGGATCATAGAAGCCTCCGGTGAGCAGGACGTTGCCGTTGCCGTCGACCGCGGGCGCGATTCCTGGCAAAAAGCCTGCAAAGCGTCGGCTCCAGAGATGGTTCCCGCTCGCATCCAGCTTTGCCACGAAGGAGTCTTCCAGGAAGTTCGCTGAGTTCCCCGCGGTGAAAGTGATGCCGCCGAAGTTCACAGTGCCAAAAAAGATTCCTGTGATGAGGACGTTGCCGGCGCCATCGACTGCGGTTGCAGTGGGAACCTGGGAGTCAGGATCTCCGAAGCGTTTGCTCCAGACATGGTTGCCGTTCCCGTCCAGCTTCGCCACGTAGATGTCCGATTTCCCCGCGCTCGTGACGGGTCCGCCGCCGAAGTCCAAGGTGCCGTTGAAATACCCGGTGACCAGGACATTGCCAGCGTCGTCGGTCGCCATCGCAGTGGGGTACTGGTAACCAGTATCCCCGAAACGCTTGCTCCATACGTGGTTGCCGTCGGCGTCCAGCTTGGCCACCACGATGTCGCTCGTACTCATGCTCGTGAGAGGCCCACCGCCGAGGTCCGCGGTGCCAAAAAGGTTTCCGGTGACCAGGACATTGCCTGTGCTGTCAGTCCCGATCTTGGCGATGGCCAAGCTGCTTGCACTCCAGTGCTTGCTCCAGAGGTGGTTGCCGTCAGCGTCCAGCTTGGCCACGAAGATATTATAATCCATATCTTCGTTTCCGAGAGGCCCACCGCCGAAGTCCACGGTGCCCGTAAACTCTCCGGCAAGGAAGACGTTGCCTGCGCTGTCGGTGGCCATCGCTGCGAGGAACTGGCGCTCGGAATCTCCAAAGCGTTTGCTCCAGAGATGGCTCCCGCTCGTGTCCAGCTTCGCTACGTAGATGTCCAAATCCCCCGCGCTCGTGACGGGTCCGCCGCCGAAGTCCACGGCGCCTTGGAAATGCCCGGCTAGCAAGACGTTGTCCGCGCTGTCGGTCGCAGTCGCGGTGACGAATTGAGCTAGTGCATTCCCGAAGCGTTTGCTCCAGAGATGGTCACCGTTCGCGTCCAGCTTCGCGACGTAGACGTCCAAGTCCCCCGCGCTGGTAAGGGGTCCGCCGCCGAGGTCCATGGTTACACTGAATCCGCCAGCAATCAGCACGTTGTCCGCGCTGTCGAGTACGAACCCATCGGCCTGTTCGGAACCTCCTGCCCAGAACCCCTTGCTCCACAACGTGCATTGGGTCGTCCCGTCGCAGTTCTCATCCTCCGGCGTGGCGCAAGTCTCCTGCTGCGGCGTCACCTCCATGAGGCACGGCCCGAAGAACCCATTCACGCACCCTCGCGTCCCCGCCGTGCATATCCCGATGCCCAGCGTGCCTTTGGGCCCCGTATAGCAGGTTTTCGTCTCCCCCGGCTGGCACGCGCAGTTGTCACCTTCCTCGTTCACGAGTCCATCACAGTCGTCGTCCAGCGGCGAGCTGCAATCCTCGGCCTGGGGCAGCACCTCGCCGACGCAGCCGGTCCAGCCGGTCCCGCTGCCGTTGCAGTATTCCTTCCCTCCCTGGCAGATCCCCACGCCTTTCGTACCCGCGGGGCCGCTGTATCCGCAGTCCTGCCACGTTCCCGGCGTGCACACCGAGCCCAGCGGCAGCAACACCGGGCTCAGGAGGGTGCACGCAGCGCCATTGCCACCGCAATCCGAGGCCGGCCCCGACCCGGTGACCGTCACCGTCGCGAACGGCGCGGTCGTCGGACCGACCAGGATCTGTGCCGTCCCGTTCAGCATGATGTCCATACAGGCGAGCCCGTTCGCGTCCGTCAGCGCCGCGGACGACCAGCCCGCGTAGCTCACCCCCGACGCGTTCACCGACGCGCCGGATGGCGTGTCGGACCCATCGGCCGAGACCACCGGCATGAGGAAGCAATGTTTATCCGTCCACGGCCTGTCGCAATTCCACCACGAGAAATGCCCCACCTCCGCCACCCACGCCATCTTCCCGGGCTCGGCGACCGAGGCCTGGATCATCCCCACGCCCTCTTCGCGCCAGATCCCCGCGCCCAGATCGAACCACCACGCCGGGATCCACTCCCCCTCGTACACCTGCGCCGCCACCGCATCCGGCAGCACCAGCTCCAGCGTCGCCCGCTTCCCCGGTGCGAGATTCACCTTCTGGCTTCCCTGCCACAGCGTCACCTCCGCCATGAACACGCTTTCGAGGCCGACCGTCGCGCCATTGCCGGCGGAGATCCCTTCGAGCGGGCCGGGGGCATTCGCGAGACCCTGGCTCGGATCCAGCGGCACGATGGTGGCCTCCACCGGCCCCGTCACCGGCTCGCCGAACTCATTGACGATCGCACCCGAGGGAATGGTGACGTGGACCGGTCCCTGGTCGAGCGCGGCGCCTGCCGTCGCGTCGAAGGGAATCCGCGGCGGAAGCGGAAACAGGTGCACCTCCGCCCCACCATGCGCACCCGAGGGTAATTCGACGACCACGCTCGCGGGTGCGTACCCGAAGCGCTCGACGCGTGCGGAGAATCGGCCAGGCGTGAGGTTCTCAAAGAGGATGTAGCCCGCGCCGTCGGTCGGGCGTGGTGTGCCCCCCTGGGAAGTGACGACCGCGGAGGGAACTGGCTGGTTTTGGGTATCGAGGACCTGCACGAGCAGGCTCGTCCCCACGGGCTCCTGGATCGAGCCTCCGCCCGAGCCGCCCGCGCCGGCCATTCCGCCGGAACCACCCGCGCCGCCGCTCCCGCCCGCGCCGGCCATTCCGCCGGAACCACCCGCGCCGCCCGAGCCGCCGCTCCCGCCCGCGCCGCCGCTCCCGCTTCCGGCATCTCCGCCGCTCCCGCCACCGCCGCCGGAGCCGCTCGCGCTTCCGCCACCGCTCCCGTTCCCCCCACTGCTTCCGCTGCTCGAGGACGCGACGTTCCCGCGCGTCCCCGGTTCCGGCTCATCGCTGCACGCCGCGAGCGGCCACAGCAAGGCGGTCGTCGCGAGCCAGCCCCAAAAGCGACCCATCGTTAACAATTGCATAGGTGTACTCCGGCTTCCCCGAGAGACACCCTATGCAAGTCGGACTCCACGGCCCAAAAAACAGCCGCGGGATCGCGGCCCAGGGAGCGGGATCAGGGGGGGAACTTGGCGAGGAAGATATCGGTGCTGCCGTCGGTGCTCGTGAGGAGGCCGTTGCCGAGGTCCACGGGTTCCAAGAAGGATCCGGCGAGCAGGGCGTTGCCGTTGCCGTCGACCGCGGGCGCGATTCCTTCCATTTTGCCTACAAAGCGCCGGCTCCAGAGATGGTTCCCGCTCGCATCCAGCTTTGCCACGAAGGTGTCTACAAGAGCGTTCTCTGTGCCCACCATGGTGAAAGTCATGCCGCCGAAATTCACCGTGCCCTGGAAGGATCCCACGAGGAGGACGTTGCCGGCGCCATCGACCGCGATCCTAGAGGGATACTGGTCGTCGGGATCTCCGAAGCGTTTGCTCCAGACATGATTGCCGTTCGCGTCCAGCTTCGCCAGGTAGATGTCCACGCCCCCCGCACTCGTGAGGGGTCCGCTGCCGAAGTCCACGGTGCCGTGGAACTCCCCGGTGATCAGGACGTCGCCTGCGCTGTCGATCGCTATCCCCATGACGTGCTGGGATTCAGACACAAAAACCTTGCCCCAGACGTGGTTGCCATCGGCGTCCAGCTTTATCACCTCGAGGGCGCCACCTTCGAGGATTCCAGCGACCAGGACATTGCCTGCGTTGTCAATCCCGAACTTGGTGGCGCCCAAGGCATCTGTAGTCCCGAGGCTCGTGCTCCAGAGGTGGTTGCCGTCCGCGTCCAGCTTGGCCACGAAGTTATCCGTGTTCTCGATAGGCCCCCCGCCGAAGTCCACGAGACCCATGACCACTCCGGTAAGGAAGACGTTGCCTGCGCTGTCGGTGGCTGTCGCAATGGCAGACTGAGCCTCGGAATCTCCAAAGCGTTTGCTCCAGAGATGATTCCCGTTCGCGTCCAGCTTCGCCAGGTAGATGTCCACGTCTCCCGCGCTGGTGAGGGGTCCGCCGCCCAAATCCATGGCGCCTTGAAAAACCCCGGTCAGCAAGACATTGTTCGCGCTATCGGTCGCAGTTGTCGTGCCGTTTTGATACAGTACATTCCCGAAGCGTTTGCTCCAGAGATGGTCACCGTTCACGTCCAGCTTCGCGACGTAGATGTCCATGCCCCCCGCGCTGGTGAGGGGTCCGCCGCCGAAGTCCAGGGATCCATTGAATCCGCCCGTGAGCAGCACGTTGCCCACGCTGTCGAGCGCGAGCCCACGAACCTCGTCGTAACCTCCTCCCGCGAACGCCTTGCTCCACAACGTGCATTGGGTCGTCCCGTCGCAGTCATCGTCCTCCGGCGTGGCGCAACTCTCCTGCTGCGGCTTCACCTCCATCTGGCACGGCCCGAAGAACCCATTGACGCATGCTCGCGTCCCCGCTGTGCAACTTCCGATGCCCAGCGTGCCCACGGGCCCGGTATAGCAGGAATTCGAATCCCCTGGCTGGCACGCGCAGCTTTCGCCTTCCTCGTTCACGAGCCCATCACAGTCGTCGTCCTGTAGCGACTTGCAATGCTCGGCCTCGGGCAGCACCTCGCCGGCGCAGCCGGTCCAGCCCGTCCCGCTGCCGTTGCAGTAATTCTTCGCTCCCTGGCAAATCCCCACGTCTTCCGTACCCGCGGGGCCGCTGTACCCGCAATTCTGCCACGTTCCCGGCGTGCACACCGAGCCCAGCGGCAGCAACACCGGGCTCAGCAGGGTGCACGCAGCGCCATTGCCCCGGCAATCCGAGGCTGGCCCCGACCCGGTGACCGTCACCGTCGCGAACGGCGCGGTCGTCGGACCGACCTGAATCTGCGCCGTCCCGTTCAGCATGACGTCCACGCACGCGAGCCCGTTCGCGTCCGTCAGCACCGCGGACGACCCGCCCGCGTAGCTCACCCCCGACGCGCTCACCGACGCGCCGGATGGCGTGTCGGACCCATCGGTCGAGACCACCGGCACGAGGAAGCAATGTTTGTCCGTCCACGGCCTGTCGCAATTCCACCACGAGAAATGCCCCACCTCCGCCACCCACGCCATCTTCCCAGGCTCAGCCACCGAGCTCTGGATCATCCCCGCGCCCTCTTCGCGCCAGATACCCGCGTCCAGATCGAACCACCACGCCGGGATCCCCTCCCCCTCCTGCACCTTCGCCGCCACCGCATCCGGCAGCACCAGCTCCAGCGTCGCCCGCTTCCCCGGTGCGAGATTCACCTTCTGGCTGCCCTGCCACAGCGTCACCTCCGCCATGAACACGCTTTCGAGGCCAACCGTCGCGCCATTGCCGGCGGAGATCCCTTCCAGCGGGCCGGGGGCATTCGCGAGGCCCTGACTCGGATCCAGCGGCACGATGGTCGCCTCGACCGTCCCCGTCACCGGCTCGCCGAACTCATTGACGATCGCCCCCGAGGGAATGGTCACGTGCGCCGGTCCCTGATCGAGCGCGGCGCCGGCCGTCGCGTCGAAGGGAATCCGCGGCGGAAGGGGAAACAGGTGCACCTCCGCCCCCCCATGCGCACCCTGGGGCAATTCGACGACCACGCTCGCCGGTGCATACCCGAAGCGCTCGACGCGGGCGGAGAATCGACCGGGTGTGAGGTTGTCGTAGAGGATATAGCCCGCGCCGTCGGTCGGGCGCGGCGTGCCACCCTGGGAAGTGACGACCGCGGAGGGAACCGGCTGGTTCTGGGTATCGAGGACCTGCACGAGCAGGCTCGTGCCCACGGGCTCCTGGATCGAGCCTCCGCCCGAGCCGCCCGCGCCTGCCATTCCGCCGGAACCACCCGCGCCGCCGCTCCCGCCGCTGCCGGCACCTCCACCGCTTCCGCCCCCGCCGCCGGAGCCGCTCGCGCTTGCGCCCCCGCTCCCGCCCGCGCCGCCGCTCCCGCTTCCGGCATCTCCGCCGCTTCCGCCGCTTCCACCATCGCCGCCGGAGCCGCTCGCGCTTGCGCCCCCGCTCTCGTTCCCCCCACTGCTTCCGCTGCTCGACGACGCGACGTTCCCGCTCGTCCCCGGTTCCGGCTCCTCGCTGCACGCCGCGAGCGGCAACAGCAACACGGTCGTGGCGAGACAACTGAAAAAGCGACCCATCGTTAAAAATTGCATACGTAGACTCCGGCTTCCCCGAGAGACACCCTATGCAATTCGGACGGCTCGGCCCAAGAAACAGACGCGGCACCCCCGCAAGATTGCGCCCGCTCCCCGCAAACCACCTCCTGCTCCGCCACGACCCGGCCCGCGGCCGCGCGCCCACGGATCTCGGGCGCCGTGAGCCGCCGAGCCCCGGGCGCGTCCTCCCGCCTGCGGCGCCCGAGGTCTCGCTCCGCGCTCACCCGCACCCGATCCACGACGCCGCAGATCGCCGATCCCACCGCGGGAACGCCGACCTGCGGCGCCGCAAGTCCCGCTCCGCGAGGCCGTCCCCCATCCTTTGGCGCCGCAGGACCCCGCGCGCGCTCACGAAAGCACGATTTGGCCGCCCGCCGCCCCAATTCGTCCCTTCTCTGCTCCGTCTGACGCCGCGGTAACCAGCCCACCCACCCTTTCGAGAGGTATTCCCATGGGAGAGATCATTCGCAAGAACGCGGCGGCCGACGACATCATCGCCGACGCCCAGACGACCCTGACCCAGGCCAAGGCCCGTGGAGGCCGCTGGCGCGAGCTCGCCGAGGTGCGCCTCGGCGCGGCGCTCGCCCTGCACGCGGGTATCGAGGCCCAGCGCAAGGCCGCCGAAACCACACTCGCCCCGCTGCGCGCCCATATCGACGCCCGCAACGACAAGGCCGACAAGACCATCGGCAAGGTCTACGACATCGTGTGGAACGAGATCGGGCGACCCGCCTACGATGCGGCCCTCGCCGTGATCTTCCCCGACGGCATCGCCTCCTACGCCGAGGGCGACACCCACGAGCAGCCCGAGCGCATGGAGATCCTCGTGCAGCTCCTGCAATCGGGCATTCACCCGAAGCTCTCCCCGGCGACCGCGACGAGCACCGCCGCCGAGATCATGGTGGAGAGCGAGGCCTTGCGCGCCGCCGTGGAGGTCGCCCGCAAGCCCGCGGCGCAGGTCAAGGTGCTGGGGCGCGTGCGCACCTCGCTCGCCCGCGTCGTGCACGCGGAGCTCTCGAATTTGAAGAGGCTTTACAAGATCGAGGGATTCAGCGAGGCGGAGATCCACGCCGTCATCCCTGACCGCCCCACGGCAAAGCTTGCGAAGAAGGCGGCCCCCACCGCATAACGGCTCGTTACGTCCAGCGGGGGGCGTTCACGCGCCCCCCGCGGACGTCCGCGGAGGCGGCTTGGGCAGGCAACCAGGCCACACCTCGAGGAAGTCGCGCAGCGCCGCGACGAACGTGCTCAGGCGCGCGGGCACGTGCTGGCTGCGGGGATACACCGCGTACATTTGCTCCGCGGGCATCACGTACGCCCCGAGCACCTCCTCGACCTTCCCCTCGGAAATCACGGGCGTGGCCAGGTAGTCCGGCAGGCAGCAGATCCCGCAGCCGGCGACGGTGAGGTCACGCAAGAGCGCCCAGCTATTCGCGGTCGCGTGGCGGTGCACGATCGAAAGCTTCGTGCCGCCGCGGGAGAAACGCCACGTCGCCGTCTCGCGCCGGGTGCCCATCACCAGGCACGTATGCTGCGCCAATTCGCGCGGGTGCGCGGGGACGCCGTGACGCGCGAGGTAGTCCGCGCTGGCAACGAGGCGGCGCCGCGAGGGCGCGCCGAGCTTGCGCGCCACGAGCGAGGCGCTGTCGCACGGCTCGACCTCCAGCACGACATCAAAGCCGTCGCGCACCGGATCGACACGCTCGGAGACGAGCTCGACCTCGACAGCGACGCCCGGGTACGCCTTCGCGTAACGCCCGAGGACACGCCCGAACACCACCTGCCCGAACTCGACCGGCGCGGCGACCCGCAGGCGCCCGCGAACTTCGCTATCGCGTGACGACACCCCGCGCTCCGCCTCGGCGAGCGCGTCGAGCCCGGCGCGCACCTTCTCGAGGTACACACGCCCCTCGTCGGTCAGGCGGACGCGCCGTGTCGTGCGCTCGAGCAGGCGGACGCCGAGGCGACGCTCGAGACGACCGACCTGCACGCTGACGGTCGACACCGGCGCGGACAGAGCGAGGGCGGCGGCGCGGAAGCTGCCCGTCTCGGCGACACGAGCGAAGGCTTCGATGGCGGCAAAGTCGGGGCGGCTGTTCATGGCGCTGGACAGACTGATCAACCTGCCTTCATTGTTCAAGCTGCGGCGGCTGCCTAGACTGCGGGCATGACCGAGCCCACGAAGCTTTTCTACACGCCCGGGGTCTGCTCGCTCGCGCCGCACATCGCACTACGCGAGGCCGGCGCGACCTTCGAGCTCGTCCGCGTCGACTTGAGGAGCAAGAAGACCGCGGACGGCGACGATTTCGCGCGTTTGAACCCCAAGAGTTATGTGCCCGCGCTGCTGCTTCCGGACGGCGCCTTGTTGACCGAGACAGCGGTCTTGCTGAATTACATCGCCGACACCTGGCCGGAGGCCAAGCTTGCCCCGCCGCGCGGCAATCTCGTGCGCGTTCGCTTCGATGAAGGGTTGCAATTCATTGCCACCGAGCTGCACAAGGGGTTTGCACCGTTCACCCTGATGCCCAATGTGAGCGAGGAGTCGAAGCGCTGGGCCGCGCAGCGCCTCGCGGGCCGCGTCAGCCTGCTCGCCGAAGCGCTCGCCGATCGCCCGTTCTTCCATGGCGACGCGTTCACCGTCCTCGACGCGTACGCGTACTTCGCGCTGCGAACGTATCGGCACCTGCTGCGGGTCGATTTGCCGGGCGCGCTGGGTTCCTACCTGGAGCGGCTCTCCGAACGCCCGGCCGTCCGCGCGACGCTCACGGCGGAAGGTATTGCCTGAGGCTGCGGCGCTCGCAGGCGTCCTGGTCCCTCTGGGGTTCGCCCCCCGAGGGGCCTTCAGGATGCGGGATCAGGGGGTGAACTTGGCGAGGAAAATATCGTAGCCGGTGGTCCAGAGCTGGCCGGTGCCGAGGTCCACGGCCTCCAAGAGGGAGCCGGTGAGCAGGAGGTTGCCGCCATCGTCGAATGCGGGCGTGATCTCGTGCAGTCTGCCCGCAAAGCGTCGGCTCCAGAGATGGTTCCCGCTCGCATCCAACTCGACCATGAAGGTGTCTTCGTCGAAGAACGCTGGGTCTCTCGCGGTGAGAGTGATGCCGCCGAAGTTCACGGTGCCCTGGAAGTATCCCGTGATGAGGACGTTGCCGGCGTCATCGACGGCCATCGCAGCGGATTCCTGGTTGGCAGGATCTCCGAATCGTTTGCTCCAGACGTGGTCGCCGTTCCCGTCGAGCTTCGCCAGGAAGACGTCCCAACTCCCCGCGCTCGTCAAAGGGTTGCCGCCGAAGTCCACGGCGCCAGCGAAATACCCGGTGAGCAAGACGTCGCCTGCGCTGTCGATCGCCATCGCACCGACGCGCTCTTCACTGACATCCCCGAAACGCTTGCTCCAGACGTGATTGCCATCGGCGTCCAGCTTGGCCACCACGATGTCGTCGGATCCCAGGCTCGTGAGAGGCCCACCGCCGAGGTCCACGGTGCCCGAGAGGTTTCCGGTGACCAGGACATTGCCTGTGCTGTCAATCCCGATTCCGGCGGGGATGATGTTCGCGAAGTGCTTGCTCCAGAGGTGGTTGCCGTCAGCGTCCAGCTTCGCGACGTACGTGTTCCAGCCCCCCGCGCCGGTGAGGGGTCCGCCGCCGAAGTCCACGGTGCCATTGAAATCCCCGGCAAGCAAGACGTTGCCTGCGCTGTCGGTCGCCGTCGCACTGACGAACTGGTCGTTGGAATCTCCAAAGCGTTTGCTCCAGAGATGGTTCCCGTTCGTGTCCAGCTTCGCGACGAAGATGTCCCAATTCCCCGCGCTTGGGAGGGGACCGCCGCCGAAGTCCACGGCGCCTTTGAAATCCCCGGCAAGCAAGACGTTGTCCGCACTGTCGATCGCAGCCGTATTGGCGTATTGGTTATTGGTGTCTCCAAAGCGTTTGCTCCAGAGATGGTTCCCGCTCGTGTCCAGCTTGGCCACGAAGATATCCGAGCCAGAGTTCCCCGCGTTGACGAGTGGCCCACCGCCGAAGTCTATAAATTCATCGAATGCACCAGCCATCAGCATGTTGCCCGCGCTGTCGAGCGCGAGCGCACTGACCCAATCGGGACCTCCTCCCCAGAACACCATGCTCCACAGCGTGCACTGGGTCGTCCCGTCGCAATTGTCGTCCTCTGGCGTGGCGCAATTCTCCTGCTGCGGCTTCACCTCCATGAGGCACGGCCCGAAGAACCCATTCACGCACCCTCGCGTCCCCGCCGTGCATAGACCAATGCCCAGCGTGCCCGCGGGCCCCGTATAGCAGGTTTTCGTCTCCCCCGGCTGGCATGCGCAGTCGTCCCCTTCCTCGTTCACGAGCCCATCACAGTCGTCGTCCAGCGGCGAGCTACAGTTTTCGGCCTGGGGCAGTACCTCGCTGCAGCCGGTCCAGCCCGTCCCGCTGCCGTTGCAGTACTTTTTGCCTCCCTGGCAGATCCCCACGCCTTCCGTGCCCGCGGGGCCGCTGTACCCGCAATCCTGCCACGTTCCCGGCGTGCAAACGGAGCCGAGCGGCAGCGAGATCGGGCTCAGGATCGTGCACGCATCACCATGGCCACCACAATCCGAGGCCGGCCCCGATCCGGTGACCGTCACCATCGCGAACGGCGTGCTCACCGGACCGATCTGGAGCTCTACCGTCCCGTTCCGCATGACGTCCACGCACGCGAGCCCGTTCGCGTCCGTCAGCGCCGGGCTCGACCAGCCTGCGTAGCTCATCCCCGACGCGCTCACGGAGATGCCGGAGGCCACGTCGGACCCATCGACCGAGACCACCGGCACGAGGAAGCAATGTTTTTCCTGCCACGGCCTGTCGCAATTCCACCAGGAGAAATGCCTCACCTCCGCCACCCACGCCATCTTCCCGGGCTCGGCGACCGAGGCCTGGATCACCCCCTCGCCCTCCTCGCGCCAGATCCCCGCGTCGAGATCGAACCACCACGCCGGGATCCATTCCCACTCCTGCACGTTCGCCGCCACCGCATCCGGCAGCACCAGCTCCAGCGTCGCCCGCTGCCCCGGTGCGAGATGCACTTTCTGGCTGCCCTGCCAAAGCGTGACCTCCGCCATGAACAGGCTTTCGAGACCGACTGTCGCGCCATTGCCGGCGGAGATCCCTTCGAGCGGCCCGGGGGCATTCGCGAGTCCCTGGCTCGGATCCAGCGGCACGATGGTGGCCTCGACCGTCCCCGTCACCGGCTCGCCGAGGTCATCGACGATCGCCCCCGAGGGAATGGTCACGTGCACCGGTCCTTGATCGAGCGCGGCGCCAGCGGTCGCGTCGAAGGGAATTGGCGGGGGAAGGGGAAACAGGTGCACCTCCGCCCCGCCATGCGCGCCCGGGGGCAATGCGACGACGACGCTCGCGGGCGCATAGCCGAAGCGCTCGACGCGGGCGGAGAATCGACCGGGCGTGAGGTTGTCGAAGAGGATGTAGCCCGCGCCGTCGGTCGGGCGCGGGGTGCCGTCTTGGGCGGTGACGACCGCGGAGGGCACTGGCTGGTTTTGGGTATCGAGGACCTGCACGAGCAGGCTCGTCCCCACGGGCTCCTGGATCGAGCCTCCGCCCGAGCCACCCGCGCCCGCCATTCCGCCGGAACCACCCGCGCCGCCCGCACCTGCCATTCCGCCGGCACCACCCGCGCCGGCCATTCCGCCCGCGCCGCCGCCGCCGCTTCCGCCCGCGCCGCCGCCGCCGCTTCCGCCCGCGCCGCCGCCGCCGCTTCCGCCCGCGCCGCCGCTTCCGCCCGCGCCGCCGCTTCCGCCCGCGCCGCCGCCGCCGCTCCCGCCCGCGCCGCCGCTTCCGCTTCCGGCATCTCCGCCGCTCCCGCCACCGCCGCCGGACCCGCTCGCGCTTGCGCCCCCGCTCCCGTTCCCCCCACTGCTCCCGCTGCTCGACGACGCGACGCCCCCGCTCGTCCCCGGCTCCGTCTCATCGCTGCACGCCGCGAGCGGCAACAGCAACACCGTCGTGGCGAACCAACCCAAAAAGCGACCCATCGTTAAAAGTTGCATACGTGTACTCCGGCTTCCCCGAGAGACACCCTAAGCAAGTCGGCCAGCACCCCCCAAAAAACAGACGCGCCCCCTCCCCCGCCTCCCCACCACTTCCACCCAGCTTCTCCACACACCTGTGGAAAACCTGGGGGCCCCCGCATCCCCCTCGGCCTTTCCCCTCCGCCCGCCCTGCCCCTCCGCCCTTCCCCGTAGTAACAGGAAGCCCGTGGACGTTCTCGACAAGCGCGGGGGGATCCCGCTCGTCTCGCGCGCCGCGCGCGGGGATACGCTCCTCGGCTCGCACGACGCTGGCTCGCTCGCCGAGCGCCTCGTCGCAGCCGGCGGCGCCCCCTCGGCCGCCCGCTCGGCCGCCGCCCGGATCGTCCGTCACGCGTTCTTCCGCGACCTCGCCGAGGTGCCCTGGGGACCCGCGGTCTTCGCCGGCCTCGGCATCGGCGCCTGGGCCCACGAGGCGCTCGCCGCGCTCGACCCCGCGCCCGCACTCACGCTGCACGAGCGCGCGCCGGCCGAGGACGGCACGATCCGGCTGCTCTTTCGCGCCCGCGACGGCGCCCTCGTCGAGTCCGTCCTCATCCCCGGCCCCGGCCGCACCACGCTCTGCATCTCGAGCCAGGTCGGCTGCGCGCGCGCCTGCGCCTTCTGCGAGACAGGCCGCCTCGGGCTCGAACGTCAGCTCGCCGCAGGCGAGATCATCGACCAGGTCCGGCTCGCCCGCGCGCTGTGGAACGAGGCCGGCGGGGCGCCGCCGCTCTCGAACCTCGTGTTCATGGGCATGGGCGAGCCCTTCGACAACCTGCCCGAGGTGATGCGCGCCGTGCGCCTGCTCACCGACGATCGCGCGTTCGCCTTCGCGCCCTCGCGCGTCACCGTGAGCACCGTCGGCGTCGCCGACAAGCTGCCCGCGTTTTTCGCGGGCGCGCGCGCCGAGCTCGCCGTGAGCCTCAACGCGCCGGACGACGAGCGCCGCCGCGCGATCATGCCCATCAACGCGCGCTTCCCGCTCGCCGCGCTGCGCGACGCGATCCTCGCCGCGCTCCCGCAAGGCCGCCGCGTGCTCTTCGAGTACGTGCTCTTCGACCGCTGGAACGACGCGCCCGAGGACGCCGATCTGCTCGCCGCCTACGTCCGCGGGATCCGCTGCCGCGTGAACGTGATCCCGTGCAACCCGGGCCCCGATCCTGCGCTCCGGCCGCCCGCGCCCGAGCGGCTCGACGCGTTCGTCGCGCGGCTCTCGTCGCACGGGGTGACGACGCTCGTCCGCAGGCCCCGAGGCCGCGACGTGGGCGGCGCCTGTGGCCAGCTCGCAGGCGCGCGCCGCGCCGAGCGCGAACGAAGCGGCGTGACCGAAGGCGCCTGACGCGCGTCGCGCCCCCGCGAAGTCCCTGCCCTGGAGGAGTCCGCATCACGGGCGTATCGGCGCGCGCGTTTTTTCGCTCGCGACGCCGATGCGCCCGGCCTAGAAAAGAAATGGGCCGGCGCATTTTCGCGCCGGGGCGGGCAGCGCTTCATGAGCACACCTTCGTCGCCTGACAATTCCGGCGAAGCCTACGGCGACACGACGTCGATGGACGAGTTCGGCAACGCCTCCGATACGATCCCGACCAGCATCTCGAGCGCACCCGAGCCAGGCCTCGTGGTGGGCGGCACCTACCGCATCGACGCGGAGGTCGGGCGCGGCGGCATGGGCGTCGTCTACCGCGCGCGTGACATCTGGCTCGATCGCACGGTCGCCCTGAAGCTCATCGTCCCGACGTGGGACGACGCGCTCGCGGAGCAAAAGCTCCAGCACGAAGCGAAGGCGCTCGCGACGCTGCGTGATCAGCACGTCGTGCAGGTGTACGCGTTCGGCCGCCACGGCTCGTCGTACTTCTTCGCGATGGAGTACGTCGAAGGCCGCTCGCTCGAAGCGATCCTCGACGACTACGAGCAGCGCAAGAGCTTCCTCCCGCAGCACCGCGCGCTCACCATCCTGAGCCGCATCGCCGACGGGCTCGACGCCGCGCACGGCCGAGGCATCGTCCATCGTGACGTGAAGCCCGGCAACATCGTCATCGAGGAGGACACCGGCAGGCCCGTGCTCATCGATTTCGGGCTCGCGCAGCAGTCGTCGGATCCGAATCCCGAGACGATCGAAGGCACGCCGCTCTACATGGCGCCCGAGCAATCGGGGTTCGGCGGGCACGGGATCACGGTGGGCCCGTGGAGCGACCTCTACGCGCTCGGATGCGTGGCGTTCGAGCTTCTCACGGGCCGCACGCCGTACCCCGTGCGCAACATCCTGCACCTCCTGCAGGCCCACCAGCACGCGCCCGTGCCCCTCGCCTCATCGGTGCGCCCCGAGCTCGCGCCCTTCGACGCCATGCTCGCGCGCGCGCTCGCCAAAAACCCCGTCGATCGCTACCCGAGCTGCGGGGCGTTCGCGCGCGACCTCGTCCGCGTCAGCTCCCCCAAGGCCGCCGCGACGCCGTCGAGCGAGGCGCCGCCGCCAAGCACCCGGCTGCCTGGCGAGAACATCCTGCGACCGCTCCGCGTGCTCGCGGTGGACGACGATCCCGCGTTCGGCAAGTTCGCCGCCAAGGCCGCCGAGCTCGCCTTGAAGGGCCGATCGGTGCGCATCCGCGTCGCGCGCTCGGGTCAGGCCGCGCTCGATGCCGCGCGCGAAGAGCCCCCCGATCTCCTGCTGCTCGACCTCGACATGCCCGACCTCGACGGCGTGGACACGCTCTCGCACCTGCGCGCCTTGCCGCGCGGCGACCACGCGCGCGTCGTCGTCCTCAGCGGCCGCGTGGGCCCGCAAGAGCGCTGGAAGTTCGCCGTCCTCGGCGTGCGCGAGTTCGTGGCGAAGCCGATCGATCTGCGCCGCCTCGTCGACACGATCGACGGCATCGTCGAGCGAGCCGGCTGGGGCGCGGCGCCTACGGCATGAGCTCGGCCACCGCGCGCACGCACGCCGCGCGGGCGCCCGCGACCGCGCGCTCGATCTCGGGCCACGCTTGCTCCGCGGGGAGCCAGCCACCCTGGATGCCGAGCAGCCCGTCCTCGATGAAGCCGGCCGCGTCGCTGATCTCCTGAAAGCGGTACGAACCCGCGGTCCCGCGCAGCGCGTGCGCCCTCGACACGGCGGCGCGCATCGCGTTCTGGGTCCCCTGCTTCGCCGCGAACACGACCTCGGCGAGCTGCTGCAAGAGGTCCGGCAGCTCCGCAAGGTACTCCCTGCGTAACTCCAGGAGCGCCGCTCGGATCTCGTCGTCCTTCGTATGCGCCATCGGGTTCGTCGATGATATGCGCGGCCGGCGAGGAGGGCCCTAGATTTCGACGCGCGGCGACGCCTCGCGGAGGGCTCCGCGCTGCGGCACCTCGAACCAGAATGTGCTGCCTTGCCCGAGCTTCGACGTGACGCCGATCGTGCCGCCGTGTTGCTCGACGATCGCCTTCGAGATCGCGAGCCCGAGGCCCGTACCGCCCATCTTGCGACGGTGATCGCCGTCGAGCTGCTCGAACCGGTTGAAGAGCCGCGCGAGGTCCGCCTCCGCGATCCCGGGTCCCCGGTCCCGCACGTCGAAGCGCACGTGGCCGGCCGACGTCACCTCCACGCCGAGCTCGATCCGCGCCTCGGCCGGCGAGAACTTGAGGGCATTGGACATCAGGTTCGTGAGCACCTGAGCGATCCGGTCCTCATCCACCACGAGGTCGACCTCGCCCCGCACGTCCGCCCAAAGCTCGACCTTGGCCTCGGCCGCCACGGGCGAGAGGCTCTCGACGAGGCTCGACACCAGCCGCCGCACGTCGACGTGCTTCGGGGACAGCTCGAGCTTGCCCGCTTCGATCTTCTCCAGGTCGAGGATGTCGTTGATGAGCCGCACGAGCCGATCGGTGTTGGTCCGGGCGATCTGCACGAGCTCCATCGCCTCGTCGGGCAGGCGGCCGAGCACGCCGCCTTCGAGGAGCCCGAGCGCCCCGCGGATCGAGGTGAGCGGCGTCCGGAGCTCGTGCGAGACCGTCGAGACGAACTCGTCCTTGAGGCGCTCGATGGCCTTGCGTTGCTCGATGACCGCCTGCGCCTCGCGCGCCCGCGCCACGAGCTCGCCGTTCAGCTTCACGAGCCGCCCGTTCGCGCGGCGGAGATCGATCTGCGCGGCCACCTGACGCGCGAGCGCCGAGAGCGCGCTCCGTTGCGCCTCGTCGAGCTGGCGCGGGCCGTGGTCGATGACGCAGAGCGTCCCGACGTTGTGGCCATCCGAGGTCGCGAGCGGCGCGCCGGCGTAAAACCGCACGTTCGGCGCGCCGGTCACGAGCGGGTTGTCGGCGAACCGCTCGTCGTCGTACGCGTCGGGGACGAGGAAGAGCTCCTGGCCGAGGATCGCGTGCGCGCAGAAGGCCACCTCGCGCGGCGTCTCGCTCGCGTCGAGCCCGACCCTCGCCTTGAACCACTGGCGATCGCGATCGATGAGCGAGACCAGCGCGATGGGCGTGCCGCAGATCGAGGCCGCGAGATGCGTGAGATCGTCGAAGGCAGGTTCGGGGGGCGTGTCGAGGAGCGCCGCATCGCTCAGCGCCGCGAGCCGCTCGATCTCATCGCCAGGGAGAGGTGCTGCTTTCATGAAGTTCCACCTCACTCCCTTGCACGCGGTGCGCCACGATCAAGGTCGTGTGCTTGCGTACGAGGCGAGGATGTCGAGGATTTGTCCGGGGAGGGACATGGGGTCGAAGGGCTTGGGGATCACACCTGCGGCGCCGAGCTCGCGGTACCGATCGACCTCGTGCTTCTGCACCTTCGCGGTCATGAAGATGATCGGGATCGCGGCCGTGACCTCGCGCGCGCGGAGCTCGCCGAGCGTCTCTTGGCCATCCATGCCGGGCATCATCACGTCGAGAAGGATCACGTCGGGTGATTCACGCGCCGCCGCGTCGAGCGCTTCGTGCCCCGACGACGCGAGCACGACCTTCCACTTGCCGACGCCCTTCAAGCTCAGCTCACCAATCCGGCGGATGTGCGGCTCGTCGTCGACCAGCAGCACCTTCGAAACGGGCATGCGCGTCCCCTCCAAAATGAACGAGGCCCGCGAGCATACCCTGATGCGCGCGGGCCTTGCCGAGCTGATGGCTCGGGATCGTACTACTTGGCGGCAGGCGCGGCCTTCGGCGCCGGCTCCTTCAGATCGAAGGCCGGAGGCGCCTTCGGATCGCAGTCGGGCGGAGGCCCGAAGCCGTCGGCGTTGAACTTGTACTCGACGTCGCCAGAGCCCTCGGGATCCTGCTTGCTGATCGCCTCGATGCGCACCTCGTGCTCACCCTTGCGGGCCGGCGTGCAGTACGAGAGCAGGTAGAAGCGCTTCATGTGCGACTCGATGCGCGCGGCCATCCGGTCGAAGGCTTCCTTGACCTTCGCCTGATCCGTCGCGAGCTCGGTCCCGTCGCGCCCGATGTCGTCGAGCTTCGCCTTGCCGATCTCGGCGCCGACGCCGATCGCATAGATCTGGTAGTTCTCGTACTCTTCCTTGTCCATGTCGTCTTTCATCTGGTCGCGGGTCACGCGTGCAGCGCGATCCGTGCCGTCCGAGAAGACGACGAGCGAGCCGAACTTGAGGGGACGCTTGTCCTTGTCGAGCTCCTTCTTGAGCGTCGCGAGGCCCTCGACGACGGCGCCGTGCAGGTTCGTCGACGGGTCCTTGGGCTTGTAGCTGCGCAGCCCTTCGAGGCCGCCTTCGACCGAGCCTTGCGCCTCGGTGAAGGGCACGACCGAGTGGATCTTCTCCGAGCCGTCGAACGCGTACACGCCGACCTTCTGCGTCTTGCCGACGCGCTCGGCGAAGGCCTTGGCGGCGTCGACGAGCGCGTCCGCCTGCCCGGACTCGGTCACGCTGCCGCTCATGTCGACGAGCAGCATCGTGTACATGACCGCCGCGACCTCGGGGTTCTGGATCGTCTGCTTGCTCTCGAAGGTCGAGACGATCTCTCCGTCCTCGTAGATCTTGAAGTCTTCGGCCTTGAGGCCACCGACGGGCTTGTCCTTGCCCGCGTCCACCGTGAAGAAGACCCATACGTTGTTGGGTTTCTTCTGCGCCGAGTTGATGAGCCGGACGTTCAAGCCACCCCCGCACGCGACGAGCACGAGCGCGAGCAGGGAGCAGAGCGTCACCCAGGCGTAGGAAAAGGTACCCGCGCCGCGCGCGGCCGTGTTTCTGTCGTTCACGGACCGCATTAGGGCAGCACCTCCGCGGCCCTGTCAATTCGCGGGCGCGTGGAATGCGCCGTGACCACGAACCCCACCCCGGCCCCCACGAGACGCAAGATCTGCACGTTCGCGCAGAAGGGGCCCCCGACGAGGGCGCCGTTCCGGGCAAAAAATCCGCGGGCTCCGCGGGGAAGGTCACGGCAGCAAGGCTCTGGCGGGCGAGGCTCACCCAAAAACCTCCTGATCGTGAGGCGTTTCCGCTAACCTCAGGGCATGGCTCGTATCCTGGTCGTCGAGGACTCCTCTGCGTTCCGGGCGTTCATCCGCGCGGCGCTCGAGGATGCGCCGGGGCTCTTCGCAGCGAGCCCGGACGACACGCACGGTGAGGTGGAGGTCGTCGAGGCAGCCAGCGGATTCGACGCGTTGCGCCTCCTGCCGCGCGGGAACTACGACCTCGTGATCACCGACATCAACATGCCGGACATCAACGGGCTCGAGCTCCTTCGGTTCATGCGCGACAGCGAGCGGCACCGCAAGGTCGCCACGATCATCATCTCGACGCAGTCCTCCGAGAAGGACCGGGCGCGCGGCCTCGCGCTCGGCGCCGACGCGTTCCTCGCGAAGCCCTTCACGGTGGAGGCGCTGCAGCGAGCCATCACGACGATCCTGCAAGCGCGCAGTTCCCTTCCGGCCGAGAGCAGCGAGGGGTCGCGTTGACGAGCGAGAGCGAACGCGCGCGCGAGGAGTTCTTCTCCGAGGCGCAGGAGATCGTCGAGGGGCTCGGGCGAGATCTCCTCGCGCTCGACGAGGCGCAGAAGGCCGGCCACGTCGATCCGGATCTGATCAACGACGTCTTCCGCGCGGTGCACACGCTGAAGGGCCTGGCGGGCCTCTTCGGCGCGACGCGGATGTCGAGCCTCTCGCACAAGCTCGAGGAGCTGCTCGACGATCTGCGCCTCGGCAAGGTCGACGTCACGGCCCCCGTGCTCGACCTGCTCTTCCTCTCGGTGCAGCTCTACGGAAAGCTGCTCCAGGCCGAGAAAGAGGGCCGCGATCAGCCGATGCCCGAGCTCGAAAAGCTGCTCACGCAGCTCGATCGCGGGGCGGGCGCGGGCGGCACCGCGGGCAACGGCGGGCACATCATCGACCCGAACCTGCTCGCGGTGCTCACCGAGTTCGAGGAGCACAAGCTCAAGACGAACATCGCGCAGGGCAACACGCTCTACCGGCTGAAGGTGCGGTTCCAGCTCGCGACGATCGACCAGGGGCTCGACGAGCTCAAGGCGACGGCGAAGCCGCACGGCGACATCATCACGTACCTGCCGGCCAGCGACGGCGACGACATCGACTCGATCACGCTGGAGATCCTGATGGGGTCGCGCGCCTCGGCGGCCACGCTGCGGAACGCGCTCCACCACCTCGGCGTGGAGGTCGAGGAGCTGCCGCGGCAGGGCGGAGGTCCCGCGCCCGCACCCGCGCCGGCCGTCTCTACGCCTGTCCAGGCGCATCACATCCCCACGCCCACGCCTTCGCCGCCGCCCGTCGCGCCGAGCCACGTGCCGAGCGCCATGCCGCCGCTCGGCCACATGCCGCTCGACATGACGGCGCCGCACGCCTTCCCGGCGCCGCGCCTCGACGCGGGCGCGAGCATCCCGCCGAAGGCCCAGGAGCTCGGCACGATCAAGAGCGTCGCGCAGACGGTGCGCGTCGACATCCAGAAGCTCGACGTGCTGATGAACATCGTCGGTGAGCTGTCGATCGTGCGCACGGAGCTCGAGCGCCTGCTCGAGAAGATGCGCGACGCGCACACGAACCGCGAGCTCCGGATCAACCTGCACCGGCTGCAGCGTGACTTCGAGCGCAACGTCATCAGCCTGCGCCGCGGGATCCTCGAGGTCCGCATGGTCCCGCTCGGCCAGGTCTTCGACAAACTCGCGCGCGTGGCCCGGCAGATCAGCCGCGAGGCCGGCAAGCAGGTGAACCTCGTCATCACGGGCGCCGAGACCGAGGTCGACAAGCTCATCGTCGAGGAGCTCAGCGATCCGCTCATGCACATGATGCGGAACGCGATCGATCACGGCATCGAGGAGCGCGAGATGCGCGAGGCGGTGAGCAAGCCCGCCGTGGGCACGATCGCGCTGAACGCGTTCCAGAAGGGCAACCACGTCGTCATCGAGATCGAGGACGACGGCAAGGGCATCGACACCGAGCGCCTGCTGGAGAAGGGGATCCGGATGGGCGTCGTGCAGGCGGACGAGGCGCGCACGATGAGCCGCCGCGAGGTCCTGAACCTCATCTTCGTCCCCGGCCTCTCGACGAAGAGCGCCGTCAGCGAGATCAGCGGCCGCGGCGTCGGCATGGACGTCGTCAAGACGAACATCTCGAAGCTCGGCGGCGTGATCGACGTCCAGAGCGAGCCGGGCATCGGCACCAAGTTCACGGTGACCTTGCCGATCACGCTGGCGATCATCAGCGCGCTGATCGTGAAGGTGAGCGACCAGCAGTTCGCCATCCCGCTCGCGAACGTGCAGGAGGCCGTGTGGCTCGACGCCGAGGCGGTGCGCGTGATCGACGGACGCGAGGCCGTCACCTTGCGCGGCAGCACGCTGCAGCTCTGCTACCTGGCCCGCCTCTTCGGCCTCTCCGACACGCCGGACGCGGGCGGCACCGGCCCCTTCGGCTCGGGGTTCGACATGTCCCCGATGAGCCAGGCCCCCGGCGTCCCGCCGCGCGGCTCGCTCCGCAGCGAGAGCATCCGCCAGGACTACGCGGCCGCGGCCTTCCCGTACCGCCCGGCCAGCAGCTCCTCGCCCTCCGCGCGGACGGCGCTCGCGCCGCGCCAGAAGCGCCGGTTCATCGTCGTCACCGCGGTCGGCACGCGCCGCCTCGGCCTCGTCGTCGACTCGCTCGTGGGCGAGCAGGACGTCGTGATCAAGGGCCTCGGCCCGAGCCTCAAGAACGTCGCGGGCTTCGCGGGCGCGACGCAGCTCGCCGACCAGCGCATCGCGCTCGTGCTCGACGCGCCGGCGCTCGTCGAGGAGATGTTCGCGCACGCGGATCGTGCCCGCATGCACGGAGGCACCCATGGCTTCTAACCTGGCCCGCCGCACCACCTCCGCGGTGCTCCCCGCCGCCGCGGGCACCAAGCGCAAGAAGGCGCAGCGCGATCGCGGCCCCATCACCGAGTACCTCGCGTTCCGCCTCGCGGGCGACGTCTACGCCGCGCCGGTCTCGATCATCCGCGAGATCTTGAAGCTCCACCCGCTCACGCCGGTGCCGCGCGCGCCCGCGTCGATCATGGGCATCATCAGCGTGCGCGGGCAGCTCGTCACGGTGATCGACCTGCGCCGCCGCCTGCGCCTCTCCGAGGGGCCCGTCACCAGCAAGGCGCGCATCCTGCTCGTCGATCCGATGGGCGTGGAGCTGCTCGGCCTCTACGTCGACGAGGTCCTCCAGGTCTACCGCCTCGCCGACAGCGAGATCGAGCACACGGCGACGGCGCTCGGCGGCGAGGTCGCGAGCTACATCGCGGGCATCGCGCGGCCCGCGCAGGCGCAGGCGTCCCCGCAGGAGGGCAAGGGGGTTGCCCTGAAGAGCGTCGGCGTCGTTCGCCAGAACGCGTCCGTGATCATCCTGCTCGATTTGAAGGTGGTGCTTTCGTCCTGACGGCTCGCCGTTCGGGAGAGACGGACCCAGCACATGCCCGACTATGGCCAGAGACACCGCGCCGATCCGCAGAAGAGCCTCGTCGGCTTTGTCGTGGGCGACGTGCACTACGCGATCGGGATCGGCCAGGTGCGCGAGATCGTGAACCCCTTGCCGGTCACGCCGCTTCCGCACACGCCGCCCGAGGTCTCGGGCGTGGCCGATCACCGCGGCGACGTCGTGCCCGTCCTCGATCTGCGCATCCGCTTCGGCATGCCGCCCACGTCGCCGACCCGCTCGACGAAGTGGATCCTCGTCGACGCCGGCGTGCGCATGGTCGGCCTCGTCGTCGACGCCGTCTCCGAAGTCTTCGGCACCGGCGCCGACGAGATTCGCCCGACGCCGCCCGTCGGCGGGGGCCGCGATTTGCGTGGCATCTCGGGCGTCACGAACCACAACGGGCTGCTCGTCTTCGTGCTCGACACGAAGCGGTTCACGGAGATCGTCGACGACATCGCCGATGTCCTGCCGCCGGTGGACGACCTGTGAGGAGCACGCCTTGACCCCTCCTTCGAGCCCTTCCATCTCGCCTGCGCTGATCGAAGCCGCTCTCGACGCTGCGGACGCCGAGGAGCGCCGCCAGGCCACCTCCCTCGCCGCGGAGCTGCCGCTCTACGACGCGCTCCCGCTCCTCGTCCGCGCGCTCGGCGACACCGACTGGCGCGTGCGCAAGGAGGCCACCTACGCCGCGCGCGCCTTCATCCCCGCGCCGAGCCTCATCGCGGCCATGGTGAAGACGTTCGAGCCCTGCGACAACGTGGGCCTGCGCAACGCCTCGATCGAGGTCCTCGCGAACTGCGGCAGCGCCGCCACCGCGCCCCTCGAAGCCTCGCTCGCGCGCCTCGACGCCGACGGCCGCAAGCTCGCCGTCCAGGCGCTCGGCTACACGCGAGATCCGCACGCCCTCGTCATCCTCGAGCGCTCGCTCCGCGACCTCGACGAGAACGTCCGCCAGGGCGCGGTCGAGGCCATCGCGCAGCTCGGCCCGATCGCGCCCGTCGAGGTCCAGCGCCTCCTCTTCCGTTGCCTCGACAGCGCCGATCCCTTCGCCAAGCTCGCCGCGCTCGAAGGCCTCAACGCCCTCGGCGCCATGATCCCCTGGGAGCGCCTCGCACCGCTCCTCGAGCACCCTTCTCTGCGCTCCGCGGCCCTCTCGGCGGCCGCCGCCTCCGAGAGCCCCGCGGCCGCCCCGGCGCTCGCCCGCATGCTCCACAAGGCGCGCGGCGGCACCTTCATGCTGGCCATCGCCGCGCTCGCGCGCCTCGCCGAGGGACCGCTCCTGCCCGCCGTGACCGAAGCGCTCGCGGCCGAAGGCCCCGAGCTCGGCGAGCGCCTCGTCCGCGTCGCCACGGCCGAGGGCACCGATCCGCCGCATCACCGCGCCATGGCGCTCCTCCTCGCCGCGGTCGCGCGTGCGCCCGGCGTCGTCGACGCGGCGGCCGCTGCGCTCGCCGAGGAGACCTTCACGGAGCAGGCCGAGCGCGCGCTCTTCCTCCTTGGGCCCGCAGCGCTGCCCGGCCTCGTCGCGCGCATCGCCCCCGAACAAGGCACGACGCCGCTCACCGCCGACGTGCGCGCGGCCCTCATCGAGGTCGCCGCCAGCATCGCCCTCGCGCCCGGCGCGCCCGAACGGCCCACGGCGCTGCTCGAAGCCCTGCGCAAGGCTGCGCTCGACGACGAGCGCCGCGTCGCCACGAGCGCCCTCTTCGCCCTTTCGAGGCTCGGCACCGAGGAGGACCTCGCGCTCGCCGCGCGCCTCGTCGCCTCGCCCGTTCGCCCCGTCGCGCATGCCGCCGAAGGCGCGCTCGCCTCGCTCGCGACCCGCCACGAGAAGGCCGCGCGTGCGCTCGGCGATACGCTCGTGAACGGCCCCGGCGACGACGCCTTCGCCGCCGCGATCATCCTCGGCGCCCTCGCCGCCACGCGCCGCGCATCGAGCCCGCCCCCGTCTCCCGGCGACCTCGGCTTCCTCGCGCGCGCGGCCGCGGCCGAGGACGTGCGCACGCGCCGCGCGGCCATCGGCGCCGTCGCCGAGATCGGCGGCGACTCTGCGCTCGACGTCCTCTCGCTCGCGCTCGCCGACGAGGAACGCGAGGTCCAGCTCGCCGCGGCGCGCGCGCTCGGTTACCTCGGCGCGGCGGCGCGGCGACGTGAGACATCGCCCGACGCGCACGAGGCGCCGAGCCTCCGCACCATCCTCGACGTCGCGGGCCGCTCCATGGATGCCGAGCTCGTGGCCACCGCGATCCGCGCCCTCGGCGAGGCCCTCTCCACGATCCCACCCGAGGCCGCGGGGCGCGCTGCGGCCTCGCTCATCGACGCCCTCGCGCCGCTCGCCCGCCAGGCCGAGGCCGCCGTGGCGATCGCCGCGGCCGAGGCCATCGGGCGCCTGCGCTGGGGCACGTCGGGGCGGCAGGCCGCGCTCGTCGCGGCGCTCGATCACCCCGATGCAGCCGTCGTCAAAGCGGCGCTGCTCAAGGTCGAGACGAGCGGCCCCGACGGCGAAGTCCTCCTCCGTCTGCTCGACCATCCTTCGCCGGACGTCCGGCTCCTCGCGGCCGAGACGATCGCGGCGAGCGACAACTCGACCTTGCGTGAGCGCCTGGCGCAGCGCGCGTCGCTCGAACTCGATCGGGACGTCCGCGACACCCTCGAGGGCGCGCTCTCGTCGATCCGCTGGCGAGGAGAAAGGGGTTTCTTCGGGCCGTGATGCGCTTCCCGGATGAGATCCGCCTCGCGCCGGACGAGTTCCGCCTCTTGCGGGATCTCATCAACCAGCATTGCGGCATCTCGCTGAGCCCGGAGCAGCGCCCCGTGATCGAGCGGCGCTTGCGCGAGCGCCTCAGCGTGCATGGCTTGCACTCGTTCGGCGAGTACTACCAGCTCCTCCGCTCGCCGGATCGGGGCCGGGCCGAGCTCGACGAAGCGCTCGATCTCGTCACGATCAACGAGACCTATTTCTACCGCGAGGACTACCAGCTCACGGCGCTCCGCACCGAGCTCTTCCCGATGCTCCGCCGCCCGCCGCTCTCCCGCGAGAGCCTCTCGATCTGGAGCGCGGGCTGCTCCACGGGCGAGGAGGTCTACTCCATCGCCATCACGGCCAAGGAGGCCGGCTTGTCCGGCCGCCGCGACGTCCGCATCTTCGGCAGCGACATCTCGCGCCGCTGCGTGGCGCACGCGCGCCGCGGCGTGTATGGCTCCTCGTCGTTCCGTGCGATCCCCATGGACCTCAAACGGAAGTATTTCGTCGAGAAGCCCGACGGCATGCACGTGCAGGACGATCTCCGGGCCTGGTGCCACTTCGGGCACCTGAACCTGCTCGATCCGGTCCGGGCGTCGGTCGTGGGCCGCGTCGACATCATTTTCTGTCGCAACGTTCTGATCTATTTCGACGACGCCTCACGGCGCCGCGTGATCGACATGTTTTACGATCGACTCCTCCCGGGCGGCTTCTTGCTCCTCGGCCACTCGGAGTCGCTCCTCAACGTCTCGACCGCGTTCGAGCTCGTCCATTTGCGCGACGACCTCGTCTATCGGAAGCCCATCACGGCCTCGCGGTTTGCCCCGCAGGGTCTGGAGGGCGGGACGCACGGATCGGGGAAGCCATGAGCACTTCGGCAAGGGATGCAGCAGAGGTGAAGCGGTGGTGAAGACCGGTCCGCTGCGGGTACTCGTCGTCGACGACTCCGCCTACAACCGAAGGAACATCGCGGACATCCTCAGCGGCAGCGACGAGGTCGAGGTCGTCGGCAAGGCGGGCGACGGTGAGGAGGCCTTGCGCCTCGCGTTGAGCCTCAAGCCGGACGTCATCACGCTCGACCTCGAGATGCCGAAGATGGACGGCTTCACGTTCCTCCGCATCCTCATGGTCCGCCAGCCGACGCCCGTGATCGTGGTGTCGAGCTACAGCCAGAAAGAGAACGTCTTCAAGGCCCTCGAGCTCGGCGCCGTCGACTTCGTCGCGAAGCCGAGCCAACGACTCGCGCCCGACGCCTCGCTCCGCCGCGAGATCCTCCAGAAGGTCCTCCTCGTCCGCTACCTGCGCCCGCTCGCGGCCGTGAGCCAGCGCAACAGCGCGATCCCGCCGCTCCCGCGCTCCACGGCCACGCCGCCGGTCCTCTCCACGCCGCAGCCCGAGCAGCCGAGCGCGCGCTCGGTCGCCAACATCGCGGCGCGCTTCATCGTCGGCATCGGCTCCTCGACGGGCGGCCCGACGGCGCTGCTCGAGATCCTGAGCCGCGTCCCCGAGAAGTTCGCCGGGGCGATCCTCATCGCCCAGCACATGCCGGAGAAGTTCACCCGCACGTTCGCCGAGCGCCTCGACCGCAAGAGCGCGATCCGCGTGTCGGAGGCCGTCGACGGCGACATCGTCACGGCGCGCCGCGCCTTCATCTGCCCTGGCAAGATGTGCATGGAGGCGGTCGTCTCGCAGGGCCCGAGCGGCATGGGCTGGAACGAGATCCGCCTGCGCGTCGGCCCTCCCTCGCAACACGACCGTTACATCCCGAGCGCGGATCGCCTCCTGCGCAGCCTCGCGCCTGTCGGCTCGCGGGCCTACGGCGTCATCCTCACGGGCATGGGCGACGACGGCGTGGCCGGCGCCCGCGCGATCCGGGCAGGCGGCGGCACGATCATCGCCGAGAGCGAGGAGACCGCGGTCGTCTACGGCATGCCGCGCGCGGCGGTGAAGGCCGGCGTGGTGAACGAGGTCATGGGGCTGCCGCAGATCGTGGACTGGGTGGCGCAGCTGTCCTGATCACGAACGCCGCGAACGCGCCTTTTTGGTGCTCTTTTTCGCAGGTGCCTTCCGCGGCGCCTTCGCCGGTTCTTCCGCGGCGACCGGCGCTTCCTCTTCGACCTCTTCCCACAGCGCCGCGAGATCCAGCTCGATCGCATCAAAGGGCTCGGCGCGCACGATCGCGCTCCCGCCATACACGCCGAGCAGCACCCAGCGGCCTTTCTCCAGCAAGAACACTTCGAGGGTGCGCGCGATCGGATCCACGAGCCACGCATGTCGCACGCCGTGGCGCGCATAGGCCGGCATCTTCTCGGCGCGATCCACCGTCACCGTGCCCGGGCTCAGGACCTCGCAGACCCAATCCGGCGCGAGGGTGTACCTCGCCGTGCTCGGCAAACGCGGCATCCGCTCGATCCGCCAGCCGGCGATGTCGGGAACGAGAACGTCCTCCTCGCCCTTGGGCCCGAGCAAAAGCTCTGGTTCATCGTAGATCCGCCACCCGCCCGGCCCCCCTCGACCACGCTGAAATGGGCCCATGAGGTCGCCCCCGAGCACGGACGATGCGTGCGCGTGCCGCGGCGCCGGACGCGGAAATGCGTACAGCGTACCGTTGATGATCTCACCGACCTTGTTGTTCGGGATGGCCTCGAGATCGGCAATCGTCGCGCGCACACGCTTCTCCGCAGCTAGGCCCATGTGCGGCAGACTGCCCCCTCCACGCATCCGAAGCAACCCCACGCCCCCGCGCGAAAGTTGACCCCGCGTCCCCACCGTGAGACACCCGCCTTCGGGTCATGCGCTTTCCAAAGGCCGCACGCGTGTTCGTCACGGCCGGCTGGCTCCTCGCCGGCGCGCTCGTTTCTCCGCCGAGCCTCGCCCAGCCGAAGCCCGCGCCTGTCGGGGTAAAGCCTGCGGCCGCCAAGCCTGCGGCCGCCAAGCCCGCGCAGAAGCCCAAGCCCCAGGCCTCCGCGAAGCCTGCGCAGAAGCCCGCTGCCAAGAAGCCCGCCGGCAAAAAGCCCCTCGCGCGCAAGCCCGGCGAGCCCGGCGAGCCCGACGAGAATGCGCGCCGCGCCATCGCTGGCTTGCCGCCAACGCAACATCGCGGTGTGGACGAATCGGCCGAGCTCCGCGCCCTCCGCGAGCTCGACCTCGCCCTCTTCTCCCCAGCCCCGAATGCCGGCGCGCCTTGGCCCTCGGACGACTTGCCCACGCTCGATCGGGGCGGCCCTGTCCTCCTCGCCACCGGCGTTCCCCCTTCGGCGCCGCTCCCTGCGCCGCTCCAACCGCCGGCGCCGGCCGACCTCTCCTTCCTCAAAAAGCTCGACCTCCCCGACATCCCCGTCCGCTGGGATGCACGCGTCCTCCGTTACCTCGAGTTTTACAAGAACAACCCCCGCGGCCGCTCCATGGTCGCCTCGTGGGTCAAGAAGAGCGGCCGGTATGGCGCGGCCATTCGCCGTGTCCTTCGCGAGCAGGGTTTGCCCGAGGACGTCGTCTGGCTCGCGCTCGTCGAGAGCGGATTCGATCCGACCATTCATTCGCCCGTCGGCGCCGCCGGCCTCTGGCAGTTCATGCCCGAGGGCGCCCGCATCTATGGCCTGACCGTCGACCGCTGGATCGACGAGCGCCTCGACCCCGAACGCTCCACCCTCGCTGCCGCGCGTTACCTCTCCGACCTCCACCGCCGGTTCGGGACCTGGGAGCTCGCCTTCGCCGCGTACAACATGGGGTATGGGGGCCTCCTCGCCTCCATTCGCAAATACAACACGAACGACTTCTGGGAGCTCAGCCGCCTCGAAGCCGGCCTCCCGCTCGAAACCGCGCTCTACGTCCCCAAGATCGTTTCCATGGCGATCGTCGCCAAGAATTGCGCCGTCTTCGGCTGTGACGGCGTCGAGCCCGAGCCTGCGATCACCTTCGACAAAGTCGCCGTCGGCCCCGGCGTCGCGCTCCGCACCGTGGCCACCGCGGCCGGCGTCGACCTCGACGCCGTCGAGGACTTGAACCCCCAGCTCCCCGTCGGCCGCACCCCGCCGCTCGGCCCCGACGCCAAAGAAGGCGCCTCCTTCGTCGTCCGTGTCCCGCCCGGCACCGGCGCCCGCGCGGCCAAGACCGTCGCCAAGCTCCTCGAACGCGAGGACAAACTCGAACGTCACCTCGTCCGCTGGGGCGAATCGATCGAGGACATCGCCGCCCTCCGCGGCACCACGAAGAGCACCTTGCTCTCCTTGAACGGCCTCCGCTCCGGCGAACAGGCCCGCCCCGGCACCGTCCTCCTCGTCCCCGAAGCCGGCCCCGACAAACCCACCGTCGCCAGCGTCTTTTCCGGCGTGCGCGGCGAGAAGCCCGTCATCGTCGTCCCGGCCGAGGCCTTCGCCTACTCCGATCGCCGCCGCGTCTTTTATCGTGTCGTCGCGGGCGACACCGCGCGCGAGGTCGCCTCCGCGCTCTCCGTCTCTGCCGCCGAGCTCGCCCGCTGGAACACGCTCGACGCCTCGGCGGCCCTTCATGACGGAATGACCTTGCAGGTCTTCGTCCCGCGCGAGCGCGCCCTCGCGAATGCGCTCGTCCTGGAGGAACCCGAGGCCCGTGTCCTGCCCGTCGGCTCCACCGAGTTCTTCACCCATTTCGAGAACCTGAAGGGCCGCAAACGCCTGGAGATCGCCGCCGGCGAGGGTGACACCTGGCGTGGGTTGTCGAAGCGATACAATCTCAGCCTCGGCATGCTCGAACGCATCAACCACCGCTCGCGCACGAGCCCCCTCGCGCCGGGCGACAAGGTCGTCGTGTACGTCGCGCAGCCGGCCCCGCCCAAGGCCGCGCCGGCCCCTGCCAAGGAGGCCCCGGACGACAAGGCCGAGGCTGTCGCCGTCGCGGCTCCCGTCGAAGACAAACCCGCGCCGAGCGAGGACCTCGACGAGCCGAAGCCCGAGAGCAAGCCCGCGGCGGACGAGGGGCCGACGAAGCCCGCGACGTTCCGCAACGAGACCCCGCCCGCGCCCAACAAGCCTGCGCCCGACAAGCCCGTGACGGCCAAGCAGCCCCCGGCGGTCGCGCTCCCTCCGCCTGCGCCCTGATTTTCTCGTAGCCAGCCACCGGGCTCGCGCGCGATGATGGAGTCGATGCGCCGCGCCAGCTCTTTGCTCCTCGCTTTGCTCCCGACCCTCGCCTTCGTCGGCTGCACGCCCGACGAGGAACCGCCGCCCCCGCCCCCGCTCCCGGGCCCCGCGGAATGGAACCGCGACGTCGTCCCGCCAAGCGACGACGACGCCGCCGCGAAGCGGACCTCGTGCGGATACACGGCGGGCATGCTCCCCGCGGAGACGCAAGGAAAGTCGCGCCCCTACGGCGCCGAGATTCCCATCGACCACATCGTGGTCATGATGATGGAGAATCGCTCCTTCGACCATTACTTCCAGAAGCTGCCCGAGGCCGGCCAGGACGACGTCGACGTCGCGCCCGAGAACTTCACGAACCCCGACGACACCGGCACCGCCGTCGCCACGTTCCGCGACAGCCAGCTCTGCTTCGTGGACACGAACCACGAATGGACCGGCACGCACGAGCAGATCAACGGCGGCAAGATGGACGGTTTTTTCAAGACCAACGACGGCTGGCACGAGCTGCCGAGCGCCGGCGCCCCCGAGGACATGCTGAGCGGCCGCCGCGGCCTCGGCTACTACACCCAGGACGATCTACCGTTTTATTACTGGCTCGCGAACGAGTTTGCCATCGCGGACCACTACCATTCCTCCGTCCCCGGCCCCACGTGGCCGAATCGCATGTACCTCTACGCGGCGAGCTCCTTCGGGGCCGTCCACAACAGTTTCGTCACGCCGGACAAGACGCTCTTCGATTACCTCGAAATGCGGCAGGTCTCCTGGCGCGTGTACGTCTCCACCACCCCCGGCGCCGCGATCTTCGTCGAGAAGTACCTCCAGTACAGCAAGGACGAGCACGGGCATTTCGTTCCGATCGAGAATTACTTCTACGACCTCGAGACCGGCAACTTGCCCCAGGTCGTGTTCGTCGATCCGGGCATCGCGCGGGAAGGTTATGCGCAGAACGACGAGCATCCGCCCGCGGTCGCCATGCTCGGCGAGCAGTTCTCCGCCACCGTCATCGACGCCCTCGCGAAAAGCTCGGCCTGGAGCCGCTCGGCCCTCTTCCTCACGTATGACGAGCATGGCGGCCTCTACGACCACGTCGTGCCTCCGCCCGCCTGCCCGCCCGACGACATCGTCCCGAAATTGGAGCCGGGTGATACCGACGCGAAATTCGACCAGCTCGGCGTCCGCGTCCCCCTCCTCGTGGTCTCTCCCTACGCGAAGAAGCATTTCGTCGGTCACAACACCTACGACCACACCTCGATCGTGCGCTTCATTGAGGCCCGCTTCCAGATGCCGGCCCTCACGAACCGCGACGCGAACGCCGAGGCGCCCTGGGAAATGTTCGATTTCGAAAACCCCCCGCACGCCGAGCCCCCCACGTTCGCGATGCCCACGGTCGACCAGGCCAAGCTCGATGCCTGCAAAGCGCTCTACGAGCCCTGAACGCCTCTCCGCGCTCGTCCTCGCGGCCCTGCTCCTCGCGGGCTGCCCGGACGAGCCGGAGGGCCCCGCCCCCGCGGACGCGAGCGCGAAGCCGGTCGTGTCCACGGCCCCGCCCGAACCTCCGCCCTCCCCGCTCACGCGTGTCGTCGAGGAGCCTGCGCGCCGCGGCCTCGAAGCCCTCGAATCCCTCGTGGCAGCAATGCCCCAGGGGCGTGGCGACACGAATTCCCATTACCTCGCCCTTCGCCGCTCCCTCGCCGCGGGGGCGCCGATCTGGCGCAGGCCGGAGAGCCTCGGCGGCGAGGTCGTCTTCGGCCCTCCGCGCTCCATCGACGAAGGCGGCGGCGCGCTCCTCCGCCTCGACGCCGCCCTCGTCCTCGGGGACGCCGCGGCCGCGCGTATTGAAATGGTCACCCTCGACCGCGCCTTGCGCCTCTTCCAGAGCGAAGCGCGCCGCATTCCGACCGTGCCCGGGGTCGTCGCGCATGCGCTCTCGCTCGCCGCGTACGACCTCGGCGCCCTCGCGCTCGAATCGTTCCAGGGCGTCCCTGAGGGCTCCGCCGCCGTCCTCGCCGATCTCCGCGGCACCCTCGATTTCATCGAATCCGCCTCCGCGGCCCTCGCGAACCCCGGGACCGCTGAAACCCCGGCCGCCCTCGAATCCGTGAAACAGATCACCCGGCCCCTCCGCGCGCGCCTCGACGCCGCGAAGACCGCCGACGACCTCGACGACCGCGCGAGCTTCGTCCTCGCCACCGGCCGCCTCGGCGCCGCGCTCCGCCGCCTCGTCGCCGCCGCCGGCCTCCCCGTTCGAATGCCTTACCGCGCCCGGTTCCCGGTCGCGAAGATCGACGCGGACGAACCCGTCTCGGCCCTCACCCTCCCCGCCCCGCGCATCCGCCCGCGCGGCGCGAGCGGCGACGAAGCCACCTGGGCCGCGCTCGGCCGCAAGCTCTTCTTCGACAAACGATTGTCCAAGAACAACGCTCGCTCCTGCGTCACCTGCCACGTCCCCGAAAAAGGCTTCGCCGACGGCCTCGTCCGCCCGCCTTCCCTCGATCCGGCCGTCACGCTGCGCCATACCCCGACCTTGCTTTATGCCCCGCTGCACGCCGCCCAGCTCTGGGACGGCCGCGCGCTCACGCCCGAGCGCCAGGCCCTCGGCGTCATCCGCGCCCGCGCCGAAATGGGCCTCGAAACGGACGAGCTCCTCCGCGCGATCGAAACCGCCGCGGACCTCCGCACTCTCTTTCAGGCGCTCCCCACGCCCGGCGTCACCACCGACAACGTCGGCCGCGCGCTCGCCGCCTTCGAATCCGAGGCCTTCGTCCCCGGCGACGCCCCGATCGACCTGTTTGCCCGCGGCGACGAACCTGCGCTCTCGCCCTTGCACCGCCGCGGCCTCGACGTCTTCGCCGGCAAGGGCCGCTGCGCCCGCTGCCACATTCCGCCGTTCTTCGGCGGCTCCCGCCCGCTCGATTTCGCCGTCCCCATCTTCGCCGTCCTTGGCGTCCCCGACAAACCCGGTGGCACCACCCTCGATCCGGACCGCGGCCGCGGCGCTTTCACCTCACGCCCGGCCGACGAGGGCGCATTCAAGACCCCGACCACCCGCGACGTCGCGCGCACGGCGCCGTATTTCCACCACGGCGCCTTCCGCACGCTCGAAGAGGTCGTCGATTTCTACGACAAGGGCGGCGGCAAGGGCCTCGGGATCCCCGTCCCGAACCAGGACCCCGACGTCCGCGCGCTCGGCCTCTCCGCCGACGAAAAACGTGCCCTCCTCGCGTTCCTCCGCGAGGCGCTCCTCGACAAGACGCCGCCCGAGAAGCTCGCCAGCCCCCCGCGTTAATCCGTCGCCTTCGCCGGCAACTCGAAGAAAAACACCGCCCCGCCTGCCTTCCCGTTCTCGTATCCCAGGCGGCCGCCGTGCATCACCACGATCGTCTTTGCGATGTAGAGCCCGAGCCCCGTCCCGCCGATGCTGCGCGTGCTCGACGCGTCGGCCTGCGAAAATCGCCGAAAAATCTTGTCCCGGAACGCCTCCGGCACCCCGGGCCCCCGATCCGCCACCTCGACACGGAACCCCTCGGCGATCGATCGCGCATGCACGCGCACGACCTCCCCGGCCGGCGAGTGCTTGATCGCATTCGACAGGAAATTCAGGACGACCTGCTGAATCCGTTGCGGATCGACGAACACCGGCATCCCCGCCGGCACGTCCGCCTCCACCACGATCTCCTTCGCCCGCGTCGCCGGCGCATAAAGCTCCACCGCGCCCCGCACCACGTCCGCGAGATCCACGTTCGCGAACTTCAGCGAAATGCTCCCCGCCGCGAGCTTTCGCACGTCGAGCAGATCGTCCACGAGCCGCCCGAGCCGCTGCACGTTCTCCGACGCCATTTGCAAAAGCTCCGCCTGGAGCGCGGGATCCTTTCCCGCCACGCCGCCCACGACGAGCCCGATCGCGCCTCGGATCGCGGTCAACGGCGTGCGCAATTCGTGGCTCACCACGCTCACGAGGTCGTCCTTCGCGCGCTCCGCCTCGATACGCGCCGTCATGTCGTGCGCGCTCACCAGAATGCTGGGTTTGCCCGTCACGGCGTCCGGAATCGGCCGCGCCGCGACCGAAAACCACCGCGTCCCCTCGGTCGTCACGACCTCCACGTCCTCGAAAAACGGCTCGCCCCCCGCGACTTGCGCGAGCACGCGCGCCCCCTCCGCGGGCTCGGCGAAGATCCCCGCGAACGAGAATGCATTGCCGAACGTCGCGCGCGCCAGCGTATTCGCTTGCAGAAGCGATCCGTCGAGCGCGTGTGTCGTCACCACGAGCGGCGCATACCGGACAGCCTCCGCCGCGCGCACCACCTCGGGGTCGATCGCGTCGCGAATCGGCGTCGCCTCCACGAGCAGGCCCCCGCGGCCGTCGGGCAGCGGAAATGCCTTGAAGCTCATGTGCACACGGACGGGTTCTCCCTTTGGATAGATCGTCCGCTCCGACCCGAAGCGCTCGCCGGTCGTCACGCGCTCGCGGAGCTGCTGCAACGTCGCGCGGATCGTCGGCGACGGAGCGAGGTCCCGGTTGACGAGTTCCCGCACGTCCTCGGCGCGCCAGAGCGCCACGGCTGCGCGGTTCGCCCACACGATACGCACCGCGTCCGGGTCCGTGATCCAGACGGGCTGGTCGAGCAGATTCAGGATTTCGAGGCGGCTATCCGCGAGGGGCGAGAAACGCATGGGCGACTCCCGCAGGCGATCCCCTCCGCGAAAAGCGAGGGGCCGGCGCGAGGCGACGCTCCATCCTAGTCGCGGACGCGGCCGTGGTGGGGTAAAAACGACGGCGCGTGGGTGTCGATGGACACGTCCATCGGGGACACCCGCGCAGACGGTAGTGGATCGACGTGGAGCGAGGACCCCGGTGAGCACGATGGACAAACGACGGGACCCGAAGGCGCAAGGACCAGCGCCCGAGCAAGAGGAGCCTTCGCCGCTCGACGAGGAAGAGCTCGACGAGGGCGAAGAAGGCGAGGAGGACGAGGACGAGGACGAGCTCGCGCCCACGGTCGTCCTCGGTCGATTCGGGGATCTGCGCGGATTCGCCGACGCCGCGCTCGTCAAGAAGTACGCCGAGCGGCCCATCTGGTTCCTGATCGAGGACGACGCGGACCTGATGGAGCTCTTTGTGCGGCACCCCGAAAAGCCCGTCCCGCGTGGCGCCGCCGAGGCCTTGCTCGGCGTCCTGCGCTCGTTCGCCGCGGCCGAGAGCGAGGCGCTCCAGGGCGTGCTCGGCCCGACGGACCAGATCGGGTTCGGGTATCACGAGAATGCCTCGTTCGACGACGTCGTCACGTCGTTCGAGGAAGACGGCTTCGAGGTCGCGTTTGCCCTGTACGAAGGGAAGGTCGTGCCGGAGGACGAGGACGACGAATGAGCGTGGGCGTGGGGGGCGAGAGCTCAGCTTGCCGAGCGAAAGCCCCCTCGTTCAAACCGCCCAGGTGATCCGGACCGTGACGGCCCTTTGCGGCGTCCCGTCGCGCTCGCCGTCAGAAATCGGGGCCGACCACGAATACCGCACGTCCCGCGCGCCGGCGGCGCTGAGCGCGCCCTCGATGAACCCCTCGTTGCACCACACGTAATACCCGAGCGTGGGCGCCGGCATCCCGGCGAACCGCCCCTCCACGAGCCCCTCGCCGGCGGGCGACATCTCCGCGCGGCATTGGTCGAAATACCGCTCGAAGATCCGCGGCAGCCGGACAGCCATGTCCGCGACCGACGAGCTGCGCATCTGGGCGCGATAAAGCCCCATCACGTTGTGCTCGCCTGCATGACGCGCACGCCCCCGCACGAGTTTGTCGAAGGGCGTCCCCTCGACCTGCGCAAGCGCGCGGGCGAAATGGATGATCGGCACGATGTCGTAGCTCGACGCCGCGAGGAAAATCGTATGTTCGAGAAACGCCTCGACCTCGGGGTGGGCCATCGCGGCGTACACGGCCGGCAGGCCACCGGGCGTGCGTTTGGTCGCGTGCTCGAAATACCCCATGTACATGACGCCGCGGACGCGAAACGGACCTTCCCCGATTCGATGCCGCCCCGGCGACAGATCGCAGGCCCACGTCTCTTTGGACATCGCGGCGGAGTCTATCGAGCCGTTCGTGCCCCCGCAAGCGCGCCCCCTTACCGCGCGCGCCACGACGAAAAGATCCGTGCCGACGGACGTGAGCGGGCCCAGCACGCCAGAATCGCTCGAAGCCCAAGGCAATCGATGCCCACGCGTCCAACGATGCCGCGATGCCCCGTTCCGCCCGCCTCGCGAGCGCCCCCGCGGCGCTCTCCCTGCTTTTTGTCCTCGGATGCAGCGCGCCGACCCTCCCGCGCGGAGGCGAGGCCGCCGCGCGTGGCGCCGTGATCGCCGCGCCAGACCCGCCCACGTCCGAGCCGGCGAATCCCGGCTGCGAGACGTCCCTTGTCGTCCTCGAACCCCACCAGGGCGATACTCCCTTTTCCGCATTCCGCCTCGTCAACAAGAACCCCGACCCCATCCGTGGCGCGCGCCATTGGCCTGGCCTCTTCGGCACGATCGAGCGGCTCGGCCTCGACGACGTCTATCGCGCTTTTCCACCCCGCCAAGGGTATTGCCTCACCGTCTCCGCCCAGCCCGAGCTCGCCCCCTCCGCGGCGACGATCGTCTCCGAGCTCCCCCTCATGGGCGGCGAACGTATCCTCCCGCCCGGCCGGTATCGGTTCGTCGTGCCACACCTGCGCGACACCCACCCGGACAAACTCTTCGCGGCCACTGTCGCCTTCGAGGTGCGTGGCCTCGATCCGACCGAAAGCGAGGAGCTCGTGCGCCTGCTCGACCGGGAAGACGTCCGCGCCTGCCCCCTCGTCGCCTCGTATTTGCTCGACACCATCGAGCGCGTGGCCGCGCCCGAAGCTCTCCCGCGTCTCGAATCGGTCCACGCCGAGACCCTCGACGAACGCGCGCGCCTGTATGCCGTCCTCGCCCATTTCCCCGAGCACGTCCCGCGCCTCGCCCGGATTGCCGCCGGCGCCTCGCCCGGCTCCCTCGCCGCCGCCGTCGTCCTGCTCGAAGAGGGGGCCCGCGGCGCCGCGCTCGCCGCCGCCCTTGCGCGTATTGCGTCGTCCCTCGCGGCCCCGGACGAGCCCCCGATCCGCACCGCCTATGCCCTCGCGCGCGAGGCCGACGAATGGCCACCCGAAATCGCCCCCCGCCTCGTCGCGCGCCTGCTCGCCACGCGCTCGCCCGAGCTGCGCCTCTCGCTCGCGACGGCCCTCTCCGCCGCCGGCAAGGACGTCCTCGGAAAGGAAGCACGCCCGGCCGTGAAAGCCATGCGCGCGGCGGCCCGTGCGAGCGCGGACGCGCGTATTCGCGAGGCCTTGCTCGACATGGCCGGCGCCCTCGCCGAGGACCTCGGCGACGAGCCCCCGCGGGATCGCCCCGGCCTCGGGCTCCAGGCAATGCCCGAGCTCGGCGGCGCGGCCGACGACCCTTGCCACGTCCTCTTCCAATCCCTCCGCCCCCATCCTCTCTTGCGCCATACCCCCGCGGCGTGGCCTCATGGCGAACGCGAGCCTTTGCGTACGACGTTTGGTGCGTCGGGCGTGGAGCTTTACCGTCCTGCCAAAGACGAATGAGCCGGGGAACCTCGGGCCTCCTCATCTGTCGATCTCGATGTCCCCATGCGTTTCCGCCGCCCCTCGCCTGCCGCCGCCGTGCTCGTTGCCCTCGCCGCCGCCTCGGCGGCCTGTTTTCCCGGCGCACTTCCGCTGAAACCTCCCGCGGCGCCCGTCCGGGGCGAGCTTGCCCCTCGCACGGCCCTCGCCCCGCGCGCCCCGGAGGCCGGCCCGCTTCGCGTCGTCTTCGCCGGCCCGAACGGCGACACCAGCACGAGCCCCGAAATCACGCTCGTCTTCAGCAAACCCATGCGCGCGCTCGGCGCGGATTCCGGCGCGCCCGACGCCCCGGTCCAGATCACCCCGGCCCACCCGGGCGCATTCTCCTGGGTCGGATCGAGCGCGCTCCAGTTCGTCCCGTCAAAACCATTTCCTCCCGCCACGCCCTTCCGCGTCGAGGTCCCCGCAGGCACCCGCGCGCTCGACGGTAGCGCCCTCGAAGCCCCGTTCGTCCTCTCGTTTTCGACCCCGCGGCCCACCCTCTCCGGCAGCGAGCCCGCGCAGGGCGCCACCGGCATTCGCACGGACGCGCCAATCACGCTCTTCTTCACACAATCCGTAAAAGCCGCGGAGCTCTCGCGCGCCGTCACGATCGACGCGGGCCGCGGCCCCATCCCTTTTTCGATCGTCGAGGTGACCGCCGATCGCGCCGTCCTCGCCCCGCGCGCCCCGCTCCCGCGCGACACGAACGTCGTCGTCCGGATCGACGCCTCGCTCCGCGGCGCGGAGGGCGAGCTCTCGGCGGGCAAGGCCGAGGAAATCCGATATCGCACCCTCGGCCCCGCGGGCCTCGTCTCCGTCGCTTGCCAGCCGCATCCTCTCGAAAAGGATCGCTGCGACCCGACCCACGGCACCGTCACGCTGACGTTCGCGACGCCCGTCTCGGACGAGGTCCTCGAACGCGCCATCGTCATCGAACCCAGCCCCGGCTCGTATTACGTGTCCGGCGCCTACGAGGACGGTGAATCGAGCCGCGAGGTCTACATCCACGGAGAATTCGCGCCGGGCCAAACCTATCGCGTGGAGCTCCGCGCCAATGGCGCCCGCCGCGTCTTCCAGGACATCCATGGCCAGCGCCTCCCGATGGCCGTGAAGCGCGAGGTTCGTTTCGGGGACATTCCCGCCGACCTCGTCATCGGCGCGAGGGGCACCTACTGGGTCCCGGAAAAGCGCCTCCTGCCGATTGGCGTGACGAACACCGTCGACGCGACCATCTCGTTGCTCCCGCTCGATCCAACCCAAACCCTCGCGCGGCTCGCCGGAAACCAGGTCCCGCTCTCGCCCTCGTCGAGCTTCGTGGCGCGCACGGGCAAACGCAACCAGGACCGCTGGTCTGACCTCGTCGTCCAGGATCACTTGCCCCCAGGCGTCACGAGTGGCCCGGTGCTCGTCCGCGGGACGTATCGCAGCGCGCCGGGGCAGCCGCCGCAGACGGTCGAACACGAAATGCAATTGACCGACCTCGGCCCCTTGACGAAGATCGCTCCGGACGAGGCGCTCGTTTGGCTGACCCGCCTCTCCAACACGTCGCCCGTGAAAGGCGCGCGGGTCGAAGTCCACCACATTCCTCGCGGCGGCCGCCCCTCGATCCTCGGCGCGACCTTGGCCGACGACACGGGCCTCGCGGCCATCCCCTTGCGAATCCCCACGCGAAAAGCGGGCGAGCCCGAGGCCAAGCTCGTCGTCGTAGCGCGGAGCGGCGACGATTGGATGTACCAATCCCTCGCCGCCCCCCGCGCGCCGGAGCCCGTCGGCCGCCTCTTCTCCGCCCGCGGCATCTATCGACCCGGCGAACGCGTGGAGCTCAAAGGAGTCCTTCGTGTCCCCGTCACGGCGGGCCTCGATACGCCGAGTGGCCGTGAGGTCACGTTGCGCATCCTCGACTCCGAGCGCCGCCCGATCAGCACCTCGCGCCACGTCCTCTCGCGTTTCGGCACCTTCGCCACCATCGTCCCCCTCGCCGAGGACGCCCCGCTCGGGTATTACCGCGCCGAGGCCGAGCTCGACGGCGAACGCATCTATTGGGGCTTTTCCGTGGATCATTACCGCCCCGTCGAGAGCAAGGCCACGGCGCTCCTCGACAAACAGATCTATGAGCAGGGCGAGCGAATGACCTGCACCGCGCAGGGCGAGATGCTCTACGGCGCGCCGATGGCCGGCGGCCGCGCCTCGATCGTCGTGACCCGCGGCCTCGGCCAGCCCAGCGTCCCGGGCCTCACCGATTACGTGCTCACCGAGCACGACGCGCGGGCGCCCGTGGCGAATATCGCCCAGGGCACGGGCAAGCTCGACGGCCAGGGCGCCTTCTCCCTCGTGATCCCGGTCGTATTGCCCGGCCAAATGACGGTCGAGTCGGTCGCCTGCAAAGTCGAGATCACGGATCTCAACCAGCAGACACGCTCCGCAGAGGGGAGCGCGCTCGTTCACCCCGCCAGCGTGCTCGTCGCGCTCGCCGACCCGGAGCAGTCTTCGGTCAAGCCGGGCGACAAGATCACGCCGACCGTGCTCGTCGTGACCTCGGCGGGCGACCGGCAGGCGCGCCCGGTCCACCTCGAATTCTCGCGCCGCCGCGCCGGCCGCGCAGGCATCCTCGTCGAGGACAGCCCGCTCGGCGCCTGCGACGTCAAGAGCGGCCCCGCGCCCGTCGGCTGTGACTTCGTGATTCCCGCGCAGGATGTCGAGACGGAAGACGACGCCGAGCTCATCGTCCGCGCCACGACGAAGGACGAAAAGGGCCGCCGCGCCGCAGCCTCGTATTCGCTGCGCGTCGAGCGGCCGGTCCCGCCTGCAAGCCCGTCCCCCGCCTCCCGCCCGCCGCCGCCGCCTCCGCCGCCGCCTCCGCCGCCGCCTCCGGAGCTCGCCCTGCGCCTCGAGCACATCAAGCATCAGGTCGGACAAACCGCCCGCGTCGTCCTCGAATCTCCACATTCCAAGCCGACCGAGGCCCTCGTCACGGTCGAGCGCGAGGGCCTGCTCTTCCGGCGTGTCGTGTCCCTCGCGCCCGCGGGCACGCAGACGACCGTCGAGATTCCGATCACGTTCTCCATGATGCCCAATGCGGACATCACGGTCACCACGTTCCTCGGCAACCGCTCGGAATCGCGGACGGCTCCGATCGAGGTCGAAGCCAAGGCCCGCAAGCTCGGCGTCGAGGTGCGCCCGAGCAAGCTCCAGGCGGCGCCGGGCGAGACGCTCGACGTCGAGGTCATCACCAAGGACGCCACGGGCAAACCCGTGCGCGCCGAGGTCACCTTGTGGGCCGCGGACGAAGGCTCGCTCATGCTCACCTATTACCTCACGCCCGATCCCTTCTACGCGATCTATGCACCACGGGATGGGAGCGTCTCGACAGAGGACGTCCGGAATGACCTCCTCCGCACGTTCTCGGGGGGCCACCGCTCGAAGCCACCCCAGGTCCGCATGGGCGCGACCAGCATCGGCCCCCGCCGCGGCGATTTCCGACAAACCGTGGCCTTCCTGCCGGCTCTGCTCACGGACGCGACGGGCCGCGTGAAACGCCGCATCACCTTGCCCGACGGCCTCACGGCCTATCGATTCATGGCCATGGCCGTGGCCGAGGACGATCGTACGGGCTCGGACGACTCCACCGTCGTCACGTCGAAGCACCTCATGGCCCGCCCGAGCATTCCTCTGGCCTTGCGCGCCGGGGACCAATTCGAGGCCTCCGTGATCGTGTCCGCGCTCGACATCACTGGCGGCAAGACCGTCGTGACCGCGAGCGCCGAGGGTGGCCTCACGCCCGCGGGCCCCATGCGCCGCGAGGCCACGGTCGACCCCGAGCATTCCGCGCTCGTGCGTTTTCCCTTCCGCGCCGACGCCGCCGGAAAGGCGCGCCTCTCCTTTGATGCCCGCCTGGAGGACGATGCCGACAGCGTCGACCTCGAAACACAGATTGGCGTACCCACGACACTCGAAACCGCCTCCCTCACGGCGAGACGTCCTCGGCCATCGCCGAGCGCCTCGGGGATCTCGCGGGCCTGCGAAATGACACCGGCGGCCTCACGATATCCCTCGCATCGACCCCGCTCGCGGGCCTCGGCGCGGGCATCGAGCAGCTCGTCGAATACCCGTACGGATGCACCGAGCAAACCGTGAGCCGCATGGTCCCGCTCCTCGCGCTCCGCGACCTCGCCGATTCCCTCGGCGTGCCGCTCGTGCCCGAAAAAACCAACCCACCCAAAGGAGGCGACGTCGACGCCGCGCTCCGGACCTCGGTGGACCGGCTGCTCACGCACCAGCAAAAGGACGGGAGCTTCGGCCTCTGGCCCGGCTCCTCCGAGGGAGACTTTTACATCACGGCCTATGCATTATGGGGCCTCGACGAAGCGCGCCGCCGCGGCCTGCCTGTGCCCGAAGGCGCCCTCGACCACGCGACCCGCTCCCTCGTATCGAGCCTCGCGGCCCCCTTCCCCGCGGCGGACCCTTCTGCACTCGAACGAGCCGCCTTCGCGCTCGACGTGCTCGCCAGGGCCCGCCGCGCCGACGAGAGTCGAATGCGCGCGCTCTTCGGCGAACGCGCGCGCATGCCTCTTTTCGCGCGCGCCCTCCTGCTCCACGCCTTCGTCCTTTCGGGCCGCGCCGATGCGGACGAGGCCCGCGAGCTCCTCCGCGACCTCGAAACGAACATCCGTATCGACGGCCCCGCGGCGCACCTGGCACGTGCATCCGAGACCCAAACGCCCGTGCACGATTTCGACTCCAGCGTGCGCGCCGACGCCGCGGCGTTGCTCGCGCTCGTCGCGACGAACCCCACACACCCGCTCGCGGCCCGCCTCGCGCGTGGCCTCGTCGACGCGCGCGCCGGCGGCGCTTACCGCACGACCCACGAGGCCGCCTGGGCCCTGCTCGCGCTCGACGCCTACCGCAAGAAAAACCCGGCGCCCCTCGATCCCGTCGAGGCGCGCGTGTTCCTCGGCGATACCTTGCTCGCGGACGCGCCCCTCGGCGGCGAGTCCGGCAAGATCCGCCGCGCGGCATTCGTGCCCATGCCCGCTCTCCTTCGCGGCCGCGGCGCGCCGCTCACCTTCGAGGCCGTGGGCGGAGGCCACCTCCATTACGAGGCCATCCTCCGGTATGCCCGCCTGGAAATGCCACGCGAGCCGCTCGACGCCGGGTTTTACGTGACGAAATCCTTCCGACCCGTCGCGGACCTCGGCGGGCCCGTCCTCGCGGCCAGCGCCGAGGCCGAGCCCCGCTTCGATCCCGGGCAGGTCGTGCTTTGCGAAATCGAGGTCGTCACGCGCGAGCCGCGCCGCTTCGTCGTCCTCGAAGACCCGGTCCCCGGCGGCCTCGAACCCATGCGGCTCGCCCACCAGGTCGGCGGCCCGTGGCTCGCGAGCCTGGAGGCGACGCCGGCCGAACGACGCGAAATGCGCGACGACCGCGTCGTTTATTTCATCGACCGGCTCCCCGCCGGCATCCGGAAATTCCGCTACCTCGCCCGCGCCGCCCACATCGGCCGATTCGTGGTACCACCGACGCACATCGAGGAGATGTACACGCCGGAAACGCTGGGGCGTACGGGTGGAACGTACGTGCGGGTGGGCGCGAAATGAGCGTCCTCAGGCAAAGGCGTGGATCCATTCCACGGCCTCGGCACGGGTCTCGAATACCCCGAAATGCTCGCCGCGGTTCTCCTCGGTGACCATCTCGCCGAACCGGCTGCTATAGCTGACGCTCCCCGGAGGGCATACCACGGCGAGCCGAATCCGATAGTTCCGCAATTTTTGCAGCATGTCCCCGGCCACGCGCGAGCTGAGGTCGAAGAAGGCCGCCGGCAGGTTCGACGCGTAAAGAAGGACGCATCCTGCGCTGCTTCCGAAGCAGGCCTCAATCACGCGATCCACATCCCGCGCGCTCGTCAGGAACGCCTGGTCCGGCTGGCCTTCCACGACCGTCACACCCCCCTCGTCCACGATGACAGGCTCCATGGCCACGCATCTAAGCCGAGGGGATCCTGGCTTGTCAATCGCGCCGCAAAGACGCTACCGGCAAACGGCCTCCGCCACGAACGAGGCCTCCCAGGTTTTCGGCACGTCGCACGGCGTCGCATACACGCAGCACTCGCCCGTCTCCGGGTTTTTCGCGTACGTGAGCGCCTGCACGCAAGCCCCGACGACCTCGACCCCCTGCGCCTTCGGGCAAGCGCTGTTCACCTCGCGAACAGGGTTCGAGGGGAGACCGCCTTTCGAGCCGAGAGGCCCCTTCGAGGGAAGCCCACCCTTCGAGGGAATCTCCGATTCCTTCTCGCCGGCCTCCTTGCCGACCTCGATCGGCGTGGGCTCCTTCGTCCCCTCGCCCTTGCCGATGTCGCTCGGCACCGGTTGCTCGATGCCCTTGCCCTCGATGCCTTTGCCCTCGATTTCCTTGCCTTCGACCTCCTTGCCTTCGACCTCCTTGCCCTCGGACAACGCGCCGCCCGTCAAGTGACCGGCGTCGCCCTCGACGGGCACGAACTCCACGTCGTCGGCGAGCGATTCATCCTTCTCTCCGCCTTTCGAGGGCACCTGGGGCTCTCGGCCTTTCGAGGGCACCTGAGGATTTCTGCCCTTCTCGGCGCCCGACGCGTTCCCCCGCCCCAGCGCGAGATCCTCGTCTCCCCCAACCGAGCAAGCGGCGAGCACGAGGCCGAAGAGAGGCAGCACCGCGGCACGCGCGATCGTGAATGAACGCATGGGCATTCCCTCCATCCTGGACTTTCCCCGACTGCCCACGACGGCAGCCGCCCGAGGGGTTGCAAAGCAAGGACCACGCTGATCCGCTGAGAAACCCGTGCGCGGCCGCTTGCTTGGAACAAAGGCCGGCGTGCATTTCCAGAAAGCCCGCTTCTATCGCTCGGGCGCACTCACCTATCAATAGCGAGCGACTTGACACCACCACGACGCTTCTCCGACACTGCCCGGCGATGCGGCGCGCCCCTGGACGCCCGCGAGGAGGGTTTCGTGGCGGAGGACGAAGACAAGCCGTTCGATGGGGAGGTGGTGGTTCGAGCGTCGCTGGAGCGGGAGCTCCGCGCGCAGGGGCGCACCTCGCCGCTCCCGCCGTGGCTCCGGTATCCGGAAGTCCCGCGGTACAGCATTCACTGGCGCATGGGCGGCGGCGAAAGCTACATGATGGCGTGGTGGCAATGGGCCGAAGGCCGCTCCGCCGAGGAAAAGACGACCTACTTCCGCGAATTCGCGCCCATTCCAGTCGAATGGGTCGATTGGGTCGGAATGCAAATCCGGGACGACCCGGAGGACGACGAGAGCGCCTCGTTCGACGACCTCCTCCGGAAATGCGGCGAAGTCATCGCTCACCTCGGCCTGTACGACATCGAAGCCTGGCAGGCCTACCTGAAGGCCGACGCCATGAGCGAATAAGGGACTCTCCCGCTCGCTGGAAGGAGAGGAGTTCGACCATGAGCGCACACAGCAGCCAGATGCACATCCGCGGCGACATCGAGATGCACGTCGACATCCACGGCGAGGGCGAGCCGCTCGTCCTCTTGCACGGCTTCACCGGATGCGGCCGCGACTTTCGTCATTTCGGCGAAACCCTCCACGAAGGGTTCCGCGCCGTCGTCCCCGACCTGCCCGGCCACGGCCGTTCCGGAAATCCCCGCGGGACGTTCATGTTTCGGGACGTCGCCCGCGACATGTACTCGCTCCTCGACGAGCTCGGGATCGATCGATTCCGCGCGCTCGGCATCAGCGGCGGCGGCAACGTGCTCTTGCACATGGCGACGCAGCAGCCGAGCCGCGTCGAGGCCATGGTGCTCGTCGCGGCGGCCCCGTACTTTCCCGAGCAGGCGCGCGTCCTCATGCGGCAGATGACCGTCGAAGGAAGGTCCGAAGAAGAATGGCGCGAGATGCGCGAGCGGCACGTGCGCGGCGACGCGCAAATCGTGGCGCTGTGGGATCAGGGCCGCGCGTTCGCCGCGCGCCACGACGACATGCATTTCACGCCCCCACACCTCGCGACGATCACGGCACGGACCCTCGTCGTCTACGGCGACCGTGACCCGCTTTATCCGGTCGAGCTCGCCGTCGAGATGTATCGAGCGATCCCCGACGCGAAGTTGTGGGTCCTGCCCGGCGCAGGCCACGGCGTTGCCTTCGAGGAGCACGAATCGTTCGTCCGCGTGGCGAGGAGCTTCCTGCGGACCCCATGACCGCTCAGGAACGCCCTGTGTCCTGCCGGGAGCGCGGTTGCTTCGGGGCCATCGCGACGACCACCTCCGCGACCTTGTGAACCGCGGTCACGTCGGAGCGGACGCTGTTGAAAATGCCCGTGACGAGCTCGCGTGAAGGGAGCGCGTCGTCGACGACCAGCACATGCAGGTCGTCGCGCCGCGGCGCGGAGGTTCCCTCCACGATGGTGACCTCCGAGGCCTTTGCGACGCGCAAAGGCAGCTCGACCGTGAACGTCGCGCCGAGCCCCTTCCCCGGGCTCTCCGCGACCACCGCGCCGCCGTGCGCCTCGACGAGATACCGCACGATCGAAAGGCCGAGGCCGAGCCCGCCATGGCTCCGGGTCGACGAGCTGTCGCCTTGCCGGAAACGCTCGAAGACGTGCGGCAAGGTCGCAGGCGAGATCCCCACGCCGTCGTCCTTCACCCAAAGAAGGGCCTTGTCGCCGTGATGGCAGCCGATCTCGACGGTGCCCCCGGGCGGCGTGAATTTGAGCGCATTGCCGAGCAGGTTCTCGATGACCTGCCGCAGCCGGAGGTCGTCGCCGAAGACAGGAAGCGGCCCGCTCGTCTCGAACGCGGTTTCGAGGCGGATCCCCTTCGCCTCCGCGAGCGGGCGCATCGCGCGCACGGCCTGCGTGAGCGGCTGCATGAGGTCGACATCCGCGGCGTCGAGCTGGAGCGTGCCCGCGATCATGCTCGTCATGTCCATCAGATCCTCGATGAGGCGCGCCTGCGTCTGCGCATTGCGCTCGATGGTCTCGAGCGCCTTGCCGCGGCTCGCCTCCGGCACCGAGTCCCGCCGCAGAATGCCGGTCCAGCCGAGGATCGCCGTGAGCGGGGTGCGGAGTTCGTGCGAGATGACGGCCAAAAATTCGTCCTTCAGCCGGCTCGCCTCCTGGACCGCTCGATAAAGCCGGGCGCGGTCGATCGCCATCCCCGCGCGCCGCGCGAGCTCCTCGGCGAGAGCGCGCTCCGGTTCCGCCACGAATCGCCCGGGCGCGACGCCGAGGAGCGTCATGTGGCCGAGCGCATGCCCCTGAATCACGAGGGGCACGACGAGCAGCGAATGAATGCCGCGCGCTTCGAGCTCGCGGCGCGGGGTCGGGTCGAGCTCGCCAAATCCGAGCGCGCGCCCCGGCGGAACGAGGCCGAGCAGGGCCTCGGCGAACGCTGCCCCCCGGCCGAGCGCCGCGAGGCAATACCGCTCGCCGGCCTCCTCCACGTGAATGGTGCACCCTTCGGCGAACGCCGGCACGAGCAGCCGCGCCATGGCCGCGAGCGTGCTCTCGTACTCCAGCGACGCGCCGAGAATGCCGCTCACCTCGGCGAGGAGCCGCTGCCCCTCTTCGGCCTTCCTCCGCGCGGTCACGTCCCGCGAAATGCCCACGAGGCCGACGACCCGCCCCTCCTCGTCGAACCAGGGCCCCTTCATCGATTGCCAGGACCGCGTCGTGCCATGGCTCGTGGTCGAGGTGCATTCGTAGATCGTCGTGCGCCCGCTCGTCATGATCTCCCGGTCGCGCTGGGCGATCTCCTCGGCGTCGGCCTGCGCGAAGAGCGCCTTGTCGTCCTTCCCGACGACGTCCTCGGGCACGAGGCCGAAGACCCGCGCGCCCGCCGTGTTGATCATGACGTACCGGAGGTTCAGATCCTTGACGAAGACACAATCGTGCGTGCCCTCCGTGACGGCGCGGAGGAGCTCATGGCTCAGCCGCAATGCCGAGAGCTCCGCCTCCTCGGCGAGCACGCGCGCGAGCACCGGAGCGCAATGCTGGGCCAGCCGGGACAAACGTACCTTCGCAGGCCCCTCGCGGCGCAGCCCCTCGAACGTGACGACGCCGAGCACTCTGTCGCCGACGGCGAGCCGCGCCGCCCACGCCTCGCGCCCCGCGATCCGCAACCGCGTGGGCCCCGGCGCGGAGAGCGCCGCGGCGAGCCCCCGCGGGGCTGGATCATTCGTGCCAGGGACGGAGAGCTCGTCGGCCACGAGGACGGCGAGCGAGCCGGACGTGGCGCCGAGGGCCCGCGCGCCCTCCGCGGCGACCGCCGCGGCGACGTCCTTCGACCTCCGGCACGCGTGCAGCGCAAACACGAACGGCGCGAGGGCGGCATCGGCCCCCGGATTCCAGCGTTTGCCGCGACCGCGTGAATTCCTGGGTGAAGGCAACGACAGATGTTGCCAGAAGACGGATTTCCCATCGAGCGGGCGGAAACCGGATTGTCGAATCCGGCATCGCCTGACGAATCCCGTCCTCCAGGAAGGACGGCCGCGAACCCTGCTTCAGGCCTGCGCCGCTGCGGTCGTCATCACCCGGGGTTTGCCCGTGTGTCCCCACCGTGCGAGGCTCACGACGCGCGGCACATGCCTGCGAGGAGCGCTCCGAACGAGGATTCGAGCTCGCCGTAAAAATCGACGCGCAGCGGGGCCATCTTCGGCGCCGCGAGCACCTTTTTCATGGGCCCGACCGGGTGCCCCATCGGCCAGAGGCCCGAGACGAGCGCGCCGAGCCGCAGGATCGCCCGCACCCCGCCGCCCTCGGGCAAGGCCGGCAGCGCCGCCTCGAATGCCTCCCCCGCGCGGACGATATGCTCGAGCTCCCACCGCTTGGAGGCGCGCGCCGCCTCGAGGGAGAGGTTTTGCTCGATGTCGCAAGAGTTGCTCGCCAGGAGCCGCAGCATAGGCTCCCGCGGCGCGAGCGTGCGCACGACGAGCGCGGCCACGTCATACGGCGAGGTATCGGGAGCGAGGCCCCGGAGCAAGGGCATGATCTCGTCGAACCAAGCGCCGAGCGCCTGGATGAAGAGCGCCAGGAAGACTTCCTCTTTCGTGGAAAAATATCGATAGACGCTGCCCTTCGCGAGCCCGGCGCGCTCGGCGACCTCGCCGATCGAGATGTCGGCCATCGCTCGCTCCACGAAGAGCTCCGCCGCGGCCCCGAGGATCGCCTCCCGCCGCTGCTCCTTTTGCTCGGCGCTGTGCGCCCTCTGCCATCCTTCGCCCGCCTGGGGCTTGCTCGTGCTGCGCATGTCGACAACCCCGTAACGGATCCGCGGTCGTAAGCGACCGTTGATCCGCCGTCAAGCGTGTACGGGACCGATGGTCACTTACGGTCGTGGTAAACCTGAGCGCATGGCCACGTCGTTCGCGCTCGTCGTCCTCGAAGAGCTGCCGCGGGACCTTGGCCGCGTCCTCCCGCTCCGCGAAGGCGCCCAGGTCCTCGGGCGCACGGAGGGCGCCGATATCCGCCTCGTGTCGGACACCGTCTCGCGGCGGCACGCGCGGATCACCGTGGCGGAAGGGCGCGTCACGATCGAGGACGTCGCGAGCACCTCGGGCACGTTCGTGAACGACGAGCTCGTGCGCGCGTCGCAGGAGCTCTCGCCGGGCGCGCGGCTCCGGATCGGTCGGATCGTCCTCGAGCTCGTGCGCGCCGAAGAGGCCGACGCGCGGAGCCTCGCGGCCTTCGGGCGAGGCCACGAGGACGGCTGACGGTCAGAGAATGGGAGATTCGGACAGACCGACCCGCGTCAGGCTTTTTTCGGGCCGGTCACCGGGACGAACGAGCCATGCTGCACGCGATCGGCGCCGGGCTTCGGGAGCGCGCCGGGGAGGACCGTGATCTTGGCCTCGCCCACGATTTGACCCCGCGAGGCGACCCACTCGTTGCGCTCCTCGATCCACGCCGTGCACGCCGCCCGCACCTCGTCGGAGATGCCGCGCGGATCGTCCTGATCGGCGAGCTGCAGGCCCGTGTCGTACCGGAAACGGACCTCCATCGGGCGGTTCGGGTCGAGCGACTTCTGCGCCTCGCGATGCGCCGCGCGCGCCGCCTCGTTCTCCTTCTCGCGCGCGAGCGCCTGCGCCTCGGCGGCCTTCTCGCGCGCCTCGGCGAGGGCCTTCTCGGCCGCTTGCTCCTCGGGGTCGAGCGGCCGCATCGCGCCCTTCAGGCGGTCGTTCTGCTCGCGCGAGAGGCCCTCGAAGACCACGCCGAGCACGTCGGTGAAGCGCGGGCGCTCGCGGAGCCACGCCGCCGTCGCCTCCTCGTCCGGAAACTCCTGGAAAGACGTCTCGCCGGTCTTCAGGTTTTCGAGCTTGAGCATGATCTTCATGGCCCGCATCATCGCCGGGCTCGAAGCGCAAGGCAAGGGCATGCACCTTGCTGTCCGCGGGCCGAGGAGACGCTCCGATGCTTGCAGGAAAATGCGCGTTTATCGGGATCGTCCTTTCGACCGTCTCGCTCTCGTCCTGCTCCCCGGGTCCCCGGGAATTCGAGGATGGCATGTCGATCAGCCCGAGGCGTGCCCTCTGCGCCCCGGGGCTCGTGCGGCGGGGCGATACCTGCGAAGAGCCTCTATGGGCGGAGATCGCGCCCCTGCCCGGCAGCGCATTTCGTATGCGCGACGTCGCGGACGTGGATGGCCAGGAAGCATGGATCGTCGGCCGAGGCGGGCTCGTATTGCACAGCAGCGACGGCGGTGGGAGCTTCGAGCGCGTCGACGCGGGCACGACCGAGGACCTCGCCTTCGTGTGGGCGGACGAGCACGCGATCGTGCTGACGGGAGCGCGGCGCGCCTGGGTGTCTCTCGACGAAGGCAGGACGTTCGCCCCTTCGCCCGAGGCGCCCGAAGAGCTCACGCGGTGCATCCATTTCTTCGGCCGCGTGGTCTGCGGCTCCGCGCAGGGCGGCCTTTACCATACGAAGGGCGGCGATTCGTCGTGGGTGTACGTTCCCTTCGGCGGTCGCACGGTGGTCGAGGCGGGGCCGGGGTATCTCGTGGCCGCGACCGAAATCGGCGCGACGGCGCGGATACGGGCGACGCAGGAGCCGGACCTGCACACGTTTTACGGGGACACGCAGATCCCCCTCGCGTACCCGGGCTCGGTCGACTCCTTGTGGGTCTCGCGCAGCGAGCTCTACGCGTGCGTGGTGGCCGACGACGATCCGAGCGCGCGCGGCGGCCTGGCTCTTCATTGCTCGACCACGCGGGGCCATACGTTCGAGGCGCGGGGGTCGTATTGGCCCGAATGCGCGCGGGGACAACGCATCGCCGGCACCCCCGACGCGCTCCACGTGATGACGTATTGCAACACCGTCGACATGCCCACCACGTTCGAGGTCTGGTCCTCGGGCGACGGCGGGCAGACGTTCACGAAAGGCATGTGGGGCGCCGAATTCGAGAGCTCGTGGCGCGGCGCGAACCGCATCAGCTTCGGGACCGCGAACCACGGGCTCCTGCTCACGCACCGGCTGCGCCGCTCGACCGACGGCGCGCGGAGCTCGGCGCCGATCGAGCAAAACGCGATGTCCGCGGATTGGCCCGACGGCCTCAACGAAAACAAAGCGATCTTTTTCCCCACGAAGACGCGTGGCTACGTGATCACGATCCAGAACACGACCGCAGTGTTCAAGTCCCGGCTGTATCGCACGGACGACGCGTTTCATTTCGACGAGGGGACGGACCTCCCGGCGTTCACGGACGACGCGCCCTACCCGCCTTCCCTCGCGGCGCACGAGGATCGGCTCTGGCTCGCGTTCCCGAGCGAATACGTGCAGCAAACCTTCCTGCGCAGCGAGGACGGCGGAAGGACGTTCCTCCACGACGGGTTTCCCGCGCAGGGGCAGCCGCTCGCGGCCGCCCTGCTCGGGCCGGGCGGCGTCGGGTTCGTCGCGACCGCGCGCGGCGCCGTGAATGCACGCCCGCTCTACCGGTCGAAGGACGGCGGCGCCACGTTCAGCGAGCTCGCGCTGCCGGACGGGACGTACATCCGCCATATGCGGTTTCTCGCATCGGGCCGGCTCGTCGCGGTCGGCGAGAAGGGGCTCATTCTCACGAGCGACGACGCCGGGGAGTCGTTCGTCGGTCGTCGCGGCGGGATGCCCGACGAGGAACAACTCGTGTCCGTCGATTTCGCGCCCGGCACGCAGGTGGGGTGGGCCGGCGGCGTGACGGCGGCGGGCGAGCCGCTCCTCTTGCGCACCGAGGACGGCGGCGCGACCTGGGTCCCGCAGGCCCCCGGAGGATCGCCGGGCGCTCGTATCGTGCAGGTCGCGGCCGCGACGCCGTCCCATGCGAGCGTCGTCCTCGAAATGCAGGGCGGCGAGCGTTCGCTCGTGATGACGCAGGATGGGGGGCAATCGTGGCCTTTGCGGGAGACGCCCGGCGGCGACCCGCTCCGGGCGGTCGCGCGGCTCCCCGACGGCGAGACGACCTTCGCGCTCGGGTCCTACGGCGTCTATCGCAGCCGCACGCCCTGAGCCACGCGCCTCATTCCGACGCGAGCTTCCTCCGCAGGAATGCGCGGACCTTGTCCCAGGCGTCCGCCGCGCTCTTCTCGTCGTACCGCGGCTGCGAGGGGTTCGCGAAGGCGTGCGGCGCGTCGTAGCGGTAAATCGTATGCGTGACGCCGGCCTGGGTGAGGGCCGCGTCGAACGCGTTCACGGTTTCCGGCGGGATCGCCTGATCCTTGTTCCCGAAAAGGCCGAGGATCTCGGCCTTGATCGGTTTCAGCTCGGCCGGGTCCGTGACGAGGTGGCCATAATAGATCACGGACGCGTCGAGGTCGGGCTCGTGCATGGCGAGCTGGAGCGACCAGGCGCCGCCGAAGCACCAGCCGATCACGCCCGTGCGCTTCGCCTGGATGCGCGGGTCTTTCTCCAGGAAATCGTGCGCCGCGACGAGCGTGGCCATCGCCTTCTTGTTGTCGACGCTCTTCATCATGGCCATCGCCTCGTCCGGGTTCTTCGCGATCTTGCCGCCATAAAGGTCGACGGCGAGCGCGGCGTATCCGTCCTCGGCGAGCCGGTCGGTCCAGTGCTGGATGTGCTCGTTCAGGCCCCACCATTCGTGGATGACGAGCAGGCCCGGCACGGGCGCGGTTTTTCCTTTGGGCAGGCTGAGGTAGGCGCTCGTGCCGTCGATCGTGACGCGCTCGCCGCGTGGCGCCGGGGCTTTTGCGGCATCGAGCTGGTGCAGCGCCTTGAAAGCCTCCTCGGAGAGCGTGCCCCTCATGCCCTCGGCAGGCGACGTCGTTTGCCCCGTGGCGGGCGCGGGGTTTGCCGGCGTGGGGCTGCCGGGCTCGGGCGAGGGCGCGCCGCCGCAACCGGCGAGGGCGAGCACGGACAGGCCCACGGCGAGGGCGCGGGCCGAGCGGAAGAGACCTTCGAGCTTTCCGAACCTCATGGCGCGCACTCTACACCGAGGCGCGGCCTTGGGAACGCCCTTCGTTCGTCCGCGCGAGGCCGCCGTCCGGGGCGAAGACAAGAAGGGCCGAGCTCGTCTAGAATGGCTCGATGCGATACCAATCCCTCGCGCTCCTCATCCCGTTTGCCCTTGCCGCGTGTGGTTCGGAGGGCGACCCCTCGAAACCCACGGCGTCCACGCCTGCATCGATCCGCCTCGATCTCGCGCGGCAAGACGGGCCCGCGCCGTATCCCGTCGAGGTCACGGCGCGCGTGACGTCGAGCGACGGAAAACCCGTGCCCGGGCTCTCCGTGGAATTCACGGCCGAGGGCGGGACGGCCGGCGCGGTCTCCGAGGTCTCCGCGGGCGCCTATCGGGTCACGGTCGAACCCGCGCTCGCCGCGGGGGATGCCGGGGAAGTGGTGGTGCGGGCGAAGGTCGCGGATCTCTCGGCGGAGGCGACGGCCGTCGTGCTGCCGGTCGTGGGCGCGGCGTGGGGGCAGCCGGAGCGTGTCCCCGGGCTCGTCAATACCGCCGGCACGGAGGACTCGGCCGAGGTGAGCCCGGACGGGGAATGGCTCATCGTGAGCACGTATTCACCGGCCGACCTGCTCTGCTGCATTGCGGGCAAAGACCTGCCCGGCTGCACGGGCGAGGCCGCGAGCCCGATGTCCCCCGAATGCAATGCGACGCACGGCCCGTACGCCGCCCCCGAGCGGCCCGACATGCCCGGCGCGGGGCGGATCCTGTCGCCGACCCAGATCGACCACACGATTCCCCAGCTCGGCGTGACGCAGGAGCTCTTCGCCTTGCCGCCCGTGGCCGCGTACGGGTTCCGCAGGCAGCCGGACGGCTCGTTCGCCGCGCCGTTCGTGATCGCGATCGACATGAACGGCTACACGTATTCACCGTTCGGCTTCACGTACCTCGGCGCGCCGAAGGACGGCGCCGCGTCCGTGCTCTTCGCGTTCGACCCGCTGCACGGGGCGGACACGGGGCCCGATCTGTATCAGGCCGACGTCAAGCTCGGCGCGCCCGTGAGCCTCGGAAAGTATTCGTTCGAAAACAACTTCCTCATCGCCGACCCCTTCCCCCTCACGCAGCTCCCGCTCGTGCCGCTGGATCCATTCCACTCGAATCCCGCGTTTGGTCACGGCTACGTCTGGTTCGATACCGAGGGGCCGGTGGAGAAGGACATCTTCGTCGCCAAACCCTCGGGCGCGCTGCCGGGCGCGACGTTCTCCGAGACGGTCGTCGCCGCGATCAGCAAGCCCGACGTCGAGGAGTTCCAGCCCTTCGTGGACGAGGCCGCGTCGAAGCTTTATTTCTCGCGTGGCTTCCGCGACATCTCGACGAGCGCGTATTCAGGCGGGGATCCTGCGCTGCCGGCGTCGTTCGGGGATCCGGTGGTCGAGATCGGGCTCGACGCGCTGCCCGACGGGCCCGGCGACATCGTGGCGCTCGGCGAGCCGAGCGTGGCGCGGACGGGCGACGGCGAGGAGTGGCTTTACTTCGTGTATTACGTCCGGCGGGAGGGTCATTACGACGGCTCGGTCGGGCGGGTGAAAAAGCGCTAGAGCGCAGTCCCACGGGGGCTCACGACTGGCACGCGCCTGCCACGACCACGCGAAGGCCCGGCGCCTCACCGGCCTCGAATCGGACCTCCCAGCCAAGCCGTCGAGCGGCCTCCAGCGTGACGGTGAGTCCCAACCCGCCGCTCCGAGGGCGCGCTCCGTCGCCGCCGAACGTGGCCTCCTGCAAGCTCGCAAGCTGGTCTCGCCCGATGCCCGGCCCGTCGTCGGCGACGCTGAGCTCGAACGTGTCGCCCTCTCGTTCGAGGACCACCGCGACGTGACCACCGTCGCGACCGTGGCGCACGGCATTGTGAACGAGGTTCGCGATCGCTCGCTCGGCCAGCGCGGGCGCGCCCGACGTGATCACCGGCCGTTCGGGGAACGACGCCGCCACCTCCATGCCGCGGAGGGCACCGAGCGCCGCGAACCGGGCCTCGAGCCGCTGCACGATCTCGCACAGGTCGACGACGCCTGCTGCGGAGGATTCCAATCCGCGCCGGAGCAACGTCCCCTGGTGCAGGTTGTCGACGAGAGCATTCACGTACTCGGCGTCATCGAGCGCCCGGCCGACCGCCGGTCCACCGCGGAGCGGCACGAGATCCTGCACCGCGAGCACCAGCGATGCGAGCGGCGTCCGGAGGTCGTGCGCGATCTCGGCGAGGTGCCGCTCCAGCGCCACTTGACGCTCCCGCAGCTCCGCCTCGTTCGTGAGGATTCGTCTGTGGGAGGCGTCGAGCACGGCGGCGATGGCCCCGAGCGCGTCCGGGATCTCATCGGTGGCGGGGATGTACGCGGTGGATCCCACCGCCTCCGCCGCGCGCCGGATCTGGGCAATGCGATGCAAGAGCGGGTGCAGCACGAACCAGGTGGCGAGGCCGACCAGGAGGAGCAGCGAGAATCCCGTGCCGAGCACCACCCCAAGACGGGCCGCGCTGCCCATCTCCGGGGGCGGCGCCCCGACGCGCACCCGAATCAGCGCGCACGGCCCTGCCTCGGCCACGCGCTGCACCTCGACGTGGTCGGGGCCCGGCCCCCCCACACTCACGGCCCCCCCGTCGCGCACCGCCTTCTCGACCAGCGCGCGTTCAAGGAGCGGGGCGCTCGTGTTCCTCGAGTGTCCTTCCAGGTCGTAGGCCCACGCGTCGCCGAACTCGAAGATCCCCTTCTTCCAATGTGCGGGATCTGCCTCGCATGCCGTGAGATCTTCCACGGGAACGGTCCATCGCTCCAGAAACGGCACGCGGTTCACGGAAGCAATCGTGGTGGCGAGCAGGACCACGACCGTGGCCGCCCCCGAGACGACCATGGCCAGGACCACGCGAGCCCGAAGGGACAACCTCACTTACGGCTCCTCGACGGGGGTGTATCGATAGCCGATGCCCCACACCGTGGTGACTCGCTTGCCGTCATGGCCCAACTTCTTCCGAATCCGGGAGACATGGGTATCCACGGTGCGTTCGGTGACGCCGGCGTCCTCGGTGAGTGTGCTCTCCGCAAGAGCGCGCCGGCTCACCGCCCGCCCCGGACGCTCGACGAGCCACGCCAGGATGTTGAATTCGAAGCGGGTGAGGCCCATGTCATCGCCGTCGCGTGTTGCGGTTCGACGGTCGAGGTCGAGGAAAACGGAGCCCACGGCCAACGTTCGCGGAGGGGCCTTCTCGCGAAGCGCGAGGCGGGTCCGGAGGCGCACGACGAGCTCCTCGATCCAGAAGGGTTTGGGGACGAAGTCGACCGCGCCGAGCTCAAAGCTTTTCATTCGCGACGTCAGCTCCGTGCGTGCGGAAAGGACGATCACCGGGGTCGATACACGCCCGCTCACCGCGGCCAGCACATCGAAGCCAGTGCGGCCGGGGAGCATGAGGTCGAGCACAAGGGCGTCGAAGGGCTGGAGGGCGAGCCGCGTGGCCGCGTCCCCGTCCATCGCGACGGTGACATCGAACCCAGCACGCGCGAGGCCGCTGACGAGCCCTTGGAGGACCTGCATATCGTCCTCCACGACGAGGAGGCGGGGCTTGGCCTTGGGGTCGCTCACGTCACGATCATTTGGCGGTGCTGGCGCAGTGGTCTTTGACATCGGCCACGGCGGCGTCGCATTCCTTGCCGTTGGCACAAGGAAACTCCTGCCCGTCGGCCACGAAGTAACATTCGGTGGAGTTGCAGCAGGTCTCCACGCTCTCACAGCTGTCGACGGGGGCCGAGGTGCACTCGTCGAGTGGGCTTGCGGCGCAGGCCACGAGGGAGAGGAAAAGGGCGATCAGGCTGAATCGGGCGATCATGTTCACCTTCCTCCCGCCGGTGGCAACCCGCTGGGCACGCGCTCCGGGATTGTTTTATCAAACGTCCCGTCGGAGAGCGCCTCGAAGAACGCGAGAATGTCATCCCCTTGGCCGTGCGCGACCTCGACGTCCCCCTCGACCAGCGGGTCGACTTTGATGTGGTGATCGATGTTGTGATAGAAGTCCACCGTCTCGCTGAGCGTCGCGAACACGCCGTTGTGCATGTACGGCGCGGTGCGGGTCACCATGCGCAGCGATGGCGTCCGGAACGCGCCGCCTTCGGCTTCGGGGAATACGGATTCGCCGTAGGTGGTCTCGCCGAGGCGCGCCGGCACCTTGAGGTTGTGCAGCTTGTAGTCCGATAGCATCGGGCCGGAGTGGCAGCCCGCGCAGCCCTGGAGGATGAAGCCGTGCAGGCCCCGGATCTGCGACGTGGTCATCGCTTCGTCGTCGCCGGCCATGTACCGATCGAACGAGCTGTCCCTCGGCACCAGCGTGCGCTCGAATGCCGCGAGCGCCTTGGCGAGGTTCGTCGCATTCACGCTCTCCGCGCCGAACGCCGCCTCGAACAGCGTGGTGTATTCGGGGATGCCCACGAGACGTGTGACGAGCTCGCCCATGATCTCGTCCTCGCCGAACGCCGTGCCGCGCATCTCGTCGGCGTTCTTCAGCGGCCCGAGCGCCTGCGCTTCGAGCGACTCCACGCGATTGTCCCAGAACATCATCGCCTGCTCGGGTGGCACCGCTCCGTCGACCGTCAGCCCGTTGAACGCGGTGCCGAGCACGGTCGGCGTGTTGCGCGCGGCGCTGATGAAGCGACCGCCGACCCCGAGGGGAAACGCGAGGCCATCGGTGTACGCGAAGTCCGGATGGTGGCAGCTCGCGCACGCGACGTCGCGATGGCCCGAGAGGATCGGATCCCAGAACAGCATGCGCCCGAGCTCGACCGCTTCGGGGGTGGTCGGATTGTCGTCCGGCGCCGGGACGTTGTCGGGGAGCGAGGCGAGCGTCTCTCGCGCATCCGGCGTCAGGGTGCACCCGGCGGCGACCAGCGCGGCAAGGAGGCAGCACGTCTTCACGGCCTTCACGGCTGCCTCCGGGTCCATACCTGCCTCCCCATCCACACCATCAAGGTGTCGTCCCATGGCAGGGTCTCGGCTCCAGAGTATTTCTTGTAGAACTGCGAGGGGAGCAGGTTGAAATCCACGCCCAAACCAAGGTCGAACCCCCACGCGCGAACCCCGATCTGGAGCTTGGCCGTCATCGTCGCGCCGACGTCGGTGGCGCTGGCGATCCTCTCGGGCAGGACGACGCTCATTTGCTCGACGTAGGGTATCGTGCCGAGGCCGACCTGGGCCCACGGTCCGACGTTTTCCCACGGAAAGACCCGCAGGCTGACGCCGAGCGGGACAAGGTACCGTTGCGACCCCTGGGCCCAGATCACGCTCATGGCGGCGTTCGCGACCACCTGCGTATGGGTGCTCGTTCTCCATCCGACCTCGGCGCCCACCCACGGGGCCGGGTTCTCGTAGATCAGGAACGTGGGAAACAACGCGCCGGCCGTCACGGTCACGTTCTCCGGGCCCAGCGCTTGGAGCCTGCCGTGGTCGTCGGCACGAGCCTCGGCACTGGAGGTCAGCGCGAGGATCAGAACCATTCCGAGAATACGCAGATGAGGAGGTGGTCTTGAAGGTAGGAGGAGGCGGTCTTGAAGCATGGAGCGAACCTACCGCGGTCCTGTTGAGGAACTGTTGAGGCCCGCGGCGTGGTTTGGCGGTCGACACGAGGCAACACCCGCGGGAGACGAGAACCCCCGGGGGTCGACACGTGGCGACACCCTCGGGAGACGAGGACCGGCGGGGGTCGACGCGAGGCGACCCCCTCGGATCACGCTGGCGCGCGGGGGTCGCCACGTGGAGACCCCCTCGGTGCACGACGACAGGCGAAGGTAGAAACGTGTCGACCCCCTCGGTGCACGATGACCGGCGGCGGTCGACACGTGGCGACCCCCTTGGTGCACGATGACCGGCGGCGGTCGACACGTGGCGACCCCGTCGAGAGACCGTCGCGACCTCTCATGTCCCGCGAAGGAGGTCCTGCGCGCATCGACGCAGCCTCTCCGAGGGCGCGCCTTCGGCGAGGCGGACGAAGAGGTGGTCGAGCTTCGAGAGGTTGAGTTCGCGAGCGAGATCGACATGCATGGCGCGCGCAACGACTGCCCAGTTGACACGCCTCATTCGCCGCTGCAGACAACCCTCATTCCTGCGATATTGATATTGAAGTCATCGAAGATGGAAGAGGGGGAATGACCATGACGCAGAACAAGAGCTCGTACGTCTTCTGTCTCGCCTTACTTCTTCTCGTTTCTCCCGCGGCCCGCGCATCGGACGGTGATCGCTGCAGTCCGCAGATCGCGAACAACGCGGCGGCTGCCGGCGTCTGCAGGCCCGTTTGCTCGGGGTTCGGGATGGCATTCGCGGGGAACTGGAGCAACGTTCGGAATCACCCGCCCGTGGCATCGTGCATCGCGGCGAACGCAGGCCTGGCCGTTTGCGGCTGCACGTATACGACGCCGGCGCCGAGCGGCGTGATTACACCGACGGTTGAATACGTCGACGCGACGCCGCCGCCGCGCCTCCCCATCGGCTTGACGGCAACGTGTCTCGACGGACCGGACACATCGAACAGCAGCGGGAGATGTCCCGTCGTGGGCACCGGCAACGGGATCGCGTTCTGGGCGTTGAGTTATGCCGACAACAGGAATGGCATGGCCATCGTCGGATACGACGCGGGCGGCAACGTCGTTTCTCTCCTCGAGAGAACGGGAGCGCATTACGTGTGGGACATCGCCGTGGATGCGACGAACCGGACCGTCACCTTCTTTGGCCAGTCGAACCAGACCATCACGCTGAACTGGAACGATCTGTTCGTTCCTCAGATCGGCAGCCGCACGAATGCGAGTTACGTCCTCTGGCCGACGGCCACGAGCGGTACGGCGTCCTGGACCAACGGCGCCGCGAGTTACGGGACCGCCGCCCCCTTCGGCGCCGGTGCGAATCAACTGCTCGACCCGTACGTGGAGCACGCCGCCGGCATGCAGCTTTGCGCCGCAAAGCAAAAACCGTGGTTCGACTTCACCACCGCCACCGTTGCCACTCCGTATTCGACGGTCACGTGTACCCAGCCGCCTGACCCGGCGCAACCGACGTACAACGCGGCGATGGTTGCATTGCTGAACGCCGCGGTCCGTGATCACAGTCTGATGGCTGCCTTGCGCGCAGCCACGACGGACGAACAACTCATCGCAGTCGCCGCCAGCAAGGGATACACGATCACCGAGGCCGACATCCAGCAAAGCCGAGGAACGCGCCCTCCGACGACGGGGTCGGTGTCGTCGAGATTGGTGGCGGCGGCGAGCAACGCAACGTCCTGCGGCAATGTCAATCAGAGCCCGTGCATCACGTGCACGGAGGAACAGTGCGTCTATTGGCCGTTCAACTTCTGCTGCATCAAGGAAGCGTGTTCGTGTGTGGGGTATGGGACCACGTGCGCATCGGGATTGAGCGTCGGCGCGAACGGCACCTGCCAGCCCGCCTGTCCCACGAACCAGATCTGCAAGGAATTTCCTGTCTTTTATGAATACAACGACAACGGCACCGCGGCCAACGGCGTGTGCGAGTCGTGGCTGAGCAAGCCCGATTGTGCAAAGGGCATCCCGAACGACGCTCTCGACTCGTATGAAGTCATTTTCAAGAGCGACGGGCTCGCGTACTACAAGTCCGACAATACCCTGGTGAATACGTGGACGGGGGGCCAGTACAGGGAAACGCTGTACGTGATCGACGGAAGAACCAGCAAGATCTACCTGGTCAACGTCGACGGGCGTTACATCCAGGTCCGCGGAACGGCCAACTGCATTCCGGCGTCCGTCGCACCGGGCGGATCGACCGCGAATTGCACCAAGCCGAGGCTGACCACGCACGCAGGAATCCTGATGGGATCGGTCTACGGATTGCCGACGCCGAACCAGGAGCCGGCGGCGAGCGTTCAGCAACGGATCGCCGTCATCGGTGCAGGCACGATCCAGGTCACGAACGGCGCGATTCAATGGATCACGAATGACAGCGGGCACTTCAAGCCGACGCAGGACAACCTGAAAAACAGCATCGCCGTCTTCAAGAGCGCCGGATTCCCGAACTTCCCGCCGCTCGGCGACTGCACGTACGACTTCCGGCCGGTCGCAGGCAAAACCGGGGTCTATCGTCAGGACGCGCTCACCACGACCCATTGCGGGTTGTGAGATAGCCCCCAGGCATCTTCAGGGGCGGTGTCGCGCGGCGCCGCCCCCCATGCACGGCTAAGAGCGTAAACGGCTCGTCGTCGTCGGTGTTGTGTCGACGATACGTCTCCACACGCTACATGCTCGGTCGGGAGGTCCGCGCGGAGAAGGGGAAGGGGGTGAGGTTCCGAGCTACCGCTGGCTGTGGAACACCCTCTGAGAGATTTTTCGACCCTGGGAACATCCGCGCGCGACCGGGGTCCGACTGCCCCGTCCCGCTGGATCCGCGTACCGGAGCGGACCGAGCTCCGGCAGGAGCCGCGGCGGGGCGACACACGACCCACGAACGACCCTGACAAACGGAGGTTTCCCATGGGAGAGGCATTCAGGCTCGGCGGTTTCGGGATGTACCCGACGCTCTTCTTCGGCATCATTCTGTTCGGCGCGGCCCTCGGTTACGCGAGAAACCCGGGGAAAGGGCGGCTGCTCCTGCCCGCCGTGCTCGCGTTCCTCACCCTGACCGCGGGCTTCCTCGGCTTCTGCACGGGGATCGTCACGACGCTGATGTACGCGGCCGAGCGCCCGGAGATGGCCGCGGTCGTGGCGATGGGGACGGCGGAGTCGCTGATCAATGTCTGTCTCGCGCTGGCGATGAACGTGATCGGTGGAATCGTGGTCGCGGTGGGCGCCTACCGGCGCGGCCGGAAGGAGCCCGAGCTCACGAAGGCGGGCGCGACGGTCGCGTCGAGCGGCTGAGCCCCACGCCCTTCACTCGCACTTCGCGTCGCACGCGGCCTGATCCTCCACGCCGCAGGTCTGCACGAGGCAGGCCGCGCACTCGCCGAGATCCCCCCCCTGGCACCGATTCGCGCAGTCCTTGCCGCGCTTCACCTCGTGGCAACGCACGAGCGCCGAGACCTCGGCCGCGATGGCGGGGCAGGCGCGGTGCACGCAATCGTAATACGCGTAGCCCACGCCCTTCTCGCCCTTCAGCGCCTCCCCGAGGCAAGTGACGGTCTCCGTCCCGCTGGCCTTCCCGCTGCCCACCCACGTCGCCGAGGGCGCGCCGCTCTCGTCCTCGCACCGCTCGAACCGCTCGTTTTTCGGGAAATACGGGCCGATGAGCTGGCACATCTCGTCGGACGAGGAGAGGCCATACGCGATGGGCCGCGCCTCGGCGTTGCGGTAATTGCAGCGGATGTCGAGGGTGCTTCCCCGCGGGAAGAGCAGGGGCGGGTCGAGCTCGCGCACGGGCGGCTCCTGCCAGGACGTCGTCGAATAAATGGATGTGGTCGTCCCGTCGGGCCCGTGGAGCGAGGCGTCGAAGGAGGCGCCGCGCGCGTGCATGTGCGATTGCAAGCTCACCACCTGCACGTCGGCGGGCACGGGGCAACGCATGCGCGCCGCGGCCTCGCCGAAGGGCGACACGCGGAGGACGTGGTTGTCCATGTACAAGAGGCCGGCCTCGATCTTGAGGTCCTCGCGGGGCATGGTGTAGACGTTGATGCGGGCGTCGACCTCGAGCGGGGCGGTGGTCGTATTGAGGTAATGGGTGCTCATGACGAGCACCGCGGCGGGCTCGACGATGACGCCGACGCCGTCGGGCAATCGATGGAGCATCCCCACGCTGCCGAAGCTCTCGGAGCCGCCGAGCACGGCGTCGACCTTCCAGCGCGCGGTGGCGCCCTCGGAGCAATCGTGCTCCGTGAGGGCGTCCACGGCAATCCCCTGCTCGTCGTGCGACGGAATCCCTTGGTACGGGGTCCGGTAAAGCAGGACGTGATGTCCGCCCTGGCCGAACACGACGTCCTGCCCCCGGATCACGAGCCCCTCGGGCGGCACCTGGAAGAGACGGCAACCGTAGGATTCGGTCCCCGGGGCGATCGTGGAGGTCATGCGATATTGAAGGCCCGAGCCCTCCGCAGGCGGGTCGAGGAGAGATTTGCCCACAGACTGGGTGGAGGGCTCGTCGGGCGCACACGCCGGCGCGAGGAGCGCGGCAATGAAGACGATGTATTTGTTGGATTTCAATCGGTTTCCCCCGTCGATCATGAGCCTTCTCTTCGCAGAAGTGCCCGGACCCGCAGGGGATTTGCACACGACGTGCCCGGCCGTTCGGGCCGGTCGTCCGCCACGAACGATGTTTATTTCGGGGCTGGCGCCGGCGCGGGGGTGGCGGCGGCAGGAGCAGCCTCCGGCGCGGGCTTCGCGGGCTTCGCAGGCTCGGGCGGCGCCGGGGGTTTTCTGGAGTATCCGAGGCCCAGCGTGAGCATCATTCCGTTACGTATCTGCCATTGATCGGTGAGCTGGGGCTGGCGGACGAGCTTGAGTTCATAATCAAGCGTCGCCCACTCGACGACTTTGAAGGAAATGGCGGCGCCGATGTCCAGGTTCGTGAGCTGTAACGGGTTCTTTTTGCTTTCCCCTGCCGCGGGGATGTCATTGTTCCACGCCGGGATCAGCGCACCCACGCCGACCTTGTAGGAGATCTTCTTCTCCGAGAACGAACCCCACATTTCGAGCGAACCCTCGACGCCGAGCTGGAGGACGTCGCGCAATTCCTGCACCTCGACCCGATCGGCCGTGGCCGCGTCGTCCTTCAAGATGAGCTGTCCGTCGGCAAACGTCTGCAATCCGCCGACGCCGATGCGGGTCTCCAGGTTGAATCGATCCCCGGAGACAGGACGCGCGAAGGGGCCGATGGTCTCTTTCAGCGTGAGCGGACGAAACGGGTCGGTGAGCGTGAGGCGGCGCGAGGTGACGGTGTCGACCGTACCGGCGACGCGGGCGATGGTGTACGTGGTGTCCGTGGGGCGGACGTCGAATCCCCGGAAGAGCGGCGTGCCCAGGGTGACGCGGGCGAAAGGGCCAAACCAGGGACGCACGAAATAGAGGTACGTGCTCTCGATGGTGAATGCGTCGGCGCTCTTGACGGGCTCTTCGAGGGCCGGCGTCTTCGTGAGCGCCTCGTTGATGCCGAGGACGGTGCGCCATTCGTGGCCTCTGCGCCGGTACGTCGCGACGCCGTCGAACTTGAGGCCCACGGTGAGCGTGGAGCCATTCGGCGTGACGCCGACGACATCGCGCGTGTCCACGAGCGAGAACGTGGCGCCGTTTTTCATGGTGATCTCGAGCCCGTCCTGCTTGGGCGGGTCGGCGATCGCGACGTCCACGTATTGTTTGGTGGCGGCGTTCTGTGCGTGGGAGGCCGCAGGCGCGGAGAGGAGGGCGGCCAGCATCGCGGCCGAAAGGAGTGTACGTCGGGACATGGTTCCTCGGGACCGGAGGGTGTACAGGGGCGAAGTTCTGCGCGCAATGGCAACCGACGTGCCAGAGGGTGAACCCCCGAAAAGACCGAGGAACTCGCGTAGGGAGGTCGGGCGCTGCGCGGGTCGATGATGTCTCGACGCCGCGACGGGTGAGGCCTCCGGTCCTCAGCCCGGGGTCAGGGGCGCAGGGAATCCGCGGCGCGCATGGGCGCAACGCTGGCAGGATCGCGGTAGACTCTCGTTCGTGTCCACGAAACGAACCCTTCCTTTCGCGGGGGTGATCGGCTTGCTCGGAATGCTGGCCGCCGCACCCGCGCACGCCTACTGCCGGACCAGCAACACGACCACGCCGACGTTCGAAGGGCACGTCTGCACGCCGTCCCATAAAGACGACAGCGGCCTTCCCCTCTTTTGGGGCATGCCGCGGATCACGTACTCCGTTCAGATGGACGCCTCCAAGGACGTCCCGTTCGACACGGCCCGTCTCGCCGTCCGCACGGCCTTCGACGCGTGGACGTCCGCCGACTGCGAGGGACAACCGCCACGCCTCGAGCTCATCGAGGGCGCCCCCGCGCTCTGTGCGCTCGACGAATACAACAAGGACCGCGGCAACGCGAACATCATCTTTTTCGTGGACGAAGGCTGGAGCGACGACACCTCCAAGCTCGCCATCACGACGGTGACGTTCGACGTGAACAGCGGTGAGATCTACGACGCCGACATGGCGCTGAACACCACGGACTGGCCCTTCACGACCGACGGCGCGCCGGACGGCATCGATCTCCTGTCGGTGCTCACCCACGAGGCCGGCCATTTCGTCGGACTCAGCCACTCGCCCGACCCCGAGGCCACGATGACCGCGCACTACCACCCGCCGGAGCAGCTCGACCTGAGCAGCCTCGCCGAGGACGACCGCGCTGGCATCTGCGCGATGTACCCGCCCGGGCCCATCGCTGACGGCTGCGACGCGACGCCGCGGCACGGCTTCTCCTCCCTGTGCGCCGAAGACCAATCCGGCCCCGTCCTCGACGCGCCCCCCACCGGCGAGCGCTGCTGCTGCCTGGAAGGCGACGTGTGCGTCGACGGCGTCTGCGTCGAGGCGCCGGGCGGCTGCGCCTGCACGACGTCCCCCGCCCCGCTCGGCCCGGGGGTCGTTGCGCTCCATCTCGCCGCGCTCGTGGCCTCCCTCCTGCGACGTCGGGCCACCGGGGGCAGGAGGGCGCCGGCCCCCGCGTGACCGTTCAAGCGCGAGCGGGCCGTCGGGTCAGAGGCCGATGTTCATCACGGGGAAGAAGGGGAGCCCGCCGTGCTTGGAGAGGTTCACGAGGCCGATCTGGACGCCGCGGAGGCGCTCGGTCTGGTTGATGAGGCCGATCTGGACGCCGCGGACGTGCTTCGAACGATTGTAGAGGCCCATCGTGGCGCCGGTGAGGCGTTCGGAGAAATTGACGACGCCGAGCTGCATGCCCGTGACCTCCTCGGCGCTCGAGAAAAACCCGGCCTGGAGGCCGTGGATGTGGTCCTTCACGAGGTTGACGAAGCCGAGCTGCGCGCCGAACTGGTCGTCGCCGGTCATGTTGAGGACGCCGATCTGCGAGACGCCGTAAAACTCCTGGCGCACGCCATTGAAGCCGCCGATCTGGAAGACGCCCCGGAAGTCGTCGTCGACGAAGTTGAAGAGGCCGCCGAGCTGTAGGACGCCCGAGAAGGAGTCGTCGACGTAGTTGAAAAGGCCACTCGTCTGGAAGACACCCTCGAACTTCTCGTCGACGTACGCGCCGAGGCCAAACTGGCCGAAGCCGTGGAAGCCCTCGTCGGTGAGGATGTTCGCGACGCCGGCCTGGAAGACCCCGTAAAACGCGTCGCCGGCGATGTTGACGACGCCGAGCTGGCCGAGGCCGTAAAACTCCTCGTCGACGCCATTCAAGAGGCCGACCTGGAGCGCGCCGTAGAAGTGCTCGTCGGCCAGGTTCAAGAAGCCGAGCTGGGCGACGCCGCGGAAGTCGCCGTCCTCGACCGAATTGACGGCGGCGAGCTGCGCGATGCCGGAGAAATGGCCGTGGTCGATCTTGTTGTACGCGCCGAGCTGGAGCGCGCCGACGAACCCGCCGCCACGCGGGCCGCCGCCCTCCCAGTCGAGGCCCGCGCCGATGACGTTGTAAGCGCCGAGCTGCAAGGCGCCGATGAACGCGTTGGTGCCGTTGCGCGTGCCGATCTGCGCGAGGCCGAGGAAGCGGTGCGTGTCGTTGCGGACGAGGGCGTACTGCGCGACGCCCACGAAAAGGTCGGTGACGACGTTGCGGTAGAGGGCGATCTGCGCGCCGCCGTAGAAGTCCTGCACGAGGTTCCGGCCGAGCGTGAACTCGACCCCGCCGCGGAAGGTGAGTTTGACGTTGGTGTTCAAAAGGCCGACCTGCGCGAGGCCCGTGAAGTGCAGGGCCTCGGCGCCGAAGAGGCCCACCTGCACGCCGCCGTAAAACTCCTTCGCGGAAGGCGTGAGGAGCCCGAGCTGGGCGACGCCGGCGAAGAGGTCGGCCTCGGGGAAGACGCCCGGGTGCAGGAAATACCAGCGGCTCGGCTTGGGCGGCAGCGGCGGCGGCACGTACGGCGGCGGCACGTACGGCGGTGGCGGAGGCGGCGGCGGGATGTCCGTGGCGACCTCGGGGGGCGGCGGCGGGACCTCCAGGGGAGCGTCGATCGGCGGCGGCGCCTGCTCGGGCGTAGAGGCCGCGGCTTCCTGGGCCCACGCGCAAGGCGCGGTCGCGGTCGTGGTGCCCAGCCCGACGAGGAACGCGACGAGCCCCCTGCGCCTCGGATTGCAAATTCCCATGTCGTTCGGCATGAACGCGGTGCTCCGAGGGGAGCTTACAGGAAGGCTGCCGAGGAAAACCAGCGCGGAGGCGGCTACCGGCGGAACGCGCTCGGATCGACCTGGTACTTGAGCATTTCGCCGAGGAGGTCGTCCTCCGTGGCGACGACGCAGAAGCCGAGCTTCTCGAGGATGCGGCGGGACGCGAGGTGCCAGGTGAACGTCGAGGCCCGGACGGCGCGGACGCGCGGCTCGGCGAGCGCCCACGCCACGGACGCACCCACGGCCTCGAAGCCGTAGCCCTGTCGCTGCGATTCTTCTTCGATGCCGTACGCGACCTCGACGAGGCCCTCGGCGTCCGGTCCCCCATGAAAAACCACACTGCCGATGACCCGCGGCGAAGGCTCACGCGAGAGGGCCACGCGATCCCCCCACAGCCGATGGTCCGGATCGGCGCGCACAGCGTCGATCCGCGCGAGGAACGCACGCTCGACGAGCGCGCGGCCCGGCCACGCGGCGGGCATCTTCGCCCCGAGGAGCGCTTCGGTTTCCGCGCGGCGCCCATCGAACACGGCCTCGACGACCTTCACGGTCATGGGGACCATCTCAAGGCGGTCGGTGATGATCTTGGGGCACGACACGCACTACATTTCTCAAAGCTTCGGCGCTCTCGCAAGTGTCAACGGCCGACGCGCTGCGGCGAAGCGCTTGACAGCAGGCGCGCCCGGGTATGAAACCAATGGGCGCGCATGGCCCCGAGGACCAAGCCCCTGCCCGACGGAACGCTGGTCGCGCGGCGGTTTCTGATCCGCTCGCTCGCCGGCCGCGGCGGCATGGGCGAAGTCTACCGCGCCCGCGATCAGGAGACCGGAGAAGAAGTCGCGCTGAAGCTCCTGCATACGGACGCGACGTCGCTCGATACGGAGCGCTTCGCCCGGGAAGCACGAATTCTGTCCGAGATCCGCCATCCGCGTGTCGTGTCGTACGTGGCGCACGGACAGAGCGAAGAGGGCGCGCATTTCCTGGCGATGCAATGGCTGGAGGGCGAGGACCTCGCAAAACGGCTGGCGCGCGGGCCGCTGTCGACCCGCGAGGCGCTCCTGCTGCTGCGGCGCATCACGGAAGGGCTCGCCGCGCTGCACGCACGCCGCGTCGTGCACCGGGACCTCAAACCCTCGAACGTGCTCTTGCGCGGAGGAGACATCGATCAGGCGACGATCGTGGACCTCGGCATCGCGCGATCGATGGGGCCGCCGACGGGCATCACCGCGACGGGTCGATCGATCGGGACACCCGAATACATGTCGCCGGAGCAGGTGGGCAGCGAGCAGCCGATCGGCCCGGCCTCGGACATGTTTTCGCTCGGCTGCATCCTGTTCGAGTGCCTGGCCGGTCGGCCGCCGTTCGTGGCGGCGGATCCGGTGCTGGTGATGTCGAAGGTCCTGAGCGAGGAGGCGCCCGACCTCCTGCCGCTCCGGCCCGGGGTGCCGCCGGCCGTGGCGGCGCTCGTGCGGAGCCTCTTGCAGAAGGACGCGGACAAACGCCCGGCGAGCGTGTCGGACCTGCTCGACGAGCTGCCGGCGTTGTTCGAGCTCGGCGCGCGCAAAGGGGCGTTCTCGCCGGCCGTCGCGCGGGATTTGCAGGAGCTCGTCAGCGTGCTCGTGCTCGCGCCGCCCGCGGGGGCGCCGCGCGAGGAGCTCGCGCGGATCCTGCTGCGAAACGGGGCCTTTTCGCAGGGGTGGCAGCCGGAGGGGTGGATCGTGGCGGCGTTCGCGCGGTTCGGCGGGGACGCGACGGATCAAGCAGCGGCGGCGGCGCGCGCGGCGCTCGCGGTGAAGGCGGCCGCCCCGGAGGCGACGATCGCGCTCACGACGGGGCCCGGGTTCGTGTCGGGCGAGCAGCCGGTCGGGGAAGCGGTGGATCGCGCGGTGGAGGCGCTTCACGAAGAGGACGCGCCGCGCGGGGTGGTGCTCGTCGACGTGGTCACGGCGGGGCTCTTCGGAGGTCGCTTCGAGACGATACGCGAGGGCAGGCGGCTCCTGCTCACCGGCGGCGGGACGGGGCAGGACGAGGCGCGGCCGCTGCTCGGAAAAACCATGCCGTTCGTGGGGCGCAAGCGCGAGCTCGACCTGCTGCTGCGGGTGTTCGAGGCGACGCGGGAGGAGCCGCTTTCGAGGGCCGTCGTGCTGGTCGCGCCGGCGGGCATGGGCAAGTCGCGGCTCCTCGGGGAGCTGCACGCGCGGATCGAGGCGCGCGAGGAGGAGGTGCTTTTCCTCGTCGGTCGGAGCGAGCCGCTCGGGACGAAGGCCTACGCGATGCTCGCAGACGCGCTGCGAGGGCGCGGGCCGCGGGAGCTCGGGACGACGAACGAGCGGCAAGTGGCGTCGGGCTTCGTGGATGGGCGAATCGCGCGGGCGCAGATCGAGCAGACGTTCCTGGAGTACGTGCGCGCCGCCTGCGCCGCGGGGCCGGTGGTGCTGGCGCTCGAGGACGTGCACCACGCCGACGCGCGGAGCGTGCGTCTCGTGGAGCGCGCGCTCGTGGAGCTCTCGGATCAGCCGCTCTTCGTGCTGGCGCTGGCGCGGCCGGACGTGGAGGACGTGTACCCGCGCATCTGGGGCGATCGGGCCGAGCGGATCCTGCTGTCGCCGCTCGTTCGTCGCGACGTGGAAGAGCTCGCGCGCGCGGCGCTGGGCCCGGACGAGAGCGAGGGGGTGGTGGAGCGGATCGTGGAGCGCGCCGCCGGCAATCCGCTGTTCGTGGAGGAGCTCGTGCGCGCGGCGCAAGCCGAGGGCGAGGAGGGGGAGCGGCCGGCGACGCTCGTGGCCATGCTGCAAGCGCGGCTCGGGCGGCTCGCGCCGGACGCGCGGCGGGCGCTGGTCGCGGCGAGCATTTTCGGGACGCGGTTCTGGCGTGGTGGCGTGCTCGCGCTGATGGATCGGGAGGGGCAAGGGGCCTTCGTGGATCAGGCGCTCGCGGCGCTGGTGCGCGCGGAGCTCTTGGAGAAGCAACGAACGAGCAAGCTCGCGGGGGACGTGGAGTACGCCTTCCGGCACGTGCTCGTGCGCGAGGCGGCGTACGGGCTGCTCGGCGAGGAGGAGCTCGCGCTCGGGCACGCGCGGGCGGCAGCGTTCCTGGAGGTCGCGGGCGAACACGAGGCGGAGGTGCTCGCCGAGCACTGGCAACGCGGCGGCGACGCGGCACGCGCGCGGGTGCTGCACGTGCGCGCGGCGCGCGAGGCGTTCGAACGGAACGACCTCGCAGGGACGCGGGCGCACGCGGCGAAGGCAGAGGCGCTCGGCGCGGAGGGGGCCGAGCTCGGGCTCGTGCGCGGGATGGCGTGCTGCATTCTGTACTGGAACACAGCCTGGGCCGAGGCGTGCCTGATGGGGATCGAGGCGCTGCCGCTCTTGCCAAAGGGCTCGACGTGGCACTGCCGGGTGCTCGGGCTCGTCTGCACGCTGACGGGGCTCGGGGTGAACGCCGAGGCGTTCCCGGGCTACCTCGACGAGCTGCTCACGGTGACGCCGGAGCTGGAGGCGCAAGGGGCCTATGCAGAGTGCCTCGGGCGGCTGCTGTGTCTGCTCGCAATGCGGCTCGATCGAGGCGAGTCGCACAAGGCGCTCGATCGAATGCGCGAGACGCTGGAGCGAGCGGGCGCGGTGGATCCGAGCGCGCACGGGTGGGCGCGGCTCGCAGCCTACGAGTACGGTCGGACGACGACAAACGAGCCGCTCGTGCTGCTGGAGGTCATCGAGGACGCGACGCGCGCATTCGAAGCGGCGGGGGACGCGCGGATGCGGGCGCTCTGCGTGGCGCGCGTCGGCGAGGCACTCGGATCACTCGGGGCGCTGGGCGAGGCCGAGGCGCGGTTCGCGGAGGCGGAGGCGCAGGCGACGGCGCTGGACGATACGCTCACGAAGACCGGGGTGCGGCTGCTCCACGCGGCGTTCCTGGCCGAGCAGCCCACGCAGGAGGCGCGCGAGGAGGCACGCGCGCTCGCGGAGGCGCTCACCGCGGAGGCGGGGATCGGGCCGTTCGACGTGGGGATCGCGTGGGGGATCGCGGCGCGGGTGTCGCTCGCGGAGGGGGACGCCGCGCGGGCGCTCGCCGAGGTGGATCAGGGGCTCGGGCTCATCGATCGCATGGGCCTGCGGCGGCTGTCGCTCACGGCGACGCGGATTCGCGCGCTTTCGCGGCTCGGGCAAGTGGCAGATGCCGAAGCGCTCGCGCGCGCGGCGCTCGGGGAGATGCGGGCCGCCGGCGGCCTCGGCGCGGGCGAGGTGGATTTGCGGATGGCGGCGGCCGAGGCGCTGCGCGCGGCGGGCGACATCGACGCGTTCGAAGGGGAGCTCCGCGCGGCGCTGCGGCTGCTCGGGCGTGAGCTCGCGGATGTGCGGGATCCGGAAGGACAACCCCGGCTCCTGCGCGACGTGCCGGCAAACGCGCAGGCCGCCCGCCTGGCGCGGGAGCAATTCGGCGAGAGCGCCGTGCTCACGTGGCTGGCGAGTTAGCGCGCGAGATTGCGCAGGCGGCGTAGCCGAGGACGACCGGCCCCTCCCGCGTGGCCGTGGGCGTGGGGGTCCAGCCACGCGCGAGGCGCGCTTCGAGCATCTCCGCCGCGGTCGGCTTGTGATCCCAGACGGCGACCGCCGTCAAGCCGCCCAGTCAGGTCGTGTCGTAGACGAGATACACGCCGGCCGGATGTTCGAGGACGACGTCGTGGTTGTATTCGTCCTGCACGACCACGTCCGCGACGAGGCGCGGCGGCGTGAGCGCGAGGCCCCAGCGGACCACGTCTTCGAGGGTGCGTTGCGAAGCGACGAGCGACTCGATCACGCGCCGCGCGCCCGGTTCCACGTCCGTCCGCCATTCGATGTCCATGGCCAAGGGATCGTGACGCGTCCGGGCGCGCGCTGCAATGATCGACCCTACTCGACGTTCGTGTTCAGGATGCCGCCGCTGCCACCCTCCCCGCCGCCTGCCGGTCTGCGTCCGAGGATCGGGCCGTCGTCGACGGGCGGGCGGACGCGGCGCATCGACGGCATGATGACCGGGAGGAAGCCCTGCGTCGCCTGGAGGACGGTGGCGTCCCCGGCCGGCCCGTAGTTCTCGATGACGACGTTCTGGCCGGCCAGGATCATGCCGAGCGACGAGAAGAGCGCGCGCCCGGAGTCGAAATCGTCCCGGCCAATGCCGGGGACCTCTTTGAGCTCGACCTCGTGGATCGTCCGCGGGATGCCGTCGTTCAGGTACTCCTGGTCGAAGCTCGGGCAGGGCGCGGCGACGCAGACGACGCCGTTGTGCCATACACGATGGAACTCGCCGCGGAGCTCGGCCGTCTCGAGGGCGACCCAGGCAAACCGGAGCGTGAGCGTGCCGAGGCCGCTCTGGCCCGGGGAGAGATCCCCAAAAAGGACGGCGCGCGTCGATTCTCGCCGCTCCCCGATGGCCTCGCGGATCGTGCCCTCGACTTCGGCGAGCTGGAGGAGGCTGGAGAACTTGATATCAGCGACGTAACACTCCTCGGCGACGGTGCCGTCGGCGCAGACCGTCCGGTCCCGATTGACGGCGGAGACGTAGATTCCCCCGCAAAGGGGATATGCACAGCGGCGAAGATCCTGCCGGGCCGTGTAATAGGTCGCGTAGGAGATATCGGCTTCGTGCTCTGCCGTGGCCTCAGGTGCCTCGGAAGCGTCGGAGCCGAGACATCCTGCAAAAAGAGGCGTAATGGCAAGAGAGGCAGCAACAAGGGTGCGGTGGGGTGACACGAATACCTCCTCCCGCCGCTCCCCAGCAAGCCGGGTGCCGCCGTCCGGTCTCGCCCAAAACCGGCCGGGCTAGTATTTCTGGAGAAATGCCCGGAGGCTCGGTTCGAGCCTCTGCCGCTGGGCCACGCAAAGCGAGATCGCCTCGAGGGACTGCGCGAGGGATCGCGGAGCGCCGACGATCTCGGAGGCGCGTCCCTCGAAGACACGCGCGACGGCGGCGCGGCTCGTGTCGTCGCAGGCGCCCTGGAACAGGAGGGGGAGGTAGCCGAGCGTCTCGCTCGGCATACGCGCGACGAGGGTGCTCCAGTTCTTTTCGACGTATCCGAGGGATCGATCGAGCATTCGCTCGTCCTGGCCGAGGAGCCACACGGCTTCGCGCGGATCGAAGCCGCCGTCGAGCACGAGCGCGAGCGATTCGTCGACGAGGGCGTGATCCCGGAAGCTCGAGAGCGCTTCGAGGAAGACGCCGCGGCGGCGCTCGTCGCGTTCTTTCTTGACGGTCTCGCGCAATCGATCGAGGAGCGCCCGATCGCCGCCGTGCCGCGCCGCGAGGGCGAGCGCAGGGCCGGCGATGTCGAGCGGGGCCGCGCCCGGGTCGGCAAGGAAACGCGTGGTGAGGGCGCGGATCTCGGTGAGCAGGGCCGGATCCTCGCCGCGATCGGCGACGAGCGAGACGAGGAGGGGGCGGAGGAGCGTGGTGGCCTCGTCCTCGCCGGGCTTCGGGAGGAGCCCGAGGGCGCGGGCGCGCTTGCCGAAGGTGCGGGTGACGAAATTCGCGAAGCGCGGCCGGAGGTCGGCAGGGATGTGCACGTCGCGGACGCGGTCGACGAGCGTGGCGGCGCCTCGTTCGAGGTAAGGCTCCGGCTCGGCGACGACGTTCGGGACGAGGGAGAGCACGTCGCCGGGGCCGAGGGCGCCGCTCTCGACGAGGGCCGAGGCGTCGTCGAGGAGGGCGAGGCGCTCGGGCAACCCGAGGAATTTTCCTTGCTTGCCGAGGAGGCGCGCGAGGGCGTCCTTGCCGAGGTCGACGTGATAATAACCGACGCCGGCGTCTTTCAGGGCAAACGCCGCGGGGCACGATTTCGCCTTGTCGAGCGGGAGCTCGGCCGTCTTCGTGGTGAGCAGCGTGCAGGCGCGCGCCTCGGGGCCGGTTCCATACCGGAGACAAACCGGGATCTGCCAGGTCGATTCGGCCGCGCCCGCGGATCCGGCCGGGAGCCAGCGCGATTGCGAGAGTTTTACGGTGGGGGGTTTGCCCTTCTCGCAGGAGAGCTCGGCCTTGACGAGCGGGACGCCGGGCTGATCGAGGAACGTGGCGAACGCGGGTCCGATCTCGGGGCCGGTTTCGGCGGAGAGCGCGCTCAGGAAATCGGCCGCTTTTGCATTGCCGTGGGCGTGCTCGTCGAGGTACCGGCGGACGCCGCGCTGGAACTTCTCGGGGCCGACGTACGCCTCGAACATGCGGAGGACGGCCGCGCCTTTCTGGTAGGTGATGCTGTCGAAGGCATTGGCGATGTCGTCCTGGGTGCGGATCTCCTGCCGGATTTTGCGCGCGCTGAGCAGGCCGTCCTCGCCCATGGCGTACGAGGCCGAGGCGACGCGGCGGATGTCCTCGTGCCAGGACGGGGCAAAACGCTCGACGGCCTTGCTGCCCATCCAGGTGGCGAAGGCCTCGTTGAGCCAGATGTCCTCCCAGTAGTCCATGGTGACGAGGTTGCCGAACCATTGATGGGCGAGCTCGTGGGCCATGGTGGCGGTGAAGCCGCGCCGGAACATCGGCGTCTCGTCGGCCGGCGCCGCGAGCGAGCCGCGGGCGCCATACGTGATGAGCCCCGGGTTTTCCATGGCGCCGAACGAGGCGAGGCGCGGGACGGCGACGACGTCGAGCTTTTCGTACGGATAGGCCGATCCGAGGTACTCTTCGAGCATGCCGAGCAGCGGCGGCGTGGTCTTGGCCGCAAACGAGGTTTTGCCGGCGGTGCCGCGGGGGACGGCGAAGCGGACCGGGATCTTGTTTTTCCCGGCCGTCCCCGCATCAACGAGGTCGAAGGGCCCGACCGCGAATGCGACGAGGTAACTCGGCAAGGGCTGCGTGGGCGCAAAACGGACGAGCTTCATGCCGCCCGGCTCCTTGGTCTCGCCGAGCGCCGGCGTATTCGAGAGGGCGACGTCGGTCTCGCGGACGCGGAGCGAGATTTGCCAGGGGACCTTCACGCCCGGGTCGTCGATGCAAGGAAAGACGCGGCGCGCGGCCGTGGCCTCGAAATGGGAGAAGATGTACGAAACGCCGTCGGCCTCCTCGCGGAAGGCGCCGTGATCGTCGAGGGACGATATCGCGCCGCGGTATTTGACGACGAGGCGCGCCGAGCCGGCCGGCGCCGGGGTGTCGAGCGCGAATCCAACGAGGTCGCCTTCCGTGGGCACGACGCGGAGCGGGAGGTGCTTGGCCGCGGCCTCGATGCGCGCTTCCTCGACGGTGAGGCGCTCGGCGTGGAGCCAGATGACGCGCGTGGGCTCGGCGAGGCTCAGGTCGATGGTGATTTCGCCGCGGAGGACGTCGTCGCCTGGGACGAGGGCGAGCGTCGCGGCATAACGAAGCGGATGCGCGGCACGCGGGAGGCGCAAGCCGGTCGGAGGCGCGGGGAGGTCGGGCGCGGGCGCGGCGGCCTGGGGTTTGGCGGCGGCGGGGGGCTCCGGCGGCGGCGCGGGGGGCGGCGGAGCAGCACTGCAAGCGACGGTCGTGGCGAGGAGCGCGAGGAGCGAGCGAGGGGATTTCATGATTCGGCTCGAAGGGCGGGCGGAAGCGCGCGCATGGTGGCACGAGGCGCGCTCGAGATCACGATGGTTCGGAGGCTGCGGCGGCCGCCACCCCTCGCCATGGCGCCGCCATCCCGGAAGAGGGCATTTTCATGCACGACAGCGGCGCTTTTTCCTGGCACGTCGTTCGCTCAGGGGCGGGGCATGCAGCCCAGGAAGCGGAAGGGCGAGGCGGGGCTCGACGACGACGTCGATCTCGTGCTCCGCCACGTGTCCCGGCAATTCCCTCGCGAGGTGGCGCGCGCGCTCTGCGACGCGGGAGAGCCAGTCGAGCCCCTCGGATGGGTGGACACGCAGGTGACGGGGCGCCAGCGGAGGCTCGATCGCGCGCTTTCGGTGAAAGTCGGCGACGAGCGGAGGCTGCTCCACGCGGAGTGGACGCTCACGATGAACGAGACAATCGCGTTCCGCGTGTTCGAATACCACAACCTGACGGCGCTCGCGGCGGCCGACGAGGCGCGCGGAGGCCGAGGCACGCCGCTGCCGATCGAGAGCGTGGTGATCGTCCTGTCCGGTCGGGAAGAACCATGGCCGACGCATGCCGCGTACCAAACGTCCCCGGCGACGTCCCCGTTTTGCGGGGTACGTTTCCGGATCGAGCCGGTCTACCAGCGCACCGTGGCCGAGCTCGAGGCCCGCGGGAGTCCGTTCTGGATGATTTTCACGCCCCTGGCCGTGGACGCGGATGCGCGCAATCTGGAGGCAGTGCTGGATGCCCTGCGTGCCCGGACGAACGAACGCGACTTCGCTGAGCTCGGCGCGGCGATGGTCGCACTGGCGGGTGCGGATAAGAGAGAGCGACGGCTCGCGGACGTGGTACACTCCTGTTTGTCGCGGGAGATCGTCATGCAAAACCGGATCTACAGAGAAGGAAAAGCGATGGGGATCGAAGAGGGGGTTGTCCAAGGCCAGCTCGCGGTGTTCGCGCGCCAGGTCGAGCGACGGCTCCGTCGTCCCCTCCGCACAGACGAACAGGAGCGGCTCGCCGAACACCTGCGGGTGGACGGTCCCGACATCGTCGCCGATGCGATCTTCGACGTCGAAAGCCGCGAACTCTGGCGCTCCCTTCTGACGCCGAGAACGTCGACGCAATGACACGCCGCCATTCTCGGATGCGCCCGTAGAGCAGCCGGTCCGTGGTATACCCGGGCCATGCAAAAACGACAGGTGTTCTCGGGCGCGGAGTGGGAGGCACGCGTGGGGTATTGCCGCGCCGTGGCAGTCGGGCCGCACGTGTACGTGGGGGGGACGGCGCCCGTCGCAGCAGGCGGAGGGACGCACGCAAAGGGGGACGCGTACGCGCAGGCGATCCGGTGCTTCGAGATCATCGAGGCGGCGCTGCGGGAGCTCGGCGGCTCCCTCGCGGACGTGGTGCGCACGCGAATGTACGTGACCGACATCGAGCGCTGGCCCGAGATCGGGCGCGCGCACAAGGAGAAAGTCGGCGCCCATGCGCCCGCCGCGACGATGGTCGAGGTGCGGCGGCTCATCGCGCCGGACATGATCGTGGAGGTCGAGGTCGACGCTTACGTCGAGGGCGCGGGCTGAAAGCGGCGCGCGCGCCGTCGGCTCATTGCTCGAGCACGAGGATCGATTTGTCGTAATAGGACGCGACGACGGCGCGGGAGCTGTCGCGCGTGACGTCCACGGCGCAGACGCCCGGGCCCGTGGGGATCGTGGCGACGATGCGGAGCGGGTCGCCGGCGATGACGGCCACGCCGCTGCCCTTCGGAGGCCGCTCAGTGCCGCCGAGCGCGACGAAGAGCGTGCGACCGTCGGGCGAGGCCGCGCCCGCACACGGTGCGCCGTCGAGCATGAGCGTGCTCGTGACCTTCATCGTGGCGAGGTCGACGACCGTGACCGTGCGCGCCTTGCTGTCGAGCGTGACGCCGAGGCGATCGTCGTTCAGGAGGAACCCCTGCTCCGGGCTCAAGCCCACGGCCGTCGATTTGACCTGCGTGGTCGCGGCAATGTCGAGGAGCACGGCCTTGTTCGAGACGCGGTCCGGAAAGAAGAGCGTGCTGCCATCCCGGGAGATCGCGCCGGCGCGTGGCTCGCGGCCGACGAAGATGCTGCGGCGCGTGGCGCCAAAGGGCTCCTCGCTCGGGTCGAAGAGGTCGATCCACGCGCCCGCAGCGCGACCGCCGTGCGAGAGCGCGCCCATCGCCGCGATGTACGGGCGGTTCTCGGCGCGGACGAGGAAGAGCTGGCCCGTCGCGTGCGGCAAGGTGATGTCCGCGAGGCGCACGCCCGTCGGCAGGTCGAAGCGCGCGACACGCTTGCCGTCGATGGTCGAGGCCACGACGCTGCGGCCGTCCGGCATCGGGACGATCTGGCCCGGGCTCTTGCCGACATCGAGCAGCACCGGATCCCGATCCCACGCCGACGTGTCCATCACCGGGATCCGCGCCGCGTCCTCATGCCGGAGGACCGCGACGTACCGGTCGAACACCATCCGGATCTCGTCGCCCTGCGCCGGCATCGACGCTTTGTGCACGAGCTCGCCCGTCTTCAGCTTGTACTCGCGCAGCGTGGCGTCGTCGGCGCTGACATAGACGCTCGTGCCCTTCGGGTGGAAGACGACGTCGAGCGGATGGGCGTCGCCGAGGCGGATCTCGCGGGTCTTCCAGCGCTTCTGCGGGTCGGCCGGCGTGGGCTCGGGCTCGGCCTCGATCTCGGGGCCGATCGAGCCGGGACGCGGCGCGCCCGCGGCGCTGCTCGATCCCGAAGGATCGAGGTTCGTGAGCGGCGGCGCCTCGCCGACGGGGGATTCGCGCCCGCCGACGACGACGGCGAAGAGCGTCCCGGCGAGCGCGATGCCGCCGAGGATCACGCGCGGTACACGCGGCTGCGCCTCCGGGACGAGCCACGCCTTGCACGCGCGGCACTTGTGCGCCCCGAAGACGATCGGCGCTTTGCAGGCGGGGCACGGGACGCGCTGCTGGCTCATCGCACCACCCACGCGACCTTGGCCCAATCCGAGAAGACGAGCGCCATGCGGCCGTCCGGCGTCAGCCGCACGCGCTTGGGTTCGCCCGAAAGCGGAAGGAGCTTCACCGCGTAGGACTCGAGATCCACGAGCGCGAGCGAGCCCGCGCCGTCGCCCGTGAGCGTCACGAGCGCCTGCTCGCCGTCGGGCGTGACCACGAGGTCGGTCGCCCGTCCGTTGAACGGGATGTGCCGCGCGAGCTCGCCCTTCGCGAGGTCGAAGACCTCGAGCGCGCGTCCCTCGTGGCAACGCACGAGCGCGCGGCGGCCACGACGCACGAGCTCGATTTGCTCGGGCTCATCACACGTCTGGATCCGCTCGCGGCGCCGCACCGCGCCCGACGGGAGCCATTCGAGCGGCACGAGCGCGTCTTCGGCGCGGAGGACGACATAACTCGCGCTTCCGTCCGGGGTCATGAGCACGCTGACGGGGTTGCCCAGCATCGACGTGCGCACGCGGTCCTGCTGCGACGCGAGGCGGCTCGGATCAAACGCGTACACGGCGCCGCCCGCGGGATCACGCAGGCCCTGCAGCGGGACCTGGCCCGTCGTGCCGAGCGCGCGCGTGCCCGTGTCGTCGACGCCCATCGGCCCCACGGGATCGTCGCCGAAATGGATGCGGTCGATCTCCGCGTGGTACTCCGTCGCCAGGATCGAAACCGCGTGCGCCGACGGCAGCGACACGAGCGCGCGTCGGCCGTTCGCCCCGACCGACACCTGCCCGACCATCGCGCCGAGATCGATCGTCTTTTGCAGGCCTGTCGTCGCTGCGTCGACGACGTAGAGCCGCTGCGGCGAGGTCGCGTAGACGTGCTCGCCGACGCGGTAGAGGCCCTTGATCTGCGGCGCGTCGCTGACCAGCGTGACGAGCGCGCCCGTGCGCGCGTCGTGGACCTCGATGCCCGCGAGCAGCGCGAGCGCGAAGCGATCCGCGTCGAGCGGCAAGGCGTCGGAGACGTCCTTCGGCAGGGCGAAGGGCCCCGTCACGAGCGGTTGCTCGCCGAGGTGTCCGACATCGTTTGGTTTTTGCCAGACGCACTGGCCGACCTGGCAAGCCTCGCCGTGCCAGCAGGGCGAGGTGCAGGTCGGCGTGACGACGCTCGGCGAGCGCGAGGCGGCCTTCGGCGGGAGGAAGCGGCCCGGGGCGAGGCTCCGCAGGGCGATGCCTGTCGCGAGCACGGAGGCCATCGCGAGGCCCGTGACGAGCGGACGCCAGTGGAGCGACAGCCAGCTCGGCGCCTTGACCGTCACCGCGCCCGTGCGGAGACTCTTGCTGCCGGCGAGGGGCTCGTCGCACTCGGGGCAGAGATCGACCCCGGGCGCCACGAGCTCCAGACACGTCGGGCACCGCAGCCGCTTCTTGCCGGCGTCGCGGACGGAGATCGGCGCGCTGGTCTTGGCGGGTATCGGAGGAGGCGGTGCGGCGTCGTGCACGTTCGGCCGGTGAATACCCCGAGCGCGTCCCGGCGTCGAGGGGGGCGAAGCCGATCCGCCCGCGGCGGTGCTGGAGTTTGGTGCGAAGGCCGCCGTGAGGCGAGCCGAAGCCCCAATGTGGACGTAAGATGCGCGGCGTGACTCTGCGAACCCTCTCCCCGCTCCTGCTCGTCTCTGCGCTCCTCGCGAGCGCGTGCGGCGGGAGCCAGCACGCGGACGGCGGCAGCGCCTTCGAGATCCAGCGGCCCAAAGAGATGGCGGACCTCGTGCCGCGTGAACGCGAGACCGTCGAACGTCTGCTCGACGAGCAGATCGCGCCCTGCCCCGACCAGGCTGTGCCGCTCTCTGTCTGCCTCGACGAAAAACGTCCCTGCAAGGCCTGCGATCCGGCCGCGCGTTTCCTCACGGAGCGCGTGAAGGCAGGTCTCGGCCGCGCCGACGCCGCGCGCGCCTACGAGATCCGCTTCGGGAGCAAGGTGACCACGGTCGACGTCGCCGGCTCACCGATGAAGGGCTCGGCGTCCGCGCCCGTCACGATCATGGTCTGGTCGGACTTCCAGTGCCCCGCGTGCCGCCGGATCGTGCCGATCGTCGAGCGCGTCGCCGCAGAGCACGAGGACGACGTGCGCCTCGTGCACAAGTTCTACCCGCTGCCGAGGCACACCCATGCGGAGGTCGCGGCCCGCGCCGCCTACGCCGCCCAGCGGCAAGGGCGCTACTGGGAGATGGAGCACGCGCTCTTCGAGAACCAGGACAAACTCGGCGATGCCATGATCGGCGAGATCGCCGAGGGGCTCGGGCTCGACATGGGCAAGCTGCGCGCGGACATGCCATCCGAGGCGGCGACGAAGACGATCGAGCGGGACAAGGCCGACGCGGATCGAGCCGGCCTGATGGGCACGCCGTTCATCCTGATCAACGGGCGCGAGTTCGACCTCGGCCTCTTCAAGCCCGAGCCCGACCTCGACGCGTGGATCACGATGGAGATCGAGCTCGCCCGCGGGCGCTAGAGCATCGACCGGTTCGATGCTCGGAAGATCGCGAAGCGAGCTTCCCTCAGGGGGTGAATCGTCCAGGCTTTGCCCGGACGAGAGGGGGACGCGAGGCGTCCCCTTCGGGACAAGAGAGCTAGAACATCAAGCGGTTGCTAACCGATCGATGTTCTAGCGGTTGACGCCCGCGACGATGATCGCGGCGATCCACACGAGGATCGCGGAGCCGGCGAGGATCAAGGTCGCGAGGTCGTCCCGCCAGCGCACGCGCAGCGGCACGAGGTCCTTCTCGGGCAGCGTGACCGTCTTGACGAGCGCGTGGATCGGCAGCCCGCCCGGCCGCATGCCCTGGGGCATCGAGGCCGGGTAGAGGCCCATGCTCTGGAACCGCGCCACGCCCGCGCGTTGCCGGTCGCCGACGCCGGGCACCGCGCTGCCGATGGCCATCGCGCGGAACCACGGCACACGCTCGTAGGCGTTCGGCATCGCGAGCACGCCGAAGAGGATGCGGAGCCGATCGAGCAGTTCGCGCACCTCCACGAGGTGCTGGTAGGCGCGGATGCGCGTCTCGACGTGCTCCTCCCCCGAGAGCTTGGCGAAGCAGAACATCTCGAAGCGCGCGGCGAGCCCGTCGATCTCCTCGCGGATCTTCGGCAATGCGTCCTGCGGCGCGACCTCCTGGTGCAGCGTGAAGCCCCACGGATCCTCGCGCTTGCGCTCGGCCGTCCACTGGAACACGTCGGCGAAACCCCACACCGTGTCGAAGCGCGTGAGGATCACGTACGTGGGCACGTCGCCGCCGAGGTGCCGGCCGATCTCCACGAGCACGTCGCGGTAGTTCTTCGCGTACGCCTGCACGCCGGCCTCGTCGAGGTCGGCGAAGGCCGCGACGTTGAGCACAAGGAGCAGCGCGTCGAGCGGCTCACGTGGCCGCTTGCGCAAGAGCTCCTCGCAGAGCGCCTGGAGCAGAGCCGGATCGCGACGCGGGCCCATGACGTGGCCTTCGGGCTCGATGAACACGCACTCCTCGGCCATCCAGTACGTGCAGAACGGCGTCGAGGACGCGGGCGGCAAGGGCCCGTCGCCGCCGGACCACGAGAGGAACTGCGAGCGGATCGCCGTCGATCGCCCCGTCCCCGGATCCCCGACGACGAGGTAGATCGGCACCTGGTAGGGCGGCTTCTTGCCCGGGTGCTTCTGCCCGATCGTCGCGAGCAGCGCGTCGATCTCCTGGGTGAACGGGCCGATCACGTTCGCCATCACTTGCCCCCGACGGCAGAGACGATGATCAGGATCAAGCCCACGACCACGAAGAAGATCCCGATCCCGCGGCCCATCCAAAGCGATTTCCACCAGGGGTTCTGGTGGTCGATCGGGCGCACCGTCTCCTCGCGCACGGGCCGCAGCGCGCCCGCGTGCCAGTCGCGATCCGGGTCGACGCCGAGGATCCGCGCGACGTCGATGCGCGTCTGCGTCGCGCCGTACTGCACCTGGCCGGGCAATCCAAACCTGCCGAGGAAGCCGAGGCCGAGCACGACGTAGTACGTGGCGAGCACGCTCTTCGGGCCTTCCTTCACGCGATCGAGGCGCTGGTAGAACTCGACGCCCGCGTTCGTCGTGTGCCAGCGCGTGGCCTGCAGCGAGTATTGCGACCAGAGGGGGCGCAGGTCCGGCAGGCTCATCGCGATCTCGTCGATGATCGCGGCGATGGCGAACTGTCCATCGTCGGACGAGACGACGGGCAGCTCGTCGGAGGCCTTCGAGCTTTTCAGCTCGTTCATCAAGGAGTTTGCCTGCTGGAGCAGGTGCTCCGCGGGCGGACGCCTCGGGGACTGGCGTACCGCGCAAATCCAGAGGAGCAGCTCCTCGCCATACACGCCGATCGAACGTTCCACGCGGCCGGGGAGCATAACGCGAGTCGCGCCCCGAGGAGGAAGACTTCTGTCGTGATCGAGCTCTGTTCGGCGGCGCCCACCACGCATATGCTCCCGGCCCTCTGCCGAAGGAGCGTTCCTCATGTCCGAGATTCAAAGCGTGATGGCCCGTGAGATCCTCGATTCCCGTGGCAACCCCACCGTGGAGGTCGAGGTCAGGACGACCAACGGCCTGGGCCGCGCGGCGGTCCCGAGCGGGGCGTCGACGGGCGCGTACGAGGCCGTCGAGCTGCGCGACGGCGACAAGAAGCGGTACCTGGGCAAGGGCGTCTCGAAGGCGGTGCGCAACGTGGAGACCGTCCTCGGCCCCGCCGTCGTGGGCATGGACGCGCTCGATCAGTCCGCCGTCGACAAGGTCCTCATCGAAGCCGACGGCAGCCCGAACAAGGGCAAGCTCGGCGCGAACGCGATCCTCGGCGTCTCGATGGCCGTGGCGCGCGCCGCCGCCGACACCGTGGATCTGCCGCTCTGGCGATACCTCGGCGGCGCCGCCGCGCGTGTCCTGCCGACGCCGCTCATGAACATCCTGAACGGTGGCGTGCACGCCGACAACGGCCTCGAAGTGCAGGAGTTCATGATCGTGCCCTACGGCGCGGTCTCGTTCGACGAGGCGTTGCGCATGGGCGTCGAGATCTTCCACACGCTCAAAGGGATCCTGAAGAAGGGCGGGCACGTGACGGCCGTCGGCGACGAGGGCGGATTCGCGCCGCGCCTCGCCACGAACGAGTCGGCGCTGCAGGAGGTCATGCGCGCGATCGAGGCCGCCGGCTACAAACCCGGCGAGGACATCGGCCTCGCGCTCGACGCCGCGATGAGCGAGTTCTTCGACGCCGACAAGGGCATCTACACGTTCGACAAGGGGCCGAAGACGCCCGAGGAGCTCGTCGCGGTGTACGAGGAGCTTTCGAAGCGCTACCCGATCGTCTCGATCGAGGACGGCTGCGCGGAGAACGACGACAAGGGCTGGAAGCTCATCTCCGAGCGGCTCGGCAAGAAGGTGCAGCTCGTCGGCGATGATCTCTTCGTCACGAATCCCGAGCGCCTCGCGCGCGGCATGTCCGAGGGGATCGCGAACGCCATCCTGATCAAGCTGAACCAGATCGGCACGGTCACCGAGACGCTCGACTGCATCCGCACCGCCGGCGAAGGCGGCTATCGGTCGATCATCTCGCACCGCTCCGGCGAGACGGAGGACACGTTCATCGCCGATCTCGCGGTCGCCACGAACGCGGGCCAGATCAAGACGGGCTCGTCTTCCCGCTCGGATCGCGTGGCGAAGTACAACCAGCTCCTTCGCATCGGCTTCGAGCTCGGCGAGGGTCAGGTCTTCGCCGGCCGCAAGCCGTTCAAGCGCTGATACGCGCGGAGGCGCGCACAAAACAGAAGCGCCCCGAAGCCTTGGCTCCGGGGCGCTTTCTTTCGGGCCGGCTCTCGCCGGGCCCTCACGTCCTACCAGCGATCGCCGCGATCGCCGCGACCGCGATCCCGACCGCCGCCGCCGCCGCCGCGACCGCCGCGCCGATCGCCGCCGCGACCGCCGCCGCCACCACCACGACCGCCGCCGCCGCCGCCACCGCCGTAGCCACCGCCGCCGCCGCCACCGCCGCCCATGCCGCCGCCGCCACCGCCGCGGAAGCCACCACCACCACCGCCGCCGCCGCCCGGCGTGCGCTCACGCGCCTCGTTCACGGTCAGGGTGCGCCCGTCCAGGCTCTTGCCATGAAGCGCGTCGATGGCCGCCTGCGCTTCCTTGTCGCCCGCCACGTCCACGAAACCGAACCCGCGCGATTGCCCCGTCACCCGATCGGTCATGACCTGGACACCGACGACCTCCACACCGGCACTCTGGAAAGCGCTGCGGACGCTCTCCTCGGTGGAGTGGAAGGCCAAATTGCCCACGTACAGTCGCTTGCTCATCCTCAGACCACCCGATGCACGACCTCTCCTGACCTTCCCCGGATGCGACCCGGGCCGTGCATCGGATCGCTTCGAGACCACACAGACGAGCGACCGTCAGCCGATACAGATCGAGCGACCGCGAGCAAAGCGGGCTGTCAGAGTTCGACGACGAACGGGCCTAGGGCGATCATGAGGCTAACGCCGCGCTCACCAACGCGCAAGCAACTATCGCGACGCGGGAAACGCCGGTTTCCACTGCCGATTCCCCGCAATCGGCGCGTCCGTCCAGGGTAGCCCGCGTCCGCTCTCGCTCACCAGGAGACCTTACCGATCCGGGCTCGGCGCATCAGGGAGGAATCATGCCGTTCCACAAGATCCTCGTGCCGATCGACTTCGAAGAGACCTCGGAGCACGCGCTCGAACATGCGATCGAGCTCGCCACGAAGCTCGGCGCCGCGGTCACCGTCGTGCACGTCTACAGCCTGATCGTCTACAGCTTCCCCGACGGCTCCTACCTCCCCGCGTCCGAGGTCGCGGAGAGCGTACGGCAGGCCGCGCAGCGAAGGCTCGACACCGCCATCGAGGCGCGGCGGGCCCGCGGCGTCCGGCTCGACGGCGTGCTGCGCGAGGGGCGCTCGGCCGACGAGATTTGCAAGACCGCGGCCGAAATCTCGGCGGATCTCATCGTGATGGGCACGCACGGCCGCAGCGCCATCGGCCGCGCGCTGCTCGGCAGCGTGGCGACCGCCGTCCTTCGCCAAGCGCCCGTTCCTGTGATGACAATCCGCAAAAAGGCGGCTTGAAATGCTCAGCCGCGCGAGAGCGCGCGGATGGCCTGCATGCGCGAATCCTTCTGATCCGGCGGCAGGAACACGGAAAGCGCCTGCTCGATCGAGCCGAGCGCGCGCGCGAGCTCCGAGGGGCTCATCGTCTCCGCCGTCACCCCCACGCGCGAGCACGCGCGCTTGATGGTACCTCGGGCAAACACCTCCGAAAGACCACTGGCGGCAATCACCTTGTCGAAGAGGGTTTCCGGCGGGCTCATGTTGGGGGCGATTACGCTCGTTCCGTCAAGCCGTGAAACGTCGCGCTCGGACGCCCGACGTCGGGTCCACGTGTCCCTCGGCCTGGGCAATCGGTAGATCGCGATGAAATGTCGTGTGGGTTCCCACGCATCGCGCCGATCACGTTCGAGGTGGTTACCAGAATCGCCGAGCCGCCGCAACCCTGGAGACCTCCCCCACGGATCGACGGCAGATCACGGGCAGATTTGCAAGCTGTCCGCAGGAACACGGGCAGCTCGGACCCGCGGACACATCCCCCGCTCCCGTGCGCGCCACGGCCATTGTCGCATCTTTCCGATGCAACTTTCACATCGTCGTTGCGGACGAGCGCCACGGCGGGCCATCCTCACGCTCGCTTGAGCACGACGGTGGAGCTGTCCGAGGCGCGGCCGACGGGCCGATCGAGGGCGCAAGGACGGCCCCTCGGCAAACTCGGCCTGCGTGGGGCGGCGGCGACCTACCTCCTGCTCATGGTGGCGCTGCCCGTGGCCACGCTCGCGCGGGAGGGGCTCTCGCAGGGTCTCGCCGAGCTCGGACGGGCCCTCGTCCACCCCGTCGCGCGCGGGGCCATTTTCCTGACACTGGAGACGGCGCTCGTGATGGCCGCCGTCAACGCGGTGATGGGCACGCTCATCGCATACGTGCTCGTCCGCTACCCCTTCCCCGGGCGCAAGCTGCTCGACGTCCTCATCGACCTGCCGTTCGCGATCCCCACGCTCGTGACGGGGATGATGATCGTCACGCTCCTCGGGCCCCACGCCGCGCTCGGGCAGCTCTTCGAGGCGGCCGGCATGCGGGTCGTGTACGCCCCGCCGGCAATCATCCTGGCGCTGCTCTTCGTGACGCTCCCGCTCGTGGTGCGCACGGTCCAGCCCGTGCTGCTCGAGCTCGACGGGGCCGACGAGGAGGCCGCCTACACGCTCGGCGCGAGCGAGTGGACGACGTTCCGGCGGGTGACGCTCCCCGCGATCGCGCCGGCCATCGTCTCGGGTGCGCTGCAAAGCTTTGCGCGGGCCCTCGGCGAGTTCGGCTCGGTGGTCGTGGTGGCCGGCAACATTCCACGGCGGACGCTGACCGCGGCCGTGCACGTGTTCGGGGAGGTGGAGTCGGGCGACGTGCACGCGGCGAGCGCGATGTCCCTCGTGCTCGTGACGATCTCGTTCTGCGTGGTGCTCGTCGTCTCGGCGCGGCAGCGGGGGGCCCATGGCTGAGCGAGCGGGCGGCGGAAAGGGCCGCGTGCGCGTCGTCCTGATCGGGGTGGCCGTGCTTTACGTGGGCGCCCTCGTGCTCCTGCCGGTCGGCTCGCTCCTGCGTGGCGCGCTCGGCGGCGGACTCCGGCCTTTCGTCGAGGTGCTCGCGCGGCCCGATGTGCTCGCCGCGCTCGTGATGACGGCCAAGCTCACGGCCTTCGCGGTCGTGGTGAACGGCACGCTCGGCACGGCGCTCGCGTTCGTCCTCGTGCGGGATCGGTTCGTGGGAAAGCGTGTCCTCCACGCGCTCGTCGACGTGCCGTTCGCGCTCTCGCCGGTGGCGGTGGGCGTCGTGCTCCTCTCGCTCTTCGGCAAGGGCGGGCTGCTCCGGCCGATCACGGACGCGCTCGGCTGGGAGGTCGCGTTCGCCTGGCCGGCGATGGCGATGGCGACGGCGTTCGTGACGCTCCCGTTCGTGGTGCGTGAGGTCGGTCCGGTGCTCGAGGAGATGGGCACGGATCAGGAGCTCGCGGCGTACACGCTCGGGGCGTCGCCGTTCGTGACGTTCTTTCGTGTCACGCTGCCGGGGATTCGCTGGGGGCTCGCGTACGGCACGACGCTGACGATGGCGCGGGCGATCGGCGAGTTCGGCGCGGTGCTCCTGGTCTCGGGCGGGATCGCGGGGAAGACGGAGACGGCGACGGTCTTCGTGTACCGGGCGCTCGAAGATCGGGACGACCGCGGCGCGTACGTGGTGGCGACGGTACTCGCGCTCGCGTCGATCGGGCTTCTCTTGTTGCTCGACGTCATGCGACGAAAGCGTGGCTCACGCGCGGAGCCGGGAAGGTAGGCGCTCGTGGGTATCGTGGCGCGTGATCTCGTGAAGCGTTTTCCCGGCGGGAGCGGGCGGGCGGTCGACGCCGTGTCGTTCGAGATCGAGGCGGGCGAGCTCGTGGCGCTGCTCGGCCCAAGCGGCGGCGGCAAGACGACGGTGCTGCGGATCCTGGCGGGGCTCGAATCGCCCGATGAAGGGCGCGTGCTGCTCCGCGGCGTGGACGTGACGGACGTGCGCGTGCAGGAGCGGAACATCGGCTTCGTGTTCCAGAGTTACGCCCTGTTCCGGCACATGACGGTGCGTGAAAATGTCGGGTTCGGCCTGGAGATCCGAGGCAAGCCGCGGGTGGAGATCGATCGCGTGGTGAGCGAGCTGCTCGCGCTGGTGCGGCTCGCGGAGCTTGGCGAAAGGTACCCGCACGAGCTCTCGGGTGGGCAGCGGCAACGTGTCGCGCTCGCCCGCGCGCTCGCGCCGGGGCCGAGCGTGCTCCTGCTCGATGAGCCCTTCGGCGCGCTCGACGCGAAGGTGCGGCTGGAACTCCGCGAATGGCTCCGGCGCCTCCACGAGGAGCGCGCGATCACCACGGTGTTCGTCACGCACGATCAGGAAGAGGCGCTCAGCGTCGCGGATCGGGTCATCGTGATGAACCGCGGCAAGGTGGAGCAGATCGGCACGCCCGAGGAGATCTACGATCGCCCGGCGACGGCGTTCGTCGCGGGGTTCGTGGGATCGATCAACGAGCTCGAAGGCGAGGTGCGTGGCGGGCGCGCGGCGCTCGGGAGCCTCGCGGTGCACGCGCCGCCAGGCGCGGGGGACGGGACGAGCGTGCGCGCGTTCGTCCGTCCGCACGACGTCGAGCTCGTGGGCGTGTCGAGCCGCGCGGAAAAGCGCAGCAGCGTGGAGGTGGCGACCGCACGGGTCGAGCGCCTCGTGCGGGTCGGCTGGATGGTGCGGATCGAGCTCACGCTCGACGACGATCAACCGCTGACAGTGGAGCTCACGAAGGATCGCGTCGCCGAGCTCGGGCTCGCGGAGGGGGAAGAGGTGTTCGTGAACCTGCGCGACGCAAAACTCTTCGTGCAGGACTATTCGATCTAGCTAACGCGCAGGCCGGGCGAGCGCGCCGAGCACGCGCTCGGCCTCCTTGATGCGCGCGTCACGCTCAGCGAGCTTCTTGCGAAGCCGCGACGCCTCCTCGTCGGCCGCGTCGATGGCGGCCTGCTGGGCGCGGAGCTGGGCCTCGCCGTCGGGCTTGACCTTGCCGAAATAGAAGCCGAAGGCCGCGGCGAAGAGGAACATGGATCCGAGGGCGCCGAGGCGCACGGCGCGGCCGAGGCGCTGGTTCTGTTTGTCCTCCTTCAACGCAGCGAGGGCGCGCTCGTGCGCCTCGACGATCCGCATCACCTCGAGGCGCGCGTTCGCTTCGGCCTCAGCACGCGCGCGTTCGACGGCTGCGAAGCGAATCGCCTCGATCCGCGCTTCCTCGGCGCGGCGCTCGGCGTCCATTCGCGCGCGCCGCTCGGCCTCGATCCGGGCGTGCATCGAGGAGGCTTCACGCGCGTGGCGCTGGGCCTCTTCGTGTTCGAGCCGCCCCGCGGCCTCGTTCTCCGGACGAACGCGCGCCTCTTCCAGGCGCGCGAGGTACTTCAACGAAAAGAGGAGGGCGCCCTCCTGCATCGTGGCCATGCGCGACGACTCCTTCGGTCTGAATGCCCCACGCCGCGGCGCCCCAGGCGCTGCCGGGCCGAGGGTGTCCCCTTGGACGCGCGGTTTCGTGCGCCCTTGGGTGCGCCGACCGCGCGGCGGGATCCAGGCCACGGGCGTGCTACGATTTCAGCATGAATGGCTTCATCGAATCAGGCGCGGAGCAAAGGGTGGGCGGCGGCGAGAAGCGCGGGGCGCGATGGGCTCTCCTCGTCGGGGCCGCGATGGCCATGGGCACGTTCGGGTGTTCGTCCGTCGTGAGCGAGTACGACGTGGACGCGGAGTTCACCGTGACCCCCAAGGTCGACGGGTCCTTCTTCTGGTGGAACGAAGTCACGCTGGAGAGCGACGTCAACTCGTACGGCGCGGCCCGGCTCGGGTTCGTGCGGATCTCCGTGGCGCCGCCCGCAGAGGACGTCACGTTCGTCGACGAGATCCTCGGCGAAGCCGTGACCTCGACGGGGCGCACGCCGCTCGTCTCGAAGTCGGACATGCCCCCGAAGGAGCCCGACGTGATCCTCGACGTGCTCCACGACGGCGACATTCGTCCCTTCTTCGAAGACGGCAAGAAGGTCCGCGTCGAGTGGAGTGGCCGTACGAACCCGAACTTCCTGGCGTGGCCGACGGACGGGATCGACGTCTCCGTGAAAGTCAGGCTCGTCCTCGACTGAACGGGCGCGCCGCGGGGGCGCTTCCGCCCTCGCGGCGTATGGAGCTATCCTCGCGAGCAGGGAAAGGCCGATGCGATCGAAGACGGGCATGTTTCGCTGGATCGCGCTCGGCGTGGGGGTCGCCGCGATCGGCGGCGTGGCGGCTATTACGTTCACGCGTGTCCCTCCCGAGCGCACGGCCCTCGCGGCGCCCTTGTCGCTCAACATCAAGATCGAGCCGCCGAAGCTCGGCCCGCCGCACTTCGCCGAGACGCTCGACGTCTCGACGTTCCAGCGCGGCAACCTCCACACGCACAGCCAGTGGAGCGACGGCGATCGGCCGCCGAAGGACGTCTACACCTGGTATCGCAGCCACGGCTACGCGTTCCTCGCGCTCACCGATCACGACAACCGCGTCAGCCCCGAGACGTTCGCGGCGCTCGAAAAGAAGGGGTTCGTGATCATCGGGGGCGAAGAGATCACGATGATGGCCGAGGGCAAACCCGTCCACGTCAACGGCCTCTGCACGAAAAAGACGATCGGCGGCGGCCGCTTCAGCACGAAACGCGAGGCGCTGCTGCACGGGCTCACCAAGGTGCACGACCAAAAGGGCGTCGCGCTCGTGAACCACCCGAACTTCGACTGGGCGCTCACGCTGGACGATGTGCGCGTCACGCGCGGCGCGGAGCTGCTCGAGATCTGGAGCGGCCACCCGTACGTGAACACGGAGGGCAACGCGGAGCGGCCGTCCCACGAGGCCGTGTGGAACACACTGCTCGACGAGGGGTGGACGATCGCGGGCGTGGCGGTCGACGACGCGCATCACCTCGGTATGACGAAGCCGAACATCAAGCCGGCGCGGCCTGGAAAAGGCTGGGTCCAGGTGTTCGCAGAAAAGCCCGAGCGAGCGCACATCTGCGAAGGGCTCGCAAAGGGTCGGCTCTACGCGTCGTCGGGCGTGACGCTCACGCGGATCCGCGTGACCGAGAACAAGCTGAGCGTGTGGCCGAAAGAAGAAGGCGCGGTCGTCGTGTTCATCGGCGACGGCGGCAAGGAGCTCGCGAAGGTGGAACCAGGCGCCGAGGGCGACGCCTCGTACGAGCTCCGCGGCGGCGAGACCTGGGTGCGCGCGCGCGTCTCGCTGCCGGCCGGGAAGATGGCCTGGACGCAGGCGTATCGCGTCGTTCGGTAGCGCGCGTTTTTCAGGGACGCGCGTTCGTCGCGACGATCAGGATCGCGGCTGGCCTTTGCGGCGCGCGAGGAGGATCTCGGCCGCCGTGAGCGCGCGGGGCTGCGGCGGTCCCGCGGGCGGCGCGGCGCCGGCGGGCGGGGGCGCGGCCGCGGTCGGGGCCGGGATGTGTGGCCTCGCAGCGGCCGGTGGAGGCGCATGCGGGGCCGGCGCGGAGGTCTGCGCGAGCGCGGCGGCCGAGGCCGCGGGGAGCGGGGCCTCGCGGGCGGCGCGGTCGCGGGCAGCACGCTCTTTCGCTTGGAGGAGCGCGCCGACGACGGCGTCGGGCGAGCGCGGATCGGGGCGCGCGTGGGCCTCGGCGGGCTTCGGTTGCAGCGCGGCGCGCGTGCGCGCGGCCCACGCGAGGACGGGCTCCGGCAAGGCGAAGCGGCGCGCCGCGACCGCGAGGAGGAGCGCGAAGCCGGCCATTGCGATCAAGACGGGCGTGATGTCCTGGTAGGAGAAACGCCGCGCGGCGCGGTCGCCGAAGATGCCGGCGAGCGTGTCGCGCCGCTTGCCGCCCGTGAGGTCCGCGATGCGGCCGAGAAGCGCGGCGTCGGAGCCCGTGGGCCGGAGCTCCTCGCCGGCGGTGAGCGCCGCGCCCGCCGTGCCGACGACGTCGCCCGACTGCTCATCCTTGGCGATCGCGATGTACGTGCCGGGGCGCGAGAGCGGGATCGAGGCGGCATACGCGCCGGCGCCGGTGGCTTCGAGCGCGGTCTCGCGGACGAACCCGTCGGGCCCGGCGACGCGCACCATCAAGCGGCGGAACGACTGCGCGCGGCCGTCGTCGCCGACGACCGTGGCGCGCACGTGAAGCTCGCCGCCCGAGGCGTCGGCCTCGACGCGCACGCGGCCGTCCTCGCCCTTGCGCGTGAGGTCGCGCGCGAGCTGGCCGACAAGCCGCGCCGCGCCGGGCCACGTGGTCCAGCGGCGGCCCCAGCGATCCTTGAGGTCACTCGTGAACGCGCCCGATCGACCGACGCCCGCCGACCACACGGCGAGGATCGGATCGCCCTCGGGCCCGGTCATGAGCACGCTCGCGCGGCCCTTCGGGATCGTCACGACATACCCGTCGAGCGAGGGGGCCTCGTCGAGGGGAACGCCCGAGAGGATGGGCGAAGGTGCGCTGCGGGAGACGCGGAATTCTTTTTCGACGATCGACGAGCGCGCGGCGAGGATCGTCTCCTGCGTGAAGACCGCGGGCAGGCGGTTCGCGTCCTCGATGAGGTAGAAGCGGCCGCTGCCGAGGCGCGAGAGCGTCTCCAGCTCGGGCACGTCGCCGCCGTTGCCAAGCGCGACCACGCTCGTCGTGATGCCGGCGCGCAAAGCGTCGGAGACCATCGTGCGGCACGGGCCCATCTGCTCGGCGTCGGAGCCGTCGGCGAAGAGCAGCACGTGCTTGAGGTTGACCTTCTCCTTCGCGAGCGCGGCGTACGCGGCTTCGAGCGTGATGTCGACGAGGATGCCGCCGCCGCCCGGACCCACGCCGCGGATCGCTTTGTCGATCGCGGCCTTGTCGCTCACCGGGCCGAGCGGGACGCTCCAGTGGACGTCGGTGTCGACATGGAGCACGCCGAGCCGGTCGCCGCTGCCGAGCAGCGCGGCGCTGCGCGCGGCCGCCTCGTTCGCGAGCTCGAGCTTCGTGTGCGCGCCGGCCGTGGCTGCCATCGAGCCCGAGATGTCGATCCCGATCACCTCGGCGAGGCTCGCGCGGCGCCGCTCTTGTTTGAGATCAAAAGAAACCGGGGAGACCTCTTCGAGCGGCGTGCGCGCGTACCCGCCTGGGCCCATGCTGCGATCGCCGCCCATGAGGAGCAGGCCGCCGCCGAGGTCGCGCACGTAACTCGCGAGCGCGTCGATCTGGCCGGGCGACAGATCCGAGGCGCGCACGTCGCCCATCACGACGAGGTCGTAGCCGACGAGCCCCGCAAGATCCGCGGGCACGCTGCTCGTCGAGCCCTCATCCACCTGGAACGCCGCGGCCTGCAGGGCGCGCGCGACGAACGCCGTCTTGCCCGCGTCCCCGTCGAGTACGAGCGCCGATGCCTGGCCACGCACACGCATGAAGGCGCTGCCCGCGTTGTCCTCGGGCGATTGATCGAGCGCCGGGTCGGCCGCCGTGATCTCCACGTCGTAGCGATGAAACCCGGGGCCGGGCGCCTTCTCGCGGATACGCAAGACGTCCTCGCCCGCGGCGATCTTCGCGCCCGACTCCGCGATGAGCTCGCCGTCGCGACGCAGCCGGATCTGGATCGCGGCCGGGCTCGGCGACGAGGTCACGAGCCGCAGATCGATGGGCTCGCCCTCGTCCGCGCGCGTCGGCGCTCGGAGCGCGACGACGCGGATGTCCGGGATCGAGCGTTGTTCGAGCGGGACCACGTCGACCGGGATCTCCGCCGCGACGGCCGCCGCGGCCGCGGCCATCGTGTCGCCGCGCGTCGCCACGCCGTCCGAGAGCACCACGATGCGCGCGGCGCTGTCGGCGGGCACCTCGGCCAGCGAGCGCCGGATCGCCGCGCCGAGATCGGTCCCGTCGCGCCCGATGGAGACACGCTGCGGCGCGGGCAGGTCCGACTTCGGCCGCGGCGGGTCCTCCGTCGCCGCGTCTGCGCCGAAGATGATCGTGCCGATCCGATCCTCCTCGCGCATGCCGATCTCGGCCACCGTGAGCTCCTGCTTGATGCGCTGCTCGGCGCTCGGGACGAGGTCGATCGAGCGGCTGCGATCGATCGCCACGAGCACGGTGAGCCGGTCGAGCGGCCGCCCGAGCTCGGGGCCGGCCGCGGCCATGGCCGCGATGAACGTGGCGAACTGGGCGAGGAGATCGCCGAGCCGCGTGCGGAACGGGCCCTGGTTCGTCCAACCCGTCGCCATGCGGTACGCGACGAACATCGTCGACGCGAGCGCGAGCAGCGTGATCTGCGGCCGCGCGAGGCGTAGGTAACCGCCGGGGACGAGGCCCGTCCAGACGAGGCCCACGTAAAGCGCCGGCAGCGCGCCCGCGATCATCCCCGCGAGCAAGATCTTGCGTTTCGTGAGGCCCGCCTCGCGGATCACCCACCGCGCGAGCAGGACGAACACGAGCAAGCCGATGCCAACGACCACGAAAGGCACGTACGGGCGCAAGTGGCTCGGGATCACGCTGCGGCTCTCCTCTCCGGCGCCGGCGGACGCTTGGGCGCGGCGGGCGCAGCGGCGGGCGCGAGGCGGGGCTTGCGCGTCAGGTACCAGATGTCGAAGACCACGAAGCCGAGCGCCACGAGCGCGAGCACCCAGCTCCACTCGTTGTGCGCGTCGGGCTCGACGCCCGCGGCCGTCACCTTGATCTCGTCCTTGCCCGATCCAGCCGGGGCCATGACGCTGCCGAGGTCACTCTCGGCCGCGCTGGTCAGGTTCGCCGGGGCCACGATCGCGCCGCCCTCGGGGCCTTGCCACGAGAGCTGGTAGAGGCCGACCTTCGAGATCTCCGGCACGACCGCGAGCCCGCTCCGCAGCGACACGTCGAGCCGATCGCCGGTGGGTCCTTTCACCTCGACGTCTTTCGCCGACGCGGGCAAACGCACGCGGAGCGGCTCGCCGGCGCGCGCGGGCCCCGTGATGCCGTGCGCACGGTGGATACGCCCCTGCTCGAGGAGGTTTCGCATGAAGAGCACGAAGCTCGCCTTGAGCGGCCAGTCGCTGTCGCCGACGTCGAAGCCGAGCAGCGTGCCCGTGCGCGTCGGCGTGGAGATGTCGGTGGCGATCGTGCCGTCCTGCGTGCGGATGAGCTCCTGCGTGGGGCCCTCAGGCTTGAGCGCCATCGCGCGCGAGATCGACACGCCGTCGAGCGAGAGGAACCGCATGCGCGCGTCGCCCGTCTCCCACGACGTGATCGACGGGGCTTCGAGCGTCCTTCCGACCACGGTGCCGAAGCAACGCCCCGCGGGTGGCGCGACGATCAGGAGATCGCCGCCCGGCACGAAGTCCGGACATGCGCCCTCCACCACGACGAACGCGTCCATCTCGACCGCGGCCGGCTGCGCGAGCTCCGCCACCGAGAGCGTCTTCAGCGTCGTCGCCGGATCACTCACGATCGCCCGCTCGATCCACGGCGACGTTTTCTGCGGATCGGGCGCCGCGTACGCCACGGGCAGTTTGTCCCCGGCCGGCACGCGCGCGAAGGCCGCGTCGTCGACCTCCATCGCGTCGTGCGGCGCGATGTCGAAGATGAGCCCGCGCCGGTAGTCGCCGGGCGCCGGCAGGAAGTCGAGCACCACGGCCTGACGTTCGCCCGGCGCGACCAGGATCTTCCGCGATGCGAGCACGTCCGACGCGTTGTCCTCGCGCATCGTCACGTAGAGCTCGCGCGGCGCCTTGCCGAAGTTCGCGATCACGAGGAACGCCTGCACCTGCTCGCGCTTCAGCGTCGGCTCGATCCCCGACCGCACGTCGACACGCACGATGGCCGCGTTGTCCACCGGCGTGCCCACGGTGATCACCTCGATCGGGAGCGACGCACCCGAGAGCGCTGCCGGCGCGGCGAGGTTGCCGTCCGTGATCACCACGATCCGCCGTGATCCGCCGAGCTGCCGCAGCCGATCCACCGCGAGCGCCACGGCCGCGCCGAGGTCGCCCTCCACGTCGTGTACGCGCAGCGTCTTCAGCGCGGCCTTCAGCCGGACCGCGTCCCGATCGAGCGGCGCCACCACGCGCGCGTCGCGCCCCGCTTCGAGCAGGAGCGCGTCGCTGCCCGGGCCGAGCGACGACAGGATGTCCTCGGCGACCTTGCGCGCGAGCTCCATCCGCGTCTTCGTCTCCGCGCCGGCCACGCTCTGCGCCGACATCGACGCGCTCGCGTCCACGATGATCGCGAGGTGATCGCCCGTGATCGCCCTCCCCCGCGTCGCCGGCCGCGCGAGCGCGAACGCGAGCAGGAGCAGCGCCAGCGCCTGCAAGATGAGCGGCACCTGGGCGATGAGCTTCTGGAACGGCGAGCGCGCGATCAGATCCCGCTTCGCCGAGGCCCACAGCCACGTCGACGCGACGCGCTTTCGCTTCCGCCGCACCTTCAGGATGTAGAGGAGCACCAGTGGGCCGAGCAGCCCGAGGAGCGCGAGTCCCTTCGGCGCGAGCAGATCGAGCGGCGAGGACATTCAGTCGATGCTCCTCGCGACGATCCGCCGGATCGCGCTCTCCAAGGGTTCGTCCGTGCGAACCCGCACGTACGTCGCGCGCAACCGCTTCGCCATCTGCCGGAGCTCCTCGCAGAGGCCCGCGAACCGGAGCACGTACGCCTCGATCGACGCGGCATCCATGGTCACCTCGACGACCGCGCCGGTCTCGGCGTCCTCGAGCGCCCAGTCGCCCTCGTACGAAGGCTCGATCTCCTCGGGCGCGACGACCTGCACGAGCACGAGATCGTGCCCGGCCGCGGCCGCGCGGGTGAGCGCGGGGCCGAGCGGCCCGCCGTCGAGGAAATCGGAGACGACGAGGAGCATCCCTGCACGCTTGTTCTTTTGTATCAGCCGATCGACGGCGCGCGCGAGATCCGTCCCGCCGCCCGGCGTGATCCCGCCGAGCGCTCGCAAAAGCGCAGGCAGTCCACTCCGGCCCCGCACCGGCGTCTCTTCGCGCTGGATCCCCTCCCCGGCCGAGATCACCTGCACTCGCTCCGAGGCCGCGAGCGCCATGTAGCCGAAGGCCGCGGCGATACGACATGCGGACTCGAACTTCGGCGGCTCGCCGAAATCCAGGGACGCGGACGTGTCCACGAGGAGCCGCACGATCACGTCTTCCTCGGCGCGAAAGAGCTTCAGCACGGGCTCATCGGTGCGCGCGTAGGCGGCCCAGTCGATGCGGCGTAGGTCGTCGCCGGGGCTGTAGGGCCTGTGCTCCTGGAACTCCGCCGCGCCGCCGCGCCGCCGCGCGACGTGTTCGCCGGAGGCGCCCGAGCGCGCGCGGATTTCGAGCCGGCGCCTGAGCACCTCGAGCTCACGTACGAAGGCCGGATCGAGGAGCCGGGAGGGGATCCCCGGACGCGTCGCCTGCATCCGAGCCCTTCTGGCCCAGCGCCGCCGCGGCGTCGAGAGCGTCGCGCCCCGCAACCGGCCCCGGGCGTGAAGTGTTCTCGATCACCGCGCCATGGCGTCTCAAGAACGACCAAGCGCGAAGAGTAGCGGTAACAACATCTACCATCCTCCGTCGTTGAATTTTTGGGCTTACGCTGTGCTCGTCGGGCGGCTTCTTGCGACGGAGGGGGCGATGCTGAAGCGGCGAGGGTTCCAACGGCATTGGTTCGCGTGGGTGGCGATCGCCGCGATCGGCTGCGGCGACGGTGCGATCCTTCAAACCACGGGGAGCGGGAGCACGACCGGCTCCGGCGGCAGCGGCGGCATTGGAGGAATGGGCGGGAACGGGGGAAACGGCGGCTCCGGCGGCTCCGGCGGCACGATGGCCGGCTCCGGCGGCACGATGGCCGGCTCCGGCGGCACGATGGCCGGCTCCGGCGGCACGATGGCCGGCTCCGGCGGCACGATGGCCGGCTCCGGCGGCACGATGGCCGGCTCCGGCGGCACGATGGCCGGCTCCGGCGGCACGATGGCCGGCTCCGGCGGCACGATGGCCGGCTCCGGCGGCACGATGGACGGCTCCGGCGGCACGATGGCCGGCTCCGGCGGCACGATGGCCGGCTCCGGCGGCAGCGGCGGCAGCGGCGGCGGCGGCGGCAACGGAGGCTCGGGCGGCGTCGGCGGCGTCGGCGGCGTCGGCGGCATGATCGCCGGCTCCGGCGGCAGCGGCGGTATCGGTGGCTCGGGGGGCAGCGGCGGCGCCGGAGGCATCGGCGGCTCCGGCGGCAGCGTGATGGCCGGCTCCGGCGGCTCCGGCGGCGCGCCCGCATGCGTGAACGACGCCGACTGCGACGACGCCATCGGGTGTACCGCGGACGCGTGCGTGTCCGGCGCATGCATCCACCTGCCGAACAGCGCGTTCTGCGACAACGGCGCGTACTGCGACGGCGTCGAGGTCTGCGACCCCGTGAACGGCGCGGCCGGCACCGGATGCACGGCGAGCTCGGGATCCCCCTGCGACGACGGCATCGCGTGCACCGTCGACGCCTGCAACGAGCAGCTCGACGGCTGCACGAACACGCCGAACAACGCCCTCTGCGACAACAACATCACCTGCGATGGCGTGGAGACGTGCAGCGCGCTCGGGTGCGAGGCGGGGACGCCGCTCGCCTGCGACGACGGCATTGCCTGCACCAACGACTTCTGCGACCAGGCTGCCGACGGCTGCAAGCACGTCGAGAACGACGGCGCCTGCTCCGACGGCGCGTTCTGCAACGGCGCCGAGACCTGCGACAAGGTCGCGGGCTGCAAGCCCGGCGCGCCCGTCGACTGCAACGACAGCTTCCCCTGCACGGCCGATGGCTGCGACGAGGCCATGGACACCTGCACGCACGCGCCGAGCGACGTGGCCTGCGACGACAACGTCTTCTGCAACGGCGTCGAGACGTGCCAGGTCGGGCTCGGTTGCCAGGCGGGCACCCCCGTCGTTTGCAACGACAACCTCTCCTGCACGGCCGATAGCTGCTCGAACGCACAAAAGAAGTGCGTGGTTTCGCCGAACGACGCGGCCTGCTACGACGGCATGTCCTGCAACGGCGACGAGGTCTGCGATCCGGCCGGCGGCGCCGCCGTCACCGGCTGCAGGGCCGGCACGCCCGTGATCTGTCCGTCCGACGGCATCGCCTGCACGAACGAGGCTTGCAAGGAGCCGTTCGGCGCCTGCGGCTCCTCGCCCGACAGCAGCCAGTGCCCCGCCGGAGAGGTCTGCGTCCCGCTCCTCGGCGGCTGCACCACGGCGAAGCCCTGCACGACGGACGCGGAGTGCGACGACGGCGACGCCTGCGACGGCGTCGAGTTCTGCGACGTCGTATGCAAGGACGGCGTCCCGCCCAACTGCAACGACGGCGTTCCCTGCACCGTCGACGCCTGCGACCCGCAGACGGGCGCGTGTTCGAACCTGCCGAACAGCAACGTCTGCAACGACGGCCTCACCTGCAACGGCACCGAGACCTGCAACCCGTTCGTCGGCTGCATGGGCGGCACGCCCGTCAACTGCAACGACGGCGTCGCGTGCACGTACGACCTGTGCAACGAGCCCACGGGCACGTGCGCGCACTTCCTGCAGGATTACATCTGCGACGACGGCGTCTTCTGCAATGGCGCCGAGTCCTGCGGGGCCTCCGGCTGCAGCCCTGGCTCGCCGCCCGTCTGCAACGACGGCATCGCCTGCACGACCGACGTCTGCGACCCGATCCTCGACACCTGCAAGGGCCTCCCGAACAACAATCTCTGCGGCTGCGGCGAGACGTGCAACCCCGCGCAGGGCGGCTGCGGCAACTTCTGCCAGGTCGCGACGTGCCAGGGCAAGACGTACGCCTGCGGCGACTGCATCGACAACGACGGCGACTGCAAGACAGACGCGGCCGACGACCAGTGCCTCGGCCCCTGCGACAACACCGAGAACAGCTTCTACGGCGGCATCCCCGGCCAGAACAACTCGCCCTGCAAGTCGGATTGTTATTTCGATCAGGACACCGGCGCGGGCAACGACGATTGCTACTGGAGCCACAAGTGCGACACGCTCGAGGTCCCGCCGAACTACCCGCCGGAGGGCAGCCAGTGCGCGTACAACCCGAACGCGAACATCGCCGGGTACAACGGAACGTGCGCCATGGCGTTCGCCACGCAATCGCAGACCTGCCTCGATTATTGCGGCCCGCTCACGCCGAACGGCTGCGACTGCTTCGGCTGCTGCGCCCTGCCCGGCCTGAATCACACGGTCTGGCTCGGCTCGGAGAACCCGGCCGGCACGGGGAGCTGCAACGCGAACACGCTGAACGACGCGTCGAAGTGCAAGCCGTGCACGCAGGTCACCGCGTGCCTCAACACGTGCGAGCTCTGCGAGGTCTGCATCGGCAAACCGGACCTGCCGCCCGGCTGCATCGAGCAAGTCTGCCCGCCCGGCGTGCAGAAATGCGGCTTGCCCGGCCAGGACCCCTGCCCCCTCGGCGAGAGCTGCATCACCGGGTGCTGCCAACCGAATCCGCAGTGAACCCTTGAAACGAAGCGAGGGGACGCGCGCCGACCTCACGACGCGCGCCCCTCGGGCTTGGGATCACGGCCCCGTGATCGAGAGCTGCACGAGGTCGTTCACGACGTGCGGCTGGATCGCGCCGAGCATGTTCTCGTACCCCGGCCAGAGCAGGTTCCCGCTTCCGTCGACCTGAATGCCGTCGGGCCCGACGAACGACGGCAAACCGTGGTTCGTCAAGAGGACGATCACGAGGTCCCGCGAGGGATCCGGGTCGACCGTGAGGAACGTGCCGGAGCCGCCGATCTTCGAGGCCGCATACGGCGACGCGTAGAGGCCCGTCACGACGTGGGCCCCCGGCGAGGCGTCCGCGAGCTCCCAGCCGTATCCCTTGTTCGCGAAGAGCAGGTCGTCGAGCCAGCTCGACGTCGCGCCGTGGATGCCGAGCGGCGTACCCGAGGCGTCCTTCGACTGCACCTCCATCATCTCCTCGACGAGCGCCGGCGCCGCGAGCGAGTCGATGCCGCACGACCACATCCAGGGCGTGCAGTAGCCCCAGCTTGGATTGCCGAGGACGCGCGCGCCGCGGTTCAGGAACATCTGCCCGAGCAGCGCCAGATCCCACGCCGTCGAGAAGGTCCCGTCGCAGCCCGTCACGCCGTGCCCTTGCGACTCGATCCAGTAGTCCTGGTCGTCGGCCACCTCGCCGCGCATGTACCGGGGCGAGCCGTCCGGCTCGCGCACCGTCGAGTAACCCGTGCCGACGAAGCGGCTCGACTTCGACGGCATGGTCACGAGCGGCCTCCACGCCGTGTCCTTCATGCCGAGCGGGCTCAGGATCCGGTTCTTCGCGAGCACGTCGAGCGGCGCGCCGCCTGCCGCCTCGGCGACGCGGCCGAGCAAGCGATACGCGATGTCGCTGTAGAACACCGCCGTGCCCGGCGTGTAGGTGAGGCTCTCGGCGATCATCGTGTTCCACGGATCCGGGTCGCCGACGAGCGACGCGGCGGCGTCGATGGCGTGGCCCGACGTGAAGCGGACGAGGTCGGCCACGAGCACGCCCGACTTCTCCGGCGTGGCGAACTCCGGCAGGTACGCCGCGACCGGCGCCGAGAGGTCGAGCAGGCCTTGGTCGTGGAGATCGATCGCCACGAACGCCGTGAAGATCTTGGTGATCGATTGCAGGTCGAAGATGCCGTCTTTGGGCATCGAAGGGTTTTGCCAGGAAGGACCGGCGAAGTTCCCATCCCGGCGGCCGTACGCCTTGTGGAGCACGACCTTGCCGTGACGCGCGACGAGCAACACGGCCCCGTCGATGCCGCCGGCGTTCACGGCGTTCTGCACGTGCGCCGACGCCTGCGCGAGGCCGTTCGGGTCCATCGAGACCTGATGGGGCGTGACGGCGTACTGCAGGCTGTAGGGGCGCGATGCGCTGGAAGGCGTCGCGGAAGCGAGGGCCGGAGCTGCGAGGATGGAAGTTAACAGCGCCGCGAAAGCGAGACGTCTCATGGTTCCTCCGTCGGGGGAGCAAGGATCTTGGGTGCCCCGCAGGGTTTTTCGGATCGTGGCGGCGCTCGAGGCGTTTCGTGGGATCTCCGGGTCGACGCCGCGCCGGGGCGCGATCGTCGTGTCCCCGAGGCTCGGCGTGGGTACACCGCTCGTTACGAGCACTCGTCGACAATCCGGGGGCGTTACAAGGATAGTTGCCTTTCTGGATGCTTGTGAATCCTGGTACGTGACGAAACGAAATCGATTGCCTCCGTGGCAGACATAAAGTCAGCGCCGACACACCTCCTCGCGCGTCGCCTCGCACCCGGGATGGCCGATCCGCTCCCGCAAAACGAGCGCCTCTTCGAGGTACCGCTTGCCAAGCTCCGCTTCGCCCACGCTCGAATGACAGAGCCCAGCCCAATGCAACACGTCTGCGCGCCCCCAGGTATCTTCGCCAAGGGCTTGGCGCTGCACGTCCTTGGCCCGCCCCATCGCCGCCTCGTCGCCCCGCGCGTGCGCGATTTCGAGCCCGAGCGCGAGGAGCCGCGTCCGGAACAGCCCGAGCCCACACGCCTCCGCGAGCTGCTCGCCCGCGAGCGCCTCCCGCGCCGCCTCGAAAAACGCCCCCCGCGAAAGCGCGATCCGCGCCGTGAGCTCGTGCACGCGCGCCGCCATTTCCACCTCCCCGGAGACAGCGACCCACGCCCGCGCCGCGTGGAGACGTCGCTCCGCCTCCGCCGGATCCTCGTCCACCACGGCGAGCCCGAGCAGCACCTGCCCCTGCGCCGCGTGCCCGGCCCAGCCGAGGCGCTCACAGGCGGCCACGTTCGCCTCGGTCATCTGGACGGCCTCCTCGCGCTGCCCGAGCGCGAGCAAATGCTCCGCCTCCCATAAACCGCGCCGCGCGACCCGCGCGTCCCCCATCGCCACGAGCCGCGAAAACCCCGCGCGCGCAGCATCGATGTCCCCGAAATCGTGCGCGATCGACGCGGAGAGCGCGATTCCGCGGGCGATGTGCGTGCCGAGCCCGGCCGACTCCGCCATCACGAGCGACTGCGACACGTGCGCCCGCGCCGCCGAAAGCGCCCCCGCGAGCCGCTCGGTGTACGCCAAGGTACGCAATCCCGTCACGAGGTGAGACACCTCGGGTGTCCCTTCGACCAGCGTGTTGTGCGCCTCGTAGGAGCGCCGGGCAAACGTGAGGTCGCCGAGCGCCCCCGCATAAAGCCCGCGCTCGTAGAGCAATGCAAGACGAAAGCCCAACGCAAGCGACGCGGCGGGCGAGGCCGGATCGGTTGTCTCGCCAAACAATCGTAAAATCCGTGCTCCGCGGCTCATTTCACCGAGGACAAGCCCGAGGTGTGAAAAGGCGCCCAGGGTTTGCGAGTACACCCGATATGCCTCGGTCGGCTGGCCCGCGTCGTTCAAAGCCCGGATCACCTCCTCGACGGCGTCGAGGCGGCCGCGGTCCCGGGGTTTTTGCCGCGGCGCGAAGATCAACGTGCCCTCGGACGGCGCGGTCATCGCCGCCTGCACGGCCGAGGGCGAGACCGGGACCAACGAGCGGAAATGGTCCCGGACGAACGGGTGCGACGACCACCGCGGCGGCTCACCCCCGGCGCGGAAGACGAGCCCGAGCCGTTCGAGGCGGGCGAGCGCGCGGCGAACGCCCTCCGTGGAGGCCCCCGCGAGCGCGCCCGCGACACGCGGGGAGGCCGATGCAAGCGCGAGCAGCGCGTCCTCGTCGGCGCCGGACGAAAGCACGGAGAGGCGCGCGAGGAGATCCCGCTCGGCGTCGGGCAACGCGGCCGCGTACGCCGAGAGGACCCGCGCGAGGCGCCGGGCCAGCGGATCGTCACGCGCGGCCTCGGCGAGATCGAGCGGATCGAGCGGACGCAAATCGCCCCCGAGAAACGCCCCCGCATACGAGCCCGCGACCGCGAGCGAGAGCGCATGCCCGCCCGAGGCATGAACGACGCGCGCGAGCGCCTCCCCATCCCCGTCCGCGCCCCACGACCGGAGCAACCGCTCGGCGTCGATCGGCGAGAGCGGCCCGAGCTTCACGGTGCGCGCGCCCGCGTCCGCCCAGGGCGCGAGATCGCCCAGCAAAAACCTCGACGTGACGAGCGCGCGCGCCGCTCCGAGCCCCCGCGCGAGCGCCACGAGCAGCCGCCGGAGCAGCGGATCTTCGAGCTCGCCGTGCGCACGTGAGGCCCCGCCCGCGGCCTGCACGGTCTCCAGCCCATCGAGCACGACGAGGTGCGGCGGCCCGCTCCCGAGCGCCAGCAAGAGCGTCTCCAGCCGCTCCCCGGCTTGCGGCTCCGCCCCCGCGAAATACCGCACGGCGTGGGCCAAAAACGCCTCGGTTCGTTCGTCGTCGTAAAAACTCCACACGAAGAGCCCGCCGCGCCGCGGCGCATCCCCGATTCGCGTGACGAGCCGCTCGGCGATGGCTGTCTTCCCCGCGCCGCCCACGCCCACGAGCGCGACCACGCCCGGCCCCTTGCCTTTCTCGGGCGCCGACGCCCACGTCCAAAGCTCCTCCAGGATGTCCTCGCGCCCCACGAAATGCGGCGCGCGCTGGAGCGTGTGCACGTGCTCGGGCGAAAAGAGCCTCGGCGCGGGCGCGAGGGGCGCCGGGGCGGGCGCGGGATCGGCCTCGATCACGAGATCGGCCGCGGCGATCCCGAGCTCGGCGGAGAGCTTTTCGAGGAGCTTTCGCCGGGCGGGTTGCCGGACCGAAAAGCCGCCCTCGTTGACCTCGCCGGATTCGTACCGGCGATACGTGCGCACGTCCACGCCGACCGAGGCCGCGAGCTCCTCCTGGGTGAGCTCGAGCTCGAGGCGCGCCCGCAGCAAGGCCTCGTGATGGAACCGCTGCGCCATTCGCGTCGCGCATCATCCTTCCGCGCGGCGCTCCTGTCCACCGCCCGGCCCGCCCGGTTCCTGCCCGGTTCTGCCCTGTCCTGCCGCCCAGCGCGCCCGCATGGTGTCCTGCATGAACGCCATCGAGAAACGCCTGCTCTCGACCGATCAGGAGCTCTTCACGCTCGCGAACGTCCTCGCCCCCGCCGAGTGTGACGACCTCATCCGGCGCGCCGAGGCCCACGGCTTCACGGACGCGCCGATCACGGTGGGCCCGAACAAGTTCAGGATGGCGCCGGACATCCGCAACAACCGGCGCGTCATGCAGGACGACCCGGCCCTCGCGGCGCTGCTCTGGCCGCGGATCGCGGCGCACGTGCCGTCTCCGCTCGGCGCGTATCGCCCCGTGGGGTTGAACGAGCGATTTCGGTATTACCGCTACACGCCGGGGCAGCAATTCGACTGGCACCGGGACGGCGCGTATGTGCGGACGCCGGAGGAGCAGAGCCTGCTGACGTTGATCTTTTACCTGAACGAGGCGTGCGTCGGCGGGACGACGGACTTCGTGTTCGTGACCGACGACGAGCTCCGCGTGGCGCCGCGGCGCGGGATGGCGCTCGTCTTCTCGCACCCGATGTACCACCGGGGAGCGCCGGTGATCGAGGGGACGAAATACGTTCTCCGAACGGATGTGATGTATCGGCGAGGGTGAGGGTCAGGGGGTGGGGGGAGTGGCAGGCGTAGGGGCAGGCGGCATCCAGAGCCGGGAGAGCTCGATATCGACCGCATCAAAAGGCTCGGCGCGGACGCGCTCGTCCCCGCCAAACGTCGCGGCGACGACCCATACCTTGCCCTCCAGCCGGTAGACCTCGAGCGTCTGCCGCTCCGGGTCGATGATCCAGTAATGGTGAGCGCCGTGTTGGGCGTAGAGCCTGAGCTTCGCTGTCCGGTCCGAGCGCGCCGTGCTTGGCGAGACAATCTCGCAAACCCAGTCCGGGATCACGAGGAGCGGGCCTTCGTTCGGCTCCTCGAAGCGTTCGCTCCGCCAGCCCGCCAGATCGGGCACCCGGATCTCCTCCCCGAACCTGATGCCTGGCTCGACGCGGATCTCCCAGCCGCCCGGCCCCCCTTCGCCCAGGTCGAAGGCACCGCCAATTTTCGCGTGAAGCTTCGCCTGCGTACGCCCGTGCGGCGGATTCGGCCGCGGCAGGAGGACGATCTCCCCGCCCACGATCTCCCCGACGACCCCCTCAGGCAATTCCGCCAGGTCTTCCCAGGTCTTCGGATGTTTCGCCGTGCGAGCCGGATCCGACATGCCCGCACCCTACCACATCTCAACGGTCCGGAAACGCCGTCCACCCCTCGAAATCCGGGCACACCTCGCCGCAGGCGCCCACGAAGAGCGCGCTCGGATCGAAAAACCCGTCGTCCGGCGGCGCGATTGCGCCCGAAAGCGCCTCCGCCCCGCTCACGAGCGACAGATAGATCGCGCCGTTCGTGAACAACGGCAAACCACTCTCGCTCGCCGAAAGAGCACGATTGCTCCGCGCCGGATCCATGGCCCAATCCGACGCCGAGAACGCGGGCTCGTCGTCCACGAAGTTGTCGTCGTTCGCGAAAATCGAATGCCGGATGTCGAGCAGCCCCTCGTTCGCATTCTCTTGCGTCGGCGTCTCCTCGATGCCCAGGCCCGACGTCCCCGCGCTCGCCACGAGCATGTCGAACATCCGCCCCCGCGTCCCGCCCCGCAGCTTGACGTTCGGACCGTACTGGTCGTCCATCCCGATCAAGGTCACGTTGTAAAGCAAGGGATCCGATGGCGCCGAGCCCGCGCCGTTGATCTCGGCGTCGCTCGTGCCCTGGCCGGCCTGGATGCCCGTGTCGCCCTGCATGTTGCCCATCACGACGCCGATGAATTGGCCCTTGCCACGCCAGCCGAGCGCCCAATCGAAGCCGTCGTCCTCGAACATCGTGATGAGGATGTGCTTCACCGACACGGTTCCGCCCCGCAAATCCATGGCGTCGCTTTCGGTGCGGTGGACCTGCACGTGGTCGACGACCGTGCCGCTGCCGACGCCCTCCAAGCGGAATCCGCCCGGCGAGCCCGAGAAACCTTTGTTCCGGCCCGCAAATTCGATCCGCACGAATTCGAACTCGCCGCTGCTATCGTCCTCGACCGTCCCGCCGCAGGAGGCGCTGATGCCGGGAGGAAGGACATCCAAGGAGCGCACGCCGCCGGGGGCGCCGTTGATCGGGGCGCGGCCACAAAGGATGACGCCCCGCCAATCCCCTTCGGCGCGCTCGGACGCGGCGCTCGTGAAGACGATCGGCGCCTCCTTCGTGCCCCGCGCGAGGATCCGGGCGCCCGGCTTCACGAGGAGCCCGCCTTCCGACTGGGCGAGGACCTGCGTTCCCGCCTCGATCGTGAGCGTCGCACCCTCTTCGACCACCACGAATCCCGTGAGGAGCGTGGTCTGATCGGCATACCACGTCGTGTCCTCGCCGATCGAGCCGGACACCTCGATGCTCGGGCGGAGCACGCCCTCCTCGATGCCAAAAACCGAGGCGCACCCCGTCGCGCCCACGCCACCGAGCGCCCCGAGGACGAAAACGAGCTTGGCAGGACGAACGCGCATCAAAAGCTCCCTCGCGCGAAGATCCCCCCGGGCCCGAACGTCAACACGGCGCGCGGCTTCGGCGCCGCGTCTGCCGACCCCCGCGTCGCGAGCGATACGACGAGGAGCGCGGCGCCAGCCGCCGTGAGGACCGCGCCGGGCACGAAAATCGTCGTCCCCACGCCCGCGAGATCCTTCGCGTCCTTGCGAATCACGACGCCCTCCCGATCACAATACGTCGCGTCGCAAAACGACGACGCCTCGTCGAACCGCGCGCGCGCCGCGAGCCCCACGCCGAGGGACGCGCCCATCGTGAGAACGCCCGCCCCTCCCACCACGATGCCTGCAATCCCGAGCGCCCCGATTCCTTGGGGCGGCGGCCGAGGCAGGGGGGCTGGCGGAGGCGGAGGCGGCGGCAGCTTCACCGGCTCGGGCGAAGGCTGCGGCGGCGCCTCGATTGTCTTCGCGTCTTCGAGCGGCGGCAGGGTCACGGTCGTCGTCGCCGATCCCGGCTCGATGACAACAGACACCGAATACGGCGTTTTTCCGGGCGCGTTCGCCTCGATCTTGTACGTGCCCGGATCGATGGGCACGGCCGTGTTCCACAGGACGGCCGAGACATCCAGCGCGTCGCGGCGCACGACGAGGCCCTCGCGCGAAACCGAATCTGGCACCTCGATGCGGAGACGCGAAAGCTTCGATTCGAGGGCGTCCGCCCGCGCCCGCCCCATCTTCTCCCGCTCCGGTTGCCCCGCCCGGCGCGCCGCGTCGGCCGCCTCGCGGAACGTGGCCCACGCGGTCGCCAGCTTGCCGAGTTTTTCCTGGCAATCTCCGAGGTACAGCAGCGTCCCGACGCCCGAATCGAGCTTGTGGCTCTCCGCGAGCCGCGGGCACGCGTGCTCGTAATCGCCCTTCTCCATGAGCGCGAGCGCCTCCTTGAAGAGGTGCTCGGCCGCGGCCACGTCGCCCTGCTGGGCAACCCCCGGCCGCGTCGCGCCCAAAAGCGCCAAGGCGAGGAAAAACCCGGCGGCGCGTTTCTTCATTTGCGGCCTCCGAAATCGGGAAGGAGGCCGGGGGTGGGTGCCGCGCTCGGCGCCTGGGTCGAGGCGGGCTTCGTCGCACCGGTCTTCACGGGCGCCGCAACCTTGGGCACCGCCACGCTCGCGGCAGGCGCCCCCGACGTGCTCGAAGGCGCGGCGGTCGTCTCGGGCGTCGGAGCGGGCGCAGCCGTCACGCTCGGCGCGGGCGCCACGGTCACGGCCGGCGCGGGCGCCTCGATGGCCGGCGGCCGCGCCGGCTCCGCGGTCATGGTCTTCTCCTCGCGGCCCCCGAGCACCCGCGCCCCCACGATTCCAAGGAGCAAAGCGACCACGCCTGTCAGGACGAACCATTTCCCCGATCGCGACGTCGCCCCCGGCTGGGTCTGCGACCACTCCGAAGCCGTCTTCCCCATCGTCGGCGCCGAAACCCGCTCGCCCGTCGTCCCTCCAGACGGAGCCTCCTTTTTCCGAAGCGACGAGCCCGTCGTTTGTCCAGGCGATTTGTTTCCCGGTTTCGAGACCGGCGCCTCGGGCCGCAAGCTCCCCGCGTCGCGCGGCCCGGCGAGGTGCGCGTGAATGCGATCGAGCAGCGCCCTCGACCGCTCGGGCACGAAGGGGGCGAGGGCGTCCGCGAGCTCGGCGACGCTCTGGAATCGATCGGCCGGGTGTTTTTGCAGGCAACGCAGCACCACCTCGCCGAGCTCGGCCGGAAGATCCTCGCGGTGGCGCTGCGGCGGCTCCGGATCCTCGGTCATCAGCACCATGATGAGCGAACCGAGCGAATCCGCGACGAATGGCATCCCTCCGGTGAGCGCCTTGTACAGCACCACGCCGAGCGACCAGATGTCGCTGCGCGCGTCGACCTCCCGCGCCGCGCGAAACTGCTCGAGCGACATGTACATCGGCGAGCCGAGCAGCGCGTTGCTGCGCGTGAGCGCCGTACCGTCGATCGCCGCCGGATCCTCGTGCTTCGCGATTCCGAAATCGAGCACCTTCACCACCGGGCTCCCGTCGGCCCGCCGCGTCACGAATAGATTCGCGGGCTTGATGTCGCGGTGCACGATGCCGCGCCCGTGCGCCTCGGCGAGCGCCTCGCACGTCTGGAGCAGGATCTCGCACGCCTCCTCGATCGGCAGCTTGCCCGCCGCGCGGATCATCGCGTCGAGGTCCTTGCCTTCGAGCAGCTCCATCACGAGGTAGGGAACCCCGTCGTCGAGCGTGCCGAAGTCGAGCATGCGCGTGACGTGCTCGCTCCGGAGCTTCGTCGCGGCCTGCGCCTCGCGCAAAAAGCGCTTCTTGCCGACCTCGTTCTTGGCGGCGGCCTCGAGCATGAACTTGATCGCCACCCGCTGCTCGAGCTCCGTGTGCTCGGCCGCGACGACGGCCCCCATGCCGCCCACGCCGAGCACACGATCGACGCGGTATTTCCCGGCGATCACGTCGCCCGCCTTGACCGGAAGCTCGATTTCGCTGTCGCTACTCATCAGCCGCGCACATTGCCTCGGGGGCCGAGCCTATCGAGGACGCGCCGCGCCGGCAAGCCCCTCGCGCGCGTCCATGAGCGCAAACCCCAGCAAATTCAGCCCCCGCCAGGCCCGAGGGTCCGTCGCGCGCGGATTCGACGCGCCGAGCCCGATGCCCCAGATCGCGTCCTTCGGGCTCGCCTCGACGAGGATCTTCGACCCCGTGCCGACCAGCCAATCGCCGAGCGCCGTGTTCTGGCCGAACTTCGCGGCGCTCGCCTCCACCACGATGCCGTAGCGGTGCTCGCGCCAGCGCGCCTCGTCGAAATCATGCACCTCGCGCCCGAGCGCCTTTGCCTCGGCCGGATCCTCCGTCGCCAGGATCTTCGCGCGCGTCGCTTCGTCCCCGAAGAGCCGCGCCTTTTCGGCCATCATGAAATGCTCGGCGGCCGCGTACCTCTGTCCGCGCACGACGAACGGCGCGGGATACCATTGGCTCAAGATGAAAGGACCGAGCGTCCCCTCTTTGCTCGGCGTATGGCCCCAGAAGAACAGGAAATCGAGCGGCTCGCCGCGTTCTTGCTGGGCGATCAGGGTGGCGACGTCCATGGCGGGATCCTACCGCATCTCGAAGCGCGCGGGGAAGCGTCCTCGCCGTTCCTCTTGGACCAAAACCTGCTGCGGCGGTACTGTGTTCGCAAAACCGGCGCCCTGGCGCCGGAGGAGGACGACTTCATGCGCTCATTCGCTTTGCTTTTTGCTTCGGCTGTGCTCTTCGCCGCCCCGCCCGCCCTCGCCGACGTGGTCGACTTGCCCCCGACGAATTGCCCCGACGGCAGCGAGGGCGCCACGTGTCACGGCGGCCCGCACTGCGCGCCGCGGGACTGCATGACGGACGCCGATTGCAAGGGCGGCGCCACCTGCGCGGATCGCTCGTTTTGCATGCAGGAAATCAACTGCGTGGGCGGCTGGCTCAATCCGGACGCCGCCCTGCCGCCGCTCACGCCCATCGTGGTCGAGCCTTGCGACGCCGCAGGCGCCTGCGCGACCGGCACGTGCAAATCCATCAAGGTCTGCGTCGACGGCGCCCAGGCGGGCTCCGGCAGCGGCGGGAACGGCGCGGGCGGCGCAGGCGCGGGCGACGGCGCGGGGGGAGGCGAGGACGGGGGCGACCTCGTGGTGAAGTCATGCTCATGCACCGCCGTGGGCGACCACGCCGCGCCGTGGCTCGGGCTCGCCATGGTCGCCGTGGGCACCGGAATCGCCGCGGCGCGCAGGCGGCGCTCGCGTTAACGCGCGGGCGGCGTCGTCACGGCGGGTTTTTCCTTCAAGCACTTTTCCATCGCAGGCCCGAGCGACGCCGCGCCGGCCGGCAGGACGGGCGGCCCGTCCATGGGCGTGCCCGTCCTGCCGGAAAAACCGCCCATCACGATCCTCCCCACGTGCCCGATCACCGTGGAAATGGGCACACCGCTTCCGATTCCGCCCTTCCAGCTCCGCGAGTCGTGGCTGTTCATCCGGTTGTCGCCGATGACGAACACCTCCCCCGGAGGCACACGCCACGGTCCTTGCAACATCCCGCAAATCCCGCCCCGGCACGATTGCATCCCGCTGCAATCGATATCCTTCTCGCACGTCCCCCCGTCGACCGGTCCGTCGAGCAAAACGCCGTACACGTGATCGCCGATCCATTCGAGGAAGAGCTCGTGCCTCTGCCCCTCCCAATCGTATCGGCCCACGCGACACTGCGGGACGCGAAAGCCGTTGATGATGGGCCGCCCGTCCACGAACTGGATCTCGTCCCCCGGCATCCCGATCACCCGCTTCATGAAGAGCTGCTCCGGGTTCTCGGGGAACGGAAAGACGATCACCTCGCCGCGATGCACCTCGCCACCCCGCGTCGCGGAGACGTGGTCGCCGGGCACGAGCGTGGGTAACATCGCCCCGGACGGGACCTTGTACACCTTGATCATCACGCCGAGCACGACGAAGATCAGCACGAGGAGGCCCAGGATCACGTAGGCCCACTGCGCCGCGCGCGTCTTGCGAGCCGGGGAGGCGTTGGACATGACGGCCCCCTACCCCGATCCGCGCCCCGCGAGAAGCCGCCCGAGACAAAGACCCGAGCTCGTTCCTTTTTTCTCTAAGAAACCTCCCGCCCCCCCGTTCTTCGAGCGAACGACACGCTCTTTCGCGCCCATGCCGAGCGAACCGACGAGCCACTGGGTCCTTCTCGCGCTCTCGCGCTACGAAGCCCCTTTGCTCCGTTACGCCTCGGCCATCGTGGGATCCGCTCAGGCGGCCGACGTGGTGCAGGACACGTTCCTGCGCTTGTGCAACCAGGACCGGGCGGCGGTGGAGCCGCACCTCCGGGCCTGGCTCTTCACGGTCTGCCGGAACCGGGCCCTCGATGTGCGGCGCGACAAACGACACGTCGAGCCCGTGGCGGAGATGGACGAGGTCATGCCGAACAATCTACCCGGGCCCGCGGAGGCCCTCGAGCGCCGGGAGGCGATGCGCCGCGTCCTCGGCGCGCTCGATACCCTGCCGGAGCGGCAACGCGAGGCGGTCCTGCTCAAATTCAGCGGCGACCTGAGCTACCAGGAAATCGCGGAGGTGCTCGGGACGAGCGTCTCGAACGTGGGGTTTCTGTTGCATACGGCGCTGCGCGCGCTGCGCGAGCAGGTCGAGAAGAAGGACCGCGAAGCCGAAAGGAGGAACCGATGACGCTCTCGAAAGACGATCCGCGCCTGCTCTCGTACGTGCTCGGCGAGCTCGACGAGGCGGCATCACGCGAAATCGAGGCGGCCGTCGACGGCGATCTGGAGATCCGCGCGGAGATCGACGCCCTGCGCATGACGGCGGACATGCTCCGCGAAGGCCTCGCAGAGCGCGCGCCGAAGGAGCTTCCGGCGGAGCAACGAAAGGCGCTGGAGGAGGCTACGCGCGAGAAGGAAACCCCCAAGGTGGCTTCGCTCCGAAGGCGGCTCCTGCGCCCGGTGTTGCTCGCAGCGGCGGCCGTCGCGCTCGTGTCCATTCCGGTCGGGGTGATGGTCGCGCGCCGCAATGCCCAGCTCGCGGCCGAGCAAGCGAGGAAAGACTTTGCGGCGTTCGAGGCGCAGCAGAAGCAGAACGAGAAGGGCCAGAAAAAGACGACGGCCCCGCGCCCGAAGGACGACACGAAGATCGACGATGCGACGCGGCGAGAGGCCCTGAAAATGCTCCAGGAGGAGCGGGCGCATCAGGGCAGCGGGGTCCCTTCGCAAATCCCGAAGCCCCGCAGGTTGACCGCGCGCTCGAAGCCGAGCGCCGACGAGAACCCGTTCGTCTACACGACGAGCATCGCACGCTCGACGTTCCCGCTCGACGTGGACACGGCCTCGTATTCGCTCGTCGAGCGGTACATCCAGGAGGCCGGGCGGCGGCCGCCGAAGGACGTGGTGCGCGTCGACGAGCTCGTCAATGCGTTCGCCTACGAAGACCCGCCCCCGATCGGAGACGCGCCGCTCGCCGCCCGGGCCGAGGTCGGCGCGGCGCCGTGGAACCATTCGCACAGGCTCGTGCGCCTCGCGCTGAAAACAGCGCCGCTCGATCCGTCGGTCCGCCCCCAGGCAAACCTCGTCTTCGTGATCGACAAATCCTCCGACTTCACCTATGAGCCGGACAAACTGCTGCTGCTCCAGGCCGCCCTGCGCAGGCTGGTGTCGCGGCTCGACGCGCAAGATCGGCTGACGCTCGTCGAATACGGAGGCAGCTCGCAGGAGCCTTACCTGCCGTCGACGCCGGGCAACGACAAACCCCGGATCCTCACCGCCATCGACAACTTCAAGCCGGGCGCGACCGTGGACACGAGCGCTTCCATCGAGCGAGCCTTCCAGGAGGCGCAGGCGCATTTCGTCGCAGGCGGCGTGAACCGGGTCTTCCTGGCGACGGACGACCATTTCACGGCGGAGGACCCGAGCCGGCTCGCGGCGTCGATCCGGGAAAAATCGGCGACGGGCATTTCCCTGACGACGCTGGGCTTCGGTCGGATGGATGTCCCGGCCGTCGAAACCTTGAAGCGCCTGGCCGCGGAGGGGAAAGGCCATTTCGCGCAGATCGCGAGCCCGGACGACGCGCGCAAGGAGCTGGTCGACGAGGCGATGGGGGCGCGCACGCCGATCGCGAGGGACGTGCGGGTCGAGGTCGATTTCGATCCGTCGCACGTGCGGTCGTTCCGGCTGATCGGCAACGAGGATCGGACGGGCCCGGAGCGCGAATTTCTGGATGCCTGGAAAGGCCCGGTCGATCTTTATGCCGGGCAGGCGGTGACGGCGCTTTACGAGATCGAACCCAGGCTCCGCACCTCGGGGAGCTCCGACATGCCGCCCCCGCCGTACCTCCTCACGCTGCGGGTCCGTTACAAGGATGCCTCGGGACAAACGAGCCGCGAGATCGAGGTGCCGCTCATCGACGAATGGTATCAGCAAGAGGTGCGCACGGATCTCCAGTTCGCCGCGGCCGTGGCGGCGTTCGGCCTGCTCCTGCGGGATTCGCCCTACAAGGGAAACGTGACGCTCGCGGATGTCGTGACGATGGCCAAGAAAAACCTCGGCGCGGATCCCGGCGGGCACAGAGCCCGCTTCGTGAACCTGCTCGAACTCGTCGAGTTCACGCCCGAGACAGTGGCCAAGCCACCCCCCAGGAAGCCGCCGCCCCGCAAGCGGTCGCTGTGCCAGCCCGGAGATTCGCTTTGCAGTGAGCTTTGACCCGGCCGGCGCGCCCTCGCTCAGCCCGCAGGCTCGGGCTCGGGCGCGACCGCAGGCGCGTCGGCCGCCGGGGGCGCTGCCGTCGCTGCCGCCGCTTCCTCCATCGCCCGCACCGCCGCGGCGTCCTCCTCGGCGAGGATCCGATCACTCTCGCCGAGCGCGACCTCGTGCGCCGCGATGACGCGCCTCACGCGTCCTCGCGCGAGCGTGAGGAACAGGATCCCGAGCAGACCCCACACCACCGAGGCCGCCACCGAAGCCACGACGAGCAGCTCCTCGCCGGTCGAGTCCAGCGCGCCGACCGCGACGAAGGCGTAGATCGGCGACGGCGCGGCCACGATGAGCGCGCCTCGGCCCGAGGCCGACGCGAAGAGGCCCGCGATCGCCGCGACGATCCACGGCCCCACGGTGACGAGGAAATGCACCGCGAGGAGCAAGACACGCGAGAGCAGTGTCGTGCTGAGCCGCGCCCGCAGGAGCGCGCCGAGCCCCACGGAGAACAGATAAAACGAGGCCGCGTAGAGCGCGACGACGAGGATCTGCTGGATCTTCTGCACGGCGTCGACGTCGTCCATCACGGCCACGATCCCAGCCGCGACCGGCATCAAGAATGCGACCGCGGCCCCGCCGAGCTGCATCATCGACGTGCCGATGATGCCCGGCCCGAGCAGCCGCGCGAACGGGCTCACGCCCTGCCGATCCCAGTGGAGCCGCACGCGCCGCGAGGGCCCGAGCGAGTCACCGAGGAAGATGTAGACCGAGATCATCAGGAACACGAGAAGCATGCAGATGCCCGCGATCGAGACCTCCAGGCGATCGTGCGCGGGGACGGCGGCGACGGGCGCGGCCGAGCAGAGCGCGAACACCGGCGCGGCCACGAGGAACCAGCGCTTGAGGCCCGTCGAGCGATCGTCCGTGATGCTCGTGAGGTTCGCGACCGTGACCTCGTAGAGGAACCACGCCGGCAAACCCGTCGCGACGATCGGCAGGACGATCAAGCAGAGGACGTACGTGAGATCAAAGGGCGCGCGCGCGTACGCCGTCGGCAGCCAGACGGGCGGGCCGTCCGGCACGCCGGGCCAGGCGTGGTGCGCGGGAACCGAGAGGCCCACGCCGAACCAGCCGTAGACGTTGAGCGAGGCGATCACCGCGCAGATCAACGTGACCACGAGCGCGGCGCGCAGGCTGTTCATCTTCGAGCTGACCGCGAGCCCGAAAGCCACCGCGAGCGCCGCGATGAGGAACAGGAACCCGAACGCGACGATCGTCTCCGTCGCGGTGACACCGCCGAAGAGGAACGGCAGCGCGCCGACGGGCGCGAGCATCACCACGTACATGCTGATCGACGTGTACGCGGCGAGGAATTTTCCGCGCGCGATCACCGCGGGGCGGAGACCCGTGAGGATCACGGCTTCCCACGTGCGGCCCTCGCGCTCCGAGGCGATCGCGTTCGCCGCGACCGCGGGTCCAACGAACGTGACCACGAAATACGCGAGCGAGAAGAAGACCTGGAAGAGGACGTAGCCCGTGGTCGCGGGGCTCTCGTTGATCGAGACGAGGCCGCCGATCGAGGCGATCGCCAGCGTGGCCAGGATCGAGAGCACGCAGAGGATGATCGGCGTGCGGACGAGCCGCGCGGACTGGCGCAGCTCGCGGATCCAGATCGGGTTCGGATCGTCCTTCAGGCGATGCAGGAGCGAGGTGCCCGCGGCCCTTGCCGTTCCGGTCTGCGCGCTCATTGGACGTCTCCGCGCGTGACTTCGAGGAAGATGCGCTCGAGCTCGTTCCTCTCCGGCTCCACGCCCACGATGCCGATGTTGCGGTGCACGAGGTGGGTCACCATCTCCGCGATCTTCGTCTCCGTGCCCGTGTAGCCGACGTGCACGAGGCCGCCCATGACCTGGACCTCGACGATCCCAGGCCCGCCGCGCAGGAAGTACGCAGCCGCCTCGGGGTTGCCGAGGACGCGCAGCTTCACCCGACGGACGCTCGGCGCTTGCGGGATCGGCTGCGGCGGTTGCGGCTGCGGCGGGGCCGCGCTCGCGCTCGGATCGGTCGCGGGCACGGCGGCGCCGGCAACGGGCGCAGGTGGCACCACGCCCGCGGCCTGGGGCGAAGCCGGCGCGGCTTGCGCGGCTTGTGCGGGCACGAGCGCGCGCACGCCCGGCGGCACGTACCGCGGCGGCGGCGCATGACCGTGGGCCTCGGCTGCGCGGATCGCTTCGAGCCGCGCCGAGATCTCGTGGATCGGCCCTGCGACGACGAGACGGCCGCGTTCAAGGATGCCGATCGAGGTGCACACGTCGCTCAGCTCCGTGAGGATGTGCGACGAGAGGAAGATCGTCTTCCCGAGGCCACGCAGCTCCAGCAAGAGATCACGGATCTCGATGCGGGCGCGTGGATCGAGATCACTCGCCGGTTCGTCGAGGATGAGCACCTTCGGGTCGTGCAGGAGGATGCGCGCGAGCTGAAGCCGCTGCTTCATGCCCTTCGACATCTCGGCGACGAGCCGATCCTGCAGCTTGCCGAGGTCCGTCAGTTCGAGGACCGCGTCGACCACGCTGATCGAGGGCACGCGAAACGAGTCCGCGAAGAACTCCAGGTACTCGCGCACCGTGATGCGATCGTAGACGCCGGCGTGATCGGGCATGTAGCCGATCACCTTGCGCACGGCGTCGGGGTCGAGCGTGACGTCGATCCCGTCGATCTCCACGCGCCCGGCCATCGGTTCGAGCAGCGTCGCCATCACGCGGATCGTCGTGGTCTTTCCCGCGCCGTTCGGCCCGATGAAGCCGAAGATCTCGCCCGGGCCGACATCGAAGGTCACGTCGCGCAGAACGTCGCGGTTCGCGAAGCGGTGCCAGAGGTGGCGCACGCGGATCGTCGGTGGCGCCGACGTAATGAGCGCAGGCGGCTCCGGGGCCGCGGTGGCGGGCGAGCGCTCCCAGGTCTCGGGCGTCGCGACGGGCTCGCTCACGGCCGACCTCCGTATCCGACGATCCGCACGAGCAGCCGATCCCGTTCGAGCTTGAGGCCCGCGTCCGACGTCTTGCCCTCGCCGCCGTCGAGCTGACCGAGCAGCACCGGCACGTCCTCGGGGAACCAGTCGACGAGCCCGCCCGAGCTCTGCTCGACGGCGAGCCACGCCTCGGCGAGGCCGGGCGCATCGGGCTCGATGAGCGGGCGCACGAAGACCGCGCTGAGCGGATGCAGATCGAGCGTCCCCGCGCGCCGCGTGCCGCTCACCTGCCGGATCCAGGTCGTCCCCGCGGACACCGTCTTCAAGTCCTTGCCCGCGCTCGCGAGCACCCGCTCGCCGTCCTTGATCATCGGGAAATACCGCGGCTGGAGGCCCGGCAGGACGAGGAGCGCCGCCCGCAAATCGTGGCCGCTCCGGTTCGTCACGGCCGTGTCCTTCTCGCCCTCGTGCACGATCGAGATCCCCTCGCCGACGTCGGCGAACCCGTCCTCGCGCACGACCACGGTTTGCCAGGGCAAGATCGCGAGATCCACGAGGCGCGCGCCGTCGCGATCGACGAGCATGTGATCGTCGATCGTCGCGGGCGCAGCCACGACCGCGGTCGTCACCACGCTCGAACCGTCGCTCGTGCGAACCGTGAGATCCTTCGATCGCGGCGTGAAGAAGCCACGCCACCGCCGCGCCGTGCCCTTCGTCATGCCCGCGCCCGCCTCGACGAGCGTGAGGTGGCGCGACCGCCCCGTGAGGCCCTTCGCGAAGAGGCCGATGAGCACCACGGCGAAGAACGCGATCGCCGAGAGGATCGGCAGCCACACGAGCGCGCGCAGAGGTTTGCCCTTGTTCGCGTGCATCGTGAAGTTCACCGGCCCGGCGGCGACCGCGTAGGCGATGAGCAGGATCGCGGCGACCGCGATCCCCCAGCGCGAGCTCTCGTTCGGATCGAGCTCCTGCCGCACACGATCGAGGTCCACGGTGCCGGGCGAGCCGCCCTGCCGGTAGACGATCGAGCTCTTCCGGTCGAAGGCCCTGCGCGTCAGATCGAGGACACGCGCCTGCACCCAGGGGTCGTCCACGGCGGGCTTGCGCGTCGGATCAAAGCCGAGCAGGTGAACCTCGCCGAGCCCGTACGTCGCGGAGGCCCCGTAGCGGCTGCCGTGCAGGTTGCCCCCGGAGAAACCGACGAGCGTCTTGCTGACCTCCTCGGCCGGCGTCTCGGCGAACGGGATCGACTTCGTGGCGTTCGAGGGTGGCGCGGGCAACACGAGCTCCCGGAGCGTCTCGGAGTGCGGCGACGTCTGCGTGATCTCGCCGCCGACGAACGCGGCGAGGATGGAGCTCCGGAGATCCTCGGGGCGCGCGAGCGCCACGGCGAGCGTGCCGCCGGCGAGGACGTAGCCGCTCAGCGCTTCGAGCTCGGCCGCGCCGATCTTCACGAGCGTGTCCGAGCGCAGGAGCACGGCCGATGCGGGCGCATACAGCGCGGCGCGATCGGGCAGGATCGGATCACCCGTCGCCGGATCGAAGCGCGGCGCGCCCACCTTGAGCTGCGGCCCCGTCCCGTACGCGCCGTACCCGCCCCACGGCGAGAAGAGCGGCGAGATCGCGGCGTCGTGCAGCGCGCCTTTCAGCCGCGAGGTCTCGCTCACGTCGAGCAGGAAGAGCTCCTGCATGTTCGTCACGGCCGTCGTGTGGCTGCCAAGCACCACGCCCGCGTCGTCCCGCGCGATGACGCTCGTCTCGCCGTACACGCTGCCGTGTGTCGGCAGCCGGACGACCACGCTCGTCCCCGCGCCGACGACGAACGGCGCCGTCGCGCGGAAGCGCATATGGTCCGAGTGCAGCCGGCTCAGGACCTCGACCTCGCCCCGCAGCGGCTTGGCCTCGTTGTTCTGGAGCCGCACGATGAACCCGCTCCAGCCCGCGGGTGTCGGTGAGGTCGTGCCGAGGATCGGCGCGACCTCGAAGGACACGCTCGCGCGCCCCGGCGGCGGCACCTCCGCGATGGAGGTGGCGGCGAGGACGGGTGCAGGCTCGGCGTGCGTCGCGAGCGGCGCGAGCGCGAGGATCGGGACCAGCGAGAGCGCGCGGAGCCTCATCGACGGATCGCCTGCTCCACGTTCTCCGGACGGGCGGGCACGCTCTCGATGAGCGCGTCGACCACCTGATCGGTCGTCACCCCGTCGGCCTCGCCCTCGAACGATCGGATCAGGCGGTGGCGCAACACAGGCTTCGCGACCCGCTGCACGTCGCCGAACGAGACGTGCGCGCGGCCTTCGAGCACGCTCACGGCCTTGGCCGCCAGCACGAGCGACTGCCCGCCGCGCACGCCCGCGCCGTAGCGGATCGCGCGCTTCACGAGGTCGGGCGCACCTTGTGTCGCCGGATCACTCGCGCGGACGAGGCGCGAGGCGAAGCGCATGATCGGCTCGGCCACGGCCACGTCGCGGCACGCCGAGCGGATCGCCAGCACCTCGTCTCGATCGAGCACGCGCGGCGGCGCGTCCTTCGGTTGCCCCGTCGTGCGGGTGAGGATCTCGGTCATCTCGTCCTCGGTCGGGCTCGGCACGATCACTTTGAGCAGAAACCGATCGAGCTGCGCCTCGGGCAGCGGGTACGTCCCTTCCATCTCGATCGGGTTCTCCGTGGCGAGCACGAAGAACGGCTCTTCCATCGCGTGCCGCACGCCGGCGATCGTGCACGCGTGCTCCTGCATCGCTTCGAGCAGCGAGCTCTGCGTCTTCGGCGTGGCGCGGTTGATCTCGTCCGCGAGCACCACCTGACCGAAGATCGGCCCCTTGTGCAGGGCGAAGTGCCGCGAGCCGTCGGCCGAGGTCACGAGGATGTTCGTGCCCGTCACGTCGCTCGGCATGAGGTCGGGCGTGAACTGGATGCGCGAAAATTTCAGGTCGAGGCAGCTCGCGATCGTGCGCACGAGCAGCGTCTTGCCGAGCCCCGGCGCGCCTTCGAGCAGCACGTGCCCGCCGGCCACGAGACCCCAGAGCGCCTGCTCCACGACCTCGCCCTGGCCCACGATCACCTGACCGATCGCGTCCTTGAGGCGCGCGCTCGCCTCGCGGGCCCGATCGAGCCTCTTCTGAAAGTCGCCCGTCGTCGTCATGCGGAGGCGCAGCGTAGCCGCGCCTGGCGGTCATTTGGGCTGGAAATAGCGCCCGACCTGCTCGCGGTACTCCTCGGGCACGTCGCTCCGCTCGATCGCCCCGAGCTCCCCCGCCGCCGCTTGCCCGAGCGCGCCCGTCCCCTGGATGTTCGCCGTGTCACCCGCGCGCCCCGAAGTCCGTCCCATGACGAGCCCCGGCATCGGCTTGCCCTTGTTGATCGGGCCGGTCGCGCGGGATTTGACGCCGGGACCGTCGACCACGCCGGTCTGGCCCTTGTGGTCGCCCGGACCGCCGCCCTCGCTGTGACCGGCGTACGGCTGCCCCTCGTCCTTGCCGCCGGGGCCGGGGGTCCCGTTGTTCCCCCCCGGCTTCTGGCCGGCCTTGTTCCCTTGCCCGGGCTTGTTCCCGCCGCCCTGTCCGGGCACGGGCATCGGCATCGGCGCGCCGAGCTGCCCTTCGGCCTCGCCGATGCCCTTTTGCGCGTCCTCGAGCCGCTTCTGCCGCTCGCCCTCCTCGCTGCCCTCGGGCTCGGGCTCGGCCATCTTCTTCAGCTCCTCGGCGAGCCGCTTCTGGCCCTCCTCGGATCCGAGCTCCTCGGCGAGATCTTCGAGCTGCTCCTTGCTCGGCCCCTCGCCCGGCGCCTCCTCGCCGCTCATCTCCGCGGCGCGCTTCTTCATGTTCTCGGCGAGCCGCTTGCGCTCCTCGGGCGTCAGCTTCCCGAGCGCCTCTTCGAGCTTCTCCGCGAGCTTCTGCTGCTCCTTGCCGCCGCCCTTGCCGCTGTCGAGATCCTTCAGCGCTTCCTTCGCGTCCTCGGACAGGCCTTCGCCGATCGCCTTGCCGAGCTCCTTCAGCTTCTCGTTCTTCTTGGCCATCTCTTCGAGGCGCTTCTTCTGCTCCTCGAGCGCCTTGGCCACGTCCGGCGCGTTTTGCTTGCGGGCGGCCTCGGCGGCCTCTTCGAGTGTCTTCTTCGCGCGCTCGCGGTCCTCTTTTTCGAGCTTGTTCGCGAGGTTCTCCATCGCGTCGTCGAACGAGACGAGATCCCTGTCGCCGAGCGCCTTGGCCGCGTCCTTGAGGTCGGGGTTCTCCGCGAGCTTGCCGAGCGCGCTCTCCAGCCCCTGGCGCTGCTCGCCCTCGCCGAGCGAGAGCCGCTCGGCCGTGATCGCGTCCTTGAGCTTGCCGATCTCGGCCTGCGCCTCGCGCTTCTCCATGCCGTCGCGCAGTTTTTCGCGGAGCTTCTTCGCGTCCTCGGCGATCTTGTCGAGCCGCTTGCGCTGGGCGTCGTCGCGCGCGTTCGCGTTCGCGAGGTCGATGATCTTGTCGAGCCCCTTGATGTCCGCGAGCTTGACCTGCTCGGCGCCGGGCGGCGGCGGAGGCGGCGGCGGGAGCGCGGGCAGCGGCAGCAGGCTCATGTAGCCGATCGCCGCGAGGCCGAGCGGGATCGCGAGGTGGTAGGCCCGAACGAACCGCGGACGCGCGTCCTTGGGGTTCGCCTTTTCGAGCACGGTCGTGGCCTGCGAGAGCACCACCGCGCGCGCCGGATCGTCGCGTTCGTCCTCGCGATCGAGCTCGATCGCCGTGGAGATCGACTCCTTGCCGCCGAGGCGTCCATCCAGGAACAGCGCGACCTCCTCGTCGCGCCAGCGCTTGCGGCGGGCCACCATCGCGCCAACCGCCGCGCCGAGCGCGCCGCCCGCGGCCATCCACGGCCGGAGCGCGCCGTGCCGCGTTTGCCACGCCGCCGCGGTCGCGCCCGCGCCGATCACGAGCCCGAGCGCGGCGCCCGAGAGCATCCGTTCGAGCGCCAAGCGCCGCCGCACACGACCGGCGAAGCTCCGGAAAGCGTCGCGGAAGGGGCGATCCGTGGGGGAAGGCGGGCGCTTGCTCATGGCAGCTTACTTTCTACCTTTTGCCCGGCCGCGACGCCACGGCGGCGAGGGTTCGGCGCTCCGTCCCTCGCCGACCCCGTGGTAGGCTTGGCGCGCTCGCCCCGCGGCGCGCCAGATTTCCATGGAGACGACCCTCGGCTTCCCCACTCCTCCGGACGCCCACGTCGAGCACGGTGTGGCGCTCTTCGGCCCGAGCGAGTTCGAAGGCGGCGCGCTCGCCGCGGGCCGCCCCTTCCAGGAAGCGCTGCCCTTCGGCGGGCGCGCCGAGATCCTCGCGGCGCTCGTCGACTTCGCCAGCGCCCGCGGCCCGGCGCGCGTCGCCGTGCTCCCCGGGCGCACGGGCACGGGCAAGACGAGCCTGCTCTCCGCGCTCGCCGACGCCCTCGCTGCGCAGCGGATCGGCACCATGCTGCGCTTCGCGACCGACGTCGCCGTCGCCGGCGCGCCCCCCACCACGCGCCTGCCGCCCGGCCCGTGCCTCCTCGTGATCGACGACGCGGGCCGCAAAGCCGCGCCCGCCACGCTCCTTCCCATGGCGCTCGATCGCCGCGACGTCCGCTTCATCCTGACGACGCGCCCCGCAGGCCTGCCGCGCCTCTCGGCGCTCTTCGCGCAGGTCGGGCTCTCGTCGGACGTGGTGCGCGTGCTCCCCGAGCTTGGCGCGCTCTCGCCGAGCGAAGCCGAGGCGGCCGCGCGGCACGTGCTCGGTGAAGAGGCGGAGGCGCATGGGGCGCGCCTCGCCGAGCTCGCCGAGGGACATCCGTTCGTGATCGCGCTGGCCGGCCGCCTCATGCAAGAAGGCGCCATCCATCCAGTCGCGCTCGGCAAGGGCGAGCTCGCGGCGTGCGCGTTCGATCGGGGCCATGAGCTCTTGCTCCTTCGCTCCGCCGCCGCGGGCGACCCCAAGCTCCTCGCTGGCGTCCTCGCGCTCGTCGCGCTCCTCGCGCCCGTGCGCACCTCGGACGAGCGCTTCCTCCAGGGCGCGGGCGATCTGCTCGGCTGCCGCCGCCGTGATCTCGTGTCGGCGCTCCGCGCGCTCGAAGCCGCGGGCGTCGTCGAGCGTGGCCCGCATGGCGCGCGTGTCGTCCCGGGCGCCCTCTCGGACCACGCGCTCCACCGCGTGCTCGTCGGCCCCTCCGCCACGGGCGGGCTCACGGGCTCGCTCGACGAGCGCGTGCGTGCGCTCGAAGCGCGCTTCGGCGCCCAGGCCATCGTCCCGCTCATCCGCAACGCCGGCGAACTCGACGGCCCCTCCACGCCGGAGGGCGCGTCCGGCGAGATCGTCGCCTCGCTCTTCCGCCACGTGCGCGAGAGCGTCGAAGCAGCCTCTGCGGCGGATCGATGCCGCCTGCTCGCCAGCCTGCGCGAGCTCTCCTCGGATCACCCGGCCGCGATGCTCGACCTCGCCTCGACGGTCCTCCGTTCTCCTGCGCTCACCGAGGCCACGCGGGGCCCGGGCGCCCTCTTCTCCGCCGCGTCCGTCCTCTACGAGCTGCCCGCGATCCTGCGCCGCGTGGGCCTGCACCTCGCGCACCTGCCGCGCGCCGCCGACCTCCTCTGGCAGCTCGGCCGCGACGATCTCCGCCTCCAGAGCCCGCACCCCGACCACCCCATGCGTGTCCTGCGCGAGCTCGCGTCGCGCTCGTCCGCGCGCCCTGCGGGGGTCCACGAGGCCCTGCTCGAAGCCGTCGATCGGTGGCTCCTCGCGAACGACGCGCACGAGCACAAGCACTCGCCGCTCGACGTGATCGACACCTTCCTCTCCGAGGGCGCCGTCGACGCCGGCCCCTCCGACGAGCGCCGCCGCGCCCTGCGAACGCAGGCCCTCGCCGCGCTCGCGGGCTGCGCGCGATCGCCGAAACGACGCGCCGCGCTCTCGGGCGTCAGCGGCCTCGAACGGGTCCTCTCCGACGGCTCCGGGGGTTCCCTCGGCGATCGGATGGAGCCTGGATGGCGCGACGAGGAGCGGCTCGACATCCTCACGATGCTCGGCGCCGCCGCGAACACCTCCACCGATCCGCTCGTCCATTTTGCGGTCGCCGACGCGCTCCGGCGCGCGGCCCGGCGCGCGAGCTCCTCCGAGGTGCGCGCGGCGGCCGAGACGGCCCTTGGCACCGTCCCGACCTCGGCCGAGCGCAGGCTCTACGAGGCCCTCACGCAACGCTCACCCGCGCAGCGCGGCATGATCGACCTGCCGGCGAGCGAGATCCCGGGCTCGGGCGAGGTCGATCGCGGGGGCGTCGAGCGACGCTCGGCCGACGCGTGTCGCGCGGTCGTCGACGAGATGCTCGCCGAGGGCCACCCGCCTGCGCAGACGGCCGAATGGCTCGGCGCGGCGCTCGAAGCCCTCGCGCTCGCGGGCAAGTCCGGCTCCCCGCGCCTCCTCCTGCACGTCCTCTCCCGCATGCATCCGGCGGCGGCCGCGGCGATCTGCGAGGCCGTCATGGGCGCGCCCGAGAGCCCGCTCGGCCCGCACGTCGCCTCCTTGTTGCATGCACTCCGCGAGGCCGCGCCCGATCGCGCCGAGGCCCTCGTCGACACCATCGTCACGGGCGGCAACCCCACGCTCTGCGCCTCGCTCGCGCAGGTCTTCCATCGCTGGGTCGAAAAGCCCCTGCCCGGCGATCGCGAAGCGCTCCGCCACCTCCTCGGACACCGCGACGGCTTCGTCCGCCGCGCGGCGCTCGGGGCGCTCCGCACCCTCGCCAAATCCTCCCCGCGCGACGCGGTCGAGCTCGCCGTCGGCGTCGACCTCTCCGAGGGCCCCGAGGTCGCCGAGGCCCTCTTCGGCGCCCTCGACGCGGGCGGCCTCTTCTCCGAAGGCGCGCTCTCCGAGGAGGAAATCATCCTCTTCCTCACGCGCCTCGGCGCGGCGCGTAGCCTCGACGGCCACTCCACGATGCGATTCCTCCACCACGCGGGCAAACGCCTGCCGGAGGACGTCGCGGGCCTCTTCATCGAGCGCATCGCGCGCGCCGCGTCCGGGGCCGTCGCAGGGGCGGAGGAGTACGAGCCGCTCCCGCCGGAGGGCCTCTCGGCCATCCTCGCCGGCCTCACGCGCTCGCCGGAGTGGCTCTCGCTCCTGCGCCGCGTCCGCCACCTCGCGCGGGCCCGCATTGGCTGGGTCCGTTTCCACGCCGCGCGCCTCTTCCACGACGCCTCGCGCTCGTTCGCCTTGCCGACGGTCGAAGTCCTCTCCGAGTGGGTGCAGGACGGCGGCGAGAGCGAGCTCGAAGCGATCTCCGCGCTCCTCGAAGAGGCGCCGCCCACCTTCCTCTTCGCGCACCTCGAGCTCGTCGCCACGCTCCTCCGGCGGGCGCACGCGACCGGCGAGGGCTGCTTCGAGCGTGTCCGGAGCGCGCTCTTCTCGGTCGTCACGGGCCAGGCGCGGCCTCGCTCGGGCGCCCGGGCGGATCGCAGCGAGACGCTCCTGCGCTCGCAGGCCCGCGAGGCCGCGGCCCGATTGCCCTCGAAATCACCCGAGCAAAAATTCTTCGAATCGGTCGCCAAGCACGCGGAGGCGCTCCTCGCCGAGGAGGACGCGGGCCAGGACGACGAGCTCTTCGACCTCTGACATGCGCTCCCTGCCCTTTTTCCTGGCCGCCCTCGTGCTCCCCTCGATCGCCTGGGCCGAACCCCCCGCGGCGCCGCCGCCTCCGCCGGCCCCCTTCTGGACGGGCCCCCGCATTGCGGCGGCGCTCGTCATGACCACGGGCGCCTCTGCGATCGTGGCCGGCGCAGTGTATGCGTCTCGCTCGGACGAGGCGAATGCGGCGACGAAGCAGCATTGCCTCACGTCGGATCCGGACAAATGTGACGCCGAGGGGTATGCGCTCCGCGAGAAAGCGACGACCGACGGGCGGGTCGCGACCACGGCGCTCGGCGTGGGCGCGGCGGGGGTCTTTCTTGGATTGGTGCTCGGGTGGATCAATCCCGAAGCGCACCCGAGCCCGGCGCCAGCGAAGGTCACCGTGGTGCCGGTCGTGAGCGGGGCGATGCAGGGGCTCGTGGTGATGGGGCGGTTCTAGCGTCGCGTCGCGCTCCCGGCGGACGATGGCGTGCTCCCGGCGCGCGTCGTCATGCTCCCGGAGGACGACGGCGTGCTCCCGGCGGACGTCTTCATGCTCCCGGCGGACGTCTTCATGCTCTCGGCGGACGTCTTCATGCTCCCGGAGGACGACGGCGTGCTCCCCGCGGACGTCGTCATGCTCCCCGGCGGACGACGGCGTGCTCCCCGCGGACGTCGTCATGCTCCCCGGAGGACGACGGCGTGCTCCCCGCGGATGTCGTCATGCTCCGGGAGGACGTCGTCATGCTCCCCGCGGACGTCGTCATGCTCCCCGGAGGACGACGGCGTGCTCCCCGCGGATGTCGTCATGCTCCGGGAGGACGTCGTCATGCTCCCCGGAGGACGACGGCGTGCTCCCTTCTGCGAGCAAGGAGGTGGGCTCATGGGGCAGAGGGGTGCGCTTGCGTGGGCGACGGGGCGGCCGGCTTTGGCCCTATGCATCCGGGGTGGGCGACGGTAAGAAGACCCGCATGGTGCGGCTCACGCGGCTCCGGATCGACCGATTCCGCAACGTCAAGCCCGGGACGGATCTCCGCTTCGGCCCCACGTTCAACGTCCTGCTCGGGAAAAACGCGACGGGCAAGTCGACGCTGCTCGATGTGATCGCCGCGGTCACGAATGATGACCTGTCGGGATTCGCGAAGGAGGATGCGGGGTTCGATCTGACGTGGTGGCTGGAGGAGGGCGATACACAGCTCGAGATGCGGGCGATTCGTACTCCAGCCAAACCCAGGGGCCTCGCACCGCTATTCGGCGAGGAGGCAGAGTTCGACGATGCCTGGACGATGACTGTTCGTGACGCGGGCACTACGATCGGATGCGCCGAGGTCACCGGCACGCGAGTAACCTGGACGCCTGCGAAGGGGTCCGCGAAGACTTTCGAGGGGAGGGCGGGGGGCCGGGCGGGTATGCGGGTGCTCGTCGCCATGTTGAGCATTCCCGACATAATCGACAGCCTCCCCTCCCAAGTTTGGGATGTCATTTTTGAAACATTCAACGTCTGGGGACGTGTTGACCGGCTCGATGAGGCTGTCGCTACTTTGGATGTCATCACGCAAGCTTCCTTCAAAGTGCACGGGCCCCGGATTGAATTCGGCGAATGGCTACCCAAAGGCTTCGTGAACATTGCATCACACAAGCCCAAATCGCCTGAACCGCTGTGCATTCCCTTCGATGAGCTCGGCGTGCTTTCGCGGATTCCAACCGCGCTCGGCTTCGCTTCCGCCGAGCTATACCTGCGAATGCTCCAGCAATCGCAGGCTGGGACGATCTATCAGGGCTTCGATTGCCTGTTCCGCCGTGCAGACGGCTCTCAGGTTTCCCACCAGCTCCTGAGCTTCGGTCAGAAGCGGCTCTTCTGCTTCCTGTGGTACCTCGCCGTCCGGCAGGATCTCCCGCTCGTCATCGACGAACTCCTCAACGGCCTGCACCACGAATGGATCGAGCTCTGCTTCGACCGCATGCAAGACCGCCAGAGCTTCCTCGCGACGCAACACCCTTTCCTCCTCGACCACATCCCCATCGAATCCGCCGAAGCCGTCCGCACCACCTTCATCCGGTGCACCACGGCCCTCGGCCCCGACGGGCGCGAGCAGATGGTCTGGCGCAATTTCAACGAGGAGGAAGCCGAGCGCTTCTACGTCGCCTACCAGACCGGCATCCAGCACGTCAGCGAGGTGCTCCGCACCGAGGGCCTCTGGTGAGGCCGCGCTTCTCCATCGCGCTGCTCTCGGAGGATTCGAGCGAGCCTACATGGCGTGGCCTCCGGGCCATTGTTCAGAAGTTGCTGAACCGGTTCGAGGAGAATGGGTACACGCCCCGCGTCGAGCTCGTCCCCGTCGATGACGACATCCGGCCCGTCCTGATCGCGAATCAATGGCGGAGCACGAAGGCCAAAGACGAGCGTAAAAAGCGAGACCTCTGGCATTACATCGCCCGGAAAATCGCCGAGCCCGGCGGCTTCGTCGTCTTCCACTATGACGGCGACACGGACACGACGTGGTCCCGCAGAGCCGAGGCGAAGACCCCTGCGCAGTTTGATCGCGAGGTCCGCACGCGTGTCGCGCAGGTCCTCGCCGGGAAACACTCGCCCGACGAAATCGCGCAGAAGCTCGAACGCATCATCGAGTGCGTGCCGTTCTACAGCACCGAGGCATGGACCTACCAGGCCACGGAGCGGGCCATCGCCCTGTGCCGGGAGAAACACCGCTGCGCCGACGCCACGACCTTCGAAGCCTGGGGCGCGGACCGCACGAAGCTCGATGATGTGCCCAAACCCAAGGAAAAGACCTGCCTCGGCGGCGAGCACAACGAGGTGCTCGGCAAATCCGTCGCCGTGTGGGACGTGGTCCAAACGGGCGGCTCGATGATGTGGTTCGTCTGGAACCTGCATGCGTGCCGGGCTCTCGAAGACGCGCTCGCCCTCCCCAGCTCCGGCCCCTGAACGATCACGCTCGCCCTGGGCGGGAAGCACGCGTTCGACGGGCCTTTGCCCGCTCAGCTTCCCGGAGAGAATTGGATGGGATACACCACGGTCACGATCCCCCCCTCCGGCGCAGGAAAAACGAGCTTCTCGAACGCCCCGACGACGCACGCGACGACCTTTTCGTCTGGCAGCAGCGGCTCCGATCTCTCGGTCGCGAACTCCGCGGTTGGGTCCGGGACCGCACCGGCTTTCGTCACGCGACCGTCCTTTCCGATCACGAAACGCACACCGATGCGCCCTTCCAGGTTGGGATTCCGCTTCAACCCCTCCTCGTAGCAGGCCCGGAATGTGCCGAAGTTGCTCCGAGCGATGCGCTGGATCTCCCCCGGTGGGAGACGGCCGGATACCTGGAGGCTTCCGAGCCGAATGGCAGGAGGGAGCTGATCGATAGGCCCGGTGCCACGGGACCGAAAGCTCACCAAGACCTCCGCTGCCCCACCACCAGCGGCGGGAGCTGCCTTCTGCACGTCGACGATCGCCCCGAGAGCGCGCGCGGCCTCGCTGAAAAGCACGTCCGCATCCGCGGTCAACCACAGGCCTGCTGGACAGGGACGCGGAGCCTGCTGGCAAGCCCCGACGAGCGCGCTGCCGAGCTCGCGGGCCGCCGACGTCCCACGCTCGACCGTCCGATGCACGACTTTTTCGAGCTGCTCGCGGCCCGCGCCGGAGGCGGGCGGCACGACCGCGAAGACCGTGAGCTCGAGCTCCGTCGGGCCGATGTGCAGCGCGCTCTGCCGGCGCGAGGGAACTCTGCTTTCGGGCGCCGGGAGCGGCGTGCCGGGAGGCAGCGGAAGGGGCGTCCGCAACTTCAGCCACCCCGAGCCGGTCGACACCCATGCCACTGGGCAGCCTGCAAACGCGCTCGTCATGATGGCGCTGGCCGCGGCCGTGAAGGGGACGTCGGGCTCGACCTCGAAGACGCATTCGCCGGAAGCAAGCCGGTCGATTCCGGGCTTGCGAAGCTCGCGCAGCGCCTCGAAGAGGGGATCGATCTTCTGGAGCCGGTCTCGAAGGAGCGCGGGGTCCCAAGGTACGGCCGCATCGTCGACGCGAATTTCCTTCAAGGCGACGCGAATGCGCGGACCATCGACCTGAACCTCGGCGACAGGGGGCGGCGGTGCCGCAGCGGTGGCGGGGGAGGGAGACACCACCTCCTGTCGCGCCTGCGGCGGTGCTTGCGGCGGTGCTTGCGGCGGTGCTTGCGTGCAACTGACGACCAAGGCAGCACATGCGAGCGCCGCGAACCGCTGTGGATGCGAGGCTCGCCGGCTCGAGCAGCGGACGCCGTTCATGACCGTTGTGATCTTCATCTGCGAGCCTCGCAGGGTTCCTCAGGAGCCGCTGGGTGGCAAGGAGAGATGAGGGCTTTCGGGGCGCGAGGCCCATCGCGCCTCGAACGTGCCCATTTGCATCGAGCCCCGGACGCGCCACACGCGGACCTTCGGTGTCCCCGGGACTGCGCCAAGCAATGACCTCGCCCATGCAAATCCAGAAGCTGCAATGGACCCCTGCGGACGGACGCGCTCCCCGCACCATCACGGTCACCATCCGCCCCCCGTCGCCACAAGGAGACATGTACGCCGCCGAAATCGATATCGCCGGCTTCGAGTTGCTCATATCTCGCCGAGATCGAGCGGGAGAGCGGTTCGCTTCCCCTTGTAAGCATCGATGTCGCGACTCTCCGACGTCACGCTATAAGCACCTGGCAGGACGACCGGGGCGGGCTTCCCCTCCCGCTCCCGCGCCCGCCTCCGCTCCCGCGGTCCGTCACCGAGAGCCGTGCGACCCGATCTTCTCCGGTGATGGTGATGTCTATCGGCTGGCGTTCCCCGAACTTGCTCACCCTTCGGCATATAAGTAGCTTGTCATATGCGCCGCCTTGCACGGGCGAGTGAGCAAGGTCTTCAATGGTCGTCGGGAGAGGCTACGCGCTCCGGGAGAAGATCGAGGAAAGCGCCGATTTTAGCCTGTACCGCGCGTACCGCGAGGGCGACGGCGTCCCGGTTTTGCTGAAAATCCTCCGCGCGGAAGGATCGACGCGCGCCGAGGTCGCGCGCTTCAAGCACCAGTACGAGCGCATCGCGCGCATCGCCTCGCCCCGCCTCGTCGCGCTGCGCGGCGTCGAGGAGCTCGCGGGCTCCTTGATCGTCGTCCTCGAGGACTTCCCGGGCCGCGATCTCGCGCGGATCCTCGCCGCGCGTCCGTCACGCAGAATGCCCGTCGTCGATGCGCTCGATCTCGCGGCCGCGCTCGCCGAAGGCCTCGCCGTGGTGCACGCGGCGGGGCTCGTCCACCGCGACCTGCGCCCGCAAAACGTGCTCGTCGGCGCGCACGGCGCGGTCAAGATCAAGAACTTCGGCGTCGACGCCGAGATCACCCGCGCGCACGAGCGGCTCTACGAGCCGGCGGTGATCGCCGACGTGCTGCCCTACATCTCCCCCGAGCAGACCGGCCGCATGAACCGCGGCGTCGACTACCGGACCGACCTTTATGCGCTCGGCGTCATCCTTTACCAGATGCTCACGGGTCAGCGCCCCTTCGAGGTCCTGGACCCGATGGAGCTCATCCACGCGCACCTCGCCCTCGCGCCCGCGCCGCCGTCCCGCGTCGATCCGACGATCCCCGAGGCCGTCTCCGACGTCGTGCTCAAGCTGCTCGCGAAAAACGCCGAGGACCGCTACCAGAGCGCCGAGGGCCTGCTCGCCGACCTCGAGCGCTGCCGTGAGGCCCTGCGCGGCACGGGGACGATCGAGCCCTTCGTCGTGGGCCAGCGCGATCGTCAGGACCTCTTCCGGATCCACCAGAAGCTCTACGGCCGCGAGCATGACATCGAGGCGCTCACCGCCGCGTTCGAGCGCGCGCTCGCGGGGAGCCGCGAGATCGTCCTCGTCTCCGGCTACTCGGGCATCGGCAAATCCTCGCTCGTTCACGAGATCCTGAAGCCGCTCGCGCGGCAGAAGGGCTATTTCACGAGCGGCAAATACGACCAGTACAACCGCGACACGCCCTACAGCGCGGTGATCCAGGCGTTCGACGGCCTCGTGCGGCAGATCCTCACCGAGAGCGAGGCGCGGAGCGAGGCGTGGCGGCGGTTGCTCCTCGACGTGCTCGGCCCGAACGGGCAGGTGATCTGCGACGTCATCCCCTCGTTATCCCACGTGCTCGGCGCGCAGCCGCCCGTCCCCGAGCTCGGGCCCGTCGAGGCGCAGAACCGCCTGAACCGGTGCTTCTTGCTCTTCGTCTCGGTGTTCGCGCGGCACGCGCACCCGCTCGTCCTGTTCCTCGACGATCTGCAGTGGATCGACCCCGCGAGCCTCGGGCTGCTCCGGGCGCTCCTCGCCGACGACTCGCTCGAGGCGCTCTTCTTCTGCGGCGCTTACCGCGACAACGAGGTCTCGCCCGGGCACCCGTTCGTCCTGGCCATCGAGGAGCTCGAGCACGCCGGGCTCGTCGTGCGCGACATCGTCCTCGCCCCGCTCGCGCGCCCGCACCTGCTCGAGATGCTCTCGGACAGCCTCAAGCGCGACGACTGCGGGCCGTTCGCCGATGCGGTGCTGAAGAAGACCGGCGGCAACCCGTTCTTCGTCAAGGAGTTCGTCCGGTCGCTGCACGACCACGGCGTGCTCACGTTCGCAGCCGGGTCGGGATGGCGCTGGGACCTCGCCAAGATCGATGCGCTCGCGTACACGGACAACGTCGTCGACCTCATGGTGCGCACCATCGCGCGGCTACCCGCGACGACCCAGGCGGCCCTGAAGCTCGCCGCGGCGATCGGCAACCGGTTCGAGCTCGACGTGCTCGCCACGGTGAGCGAGTGCTCGCCGGAAGACGCGTACGGTCGCCTCGATCCCGCCGTCAGCGAGGGGCTCGTGATCGCCCGCCGCGAGGGCTACCGCTTCGCTCATGACAAGGTCCAGGAGGGCGCCTATGCGATGATCCCGGAGGCGGACCGGCCCGCCTTCCACCTCCGGATCGGCCGGCTGCTCGCGGGCAAGCTGGACCTCTCCGAGAACCAGAACCTCTTCGACGTCGTCGGCCACCTGAACAACGCGGGCGACCTCGTGTCGGACCCCGCGGAGCGCCTGCGCATCGCCCGCATGAGCCTCGAGGCCGCCTGCCGCGCCGAGGACGCGGCCGCCTTCGGCGCCGCCCTGCGCTACCTGAAGCTCGGCCTCCTGCGCCTTCCCGAGGATGCCTGGACGTCGCAGTACCCGCTCCGCCTCGAGTACGCGAAGAAGACCGGCCTCATGCTCTCGCTCTGCGGCCGGCACGACGACGCCCTCGCGGTCCTCTCCGACAGCCTGGAGCGGACCGCGAGCCGGCTCGATCGCACCGAGGTGCTGCGGCTCAAGATGAACGTGCAGGTGCTCAAGAACGACCTGCCCGCCGCGCTCGCGGAGGGACTCGCGGCCCTGCGCCCGTTCGGGCTCGACCTGCCCCCGTTCCCCGACGAATCCATGGTCAACGCCCAAGTCCAGGCGACGATGGATCTCGTCCGGGAAAAGACGCTCGATGCGCTCCCAGGCCTGCCGCCGCTCGTGGACCCGGAGATCCGCGCCATGCAGGACGTGCTCCAGGAGCTCTTTGCTCCCGGCTGGTTCTTGAGCCCCAACAACCTCACCATCATGGTCGCGAAGATCCTCGAGAACACGCTGCGCCACGGCCTGTCGAAGCACGCGATCTACGGCTGCATCACCTTCGGGACGTCCCTCTGCGCCCGCGGCGACGTCGAGCTCGGCTACCGCTTTGGCCGCGCTGCCATCGACCTTTCGGAGCGCCACCCGGACAAGAAATCCGAGGCGATGCTCCGGCACTTGTGGGGCGGCCACGTACAGCACTGGAGAGAGGGCTACCCCGCCTGCCAGAAGTCGCTGCTCGCGGGGATGCACGCCGGGCTCGAGACGGGCCAGTACATCTGGGCGTTCTACAACACAGTCAACGCCATCACGAACAGCCTCCTGCGCGGCCTGCCGCTCTCCGACCTCCTCGCCGAGGCGCAGAGTTACCAGCCGATATGCAAGCTCGACGAGTTCGACACCATCACCTGGATAGTCGACGCGATCGGACAGTTGGCGCACCAGCTCTCGGTCGAGACCGCGCGCCCGGCCAAGCTCAAGGGCGCATGGGTCGACATCGACGAGGTGATCGAGGAGTCCCGCCGGATGGACAACCTGGTCTCGACTTCCCTCGCGCAGTTCTACGTCGTGCTCCTCGGCGTCTTCCAGGGCGCGTTCGAGGAAGCGGCGCGCACCGCGCTCTCGCTGAACATCGAGATCCCGACCGTGGTGTCCTGGCAGGGCGCCGCTGCGTTCCATGTCTACGCCGGCGTCGCGCTCACGCAGGCGGCGGACGTGGTCTCCCCCGACGAGCGCGTGCTCTTCCTCGCCCGCGCGGAGATCTTCGCTAAAAAACTCTCGCGCTGGGCGGACCTCTGCCCGGAGAACCTGGCGCACCGCAGCGCCCTGCTCGACGCCGAGCTCGCGCGCGTCCGCGGCGACGCGCACGCCGCGTGGGAGCGCTACGACGAGGCGATCGCCCTCGCGCAGCGCGGCGGCTACCTCCACGACGAGGCGCTCGCCAACGAGCTCGCCGGCCTGTCCTTCCGCGCTCTCGGCAAGACCACCGTCGCCTGCGCCTACCTGACCAAGGCGCACCGGGCGTACGGCCGCTGGGGCGCGACCGAGGCGATGCGGCGCCTCGAACGCGCGTACCCCGACCTCGTCCCCAGCGAGATCCTTCGCGGCGCGATGGGCCCGGAGGCCGCTGCGCCCGCCAGCACCGCGCTCGACCTCGGCTCGGTGCTCAAGGCCTCCCAGGCCATCTCGGGCGAGATCGTCCTCGAGCGCCTGCTCGACGCGCTCATGCGCATCCTGGTCGAGAATGCCGGCGCGCGGCGCGGCGTCCTGCTGCTGCTGCGTGACGGACGGCTCGTCGTCGAGGCCGAGCACCGCATCGGCGAGGCGGCCGTCCACGTGCTTGGCGCGGCGCCCCTCGAGGACCGCAAGGACCTGCCGGCCAGCGTCGTCACGTACGTGGCGCGGACGCGCGAGACCGTCCTGCTCGACGACCTCGCGATCGACGGGCCGTTCGGGCGCGATCCCTGCTTCGCCGGCGGTGCGCCGTGCTCCTCGCTCGCCGCGCCCCTCGTCTACAAGGGCCGCCTCGCCGGCGTGATCTATCTCGACAACGACCTCACCCGCTCTGCTTTCACCCCCGATCGCGTCGAGGTGATCCGGCATCTCTCGGCCCAGGCGGCCAACTCCATCGAGAATGCGCGCCTCTATGCGGATTTGCAGCAGGAGAACGCGGAGCGACGGCGCGCCGAGGAGGTGCTCCGCCATTCCTACTCGCTCCTCGAGGCCACGCTCGAATCGACGGCGGACGGCATCCTCGTCGTCGACGACGAGCAGCGCGTCGTGCGTCAGAATCACAGGTTCGCGGCGATGTGGCGCATCCCGGACGAGATCCTCTCCACCGGGTCGGACGACACGTTCCGTACGTTCGTCTGCGACCAGCTCCTCGATCCCGAGACGTTCCTGCAAAGGATCCGCGCTCTCTATGCCTCGCCCGAGAAGTCCAGCTTCGATGTCATCCCGTTCGCGGACGGGCGCATCTTCGAGCGTTATTCGCAGCCCCAGCGCCTCGGCGGGCGCGTGGTCGGGCGGGTCTGGAGCTTCCGCGACATCACCGCGCGCGTGCGCGCCGAGCAGCAGCGCGATCAGCTCCTCCTGGACGAGCGGCGCGCGCGCACGGCAGCGGAGGAGGCCGTGCAGCTACGGGACGAGTTCCTTTCGATCGCCTCGCACGAGCTCCGCACCCCGCTCACCAGCCTGCAGCTCGCCATTCAATCGCTGGGGCAAAGGCTCGCGCGGGGCATGGACGTCGAGCGCGTGCGATCCGCGGTCGCCCTCTCTGACCGCCAGGTCAAGCGCCTCGCCGACCTCATCGATATGCTCCTCGACGTTTCCCGGATCCAGGCGGGGAGGCTCGAGCTGTACCCAGCGCCCGTCGAGCTGCGCGCGCTCGTCGACGAGGTCGTCGCCCACCTCGGCGATCAGATCGCGCGGTCAGGCAGCGCGATTGCCGTGCGCGCGGAGCAGCCGGTCATCGGCCGGTGGGACCCGCACCGCCTGGAGCAGGTCGTGACCAACCTCCTCACCAACGCGATCAAGTTCGGGGAACGCCAGCCGATCGACATCACCATCACCGGAGAAGATCGGGTCGCACGGCTCTCGGTGACGGACCGCGGGATCGGGATCCCGGCCGAGGTGCAGGCGCAGCTCTTCGAACGATTTCGACGCGGCGTCTCGTCGCAGCATTACGGGGGGCTCGGGCTCGGCCTCTACATCACGCGCACCATCGTCGAGGCGCACGGCGGCCGAATTCGTGTGTCGAGCGAGATCGGCCGGGGCTCGACCTTCTGCGTCGAGCTGCCGCTCTCGACCGAGAGCGAAGGGGCGTTGCCCCTTCACCCCACAAGGGCTTCCGCCCTTGACCCGACCCGGGGCATTGCCCCTTGAACAAACATGCGACGATTGCCGAGCACGACATCGCTCATCCCTGGCAGCCGCCACCCTCCGCCATGACGGGCCACCCCCGCGACGGTGAATGCGCGGATCAAATCGGCGTCGGCGGCGCGACGACCGCCTCGTTCTGGCCGCTGCGCTCGAGTGCCCTCGCGACGAAGCCGGACGCCTTCATCTCCTCGACGAACGCGCGGAGCGCGCGCACGCCTGCGTCGCGGCCCTTCGGCATGCCCATCGCCTGCTCGATCGCCATGAAGCGGCCGGGGATCAGGCGCGTCTCGGGATGCTCCTCGGCGAATTTGGTCATCGGCTGCTTCACGCCGGCGGCGACCTCCAGTTTGTCGCGCAGGAACATCTCGCAGGCCTCGGAGCCGGTCGGCTGTGTGACGACTTTGGCGCGCTCGAGTGTCCGCGTCAGATGAAGTTCATACGCGCTGCCCTTGGCGGCGGCGACACGGATGTCGTCGCGGTCCACCTCGTCGGTGGTCTTGATGGGCGAGTCCTTCGGCACGACGTAGGCGCCCTCGATCAGCACATAAGGCCCCGTGAAGTCGATCTCGGCCGCGCGCACCGGATCGATCGCCAGGAAGGCGATGTCCCATTCGCCGCGCTTCAAAGCCTCGAATACCTTGCCAGCGGCGTCGAAGGTGACGAACTCGATCGGGATGCCGAGTCGTTTGGCGAATTCGCGCGCGAGCTCGCCGGAGACCCCGCGCGGCTCGCCGGTGATGGGGTCTCTCTGCGCCAGGACGGTATTGCCGAAGTTGATCGCCGCGCGGAGCCGTCCGGTCGGCGCCAGGGCTTGAACGACGTGGGACGGAATCGCGTCTGCCATGATGGCCGGAGACTAGCCAAGCGCTGCCATCGGCACAATCTTCCGCTTCCGCTCCCGCTTCCGCTCCCGCTCCCGCTTCCGCTTCCGCCTCCGCTCCCGCTTGCCGCTTCCGCTCCCGCTTCCGGGCGCTCAGCCCTTGCGGTGGGCGAGCGTCTTCGTGCCGATGGCGAACGCAATGGTGACGGTCGACTCTTTGACCGTGCGCACAGTTCCCGAGCCGAACACGCGATGCGCGACGACTTCCCCCACGGTGTAGGTGTCCTCGATCCGATAGGGACGACCTTCGAGCGTCGCGACGTCGTGGGGATTCCGTCTGGCTCTTCGAAGCTCCTCTTCCACTTCCTTTGCAGAGAGCCCGGTGCCCCAGCCGAAGTCGACCAGCAGCGTCGTGGCGGTCAGTTCCTCGCGCCGCACTCGTTTCTCCGCGCTTTTGAGTTGTTTCCGGGTGAAGGGGACGAAGTGGTCCATCATCCATTCCAGCTCGGTCGTGTCTGCGAAGAGCCAACCCTCAGCGAAGTGGGTTGTCAGCCACGCGTAGACCCGGGCCGTCAGGCCGTCTCCTTCGAGCCTGATTTTCGCGCGCTTCATCCGCTCTGCGAACCGCGCGAGCGCGGCGGGTGCTTCCGCGAGGAGATAGGACGTCGTGATGGGCTTGCAGGCGTCCGGCACCGGACAGTCGTTGCCGTTATGGAAGTCCGAGGGCCCGAAAAGGTCGCACCACGCGTCCGGAAGGCTGTAGGCCGCCGTGACCTCGTGATCCGAGCGTCCCTGAAGGCACCGAAGATAGGCTCGGTTCGCCATGATGCGTGCGCGAGATTATGCTGCGCCCAGAAGCAAGTCAACACGGCCCTCGAAAACGGTATACAAGGCGATTCCGCTTGCCGCTTCCGCCTCTGCTCCCCGCTGCTCGCAAAGCACCGGCCGTGATCACCGCTTCGGCGGGTGAGGCGCGTGATCCGCCTGGAAATGCTCCGTGTGCGATTCCACGACCTTCTCGTGGCAGTCGAAGGTGAGGTGCACGGTGTCGCTCCACGGCTCGCCGTGGATCATGAATCCGCGCTTCGAGACGTAGTCAGCGCGCTGGAGCGTGCCGTCCGCGCGGAAGCGGAGCTTGGCGCCTGCCGGAAAGCTCTGGCCCGCGAGGTCGCGTGGCTGCGCCAGCACGATCTCGGCGAGCTTGCCGTTCGGGTGGACCTTCACGTCGGAGCGGACGACGAACCCTTGGATCTCCCATGGTTCCGTCACGTAGGCGCCCGCGAAGGAGCCGTCCTCGTGCCAGCTCAGCCTCTTCCCCTCCGGAAACGTGATGCCCAGCGCAAGGACCGGCGCGTCGATGGTCGCGGCCCAGAGCCGGCCGCCCGGGTGAAAGGCGACGCTCTCGCCGGCGCGGCAGGCGACGCCGTCGAGCACCATCGGGCGATGGAGCTTGCAGTGCTCGAGCGCGCCCGTTTTGGAGAAGACCACGAGATCGGCGGCGCAGGGCACCACGACGCCGGCCGCGGTCTTCCACGTGATCGGGTGCGCGACATGGGTCTGCCAGGGGTGGCCGTTCGCGTGAAAGAGGGTGTATGCATCGGCGCCGATGTCGATGCCGGACACCGTCACGGGGCGCGCGACCGTGCAGGCGCGGACCTGGCCGGTGGGATCGCGCCATACGCCCTGTTTCGCCTTGCAGACGACGGCGCCGAAGCGCGTGTCGTGCTCGGGGACCACGTGCGTATGCGTGGCCTCCTCGCGGCGCATGGCGGCGAGGAGCTCCTCGTACTTGTCGGGGGAATCAGGCGGGCACGCGCCGTTGGGACGCGGCGGCACGGCCCCTGGTGTCGAGGGAACCGAGGGCAGAACAGGGATCACAGGCGCGGGCTCAGGCGCCGCGCACGTGAGGAGCGATACTGCAAGGACCGCGGGCACGAGCATGTGAGCAGAGGGCATGACAGGCTCGCCCGAGGGTAACGCGAGCCGGCGGCGGGGCTCAACCCTTCACGGTGCAATGCCAAGAACGGTACACAAACAGATTTCGCTTGCCGCTCCCGCTCCCGCTTCCGCTCCTATCGCATAAGGGTCACGCTGTTCAGCGGATCTTCCACGGGTCCGGATGACGCCGCATGTGCATGACCGCGATGATTTCTATTCTACCACGGGTTTCATGGGAAAGGATGCCATAAGGAAAACGCCGGGTCTGACATCGGCGCACCCTTCGGCTCGCGACTCATAAAAGCGGATTGCATCTCGCAGCTCTTTGCGGGCCGCCGGGTGGAAAAAGAACCGCGCCCGCGACGAGCACCTACCACCACGACCCCGAAACTCTTTCGAAGGCGTGCTGCACGGGAAAAGGTCTCCGCGCGGGAAACCGACGCGCCGTGCGCGGTTTCGTTCGCCGCACGATGGGCCCCTTGCTGCGTTCTCTCTCCCTTTTGTGCTGCACAGCGGTCACGTTGTCTGCCTGCGTGCGGCCCGTTGTCACGCACACCGCTCCACCCGCAACCACCTCGACCGCAAGCTCCGCCGCCGGCCCGACGAGCGCTGCCCAGGAGCCGCACGTCGCCAACGTGCTCCGCGGCCTGCGCCCGTTCGTCGAGATCGCCGGCCGGCCGCCCGTCCGCTGGACGCTCGAAGAGCGCATGGCCCACCACCACGTGCCCGGCGTCAGCATCGCCGTCATCGAGGGCGGGCGCATCGCGTGGGCCCGCGGCGCCGGCGTGAAGACGGCCGGCTCGGCCGACCCGAAGGACGCGGTCACGCCCGACACGCTCTTCCAGGCCGGGTCCGTCAGCAAGCCCGTCACCGCCACGGCGATGCTCCGCCTCGTCGAGCGCGGGACGCTCGAGCTCGACACCGACGTCAACCGCTACCTCACCACGTGGAAGGTGCCCGACAACGAGCACACCGAGAAGGAGAAGGTCACCCTCCGCCGGCTCGCCAGCCACACCGCCGGGCTCACCAACTACGGCTTCCCCGGCTACGAGCGGAACCAGCCGATCCCGACGCTCGCGCAGATCCTGAACGGGACGGCTCCGGCGAACACCGAGCCGGTGCGCGTCGAAGCCGTCCCGGGCTCGATCTCGCGCTACTCCGGCGGCGGGACGCTCGTGATGCAGCTGCTCATGACGGACGTCACCGGCAAGCCTTTCCCTGCCCTCATGCAGGAGCTCGTGTTCGGGCCGGCCGGGATGACCCACAGCACCTTCGAGCAGCCGCTGCCCGCCGCGCGCGCGGACGAGGCGGCCCGCGCCCACCTCCGCGAGGGCGAGACGATCCCTGGCGGGTGGCACGTGTATCCGGAGATGGCCCCGGCCGGGCTCTGGACGACGGCGAGCGACCTCGCCCGGTGGGCGATCGCGATCGCCGACGCGCGCGCCGGGCGGTCCAAGGCGCTGCTCTCGCAGGCGACGGCCGAGCAGATGCTTGATCCGGCCAGCCGTACTCCGCGGCCAGCGCGAGCGTGACGGCCATCGAGCTCAGCGCGGCGTCGGCGGCCGGCGTCGTGGGCAGCTACGTGCTGCAGTTCGACTCGGACGGTCCGAGCGGCACGGCGGAGGTGAAGCAAGAGGGCGGGCGCCTCGTGATGCTCGCGCCGAGGCTCCCCAAGGAGGAGCTCATCCCGCAGTCGGAGACCGAGTTCGTGATGGGAACGCTCGGCTGGCGCGTGACGTTCAAGCGCGAGGCAGGCGGCAAGGCGACCGGGATGACCGTGGACGGGGGGGGATGGTCGTCGAGGGGACGAGGAAGCCGTAGCAAGCGGACGGGGGCGGCGCGCTCGAGGTGAAGCGGCCGCCTCCTGCTCGCGCTTGCGCCAATGGTCCGAGCGAAACGGGACGAGGAGCTGGCCGACGTAGCTCTCGGGAAATTCCGCCGCATCCTCGCCGAGTCCCACGTCCTCGGGTGGAGCGACGTCGGGGCGGAAGCGATAGCTCCCGAAGACGTGATCCCAGAGCATCACCCTCGGACTGTAATTGGCATCGGCCTCGTGACGGCGGGGCGAATGGTGCCAGCGATGAACGCGCGCGGTGCTGAAAAATAGATCGAGAAAGCCGGTGCGAAGATCGACGTTCGAGTGCTGCAGCATGCCGTGCGCGCCGGAGAAGGCCGCCATCAGCGCGAGCGGCTCATCACCGACGCCGAGCAACGAAAGCGGCGTGAAGGCGGCGACCGCGCTTATCAGGTTGTCGAGCGGGTGGGTGCGGGCGAAGTTCCACCAATAGAGCCGACGCGAGCTGTGGTGCACCGAGTGCACGCGCCACAAGGGGGCCCAGAGATGCTCGAGTCGGTGGATCCAATACCAGGGCAGCTCGAACACCACCACGGCGAGCAGCGCTTGCAGCGGGAGGGGCCAACCGTGCGGCCAGAGGCGTGTGCCGAGCCGAGATGAAAGCGCCTCTCCGAGCGGGGCAAACACGCCGATGGCGACAAGCGTGCCGACGTCGAAGGCGCGATTGGAGAAGACGAGGTGCCAGAAATCGGTGAGCCGGTCACCGTGCGGCTTCGCCCAAACTCGCGAATACGGGATGATCCACTCGAGCAAGGTGACGAGCACCGCGGCCACCACGACGACCACAACGCCGACAGCCCAGGCTGGCCAATGTCGCGCGATGGCCCAGAGGCCAAACGCGACCGCTCCGCCGGTCATCGCCGGATAACAGCCCCTGCGATCCCATCCTCCCCGCGGGCCGAGCCATCGGCGGGAAGTCCGTCACGGAACACGTCTACGTCAAGGGCACGTGCGAGGCGGGCGGTGGGGAGCCTATCGGTGAGGCGGTCGAAGATGAGGAGAACGCTGTGACGTTCTGCTGTCGACCCTCGTACATGTTTGACGAGTGGGCACCTGGTATGCTTCCCCTCCTGCCACACGCATTGACGGTGGGGATAAAGCACCTTGGGCACGCATCGTTGATCCCCCGCGCCGCAAAGCGACGTATCGAGGCTCGACCGACATGCAAGCGCGCCCGTCTCCCACTCCGTGATCTTCGTCCCGCTCACCTTGATGATCTGCGACGGCTTGACGTCGCACTTCTCGTTGGCCGGAGGCGGAAGCGCCGAGAACGTGATCGACTGCGCGCACGGGACGCCGCTCCCCGGGGGACACTGCGCCCCCGCGGGTACGGCGTTCGTGTCCGTGCAGCTCCCATCCCACCCCCCCGGGCCGTCAAAAGGGAGCGACGGCGCCCCCCCTGCGCCGCACATGCCAGCCCCGATCGTGATTTTCCCCGGGACGCCGCTGCATTGCCCCGTGGCTTCCTGGCATTCGCAGGGGTCGCACTGCGCGGGGGGAGCGGTAAGGCCGGCGTAAAGCCTGAGCTGCTCGCCCCCGACGAAGGGGCACTCCTTCGGTATGTCCGCGGCCGGGCCGAATCAGACGGCCCACGGAACCTGGCTCCAGAAGCCGGCCTCGGGATCGTCGGGAATCTCGACGCATTCCCCGCCCCTCGATGTGCAGGCGGCTTGGGGATCGGCATCCGGAGCGTCGGAGCCGGCGTCCGTGCCCCCGTCGATGCACTCGGGCGCTGGGAAAAACGAATCTGGATCGCACTCGAAGTCGTAGAAAGATGGCGCCGCTGTGCACGAGGCAACGATCAGACCCACGCTAAAAATGAGCAATACAAACGCTGTGCGCATAGCCTAAAACTCCCAACCTCCGCCAATCTGCACGCCCAGCATGACCGGCGGCTGATCGGAGAGGACCGTTGGTCCAACAACCACCTGAACGCCGCTCGACAGTCCGAGGACGTCGACTGCCCCGTGGATCGTTAAGGACTGTGTGACTCGAACCCTGGCACCGATGCGCCCACCCGCTCCGGGTTTGACATCAGCGAAACTCGCGGGCTTGTAGCTACGCGATGTGGATTCGACACGAATTACGCCCAAATGACCAAGCGCGCAGCCATAGAACCACTTGTAGTGCCCGCACAGAGTCGCCATTCCGCCCGCCGTCATCGCATTGATCGGCCGATCCGCGACGCCCGTCGTCAGCCAAGCCGCGCGCGCCTCCAGGCCGATCGAAACGTAGTCGTTGGGCTGCAACCCTCCGGCGAGTGTCGCCCCGACGGCAGGCATCCACGACGCCACGCCAAACACCACCACTGGCCCCGCTTCGACATAACCCCGCATTCCCTTCTTGTCTGTATCCGCGAACGGGTCTTCCTGTTTCGTGAATCCAGGCCCCGAAACCACCACGGGCAACGTCACGGTCGGGGCCTTTTCGGGGACATGGACCGCCGGCTCCTGCTCCACCGTGCGCGCCGTCAGGGGGACGGGAACCTTCATGTCCTCCCCCTTCACGGCCGTGAACGTCACGACCGCCTCTTCGAAGCCGTCGAGGGTCGCGCGGATCTCGTGCTCTCCCCCCGCCACGAACGTCCAGAAGGCCGAACGCCCAAGAGCGTTCCGATCGATGCCGTCCACCATCACACGCGCGCCCGCGTGAGAGACGATCACTTCGACCCACGAGCCATGCGCGCGCGCCACCTCGTGCGCCTCGAAAAAGCGCCTGCGCTCGGCTCGCTCCGCGGGCGTCCTGGCGGGGGCCTGATGAAGCGCGTAGAGCAGGAGCTCGGTCGCATCCTCGGGCCTGCCGCCCTCGACCAGCACGAGCCCGAGACGCCCCGCGATGAGCGGATCGGACCGCACGTTGAGCGCCTGGCGGTAGGCCCGGGCGGCTTCGCGCAGCCGCCCCGCGGCGCGCTCGTGATCCCCGAGCTGCGCGAACGCCCGGAACTCCAGGTCCCTGTCCGCCTCGGGGCTCTCGTCGGTGGCGCTCGGGAGGCTCTGCGCCCGCGCCGCGGGCGACGCGAGGAGCAAGATCGAACAGCACACGATCACGCGCATGAGGATCGAACTTGAGCACACTCGGAGGCTCGGATCCTAGAAGGAAGAGTCCGCGGACGAACCCTTCTGGTCCGCGGACAAACCGCTCGTGGGGATGCCTTGTTTGTCGCTGTCGACCAGGGGACGCCGCAGCGTGGGCCGCTGCTTTTTCGGTGTGGGCGGCGCTATGACGGGCACGGACACGGATGCAGCCGCGTGATCGAACGAGGGCGCCGGCTTCGGCAAGGTAACGCGAAAAGTGACGGACCTCCGGCCGCCAGGCGTTTGGTGGAGGACTGTTATGTGTCGGGGGTCACGTCCGTCCATGTCCTGGGCGGGGCCATCCACCATGGGCCGCAGCATCGAACCCCCCGGCTTTGCCGGGGGATTGATTGTTTGTCACTCGCCTGGAATTAGTGGGCTTGGGGGATCGCGGTCTACCCGCCCAACCGCCGCAAGGAATGCAGCCCTTTTGGCAGCATTTGAAGCAAACAATTCTTTGAATGCGCTCCGGGCCGTATCTGGACACGGTTCGGATCCACATGAATCACACAATGCCCCGACAACGCGATCGGATATGGAGTATCGTGCAACGAGCCAAGAGAGTCACTGCGCATTTCCGTTGCCCCACTTGAGAGCTCCGCATCGCCTTGCGATTGCAAGACGACCCAGAGTGCTTTGCGAAAGCAATCGCCCTGCGCGCGCTCGTTCAGCTTACGGTCGACGAGCGGGTGATTCTGCACTTGAACGCAAAGGTGTGCCATGCGACCGAGGAGAAGCGCGATGTGGGACGTGTACGACAACTCCAACATAGAATCGATCCGCAGGGATCCGGAGTCACGGCGATGAGCCCGCACCCTTGTGAATTCCTGCGGGTTGTCAGCGAGGCGTAGGGCAAGGTCACGTCAGTTGGTCAGCTCGAGATGGAAGCAGTTGTTGTTCGGCTCATCGAGGAGCCGCGTCACACGGGCGGAGACTGAAGTGCGGAAGAGGGGACGATTCGTCGCGTTGAAGGAGTTGTATGAAATGTCGACCACGCTGCGGACCGCCGGATCGCCGCAGTGCCTGGAGACGTTCTCCGGTCCCTGAGCATTGATCTCGTCGGTCATCGCCTGCTGGATCTGCGTGCTCTGTGCCTGGATCTGGGCCGGGGTCAGGTTCTGCGTTGCGTCGATGTATCTCTGGATCACCGCGTCACCGGCGGGGCCGTACAACTGTTGCTGCTCGGCCGTGCCAGTATTCTGGATGTTGTTGAACATCGCTCGCGCCTGATCGGCGGGCGTGCGCGCGGTGCTGGTGATTGTGCCCACCGCGGCGCCCGCGGCGCGGAGGCCGTCCTTGACAATATCCGTCATGCCCGCGGAGACCGCTCCCGCGTCCGCGTTTGCGCCGAAGACGATGCGGACGTCTGCGATCGGGCCGACCAAGGTGGTCGGCTTGCCCGTGGCGATGAGGTGCGTCGTGCCAGCGGGATCATTGCTGAGATCTCCTCCGGGGACGTGGACTGGCCCGCCCTGACCAACCGCGGTGCCGGCGGGGACCACATGCGTGAAGACCGCGGTCTCGAGGCGGTCCGCGTAGGCAGGGCCGCTCGCGAAGTAGACCTCGATGGTCACGTCGCTCTGCAGCGCACAGTCGAGCACCTCCCAAGTCAGGTTCAGGCCCCCTAGCTGGTCGTTCCACGCCAAGGCGGGTTGGAGCCGATCGAGAGGGCATGCCGCCACCGCTTCCGCAGCTTCGCTCGATGCAGTGGTGCCCTGCGCCGGGTTCGTGGGTTCGGATCCTAGCGGCATGTGTCTACCTGAAGGTGTGTTTGGTCTCGGCGAACGGAACGCGTGCCTGATCGAGCCACGCCGACAGACCCTGCTCCAACCGTTTTGCACGACCGATTGATTCGGTGATTCCGTCGTTGCTCAAGGCTCGCCCGATCCACGGATGGAGGGGATCGTCGATGCAGCCGTGGCCGAACATCAGCATGAACACGACGATGAAAGCGACCTCGCGATCGGTGGAGGATGCTAGTACGCGTGCCTTGTCGAGCCCCTCACGGACGAGCGCCGCGAGGGCGCCCGACCCAAGAAAAGCGGCCTTCTGGGGATGGATCGACGCGATCCACGGTGGCAGAGTTGTTTCCAGGTCTCCCGCGAGCGGCGCGAAGGCTTGCCGCGCCAGGGCTTGGATTCCTCCGAACGCGTCCAGGGTATGCACATCCCCAGGGCCGAACACGGCGGTTCGATACTCCAACGTCTTCTGGTAGAGCAGGGTTGCGCGTTGCATCTGGGGGCCCGAGTCCCGGGCGTTCAGGATCTCGCCGGCCCAAGGGTATTGAGGATCCGTGTCGAAATCGCTCCCCAAGAGGGTCATCAACTCGAGGTAGAGACGGACCGGCCCCTCGAACGTGAGACCGTACGAATCCGCCCTGCCCAGGCCGAGATGAACGACCTTCCGCCTCTGATCCTCCTCCAGGGCCCCGAAGGACGGGCGTGAGAAGCGTGCGAGGTGAACGATCATCTGCTCCACAAAGGCGTCGCGGAGCGCCGCACGCAGCGCATGCATCTGCGCTTTATGGATGGTCAGCACGTCGATGCCATTCGCTGAGGGTCAGTGGAGGCTGGGTTCTCGGACCTTGTCATCTGCTTGACTCGCCGTCGCTCGGGCGACCCTCGTTCGGCCGTTCCAACTGTGCAATGAGCCTGCCGCCGCATAACCTGCGGCCTAACCATACAATTCCGTGCTATATATAGCCGCCGTCGAACCCGCGGAGTTCTGCAATTCGGCAGCAGCGGCCGGTTGCTGCCAGCATCGAGTGCGGCGCTTTGGGCGTCGTTGTTCTGCTACCTGTGAACCGTGAGATGCAAATGCCGATACGCATGTTCGCTGACCGGAGCCGCGCGACAGCGCCACAATTCACAAGGCAACAGATCTCACAACTTACGCCCGACGACAAGCAGAATCCACAACCGTCCGCCACGGCAGAACTCCCCGCGGTCCCCCGTCATTGACCGAATGGTGGGGCCTTTCACCCGCGGGCGGCGCTTGCTGGCCTGTGCAGCTCCGCTCCGAGGTGGGGACTTCGGCTTCGCCCTCGCGCTCTCAGGCCGCCATGTGCGCAACCCCTGGCAGCGGCATCCGAGCCCGTCCGGTGGAGCGCGAACGCGTTCACGGGACCGCCTCCACGCACGCCGGAAGGCGTCCACGTACCCACCACGCAACTCGCGACGCCACACGAGCACGCACCCCGGCCACGACGCACAACTCGACGATTACGACGACGAGCGAGCACGATGACCCAGCGCTCGCGTGCTGGATCCTGCCCGCGAGGCCCGATTTTCCCAGGACACGCGCAAGCCACTTGCGAACGCAAGCCCGCAAGCTCTTCGTGTCATGCCTCACCGTCGCTTGCCGCTGCCGCTTCCGCCTCCGCTTCCGCCTCCGCTCCCGCTTCCGCCTCCGCTCCCGCTTGCCGCTCCCGCATCCTGCTGGAACTCCGCGCCCACGGCGGCCACCTGACCCCCATCGATTGAGCAACCCCTCACCCACCCCCGCGCCACCCGAAAATCCCCCACGTTCGCCCTCACCTTCCCCCGCGCACGTCCCGCGCCGCCCAGATCCCCCCTCACCTCCCGCCCATCACGCCCGGTAACCACCACCTCCCTCCCGATCCACCCCCGCGCACGCCGTGACCTCGCCCAGGTGACGCCTCGCCCCACCGCCGCCACGCCCGTCCCTGCCTCGAACCGGGCTCACCTGGCCGCTTCACCACGCGCGCGGACCTGGGTGACGCCCCGCCCCCACCTGCTTCGTCACGCCGACGGTCCCATTGGCGGTTCCCACCTCCATGCCTGGAGGCTGCCACCGCCAGGTCCCGACGCGCCCCGTCCTCCGCCGCCGCGCGCCGAAGCAGAAAACCTCCTTCCTTCCCGCAGGATAGCCCCAACGTCGTCGCCCCCAACCGCCCTGGCATGCCCGTTGCGATAGGGGTCCACATCCCTCGCACACGGAGAATGGATCCCATGGCCTCGACGAACCGCTTCGATTCTCGCCTTGCTCTCTTCCTCGCGCCCCTCGCCGCCTCCGCCTCGCTCGCCCTCGTGGGATGCGCGGCCGACGACGTCACGACGCTCGGTGACGAGAATGCCGTGGCCGCCGAGGGCGCCGCGGGCCTCGGCCTCGGGGCGCAGGGCAAGGACGTGCGGGCGGTGTACGAGTATCTGCGCCGTTATGGTTACTTCCAGAACGAGGAGCTCGCCGAGCATTACCCGGATTGGACCCCCGCCGTCTCGCGCGAGCCGGCCGATCCGGAGCTCTTCGACGAGGCGCTCGAAGAGGGCGTGCGGCTCTACCAGGCCCAGCAGGGCCTGCCCGTGACCGGCGTCGTCGACGCCGAGACGCACCGGATCATGCAGATGCCGCGCTGCAGCCACCCCGATTATTACGATCCGCCGAGCGTCGTGCCGACCCTGGACATCGACAACCCCTACACCCACTTCGGGGGGACCTGGTCGTCCACGGCCCTCTCCTATCGATTCGCGAATTATACCTCGGACTTCGCCCAGGCCTCGGTCCGATCCGCCATTGAGAGCGCGCTCTTCTCGTGGACCTCGTCCTCGACCTTCAGCTTCTCCGAGGTGAGCTCGGGCGAGAACATCTCGTTCGGGTTCTATACCGGTAGCCATGGGTGCAGCAGTGCCTTCGACGGCTCGTCCGGCGTCCTCGCCCACGCCTATTCGCCGGGCAGCGGCCTCGGAGGCGATGTGCACTTCGACGACGCCGAATCGTGGTCGTCGGCGTACCTCGAGACCGTCGCCCTGCACGAGGTCGGGCACGCCCTCGGCCTCGGCCATTCGACCGTCTCGAACGCGACCATGTACGCGTATTACACCGGCAACGACACCTCGCTCGCGGACGACGATCGCGCAGGCATCTGGTCGCGTTACGCCTCCTATGCGTCGCCCTCGGGCTGCGGCTGGCTGAATGCCGGCCAGGGGCTCGGGACGGAGCAGTCCGTCTGGTCGTGCGACGGCCGCTTCCAGCTCAAGTTCCAGAGCGACGGCAACCTCGTGCTCTACATGGGCGGCAATGCGCTCTGGGCCTCGGGCACGAACGGCGACGGCGGGGACCGCGTCATCATGCAGGAGGACGGAAACCTCGTCATCTACAAGTCCACGGGCGAGCCCGTGTGGGCCACGGGCTCGAACAGCACCGCGAGCCGTTATGCCAATCTCGCCGTGCAAAACGACGGCAACGTCGTGATCTATCGGTCCGGCGGCAGCGTGGCCTGGAACAGCAAGACCTGCTGCCACTGAGAGGCACAATTCCGGCGCGCGGGGCACGATTCCAACAGGATCCACGAGCGCGCGCGCCGAAGGCCCCGACGCGCATGTCCTGCCGGCGGCGCAGAGTGCGCGTACCCTGGCGCGACGAAATCCCCACATTCCCGAGGGTGTGCCCGGCAAAACCCGCGACATTCCGAGATGGTACGGCGGTTGCCAAGGGGCGCGCCGCATCCGCGGTCCACATTGTGCGGACCGCAGGTACACCTCGGAGCTCATCGATCATGCACGCTCGTACTCGCGTTCTTCTCGCGTGTCTTCTCTTCACATCCCTCGCGACCTTTGGATGCTCGGAATCGAACTCCGGCGGCAGTGGAGGCGCCGGTGGCAGTGGCGGCACTGGTGGCGCCGGCGGCAGCGGCGGCGGGCCGGACTGCGCCGATTTCTCCGGCACGTTCGTCGTGGGGGAGGTCCTTTCATGCAGCGCCGGCATAGGAGTGATGCTCAAGGGGGCCTGCGTCGCGCAGAATAGCTGTGCGCTCACCGTGTCCACCAACATGGGCGTGCTGACCGGCACCGTCGAGGGCCCCACCGCGACCCTCTCGGGCGTCCTCCATCACGTCACCACGACGAAGTTTCCTTATGAATGCACCGCCAAGCTCGAAAAAAACGGCAGTCTGATGCTGGACTGCAGCTACATGACGGACGAAAGCGCCGGCTCGTGCAGCATCGCGCTCCCCGAGCAAGCGCTCCCCGCGGGCGCCACGAGCGCCTGCTGTGACCTCATGGGGCAAACCTGCGGCGCCGGGAAGGAATGCACGATGGTCGACCCTGCGGGCCAAAAGACGAGCTACTTCTCGGTCTGCGAGGCCGCCGGCGGCGCCGTCGCGGAGGGCGCGACATGTACGCGCACCGCCTTCGGCGAGGACAACTGCGCCCCGGGCTTGCTCTGCACCGACGACGCGAAGCCGGCCAGCAGCTTCGCCTGCCGCTCGTTCTGCACGAAGTCGACCGATTGCAGCGCGAACGAGCTCTGCCTCGCCTACCCGTACGCTTCGCCCCTCGGCGGCCTCTGCATCCCGACCTGCGCGCCGTTCGGCAATGGTTGTGAGGCGGGCGCGACCTGCCGCGACCGCACGGTCCTCGACAAGGACGGGATCGTGGATTTCTCCAGCACCACCGGCGGCTTCGCTTGTGGTCATGCCGGCGCGGTGGCCGTCGGCGACGTCTGCGCCAAGGACGCCGATTGCGGCGTGAACGCCCGGTGCGGCGTCGCTTGGTCCACCGGCGATCGCCGGTGCCTCGCGTATTGCGACGCCGCGCACCCCTGCACTGGGGACGCGACGTGCTCGACGTACGGCATCCCCGGCCATCCCGAGTTCGGCGTGTGCCAGTAGCGGCGATCGGGGCGCCGCGGGGGGGAGCGCTCTTTCAGTACACGACCGAGGACATGGCGTACTCGCACGAATAGGTGCCGCCGTCCGTACACGTCCGCGAGCACGCGCCGTTCGAGATCTTCATCGTGCAGTTCGAGTAGACGATGTCATACCATTCGGGGTCGTCCGGATAGGGGTAGACCACCTCGCAGCGCGTGCTCGTCCCCGTGCCGGAGCCGTCATAGCCGATCGTGAAGTCGTACGAATCGCCGCAGGTCTCGAAGACCTCCTCGATCGTCCGGCGGCGGGAGCCGTCGAGGTACATCGTGTCGCTGCCGAAGATGTACGCGTCGCCCCAGTTGATAAGCCAGTTGACCCACGTCGTCCCCTCGACGTTACCGCCCCACGTCTCGTCGATGTCCGTGCCGACCCCGTTGTAGACATACGACTCGCTCCAGGATCCATCGGGCTGCCGCTGGCCGTAGAACAACTGCTTCTGGCCGCGGGTGCGCGTGAACCGCTCCTGCGCGTAATGATACACCTGGCCGTCCCACGTCCCCTCGTGCGTCAGCCATTGCGAATTCGACCCGCCGAGCGGCCGCGCGCGCTGCGTGAGGGAGCAGCCCTGCCACGACTCCTCGACCTCGGTCGAGCGAATCGTGCCATTGTCCTCCTTCACGGTGACCACGGAGAGCACGTCGGTGCCATACGAGGACGTGATGACGTCGCCCGTGACGTTGGTCTCGGCGAGGTAACTGTCAGACGCCGGCGTCTCCCGCCAGCGGATCGTCCCCACGCCCAGATCATGGTCCGTGAAGCGGCCCTTGATGTACGTCACCGCGAGCCCGGGGGGATCGTACGCGAACACATCCCCATGCGCGACGTGTGCGCCGAGCGTACCAGGAATGGGGCAAAGACCGAGGAGCGCAGCACTTCGATAAAAATGATTCCGAACGTTCATGGTTCCCCAGCCTACAGCATACGGGAAGAAGTTACCACGGCGGCGTCGTGCCCGATCGGTCGGGGGACAGGGGGCTCCCCCTGGAACGCGCCGACGTCCACGGCGGCGCGTTGACAAGACCCCTCTCGTTCGCCTACTCTTTTCTTTTCGAGCAGGCGGGATCCAATGCAAATCGTCTCGAATGCCCCGTTCCCCTGTGCGTCCTTGATCTGGCCGAATCGAGCGCAGGGGTGGGTGTTCACGGTCGTCTGCAAGGCGACGTTTTCCCTCGCGCCGGGCACGTCCCCGCTCGCGGAGGACCCGGAAGACATCGCCGCCGCCGACGAGCACTGGGACGATGACACGAACCGCAGCCTGCGCGTCCCGAGCGACGTCGTCCCCTTCAAGCCGCGCGCGGACGTGCTCCTCGTGGGCTCCGCGCACGCGCCGCAGCAGGTCCCCGCGCGTTCGGTCGTCGCGCGCCTCCTCGTGGGCGAGGTCGACAAATCGATCGAGGTCACCCAGGATCGCTGGTTCCAGCCCGACGGCTCTCTCGCCGAGGGGCAACGTTTCACGCGAATGCCGCTCGTCTACGAGCGGGCCGGCGGCGGGCCGGACACGGCGAATCCGGTCGGCGTGCGCGCGGGATGGGCCGACGCGATGGGGCGCGTGCGCATGCCGAACATCACGTGGCCCGGCGTCACGGTCCGCGCCCCGGCCGATTTCGTCGAGCCCGTCGGGTTTGGCCCTCTCGCGCCTTCCTGGCCCGCGCGGCGCGAGCGGCTCGGCGCGCTCGCCCGCGGCAGCCTGCCCGATCGCTGGTACGAATCGCACATCCCCGACGGCTTCGATTTCCGCTACTTCAATGCAGCGCCGCCGGATCAGCAGACCGATTTCCTCCCCGCGAACGCGCGGATCCTCCTCGAAAACCTGCACCCCAGCGTGCCGCGGCTCGTCACGAGCCTGCCGGGCCTCGCGCCGGTGTTCCTGGTCGAGGGCCGCGGGCAAGGCGCGCAGCCGATGCGCGCCGATACGTTGTGGATCGACACCGATCGGCTGCTCTGCACGCTGACGTTCCGCGCGCAGATCCCCATGCGCCTGCGCGACGAGCCGGGCGAGGTGAAGATATGGCTCGACAGCGCGCCGCCCTCGAAGGCCGCGGCCGCGCCCGAAGCGCCATCACGACCGCAGAAATCGATCCCGCCGACCGAGGAGGCGGAGATCAAGTCCACGAAGCCAAGGCCGCCACCGGCCCAGACGATCGCCGATCCGAGCCTCGTGCAGGCCGCGTCCGGGCGCGTCTTGCCTTTCCAGTCGACCCCGAGCGCCACCCCCGAGGCGGCGGCCCGCCCCCCCGCGCCCGGCGGGCGCCTCCCCTTCCTGAGTGCGCCGGCCTCGTCGATCAGCGCGCCAACCCCCGCGCCCCCGGCTGCGCCGCCGCTGTATGCCCCTCCGCCCGCGCCCGTCGCGCCGCCCGCGCCCGTCGCCGTCCCGCCGCCCGCGCCTGTCGCGCCGCCGCCCGTGCATGATGCCCAGGCGACGCTCGGCGGGCTCGCGGCGGCCTCGGATGCGGCGGCCGTCGCCGCACCGCGCCCCGAGCCGGCGGCGCCCGTGATCTCGACGAGCGTGCCCGTGCGACGCCGCGCGCCGGCCGCCGAATACGTCGATTTGATCTGGTTCGACGAACACGCGCCGCAGCGGGTGCGACAGCAATCGGCGTGGGCGTCCTACCTGCGGGATCCGCAGCGCCCGACGGAATGGCTCACGGGCGAGGAGCCGGAGGAGCCGACGCAGGCCGTGACGGATCGCCGCGACATCCGGCGCGCGCTCGGCCGCGTGCCGCCGCTCGACGCGATCGGCATGGCCCGCGTGATGGAGGAGGCCATCGACGAGGATGGGATCTTCGAGCAGCCGCTGGTGATCGTGAACGGCGAGCTCGCGATGACCTGCGACCCGCTGGAGACGCTGAAAACGACGATCGCCGTGGCCTCGCAGCTCGCCGCGGCGGACAAGCGGCTGAAGGAGGCGCTCGACGCGGCGGAGGAGCTCTGCCGGGGGCCGCGGAGCGCGGCGGTGCCGCTCCTCGAGGGGGCCTTGTCGCGCGTGCGGCAGGCGTTTGCCCAGGCCAATCGGTCGCTCGCGTCGGATTACCTTGAAACGACGGCGCAGCGAATCCTGATCGAGGAGCGTCATTACCTGAAGCGCAAGCTCTTCGGCGGGGAGCACATCGGCGGATTGCTCTCTCTGGGCAGCGGTTCGCCGCTGCCGACGTACATGCCGGAGGTGCTGTCGGAGAAGCTGCCGCTCTTCCCGCGGCTACGTGTGCGAGCCATTGCCGAGCCGCACCCGCAGCAGGATCCGGCAGACAACGAGTCGATCACGCTGCGCGTGCTGGCGCTGGGCCGCGTGGTGCAATCGCAGCCCGTGGGTCGAGGCGGGCGCTAAGGTCAGCCGCCTGGGCGACCGCCCTTATCGAGATTCACGCCTCCTCCACCCGGCGGCGGCGGCGGCGGCGGCGGCGGTGGCGGCGGCGGTGGCGGTGGCGGCGGTGGCGGCGGCGGCGGCGGCGGCGGCGGCGGCGGTGGCGGCGGCGGCGGCGGCGGCGGCGGTGGCGGTGGCGGCGGTGGCGGCGGCGGAGGACCCGGAGGAGGCGGTGGCGGCGGCGGCGGCGGCGGAGGACCCGGAGGCGGAGGAGGAGGACCCGGAGGAGGAGGAGGACCCGGAGGAGGATCGCCCCCCCGCGCCCTTCGGAGATCCCGCGCCACGCCGACCCCGCCGAACAGGGTCGTACCCCAAACGTACGCGGGGTGATCGGTGACGCCCGTGATCACGTCTGCAACCTCCTGGTACCCGAGCCCCTGAGCAATCGCTGCCGCGTACCCGGCCGCCTTGTCGCCGAACGTGAGAATGCGCGAGGTGCGGTCGTAGAGCCTCCACCATTTCGAGGGGTCCGCCGCGCCCGTCGGCGCGAGGATCGTGACCCAATCGACGACCTCGCGGCCAACCCAGAACCACATCGGCAGCTCGCCCGAGGCCCGCTTCGCCAAGACCCGCGCGGACGGACCGCCATAAAGCACCGTCTCGCAGCCCGTCTTCAGCTTGCCGTCACAGACGGTCTCCTCCTTCACCCGCGCCGCGAGCTCCTGGTTGATGAGGATCGTCGCGCACCCGGTGGCGATCTGGAGGTCGTGACAACGCACCTTGTCGCGCGCACGCGCTGCCTTTCTTCCTGGCTCGCCGACGAATACGTTCGGGGACCCCTCCGCCACGTCCCCCGCTTCGTGCTTCAGGTTCTTGAACGCCTTCTCGCCGGCGTTCGAGAGAAAGACAGCGACGCCCGCGGCGGCGAGCCACCCGAGCGGGCCCGTACCGAACACGAGCAGGCCGAGCGCGAGCCCTCCGAGGGCGCCCAGGACCGCGCCGAGGAACGCCAACGAATGTTCGACCGCGTCGTCGATCCGAACCGCTTGTTCGAGCGGCATCGCTTCGCTCATGCCCCTGCCCCTCCCTTCAGGCCCCGCTCGGCCGCGCCCGCAACGAGAGCGTGGACGCCGCGCGCTCGAGAATGGCGTCCGCCTCGGCCTGCTGCGAAAGCGTCGCCGTGACGCCCAGCGAGACGAATCGCCCCCCGATCACGAACCCCAGCGTCCGCTGGTATATCTTCTGCTTGGCGTCCTCGTAGGTCACCTTCACGTCGATCGCCGGAAGGCCCGCGCAGAGGCGCTCCGATCGCCCGAGGAGCTCGAAGAACGGGAGCTTGCGCCGCTGCTCCACGAGCCGCTCCTCCACGCACGCGGCGAGGTCCTTCCCGCCTCGATCGCTACGCGACATCCCCACCCGGATCGTGCCCTCGGGGCGCGCATATTCGAGGAGGTTGACGGTCCCGTCGACCCAGTTCGCGGGCAACTCGAAGCCCGCCTCGTGCGTGATGTAAAGGCTCAAAGAAAGCTCCTCCTCACCCTACCGCTTCTTCAATCGCAAGCTCGTGAGCAGCCGCTCGACGACGGCGTCGCACTGCGCGCTCTGCGCCCGCGCCGAGGTCGCGATCACCGAGATGAAGGTGCCATAGTGACCGACGAAATAATACCGCTGGTAGACCGGGTGTCCCTGCTGCGTCGCGTGCGCCCGCGCCTCCCGGCCCGGGAGCGCGCCGAGGGGCCGATCGCGCTGCCCGATGATCTTGAGGCTGGGGACCTTGGTCGAGAACACCTTCAGGATCCTCGCCGCCTGCTGCACGACCGTCTCCTCCGTGCGCGGCTCCCGCGTGATCACGAGGTTTTGCGTCCGGAGCCGCGTCATGGCCTCCCGCGGGAAGAACAGGTTCATGCTGCGATCGACGTACCCGTCGGGCACCTCGAACGAAAACTCGTCGACCTCGTAGATCGCCATGGCCTCACCCGAGCCGGATCACTTGATCCGCCGGCACGCTCGACACGAGCGCCGCCGATTGCGTCGCCACGATGAGCTGGTTGTTTGCGCCGAGCGTCGCGAGCGCCTTCACGAAATCGCGCGCCTCCACGTCGCCGAGGTGCTTCTCCGGCGTGTCGATGAGCACGATCGATTGCCCGACGCCCGCCCGCACGAACGTCGTCGCGAAGAGCAACGCGTCGAGCTCGCTGTCCGAGAGCTGCGCCAGGCTGTAGGCCCTCCGCTGGCCGTCGAGGAAGACCGGCAGCATCGCATCGCCCGCGCGATAGAGCCCCCCGAGCTGCTTGGTCGGGCAGAGCGCCTCGAAGGCCTTCTTGATGCGCCCCGGGGGCTTCGGTTTGCCCTCGGCGTCCACGTCGAGCCCGAGCCCCGCCTCCACGATGAAGCGCACGAGCCCGCTGTACTTCATGTCGTCGCGGCCGAGCCGCACCATCCGATCGAGGCTGTCGCCGGCCGACCGCGAGAGATCGATCGCCGACGCGAATGGCAGCCGTCGCGAGGCGTGGAAATACTCGACCTTCCCGAAGGCCGGATCCGGGATGTACTCCGCGAGCAGCGCCGCGAGCGCCGGATCCGGCTCCGGCGGCTCGAGCACGAGGTCGCCGAAGATCGACTCGCTCACGAAGGCGCGCGCGCCGGTGCCATACCGATCCCGCTCCCCGTTCGAGAGCTCCCATTCGATGCGCACCTTCGCCGTGGTCACGCCGGGCCGCAGGAAGCTCGACGACGGCGCGGCCGGGCCATAAGGTCCGACTTGCTCCTTCGCCGCGAGGATCGCTTCGAGGAAGCTCGTCTTGCCGCTCGCGCGCGCGCCCGTGACGACCACGATCTCGTGGGCGCCGTCCGTGCGCGGGTTGATCAAGGAAAACTCCTGATCGGGCAAACCCCGGAAACCGTCGACCCGTAGCTTGCGAACTCTCATGGTGCTCCGATGTATCCCGTGACGGTCGCCGCGTCTTCGATCGCCGCGGGCTGCGGCGGGTTGGGGACCCGGAGCATGCCCGGGTTGATCTGCACGATCGGCGATTGGATCGTGATCCCGCTCTGCGAGATCACGATGAACGAGTCCGGCGAGGTGGAGAGGATGATCATCTCGCTGAAGAGCCGGATGGCCTGCTTCGACAGGTGCGTCGATACGCCGTTGACCGACTGCACGAGGATGTTCTCGCCGACCTGGTGCTGCTGATCGAGCTTGACCCGCACGGTGCGTTTCTTCGCGACCTTCACCGACTGCTCGCCGACCACGGTCTCCGTGTCGTTGTTGCCGACGTTGTGCGTGCGGTCGTTCTGGATGTTCATCCGGAGGTCGTGCTTCACGAGGCCCGTGAAGTCTTTCTCGGCCTGGAGCCGCATGAGCTCGCGGCCCGCGGCGTCCTCGAACATCAGCTCGTTGTAGCCGCCCGTCGCCGGCGACGAGGCCGAGCGGAGCCCGCTCTGCGTCTTGTTCGCCGGCAGCGGGTACGGCACCTTTTGCAGGTTCGTGAAGACGCGCCCCACGATGATGGGCCGATCCGGATCGCCGCCGAGGAAATCGACGATCACCTCCTGGCCAACGCGCGGGAGCTGCACGCCGCCGTATCCCGCGCCGCCCCAGGATTGGCTCACGTGAATCCAGCACGAGCTGTCCTGGTTCATCTGGCTCTCGCGATCCCAGTGGAAATGGACCCGCACGCGGCCGAACTCGTCGGTATGGATCTCTTCGCCCGCGGGGCCGACGACCGTCGCGCTCTCCACGCCGCTCACCTTCGGCTTCGGCGTGACGAGCGGCGGGCGGTAGGGGATCTCGGCGCTGCGCGTTTCGAGCCGGTGGACCCACTCGCCATACGACGTGCCCTCGTACGTCGAATGCACCACGAGCAGCCGGCTCGCGAGCTCGCGCCGCGGATGATCGACGACGCGCATCACGGTCCCGGGCCGGAGCTCGACGAGGTTCGTGCGGAACGTGGCCTTGCGGGCCTCGGCGCGCTTCGCCTCCAGGCGGATCTTCGCGATTCGCTTGGCCTCGCCCTCGTCGTGCCGCGCCGCGCCCTTGTCGTCGGCGCTCGGCGTGGGCTCGCGCCCGTCGCTGCGGAAGAGGGACGCGCCGGGCACGTAATGGAAGCGCTCCATCTGCTGCTCGAAGGCCTCGCCCTCGGCGTGCGTGCCCATCAGCTTGTAGTTCGCCGGCCGCCGGTAGTCGTGGTCGAAGATCGTGTACTTGCCGGGCCGCGTGCGCTGTCCGACGCGCACCTCGGTGACGAACTCGAGATCCTTGTCCACCATCGGTTTGTCGACGAACCGGACGGAGGGCTCGCGGGGTGGATTGTTCTGCGGCGCGTCGTGAAGGACGAGCACGGTGGTCTCGCCTTGCTGGTCGAAGTAAAACGTGATGCCCGCGTCTTCGAGCAGCCGGCAGAGGAACGCGTAATCACTCTCGCCGTACTGCACGCGATATTTGCGTTTCTTGTACGTGGCCGCGTCGACCTTCTGCACGGGCTCGATGCCCCACTCGCGGAGGAGCTGGAGCACGACGTCGAGGTCCGAGAGCTGCTGGAACATGCGGTGGTTGCGCCGCTGCGTGAGGAACCAGAGCTTCGGCACGATCACGAGCTCGTACGTGGAGAGCCCCGCCTCCTCCGACTCGATCTGCTGGATGTGATGGCAGATCCCGCCCCACGTGCGGTAGGCGGTGGCGAGGAGCTGGTCGCGGGAGAGCGTGAACGTCGCTTCCCGGCCGAGCACCGCGTCAAAGTCGATCTCCGGGTTCGGCGAGAGCGCCACGAGGCGGACCTCGAAGAGATCCGACATGCGCTCCGTGACCTGGAACTTGCGCACGTCGAGCGTGTCCCCGGACGCGACGTCGAGCTGCAAGTTGGGGCGCAAGGCCTCGGTGGGCGCGAACATCACCATGGTTGTCTCTCCTCGGGCGACTCTACGCGCGGATGATAAGGGAAGATCCTACGAGACGGAAATGTCCTCCTTGCCCCAACTTGCTCCCACTCAGCCGGCTTCGTGGTATGGTCCGCGCCCCTGCCATGAGGAAGACCAGCCTCGACACCGTACTTCGCGTCAAATGCAAACACCGCGTGGGCCAGCTTGCACGCCTCGCGACGGCCATCGCCGAGCAAGGTGGTTTGCTGGGTGACCTCACGACCTTGCGCAGCATGGAGGGCGATACCCTGCGTGAGGTCACGGTCGAGACGCTGGACGAGGAGCAACGCGACCGCGTCATCGAGGCCGTGCGCGCCGTCGACGGCGTCGAGATTCTCGACACGATCGACCGCGTCTTCGACCTGCACAAGGGCGGCAAGCTCCACATGACGAGCCGGATCGAGCTCCGGCATCAGCGCGATTTGCGCTACATCTACACGCCCGGCGTGGCCCGCGTCGCGCGCGCGATCGAGCGGGAGCCCGAGCGCGCGCGGCACCTCACGGGGATCGGCAACTCGGTCGGTATCTTCACGAACGGCACGCGCGTGCTCGGCCTCGGCCACGTCGGGCCGCTTGCCTCGCTGCCGGTCATGGAAGGAAAGGCCGTCCTTTACGACAAGTTCGTCGGGATCAGCGCCACGCCGATCCTCGTCGACACCCTCGATCCGCGGGAGTTCGTGGACACGGTCATGCGCCTCTCGCTCACGTTCGGCGGCATTCACCTCGAGGACATCCGCATCCCGGATTGTTACAAGATCGAGGAGGAGCTCATCGCGCGCCTCGACAAACCCGTGATGCACGACGACCAGCACGGCACGGCCACGGTCGCGCTCGCCGCGGTGCTCAATGCTTGCAAGATGACGGGCGTGGCGCTGGAGAAGGCGCGCGTCGGGCAGATCGGGCTCGGCGCGGCGGGCAGCGCGATCGCGCGGCTCATGATGGCGCACGGGGCGCGCGACGTGCTCGTGACGGACCGGTCGGAGGAGGCCATGAACTGGCTGAAAGGCATGGGCGCGCGCCCGGTCGATCTGCCCACGCTCATGCGCGAGGCCGATATCGTGATCGCGGCGACGGGCAGGCCTGGCCTCATCGATCCGAAATGGATCCGGCCCGGGCAGGTGATCTTCCCGCTGTCGAACCCGGACCCGGAGATCGAGCCGACGGACGCCATCGCAGCGGGCGCGGCGTTCTGCAGCGACGGGCGCAGCATCAACAATGCGCTCGCGTTCCCGGGCCTGTTCCGCGGCGCGCTCGCCGTGGAGAGCCGCGCCATCACGCCGGAGATGCGTATCGCCGCGGCGCGCGCCATCGCGTCGTGCGCCGAAAAGGGCGAGGTCGTGCCCTCGCCGCTCTTGCCGCACGTGCACGAGGCCGTGTGTGAGGCCGTCGTCGAGGCCGCCCGCGCGCAGGGCCTCGAGGGCACCGCGCGCCTGACGCCTCGCAAGCCTTCCTGACTCAGCCCGCCTCGCTGGTGATCGCCACGACGGTCACCAGCATTCCCTGCACCTTGTAAAGCAATCGCCGGCCGCCCATGCGGTTTTGCAGGTGTCCGTCTTTCCGACCGTGAAGCGCCATCACCCCGCGCGGCACCGGATCAAAGGCGAGCGCATCGATCTCCAGCGAAATCTCCTCCCGTTCGGCCGGCCCGAGCGCTTCGAGGTCACGCACCGCGCGTGCGAACAGCTCGATGTCGCGCACGTCCCTCCCCCGCCCGCGCCGGCTCGACCGCGCCGCGCTGCCTCGCCACGTCACCGGCTCCTCTCTCCCTTGTTCGGCCCAGGCCGCGGAGATCGCCTCGTCGTCGATGCGCAGCGCAAGCTCCTCGGCGAGCTTGGCCACGAAATCCGCGGGGAGCAGCGCGTCCCCCTTCGAGAGCCGCCCCGCGAGCGCCGAAAGCACCTGCGCTTGTGCAGCCCGTACATCCTCGTCACCGCGCGTCTCGTCCATGGGGAGCACGATACACGAACGTGCCCGCGTCGAGCGCCCCGTGGTAGGGTCCGCCGATGCGCCCGGTGGCCCTCGCGTTCGTCTTCGCCCTCCTCGCGGCGGGTCCACGTCCGGCGTCGGCCGAGGCCCCGGCGGCGGAGGTCGACACGCGCCGCTGGTGCGCGGCCGAGCTCAAGGCGCTCGCGAACGAGGTGTGCGTGTTCGTCCCCGAGAAGCCCGCGCCCGGGCCTCGGACGCTCATCATCCACCTCCACGGCGTCATTCAGCCCGATACGCACGATCAATGGAACTCGCAGCGCAACGCGGCGCGGGTGGGCGCGACGTACGGGCATACCGTGATCATGCCGCGGGGCCGGCGCGGGATCGGGCCGAAGACGATGGAGAGCTGGTGGGCCTGGCCGACGAGCATGGACGCGCGCCGGGGCCACGAGGACGCGCTCATCGCCGAATGGACGGCCGCGCGCAATGCGCTGGAGCAAGCCGCGGGCAAACCGTTCGAGCGCGTCTACGTTTTTGGATTCTCGAACGGCGCGTATTATGCCACCTCGCTGGCGATGCGCGGACGGCTCGACGTCGCGGGGTATGCGCTCTTCGCGGGCGGCTCGGGCGCGCCGTATCACGAGACGGAGGCCAAGGGGACGAAGAAACGCGCGCCGATCGTGGTCGCGTGGGGCGCGGGGGATCCCACGCACGACAAACAGCAGGCGCTCGCGAAGATGCTGAAGCGGATGCGCTGGCCGCACCTGGAGATCGGGCGTCCCCGCGCCGGCCACGCGATGACGGACGAGCAGGTCGAAAAGGCGCTCGCGTTCCTCGGCAAGCCCTGATTTTCATTTCGGGCAGGATCCGCGAATCCCCTCGACCCCGCGGCCCCCTCACGCGCCGAGGTGTGATCGCGCCGCCGGATGTGCTAGCCTCCGCGCGTGGTGAAGGAACGGGGACGCGAGCTAGGGGCGGTCGCGATCGCGATCCTCGCGCACGCGCTTTTCCTTTCCGTCGCTCCGCGCGCCCCGGCGCCGGGTGCCGAGGTGTTGCTGCCCCGCGTCGAGCCTCCAGCGGATACGACGGTCGATATCGAGGAGGAAGGCCCGCCCGGCGTGGTGACACGCGCGCCGGCCCCCGCGCCCGAGCAAGCGCCCACGCCCGAATCGGCCCGCGCGGCCGTGCGTGCCCCGGCGCCCGTCCCGGCGCCCGTCCCGGCCCCCGCGCCCGAATCCGCTCCCGCTCCCGAATCCGCTCCCGCTCCCGAATCCGCTCCCGCTCCCGCTCCCGCTCCCGAATCCGCCTCCGCGCCCGAATCCGCTCCCGCTCCCGCGCCCGCCGCGCCGAGCCCTCCCGTCGACGAATACGGCGGCGCGCCCGCGCCGGCCCCCGTCGTCGGCGCGCTTCCCGGTCTCGGTTCGCCGGTATGGGCCGTCCCGGGCGTCGTGCCCGGCGCGCCGGCGGCGCGGCCCGCGCCCACGACCATCGAGGCGCCGCGTCCCGTCGATTCCGATATCGCGAGCCGCGTCATTGCCGGCACCCTTCACAACAAGGACAAGTCCACCGGCATCGACGTCCCCGCGGCCGGCGTCGTCGCCTCCACCATTGCCTCCGCCGTCCGCTCCTCGGCGGTCAAGGACGCCCGCGCCACGTTCGAGGTCAAGCTCGACGCGCAAGGCAAAGTCGAGGGCGTTCGCCTCGTCAGCACCACGGACGCGAATGCGAACCACTGGACCGGCGTCGTGGAGGCCGTGAAGAGCGGGCTCGCCGCGCGGTCCTTGCAAATGGGGCCGGACAAAAAGGGCGTCACGGTCGTCGTCAAGATCGAGTCGAAGGTCCAGTATCCCGCCGGCAGCACGGTGAAGGGCGAGATCAAGCCCCTCTGCGCGAACGAGGTCATCGAGCAGATCGCACAGGCGATCCAGGACGGGATGGCGCCGGGCGGCGGCGGTGGCTACACGCGCGGCATACGCGACGATACGGGCCGTTTCATTCCGTACGGCGACCTCGACGAGGAGCGCAAGCGCCGCTTCTGCATTCCGATCGGCATCGTCGGCGGGGGCGACCTCTCGAATATCGGCGCCCACATGTACAACGTCGTGAGCTCGTCGTTCACGGTCAAGCGCGCCGGCGAGCAAGCGTTGCCCGCGGATACGCCGCTGCCCGTGGATCGGAGCGCGCCGTGGATCCCCGCTGCGCCGGGCAAGACGCGGCCGCCGCCGCCGCCGAAGAAAAAGAAGAAAAAGAAGAGGATTTGAGGGCAGGCTGGGGGATGCAGGCGATACCGTCGTGGCAGCGCCGCATGGGACCCGTGCTCAGGGCGTAACGGGCGGCGCGACGCGTTTCTTCGATTCGGTTGCTTTTTGCGTTTCGAGCGCCTGGATCTGCACGTCGAGGGATTGTCTCTGCCTGCGCAGCCGCTCGATCTGCACGAGCGCGTCGACCGTGGAGAGCGTCTCCTCGGTCGCAGCGCTGTCGACCATGCTGGCGAACCCGAGCGCGTCGCTCGCGCTGGCGAGGCCCTCCGCGACCGCGCCGGTCGCGCTGGGGAAGGTCGAGGCGCTGCTCTGCTCCAGCCGGACGAGGCGGCCTTTCGTGTCGAATCCGAGCGCGAGCCTGCGCTTGGCGAATGCGGCCGGATCAAAGGAGACCGTCGCCGGCGGCTCACGGGGATCCATCACGTCGATGATCCTCGCGTCCACGATACGAATCCCCTCGTACGACTCCCCGATTCGCCCTTCGTCCGGATCCGCGATTTTCCCTTGCGAGAGCAGCCGCAGCGTGGCCGCGCGCGACGGACGATAAAACACGCGCCCTTCCGCCTCTTCCTCGGCCGGCGCCGCGCCCTTCGGTGGTTTCGGCGGCGCGCCGCGATCGGGGGTCAAGGCCATCGCGATGCGGGTCGCATTCCAGAGCTCCAGCATGGCCGGGTGACGCGCGAGCTTCGCCGGCACGTCGGCCGATTTCGTACCCTCGGGCAGCGTGGCTTCCTCGGGGATCTCCGCGACGTCGAAGACACGCACGACGTCTCGCGTGATCGACTCCGGCGCGAACCGTTGCTCTTCGGCGAATGCCTGGAGTCGGGCTTCGAACGCGGCGCTCACCTCTTTGCGTTCTTCGAGGGCCGCGCGAAGCGAGGCGTCGAGCATGGCGCGCTTCGATTCGAGCGCGGCGAGATCTTTCGCGTCCGCGGCGCCGATCCGATCCTCGATCTCCTTCTTCGTTTTCCTGCGCTCACTCGCGACCGCGTCGAGCTCGTGGCCGCGCAGGAAGAGCTTGCGACCCTCCGCGCTCGCCGCGAGGAAATACAAGGTCTGCATGGGCAACCCTTCGAGGTCCTCGCAGGGGAATTTCGCCGCGGAGGGATCGGTACGGAGTTTTCCGCAGGCGAACGTCCGCGCAGCCTCGGTCCCACGGTCCGCGAGCCCCACGAGAAATCCCGCGATCGTGGCCGCCGCTTCGAGCGTATCGGCGACGACCTGCCCTTCGCGCCCCGCGCTCTCCACGTTGATGGACTTGAGCAAACCATTGCCGTACGTCTCGACGGCCAGCGAATCGTCGGACGTGCGGCCCGGTTCGAGGTGGAGCGCATAAAACTCGCGCGTGTCCGGCACGTGCAGGACCGTGACCGTCGCCGCGCTCTGCTCGACGTCGAACGGCAGGCTCTTCACCTTGAACTCGTAGAGCCCCGCGTCGTTTTTCTCGTACGAGACGCTCCGCCGCGACGTGAGCGTGGTCCGGACGCTGACCTCGACCAGCGTCTTCGGCAGGTGATACCGGATGCCCTCGGGCGCGGCTTCCCCGTACGCATGCGGGCCGCTCCCGATCATACGCGTGCCCCCGCAGCCGGACAGCGGCAACACGAGCGCCGCCGCGAGGAGGAAAGACCGTGCCGCGTGTTTCCTTCGCATCAGAGAATCACCATCGTCCCGAGCGTCTGCCGCATGTCCCGGAGGTCCTGCGCATACCCCGGCGGCGCCGTCACGAGCCATTGCTCGACGAGGCCGAGCCAGCGTACACGAATCTCGTCCACCACCTTCGGATCGGGCGTATCAATGACCGCGCGCACGGTCTCGGCGTCGAACGCGCGCCACCGCTGCCGGCCCTCCGGCGAATGCCAGCGCGGTTTGCCCTCGAACCCGACGACGAGGCGCGCGCCGAGCCCCGCGAGCCGCGAGAGGAGCGGGCCCGCGCCCGTGTCGCAGCACATGAAATGCAAGGCGCGGTTCTCCGCCCAGAGCCGCAGCTCGTCCTCGGGGAAATCGTCGGCGAGGAGCAGGCCCTTGGGCGAATTCGTGTCGAGGACGCGGCTCGGCTCGCCGTGCGAGGTCACGAGGATCGCCGCATAAGGTCGCCCCTCTTCCGCGGCGACGCGGAGGGCCGCGAGGACGGTGCTGCGCTCGGTGAGCGTGCGCCCGAAGCGCACGACACGGCCGCCGAGGCCCGCATACAGCGCATCCCGCATCCGCTGGACCTCGACGGTGTCCTCGTCGTACGCGCTGTCGATCGAGAGCACGCGGCGCTCGATCCGCGGGCCGACCTCGACGGCCAACGTCATGCCATGCCCTTCGCTTCGAGCCATTGCCGCGCGAGGCTGTCGATCTCGGCCTCGAGCGGATGAAAATCGCGCCGGAGATAGGTCTTGATGCCCCGCAAAAAGACCCGCTGGCCAATCGGATGCTCGCGGAGCTTCCGGAGCTCGGCCCGGAGGTCGACATCACCGCGGCGGCGGTCCTGATCGAGGAGCACGAGCGTGCCGGCGATCCAGAACGCCGCGAGCGTGGAGGCGGCGAGGGCCATGCCGGCGACCCGCAAGGCATAACTCGGCGCGACCTTCCCGAGCACGTCGAAGGCGACGGCGCGGTGCTCGATCTCCTCGGCGGCGTGCCAGAACAAGAGGTCACGCAGCGCCGGGTGGGCCCGATCGAGGAACCGCTCGCGGAGCGCATTCTCGGCCATGATGGCGGTGAAATGCTCGGCCGCGGCGGTGACGGAGAGGCGGAAGGCCGGGGGGAACGCAGGTTCGAGGACGCCGTACGCGATCTTCTCGTAGACGCGGAGGAACGTCTGGATCTCGTAGCCTTGCTCCTCGAGGCGCTCGAAGAAACGCTCGTGCGTGCGGGCGTGGCGGCCCTCCTGAGCGAAAAAGCCCTTCACCTGGGCGCGGAGCTCGGGGTCGTCGAGTTTGTCGAGGTAATGATGGACGCTGCGCACGAAAAAGCGCTCGCCCGCCGGGAACAGCAGATTGACGCCGTTCGCGATGTGCGTGGCGAGCGCGTTGCCCCCGAACCAGTGGCGCGGGACGGTCTCGTCGAAGTCGAGGCCGGGATCACGAGGCTTGATGGCAGGGCGTTCGTGGGAGGTTTGCATGGCCGACTCCAGGGACGATTCGAGGGTACCCTCACGCCGCTACCCGGTCAACGCGATGCTCCGGACAATCACGGCAAGCCGGATGCTCCGAGGAACAGGCTTTCGCCGAGCGTGATCCAGCCATTTTCATCCCCCTCGACTTGCGCCAAACTCGCGCCCCGCGATGTCTGCCCGAAGCGCCCTCCTCCTCGCCACGCTCTCGCTCACGGCCTGCTCGGCCGCAGAAACCCCGACGCCCGAACGCGCCGCCACACCCGCCGCCGCGCCCGCTGCCGCTCCCGCGACCGCTTCCGCCGCCGCTCCCGCTCCCGCTTCCGCTTCCGCCGCCGCTTCCGCCGCCGCTCCCGCCCCCGTGCCCCGCGATCCGAACGTCGACAAACTCCAGAGCGCCGCGAAGGTCGACTCGCGCGCGTACGACATGGTTCGTTCGCTCGTCGACGAGGTCGGGCCGAGGCTCGCGGGGTCGCTCGGGGACAAGGCCGCCGTCGCCTGGGCCCTCCGCACCCTGAAGGACAAGGGGCTCGACAACGTGCGCGCCGAAAAGGTCATGGTCCCGCATTGGGAGCGTGGCCCGGAGAGCGGCCGGATCGTCGCGCCGTACGCGCACCCGCTCGCGCTCACCGCGCTCGGCGGGAGCGTCGGGACGCCCGCGAAGGGGCTCGAAGGCGAGATCGTCATGGTCGAGTCGCTCGACGCGATGGCGGCGATGGACGAGGCCAAGGTCAAAGGCAAGATCGTCTTCTTCTCGGCCCCCATGACCCGCACGAGCGACGGCTCGGGCTACGGCAAGGTCGCCGGCGTCCGGCACCGCGGCGCCGTCGCCGCCGCCAAAAAGGGCGCGATCGGCGTGCTCCTCCGCTCGATCGGCACCGATCACGACAGGCTCCCCCACACGGGCGCCATGGGCTACGAGAAAGACGTCCCCAAGATCCCGGCCGCCGCGCTCTCCGTGCCCGACGCGGAGCTCCTCGCGCGGCTGGTCGGTCAGGGCAAACCCGTGCGCGTGAGCTTCTCGCTCGGGGCGAAGCTCCTGCCCGACGCCGAGAGCGCGAACGTGATCGGCGAGGTGAAGGGGCGCGAGAAGCCCGACGAGATCGTCCTGATCGGCGCGCACCTCGACGCGTGGGACCTCGGGCAAGGCGCGATCGACGACGGCGCCGGGTGCGCGGCGGTCGTCGAGGCCGCGCGGCTCGTGCTCGGCCTCGGCACGCGGCCGCGACGCACGATCCGCGTGGTGCTCTTCGCCAACGAGGAGAACGGCCTGCGCGGCGCGGTCGCCTACGCCAAGGACCACGCGGCCGAGCTCGACAAGCACCAGCTCGCCCTGGAGATCGATCTCGGCTCCGGCCGCGTGCACACGACGCGCTTCCTCGTCGCCGACACCTCGCGGCCCGTGGCCGAGCGGATCGCGAGCCTCGTTTCGCCGCTCGGGATCCAGTACGACAAGGGCCCGGCGCGCGGCGGCGCCGACCTCATCCCGCTGCACGCCGCGGCCGTGCCGATCGTGGATCTGCACCAGGACGCGACGAAGTACTTCGACGTCCACCACACGGCGAACGACACGCTCGACAAGGTCACGAAGGAGGACCTCGATCAGGTCGTCGGGGCTGTGGCCACGGTCGCATGGGCGGCTGCCGAAGCCCCCGAGACGTTTGCCCGCGTGCCAGAGGAGCTCCGGAAACGCTGAGCAACACGCTTCTCCGGGATGGCCGCGCCGGCCTATAGTCGCTCGATGCGGATCGGAATTGTCTGGACAATCCTCGTCTTCGGGACGTTGCAGGGGCTTCTCGCATGCGGCGCGGAGGAGCCCCCTCCCTCTTCCACGACGACGAGCGGCTCGGGCGGCAGCGGCGGCGGCGAGCCGAAGCTGCCGCCGGCGAGGTGCGGCGAGCTCTGCGACCACGTCTCGCAGATCAAATGCTTCGTGTGGTCGAGCTGCGCGAAAGATTGCGCGGACTACCTCGACACGGACGAGGCGTGTGAAAGCGCGTTCGAAACGCTGCTCGGATGCTGGGCGGATCAGAAAGCGGATTTCACGTGTGTGCCGACGCAGGTCGTGCCGCCGGCCGGCTGCAAGGCCGAGGAAGACGCGTTCCGGGCCTGCGCGCAGGGAAAAACGCGGAGTGATACGGCCGCGTGCACGGGGCAAAGTGGCACGTCCGCGAGCGACGCGTGTACGAGCTCGACGTTCTGCGCAGGAGTCGGTGAGCTGCGCACGTCGTGCACGCGCCTCGGCGACGGGACGTGGCAGTGCACCTGCCGCTCGGATACGTCGCTGCTCGGGACGTGCACGGAGCCGTCGGGCAAATGCGACAATCAAGAGGGTTGTTGCGCTGCATTTTTCTTCTGACGTTCACGACCGCGCACGGGCAAACCTCCCCGGCGCTGCGCGGCGCGCGCTTCGGGTCCGTCGATGACGGGTACGTCATGGCCGCCCTATGGGGCTTCGCGTCCCCCGCGGCCCGCCGCGAGGTCTTGGGGTTTCCGTTGCGCGCGGGACGCGCGTGACTGCGCCCCCTGAACGGAGGGCACGGGGGACGAAAAACCCGTCGTCCACCCTCGACGCGGGCCCGCCTTCGCGTTAGAGGGGCGAGCCATGAAAACCACGGTATCGTTTGTCGGGATGCTCTCCCTCGTCGTGAGCGCTTTCGCGTGCGGCGGCGCGGAGACCGAGGTGAAGGAACCGTCGCAGGAAGAGGCGAAGCCGGCCGAGACGACGGCCGTGCCGACGCCCGAGCCCGCGGCCACGACGACGACGACGACGACGACGACCGAGGCGAAGAAGCCCGCGCCGCCGCCGCCCGTCGTCGAGGACATGAAGCCGAGCGAGGACCCGAAGCCGCTGCCGAGCGTGAAGATCACGGCGCCGAAGAACGACGCGTCGATCGGCGACCTGGCCAAGGCGAAGGACTTCGAGATCAAGCTCGACGTGAAGGACTGGGCCACGGTCGAGAAGGGGCCGCACGTCCACCTGATCCTCGACGACCTCCCGTACAAGGCGATCTACGACACGAAAAAGCCCGTGAAGGTCTCCGAGCTGCTGCCCGCGGGCACCGAGCTCACGGAGGGCGAGCACACGCTCGTCGCGTTCGCGAGCCGCGCGACGCACGAGTCGGTCAAGGGCAAGGGCGCGCAGCAGCTCGTGACGTTCTGGGTCGGCAAGAAGGGCAAGAGCGCGTTCGACCCGAAGAAGCCCCACGTCGTCTACAGCCGCCCCAAGGGCGAAAACAAGGGCGCGATGGGCAAGGAGCTGCTCCTCGATTTCTATCTCTTCGGCACGGCGCTCGACAAAGGCGAGAAGGTCAAATACACGATCGCCGGCGCGGGCCTCGCCACGCCGCTCACGGGCGAGTTCACCACGTGGGCCCCGAAGGTCGCGAAGAACCTGCCGAAGGGCGACTACGAGGTGACGGTCGAGCTCGTCGACAAGGACGGCAAGCCCCTCGAAGGCCCGCTGACGAAGACGACCCGCAAGGGCATCTCGGTCGATCCCGAGGCCGCCGCGAGCGATCCGCACGCCGGCCACGGCGCCGAGCCCGCCGCGCCCGCCGCTGCGCCTGCCGCCGCACCTGCTCCCGCGCCCGCGCCCGCTCCCGCCAAGAAGTAACGCGCCCCGCGCGATTCGTTGGACGACCAACCCTTCGTGAAGAAGCGCGGGGGGACGTCGCTCAAGGATCCAGCGCGAGCCGGCCCATCCACAAAGCGCCGTCGTTGCGAGGAAGGAGCCCGTCCTTCCCCTCGGAATACCCGAGGACCGCACTCACGAGCGACACCTCGCCCGCCCCCACGTCGAGGGCAGCGAACCGCCCCGCGTTGCACGAGAGGATCCGATGGCCGAGCGGCGCGCCCGCGGGGTCGAGGACCAACGCGAACAGCGCGCTCCCGAGGCCCCCGCCGAACGTCGAGGTGCCGCCCGGGAGCGGCTGCCCGCCGATGCGAAACCCCGACGTCGCGCGGCCCGCGAGCACGACGCGCCCGTCCTCGGCGACGGCCACGTCGGCGAGCGCGAACGCCTCCAGGACCGCGCTCGCCGGGTGATCGAAGTGCTGCCCCCATATCGGACTGCCGGTCGCGTCGAGCGCCACGACGAACCCATCGTCGCCCGGGCCCGTGCTCACGAGCGGCTCCATTCCGACGTCGATCACGCCGGTAAAAGCCCCCGCCACCACGACCCCGCCCCCGGGCCGCACTGCGAGCCGCACCTGGTGGCTCGGGCGAAGCAGGACGTGCCCGAGGTCCCGCGCGAGGATCGGCGTGCCTTGGGGATCAAACGCCGCGACGAAGAGCCTTGCCTCCGGCGGCGTGACGATCCCAGGCCCCACGATCGGCGGCAGGCCATGGCCGAAATCGAGCACGCCCTCGGAGACGCCCACGAGCCAGGTGGTGCCCTCGTCGTCGACCGCGACGTCGATCGCTTGCTGCTCGTACGCATCGCCGAAGCGGTTCGCGTAAAGCAGCGCGCCCGCGGCGTCGTACGCGGCGACGAGCAGGTCCGGGCCGCAGTCGTCCACGGGCGGCGTCGCCTCGATCGGGCCGCCGGCGAACGAGATCCATCCGTGGAGGCTCTTCACGAAGCTCACGCCGCCGTCCGGGCGGGCTGCGATACGCGGGTAGGGCAAGGTGCAAAGGGTGCGCGGAGGAGCCACGTCCTCGATGAATCCGGTGCTCCACACGGTCGAGCCTGTGTCCGACATGCGCGCGACGAAATAGCCGTATCCGCTGGTCGGGTTCTGGAGCACGCCGGCCCCGAGATCGATCGTGTAGTCGTAATGCCCTCCCACGAAGAGATCCGCCCCGTCGCGCTGCGAAAGGGAGGAGATCCCTTCCATGCCAACGTTGCCGAACTTGTGATCCCACAGGACGTTTCCCTGCGCGTCGAAACGGACGAGCACGACGTCGCCCGCGCCGTCTGCGGAGATCTGCCGATCCCCGAGGTTCAGGTTCGCGAGGAGCGAGCCGCCGAGGACGAACCCGCCCCACGCGTGCTCGACGTCGAGCTCGGTGAGGCCGCCCAAGCCCTGCGGGAGGCTCGACGCGAAGCGCGGCGGGAGCGGCCGGGAGGCGGCGTCCTTGCGGGAAAACGTGATCTCGTGCCTCGGTCCCTGGAGCTGCGACGCCGCGTCATAAAACGACTGGAAGGAGCCGGTCTCGGCGTCGTACACGGCGCCCTGGAGCTCCATGGGCCGGCCGATCGAGCAGAGCCATGCGAGCTCGTCGCCCGGCGTCTCCAGGCTCGTGCCCGTGAAAGGGACGCGGACCGTGCTGTCGTTGTAGGCCTCGACCGCGAGCGGGAACAAAGACGCGCCCTCGGGCACGCGGATCTCGCCGACGACCGGAAAGACTGGGGCGTCCGGCGTGGTCACGTCGAGTTTGTCGAGCCAGATCTCGGCCTCGGTCTCGTCGCTCCACGTGGAGAGGGTGGCCGTGAGGTCGAACGCGCCGTCGAGGTGAACGCGGCCGTCCACGCCCGTGGAGAGCTCGACTTCGGGGTTCAGGAAGTCGACGCGCACGCTGCCTCCTTCGCCGCGGCAAGCGACGAGCACGAGCGCGGACAGGGACGCAGCGAGGAGGGGCGCGGCGGAGGAGCGGGGGGCCATGGCGGGTCAGTAATGTACCGTGAAATGCGCCGAGGTCGGCCCCACGCGCAAGGATGCGGCGGTGGAGCTCGGCGCGTCACGCCCGCCGTAAATCCAGAAGCCGAGCCCCGCGGCGGTGCTCGCGAGCGCGAAGGCGAGGGCCCGGGGGACGAACGGGGCCGGTAAGCCGTCGAGATGCTCGTCATGGGCCATGGCGGATGCGAGGCTCACGCCGGCGAGGCCCGCGCCGAGGGCCACCGCGAAGATGCCCATCTCCGTGAAATGGTCGCTCCGGCGGGGGCCGGGTCTTCGGTCGGCCACGAGCCCCACGGCCGCCGCCGTGCCGGCGGTGAGGCTCATGCCGATGCCGCCGGCGAGCACGAGCTGGCCGATGAACGCGAGCTTCGGATCGAGCACGTCATAACAACCGGCGACCCCGCAGCGCTCGACGTGCGTGGCCGCGACCCCCATGAGGACGCCGCCCGTCACGACGAACGCCGCGCCGAGGCCGAGGAGGCCGAGGCTATACGGCACGGTGGGCGCGCGCGCCGGCGGCGGCTCTTTCGGCGCGGGCGCAGGCGCGGTCGGCGTCGGCCGCAGGGCCGCGCGCGGCGGCGCGGAGGGTTTGTCTTCAATGATGATTGTCGTGTCCTCGCGCGCGGGCACGGGCAGCGGCGCGGACGGCGCAGGGTCCTCCGGGCGCGCCGCGGCCGGCGTGGTCAGGGCAACGAGCGCGCCCGCGAGCGCCGTGGAGAGGAGACGGTTCCAGGGCCGCCGCATGGGACCCCTCAACGAGACGCCGCGGCAACGCTGCCCGCAAGCGCGTGGTCCGCGCAGCGGAAGCCGATCATGTGACGGACGGTCGCCATACCTTCGTGCTCCCCTTCCCGCCCGACGCGCGGACGGCGTGATCGCTCGCGCCCCTGACGCGTGTCCACGTTCTCAAAGTTTCACGCCGCGTACAAGCCGGCGGCCGCGATGGCCTCCGGCGGCCAAGGCGAGGGCGGTCGCCGCGCGCTTGTATTGTTCTTGATCCGCCATCGGATCCGCCTGTAACATCGCAAACGATGCGTCTCGTATCGCTGATTCTCGCAGGCGTCGCTCTCTGCACGATGACCGGGCGTGCCCTGGCGGACGAGCCCGCGGCAGGCGCGCCGCAAGCGGGAGCGTCGCAGGTCGCGGTGCAGACGGCGCGTGCGGAGATGGACGCCGGGAACTTCGTGACGGCCTGCCCCGCGTTCAAGGCGGCCTACCGCGACGATCCGCGCGCATCCACGCTCTTCTGGCTCGCCACGTGTTACGACAAGTGGGGCCGCATCGCGACGGCGGCCGTGCACTACGACGATTACCTCAACGCGTTCGGGCAGCTCTCGGACCTCGAGCAAAAGGCGGAGCGCGACAACGAGGAGACCGCATCGGCGCGCCGGCAGGAGCTCGAAAAGCGGCTCCCCAAGGTCATTTTGCGCGTCCCGCGTGACGCCCCGGGGACGACGCGTGTGCTCCGCAAGCCGCTCGACGGAGGCCCGCTCATCCCGCTGGCCATTGGCATCCCCCTCCCGATCGACCCCGGCGAGCACGTGCTCACGACCGAGATCCCGGGCCGTCCCTCCTCGTTCACGAAGTTCAGCGTGAAGGAAGGGGAGAACCAGGTGGTCAACGTGACCATGCCGCCGGCGACCGAGTCCGGGGATCCCACCAAAAAGGCGAAACCCCTGCAACCCGTGCCTTCGATGATGCCGGCGCTCGACCCGGGGATCTCGGGGCGCCGCGTCATGGCCTACACGCTCGGCGGCGTGGGCGCCGTCGGCATCCTCGGCGGTATCGTGACGGGGGTCGTCACCTGGGCGCAGAAGGAGCCCATCGAAAAGAATTGCAGCGGCAGGATCTGCAATCCGACCGGAGAGGGCGCCAAGGACACCGCGGCAATCACCGGGATCGTCAGCAGTGTCACTCTGCCTGTCGGCCTCGGCGCCCTGGCGGCCGGCGTCATTCTGTATCTCACGGAGCCCCCGCCCTCGAAATTCGGTTCGACGGAGCCTCGGTTGCGCGTGAACGCCGCGGCGAGCCCGGGCAGGGGCGGCGTCGAAATCGATTGGAGCTTCTAGCACCGCGTGAAACGCCCCCCTCCCCCGCGCGGCGAGCGTGGAGGGGGGCGGGCGTCGCTCAGCGCACCCAGACGCGGACGTTGTCCGGGAAGTAGTTCGTCCCGCTCTCGTTCGGCGCTTGCGGCCAGCCGGCGCAGTTGTCGAGCGCGGTGCTGTAACTCGTATCGATGCCAAACGCGAACGTCGTTCCGGGGCAGGACGGGCCCGACGGATCACGCGCCACGAGCACCGACGTGCCGCAGAGAATGCTCCGGTAGTCGTCCCACTTCGCGAGCGTCCCGCAGGTGACGCCGCCGGCGAACGTGTTCGTCACGTTGGCGTTGTCCTCCGCGTCGAAATAAAACGGCCCGCCCGCGGCGAAGAGCTCACGCATCGTTTGACCGAGCGTCGCCGCCGGGAGCCCCGCGATGAGGGTCCGCACTTCCTGATCGTTCGCGCTGATCGCCGTGTCGGAGGCGTCGAGCAGCACGTCGGCCGTGATCGGCACCGTCGCGTACGCGCTGTTCACGTAGTTCGTCGTGTACCCGGTCTCCGCGCCCGCGCCGACGAGGCTCGGGTCGAACGAGGGGCCGTCGTTGAAGACGAGCGTGAAGCCGCCGCCCGCCGTGGTCATGTCGCAACGCACGGTAAACGAAGGCGTGGGGCCGGTGCCGTCCGGATCGATGACATAGTCGCCGTCGGTCGCGGCGGGCGTCGCGGCTTTGATCGCCTTGCAGCTCGCCGGCAGCAGCGTGCAGGTCACGCCGTCGCCTTCATACCCCGCGTTGCAGGCGCAGGTAAACGAGCCGGGCGTATCCGTGCACGTCGCGTTCGCGCTGCAGTCGTCGATGCCGAGCGCGCACTCGTCGTCGTTCGTGCACGTCACGCCGTCGCCCGAGAACCCCGCGTTGCACGCGCAGACGAACGAGCCGACCGTGTCCGTGCACGTCGCGTCCGCGCTGCAGTTGTCCGTCCCGAGCATGCACTCGTCGACGTTCGTGCACGTCACGCCGTCGCCCGCATATCCCGTGTTGCAGGCGCAGGCGAACGAGCCGGGCGTGTCCATGCACGTCGCGTTCGCGCCGCAGTTGTCGATGCCGAGCATGCACTCGTCATCGTTCGTGCACGTCACGCCGTCGCCCGAGAACCCCGCGTTGCACGCGCAGACGAACGAGCCGACCGTGTCCGTGCACGTCGCGTTCGCGTCGCAGTTATCCATCCCGAGCATGCACTCGTCGGCGTTCGTGCACGAAAGCCCGTCGCCCATGTAGCCCACGTTGCAGACGCAGGCGAACGAGCCGGGCGTATCCATGCACGTCGCGTTTGCGTCGCAGTTGTCGATGCCGAGCATGCACTCGTCATCGTTCGTGCACGTCACGCCGTCGCCCGAGAATCCCGCGTTGCACGCGCAGACGAACGAGCCGACCGTATCCGTGCACGTCGCGTTCGCGTCACAGTTGTTCGTGCCATCGGCACACTCGTCGGCGTTCGTACACGTCACGCCGTCGCCGGTGTACCCGGTGTCGCAGGTGCACGTGAACGAGCCGGGCGTATCCGCGCACGTCGCGTTTGCGCCGCAGTTGGCCGTGCCATCCGTGCACTCGTCCACGTTCGTGCACGTCGCGCCGTCGCCCGTGAACCCCGCCTTGCACGCGCAGGTGAACGAGCCCTCCGCGTTCGTGCAGGTCGCGTTTTCATCGCAGTCGTCCGTACCCGCCGCGCACTCGTCCACGTCGGCGCACGCGCTCGGCGTCCCGGTGCACGCGAACCCGTCCTCGACCACGCACGTGCCCGAACAGCCGTCACCGGCCGCCGTGTTGCCATCGTCGCAGGCTTCGCTCGTGGCGAGGGTCCCGTCCCCGCAGACGACCTCCGAGCCGGGTGGATTCTGGTCGATCTGGCTTCGATCCACGTTTGCCACGAGCTCGCAGCCCATCGAGCCGGCGCCGAGCACACCCGTGAGGATCGACGTGAAGAGCCCTGTCCATCTCGTGTTCATGATGTTTCTCATCCACATATCGTGGACCGACCGCGCGCCGCAACGTTATCCGCCGCGAGCCCGCGAGGTTGTCTCGGAACACGGCCTCTCGGGCCCCCGCGCGGATACACGCAAAGCCTGGGCCCGCGCCCTCCTGCCCCGGCGCGCACCGGGGCCCATTCCAGGATCGTAACAAATTGCACAGCGTATCCCCCGCGCCGCGATCGTGTGGATCTGCTTGTACCTGTGCGCAAGTGTGCCGTAGCATGCGTCACAGTGGCTCCCTTTCCTTGCTTCCTGGTCCCATCGGTGAGCTCCCCGGCGCGTGCACGGTGCAGCTTTCACGCTGGCGTCTTGGATCCTTCGGAGCGTGGCGAGCACCGCGTCGGGCGTGGCGCGGACGATGGGGCTCGGGCAGTGGAGGTCGAGGTTCGATGATGAGCAAGAAACGCTTCAATCACTGGGCGATCGTGCTCTTGGGTGGGGGGCTCGTCGCGAGCTGTACGAACATCCTCGGGATCGACACGAGTTACGATCCCAACCCCTGCACCGACCTCTCGATCGATCCACAAGAGTGTGGCCAGGGCGCCTGCCACGTCTTCCTCGACAAGGACGAGCGCTGCCTCAACGGGCTGCCGACGGAGTGCGTCGAGGGAACCGCGAACGAGCAGGAGGTCTGCAAAGACGGCATCGACAACAACTGCGACGGCAACGTCGACGAGGGTTGTCCCTGCGAGGCGGGAGAGACGCAGGAGTGTTACAACGGCTCGACGGACGAGTCGAAGTTCGGCCTCTGCATGAAGCGCGGTACGCAGATCTGCACCGCCGGCGCGTGGTCCCAGTGCGACAGCAAGGTGCTCCCGTCGACCGAGGAATGCGGCGACGGCCGAGACAACGACTGCGACGGCAAGGTCGACGAGAACTGCCCGTGTACGCCGGGTGAGCCCTCGACGGCGTGTTACGGAGGCCCCGAAGGCACGGAAGGCGTCGGCGTTTGTCGAAGCGGTACACAGAAATGCCAGGCCAACGGCATGTGGGGGGACTGCGACGGCGACGTCGTGCCCGGCACCGAGTCGTGGAACGGGGCGGACGACGACTGCGACGGCAAGACCGACGACGGCTACCTCTGCGCGAAGGGGACGAAGCAGTCCTGTTACGACGGCCCGGGCGGGGTGGACAGCGAAGAGATCAGCCCCATGGGCGGCGTGACGCCGGAGTGCAAGGCCGGCGAGCAGGAGTGCATCGAGGGCAACTGGGGTCCCTGCATCGGTCAGGTGAAGCCCAAGGACGAGTTCTGCGACGGCAAGGACAACGATTGCAACCACGTCGTCGACGACGGGAGCTTCCAGGTCGCCGAGCTCTGCAACAACAAGGACGACAACTGCAACGGGCTCGTGGACGAGGGGAGCCCGGGCGGCGGTGAGGTCTGCAATACGGGCAAACCCGGCCCCTGCAAGGACGGCGTCACGGCGTGCGTGAACGGCGGCGTCGAATGCCAGCAGAACGTGCAGGCCACGACGGAGCTCTGCAACGGCGTCGACGACGATTGCAACGGCGCGATCGACGACGGAGATCCCGAGGGACAGGCCCCCTGCAACGCGTCCGACGCCGTGGGCGCGTGCGCGAATGGCAAGACGAAGTGCCAGACGGGCAAACTCACCTGCGTCCCCGCGGCGCCGGCGACGGAGCTCTGCAACGGCATCGACGATAACTGCGACAGCATCATCGACAACGGCAACCCGGGCAGCGGGCAACCCTGCACGGTCCCGGGGCAGCTCGGGGTGTGCGCGAACGGCGTGACCAACTGCCAGGGCGGCGGGATCGTCTGCGCGCAGGTGGTGACCCCGACGGCCGAGATCTGCGACAGCAAGGACAACAATTGCAACGGGGCCACGGACGACAACGTGCCGGGGACGGGGGCGCCCTGCACGGTGGCCGGCCTGCAAGGTGAATGCGCCAAGGGCGCGACCGCCTGCCAGAACGGCGTCGTCATCTGCGCGCAGAACAAGCAGCCCATCGCGGAGCTCTGCGACGGGCTCGACAACGACTGCAACGGGTCCGTCGACGAGGGAGATCCGGGCGGCGGCGCGACCTGCAACGTCCAGGGCCAGACGGGCGTCTGCGGCGTCGGCGTCATCAAGTGCACGAGCGGCGCGCTGAGCTGCGCGCAGACGAAGTTCCCCTCGCCCGAGCTCTGCGACGGCCAGGACAACGATTGCGACACGCAGGTCGACGAAGGCAACCCGGGCGGCAACGTCCCGTGCGACACGGGCAAGCCGGGCATCTGCTCCGCGGGCGTGTTCGAATGCGTCAGCGGGTCGGCGATCTGCAAGCAGACGGTGAACCCGCAGCCCGAGGCCTGCGACGGCATCGACAACGACTGCGACGCGCAGGTCGACGAAGGCAACCCGGGCGGCGGCGGCGCATGCACGGTCGGCGGGCTCAATGGCGAGTGCGCGAAGGGCATCTTCGCCTGCCAGAACGGCGTGCTCTCGTGCACGCAGACGGTCCAGTCGATCCCGGAGATCTGCGACGGCAAGGACAACAACTGCAACGGGTCGGTCGACGACGGCAACCCGGGCGGCGGCGTGGCGTGCAACACGGGGAACGTGGGCGTCTGCGCGGCGGGCACGACCGCGTGCACGGGCGGCTCGACCGTCTGCAACCAGAACAACCAGCCCACGACCGAGCTCTGCGACGGCCTCGACAATGACTGCGACGGACAAACGGACGAGAGCAACCCCGGCGGCAACCAGTTCTGCACGGTGGCCGGGCAGCAGGGCGTCTGCGCGGCGGGCACGACGGCCTGCCAGGCGGGGCAGATCCTCTGCAACCAGAACGTCCAGCCGAGCGCGGAGATCTGCGACGGCAAGGACAACAACTGCAATGGCAGCGTCGATGAAGGGAGCCCTGGCGCCGGGATGGCCTGCACGGTCTCCGGGCAGCTCGGCGAATGCGCCAAGGGCTCGACGATCTGCTCGGGCGGCGGCGTCGTCTGCCAGCAGACGGTGACGTCGACGGCCGAGACGTGCGACGGCAAGGACAACGACTGCGACGGCCAGCTCGACGAGGGCAACCCCGGCGGCGGCGCGGCCTGCAGCACGGGCCAGCAGGGCATTTGCTCGGCGGGCACGACGTCGTGCTCGAATGGCTCGATCGCCTGCGTCCAGAACCTGCAGCCGTCGAGCGAGACGTGCGACGGCCTCGACAACAACTGCAACGGCACCGCGGACGAGGGCAACCCGGGCGGCGGCGCCGCCTGCACCACGGGCAAACAAGGCGTCTGCGCGGCGGGTACGACCGCGTGCTCGAATGGCGCGCCCGTCTGCAACCAGAACGTGCAGCCCTCGACCGAGGTCTGCGACGGCAAGGACAACGACTGCAACGGCGTCGTGGACGACGGCAACCCGGGCGGCGGCGTCGCCTGCACCACGGGCAAGTCGGGCGTCTGCGCGCCGGGCACGACCGCGTGCACGAACGGCTCCATCGCCTGCAACCAGAACGTGCAGCCGACGGCGGAGACCTGCGACGGCAAGGACAACGATTGCGACAACCAGATCGATGAGGACAACCCGGGCGGCGGCGTCGCCTGCACCACGGGCCAGCAAGGCGTCTGCGCGGCGGGTACGACCACGTGCTCGAATGGCGCGACCGTCTGCACCCAGACCACGGCGTCCTCGGCCGAGATCTGCGACGGGCTCGACAACGACTGCGACGGCCAGGTCGACGAGGACAACCCGGGCGGCGGCGTCGCCTGCACCACGGGCCAGCAAGGCGTCTGCGCGGCGGGTACGAGAGCGTGCTCGAATGGCGCGCTCATCTGCAACCAGACCACGGCGTCCTCGCCCGAGGTCTGCGACAACCTCGACAACGACTGCGACGGCCAGAAGGACGAGGACAACCCCGGCGGCGGCATGCCGTGCCCCACGGGTCAGCAGGGCGTCTGCGCGGCAGGCACCACCGCCTGCACGGGCGGCTCGATCACCTGCAACCAGAACGTGCAGTCCTCGGCCGAGCTCTGCGACGGGCTCGATAACGACTGCGACGGCCAGATCGACGAAGGCAACCCGGGCAGCGGTCAGGCCTGCAGCACGGGGCAGCAGGGCGTCTGCGCGGCAGGCACGACGAGCTGCTCGAGCGGGTCGATCGTCTGCAACCAGACCACGCCGTCCTCGGCCGAGATCTGCGACAACCTCGACAACGATTGCGACGGCCCGAAGGACGAGGGCAACCCGGGCGGCGGCATGCCGTGCACCACGGGTCTGCCGGGCGTCTGCACGGCAGGCACGACCGCCTGCACGAGCGGAGCGATCGCATGCAACGCGAACACGCCGGCGTCGGCCGAGCTCTGCGACAACCTCGACAACGACTGCGACGGCACCATCGACGAGGGCAACCCGGGCGGCGGCGCTGCCTGCACCACGGGCCTGCTCGGCGTCTGCGCGGCGGGTACGGAAGCGTGCTCGGGTGGCACGATCGTCTGCAACCAGAACGCGACGGCGTCGACCGAGCTCTGCGACGGGCTCGACAACAACTGTGACGGCACCGCGGACGACGGCAATCCGGGCGGCGGTATGCCGTGCAGCACGGGTCTGCTGGGCGTCTGCGCGGCAGGCACCACCGCCTGCACGGGCGGCACGTCTGTCTGCAACCAGAACGTGGCATCCTCGGCCGAGACCCCCTGCGACGGGCTCGACAACAATTGCGATGGGATCGTCGACAACGGGCCGTTCTGCTGCCCCAGCGACACCATCAAGAACGGCGACGAGAGCGACATCAACTGCGGCGGCACCTGCACTGTGAAGTGCGCCGACGCGGGCATCGACTGCACGACCAGCGCGCAATGCGGATCGAGCACCTGCGGCGCGAGCAACAAGTGCGCGGCCCAGACCTGCGGCGACGGCGACGACTGCATGTCGGGCGTCTGCACGACCGGCACCTGCCAGGCGGCCACCTGCGGCGACGGCGTGAAGAACGGCATCGAGAGCGACATCGATTGCGGCGGCATCTGCCCGAAGAAGTGCGCGCTCACGAAGACCTGCAGCGAGCACGCCGACTGCGAATCGGGCGCGTGCGTGGGCAGCGTCTGCATGGCGGCCGCCTGCGACGACGGCTCCCTGAACGGCAGCGAGACCGACGTCGACTGCGGCGGCTCCTGCACCACGGATTGCAGCAATGGGAAGGCTTGCGGGGTCGCCGGCGATTGCTTGAGCGGCACCTGCGACCGTGGCCTCTGCGTGCCGGCGGCGTGCAAGGACGGAACGCTGAACAACAGCGAGACGGCCACCGATTGCGGCGGCCCTGATTGCCAGGTCTGCCCGGCCGTCCTGGCGCTCGTCACGTCGGGGACGAGTTCGCCGTACGCCATCCAGCGCACCTTCTACAACGGGTCGACATGGTCGAGCGGGACGTTCGCCACCACCACCGTGGTGGGGACACCTTCCCTTGCCATCACGACCACACGCCACGCCATCGGCGTCGTCCGCAACGGCACCGACGACCTGCTGTTCACCCGGTGGAACGGGCTGAGCCCTGCCGCGGCCTGGGCGCCGTTCACGGGTCTTCCGAATAGCGCCAAGGCAAACGGGACCCCCGTGATCAGCGCGTTCGGTCCCCTGGCGGAGCTCGCATTCCGCTTCCCGGGCCCCGGCCTGGGCAAGTACCACACGGTCCGGCACCTCGGTTCGCCGGCGTCGTCGACGTGGCTCACGCCCTACCAGTTGACCGGGACGCCGACGAACGCGACGGTCCACGACCTCGACTGGCTCCTCCGCAGCGCCACGGGGGATGCGACGCTGGTGTTCCCCGAGCAGGGCACCTCCGACATCTTCGCCCACGTCCGGACGAACGGCTCCTGGGCGACGGCCGCGACCACCGGCGACGTCACGGCGACCAACACCATCCAGCCGAACATCATCCGCCTCAGCGGCGGTGATCTCCTGATGACGTTCGTGAACAGCGCCAACCAGATCTCCTTCTCCCGGTACTCGGGCGGGGCCTGGTCGGCGCCTGTTGTCGCCCGCAATGTAGGCTCGGGCAACGACAAGTCGAACTCGAACCTCCGGCCGGGTCTGGCGCCGCTCGCGAACAACGGCGCGGTCCTCGTCTACCGGAACACCACCGACAGCAACAGGCTCTACTCGCTGATTTACGATGGGACGAACGGCTGGAACACGGCGGCCACGAAGGTCGCAAACACCAACTACACGGTCACCGCGCCTCCCGTCGTGGTTCCAGGCATCGGCGGGCAAGACGCGGAGCTGCTCTTCATCGAAAGCGGAACGCTGAAGCACTCGCGCATGAGCGGCTCGACCTGGATTACGGCGGCCACCGTCGCCGGCATCAGCGCGAACGTCCAGGCCATGGGCGCAGCAAGCTTCCGCTGACCCGCCTCCGGGCCCGCAGGTTCGTCCTGCGGGCCCGCCCTCTCCCGCCCTCGCGCCCCTCTCGCTTCCCGTCACCGCCGCCCCCATCGCCCGCTCGGCCTCCTCCACGAGGCCCTGTCGCCAGTTTCTTGGCCCAAACCTCGAAAAGTGAGTAGGGCGCCGGTGGGCATACACGCCCGATTCTCGGGGCACGCGACCGCGGCCACGTGGCCCACCGTCGGCGAAGCCTGTCGGAACATCAGCACCGAGCGACTCCATGCGGGACTGATGACGGTGAGAAGAATGCACATGACGAACGCACGATCGATCCTGGGTGGGATGGTGTGCCTCGGCCTGCTCGCGTCGGCGCGCGAGGCACCGGCGCAGGACGTGGCCGCGGCCGAAGCGCTCTTCCGGAAGGGCGTCGCCGAGATGGAGGCGCAGCAATTCGCGGTCGCCTGTCCCCACATCGCGGAGAGCCAGCGGCTCGATCCACGCCCCGGGACGCTGTACACGCTCGCCTATTGCGAGATGAACGCGGGTCGCATCGCGACGGCCGTCGCCCATTACGAGGATTACTTGCGGGCGTACGACCGCATGACGCCCGAGCAACAGAAGAAGCAAGCGGATCGTGCGCAAAAAGCATCGGCGCAAAAGGAGACGCTCTCGAAGGAGGTCCCCGAGCTTTTGATCGTCCTGCCTCCGGCCGCCCCCGCCGGGACGCGGGTCCTTCGCGACGGCACTCCGATGGGCGCCGCCATGCTCGGCATTTCATTGCCGATCGATCCCGGCGAGCACGTCGTGGTGCTGGAGGTCCCGGGCGCAAAGGCCGTCGAGACGAAGGTGAGCGTCGCGCGCGGCGAAAAGAAGACGCTGGAGCTCGTGTTGCCGGCGCCCGAGCCCGCGGCGAATCCGAAGCCGCCGCCGCCGCTCGTGCCGAACGTCGCCGAGAAGCCCAAGGAGCCCGAAACGCCCGTCGCGCCGGCGAGCCGAGGCAGCGGGCTGCGGACCGGGGGGTTCGTCGCGCTGGGCATCGGGGTCGCGGGGCTCGTGACGTATGGCGTGACAGGCGGGCTCGCCGTGGCGAAGAAGGCGGACGTCGACGCGAATTGCAAGGGGACGCAGTGCAACCAGGCCGGGATGGATGCCGTGGAGCAGGGGCGGACCCTCTCCACCGTGGCGACGGTGGGGCTCGGGGTGGGCGTCGTCGGCGTGGCGGCGGGTATCGTGATGGTGGTCATGGGCGGGGGTGGTGAAACCAAAGGCCCGGTCAAGACGGGCGTGCGGGCAGCGACTTTCGACGTCGGGCCGAGTGCGGTCTCGCTGGGATTGAAGGGAACGTTCTGATGCGATCGCGTCGAGGTTTCGGGCTCTGCTTGGCGGCCGGGCTGTTCACCTTGCAGGCTTGCGCGCAGGTCCTCGGGTACGACGAACCGTACGAGCTTATCGAGGGGACGGGCGGGGCGGGCGGCGCTGGTGGAATGGGGGGAGCCGGAGGGATGGGCGGCGCCGGAGGGATGGGCGGCGGCGGCGGCGAAGGCGCCACGTGCGCCATCGACAACAAGTACAATGGCACGGAGACGGACGTGGATTGCGGCGGCGGCGACTGTCCGCCGTGCGGCACCGGCAAGTCGTGCAAGCTCTCCGGCGATTGCAAGGACAAGATTTGCCAGAACGGTGCGTGCGGCGCGCCGACGTGCAGCGACGGGGTCGCGAACGGCGACGAGGCGGACGTCGATTGCGGCGGCGCGAAGTGCCCGAAGTGCGAGCCTGGCGATGCGTGCGTGGTCGACGGGGATTGCACACAGGGGTATTGCCTGGACGAGGTCTGCCAGTCGGCCCCGTGCGACGGGCAGCCGTGCGTCGTGCCGGGGAAGCAAGGGGAGTGCGCCCAGGGGCTCACGGATTGTTCGAGCGGGAGCGTTGAATGCCCGGATACGGTGATACCGTCGTCCGAGGTGTGCGACGGGCTCGACAACGACTGCAACGGCAGCGTGGACGACGGCAACCCGGGCGGCGGCATGGCTTGCGCCACCGGGTTGCTCGGCGTCTGCGCGGCCGGCACCACCGCTTGCGAGGGCGGCGTGGTCGCCTGCAACCAGAACCAGGCGGCGGGGCGCGAGCAGCCCTGCACCTTGCTCGACGAAGATTGTGACGGACTCATCGACAACGGGCCCTACTGCTGCCCCGACGACGGCATCAAGAACGGCGACGAGAGCGACGTCGACTGCGGCCACCACTGCCCGGTGAAGTGCGTCGATGCGGGCATCTACTGCACGAGCGTCGCCGAATGCGGCACGAGCACCTGCTCGGGCAATAAGTGCGTGGCCCAGAGCTGCGGTGGCGGCGACGACTGTGTCTCGAAGGTCTGCACAGGCGGGACGTGCCAGGCGGCCACCTGCGGCGACGGCGTGAAGAACAGCATCGAGGGGGACGTCGATTGCGGCGGCAGTTGTCCCACGAAGTGCGCGTTCACGAAGACCTGCAACAACGGCGACGACTGCCCATCGGGCGCGTGCTCGGGCGGCGTCTGCGTGGCGGCCACCTGCGACGACGGCGTCATGAACGGCGACGAGACCGACGTCGACTGCGGCGGCACCTGCGCAACGGATTGCAGCAATGGTAAGGCGTGCGCGGTCAACGGCGATTGCGTGAGCAACACCTGCGACCGCGGCCTCTGCGTGTCTTCGACGTGCAAGAACGGCTTGAAGGACGGCACGGAGACGGGCCTCGATTGCGGGGGCGCGAGTTGCCAGGTTTGCCCGACCCTCCTCGCGCTCGTCACATCCGGGACGGCCTCGCCGCCGTACAGCATGCAGAGCGCTGTGTACAACGGGTCGAGCTGGACGATCGGATCGTTCGCGTTCGGGATCAACGTCATGGTGGGTACGCCGTCCCTCGCCATCACGACCACACGCCACGCCATCGGCGTCGTCCGCTACGGCTACGGCACCGACGAGCTGTTGTTCACCCGATGGAACGGCACCATCGGTACCTGGACCGAGATCGAGTATGTCCCGGAGAGCCCCAAGGCGAGCGGGAACCCCGTGATCAGCGCGTTCGGTCCCGTGGCGGAAGTCGCATTCCGCCACCCGGGCCCTGGCATGGGCAAGTACCACACGATCCGGCACATCGGTTCGCCGTCGTCGTCGAAGTGGCTCACGCCCTACCAGTTGACCGGGGCGCCGACGGACGCGACGGTCCACGACCTCGAGTGGCTCCTCCGCAGCGCCACGGGTGATGCGGTGCTGGTGTTCCCGGAACAAGACTCCTCCAAGGTGTTCTTCCAGTTCCGAACGAACGGCTCCTGGGCGACGGCCGCGATCACCAGCGGGGTCACAGCAGACACGGCGATCCAGCCGAACATCATCCGACTCAGCGGCGGCGATCTCTTGATGACGTTCGTGTATAGCAACATCATCGTCTGGTCCCGGTACGCGGGCGGGGTCTGGTCGACGCCTCTCACCGTCCGCTATGGCGCGGGCGGCGACAAGTCGACCACGAACCTCCGGCCGGCACTCGCGCCGCTCGCGAACAACGGTGCGGTCCTCGTCTACCGGAACACCAGCGACAGTAGCTGGCTCTACTCCGTCATCTACAACGGGACGAACGGCTGGAACACAGCGGCGGCGAAGGTCGCGAACGCCAACTACACGGTCTCCGCGCCCCCCGTCGTGGTCCCGGGCATCGGCAGCCAGAACGCGGAGCTGCTCTTCAGCGAAAGCGGCACCCTCAAGCACGCGCGCCTGAGCGGCAGCACCTGGACCACGCCGGCCGCCGTCGGCGGCATCAGCGCGAACGTCCAGGCCATCGGCGCGGCGAGCTTCCAGTAACCCCCTCGCAGCCCGCAGGCTCGTCCTGCGGGCCGCGCCCCTCCCGCCCCCGCCCCACCTACCGCTTCCCCGCCGCCGCCTTCTTCTTCAGCTCCGCCTCTTCCACGAGGCACCGATGCGGCTTCGTCCCCGCGCTCCCTTCCCCGCAGATCAAACAAAAGAACGCCGTCACCGGCTCCGGCGGTGGCGCCTGCTTCCCCGGCCTTCGCGACGGCGCCGCGGACAGCGGCTTCCCCTCGGCCGCCGCTGCCGCCGCGGCCGCCTGCTCCGCCGCCTTCTTCCGCCGCTCCAGCTCGTCCCGCAGCGCGCGCACCTCCGCGGCGAACGCGTCCTTCTGCGTCGCGAGGGTCTCGGCGTCCTGCTCGGCTTGCCGGAGCGCGCGGCCGAGCTCCTCAATGCGGCGACTCGCCGCGGAGAGGTCCCCCGCCCGGCCGTCGGTCCGGTCGCGGGCCTCCGCGAGCTGCCGTTCAAGCTCTTCGCACCTCTTCTGCGCCTCCCGTAACTCGCCAGACGCCTTCTCGGCACTCGCGCGAGCCTCCCGGACCTCGCCAGACGCCTTCGCGGCGCTCGCGCGAGCCTCCCGGACCTCCTCAGACGCCTTCGCGGCGCTCGCGCGAGCCTCCCGGACCTCCTCAGACGCCTTCGCGGCGCTCGCGCGAGCCTCCCGTAACTCGTCAGACGCCTTCGCGGCGCTCGCGCGAGCCTCCCGTAACTCGTCAGACGCCTTCTCGGCACTCGCGCGAGCCTCCTGAAGCTCGCGCTCGAACCTGTCCGCTCGTGCTTCCGCCGCCGCCGCCGCTTCCGCCGCCGCCGCCGCCTCCGCCGCTTCCGCTTCCGCTTCCGCCGCCGCTTCCGCTTCCGCTTCCGCCGCCGCTTCCGCTTCCGGCAACGCCTTCTTCGCCTCGGCGGCGGCCTTCGACAGCGCCCGCGCTTCCTCCCGCGCGGCCCCGAGCTCCCGCGCGAGCGCCCCCCGCGACCGCAAGAGCACCCCGATCACGAGCGCGAGCGCGGAGACCACGGCGACCAGAATCAACGAGAGCCCATCCATACGCGCGACCGGCGAGCGCGCAGCATGCGGCCTATCGGCCCTTCAAGGCAAACACTTGCGCCCGCTCCCCGATCCCGCCAAGGTGGCCCGCCCTTCCGGAGGACGCGCGTGGCCGTCGCGAACGAGGATTATTTCTACGAGGCCCTGCCCTTCGCCGAGACGCACCCCGACCACCTCGGCGCGATCGGCGTCCTCTTCGGCCTCCGGCCCGCGTTGCCCGCCCGCTCCCGCGTCCTGGAGATCGGCACCGCCACCGGCGGCAACATCCTGCCCATGGCCGCCGCCTTCCCCGAGAGCCGCTTCGTCGCCCTCGACCGCGCCGAAGACTCCCTCGCCATCGCCCGCAAACACGCCGAGGGCGCACGCCTCCGCAACGTCGCGCTCCACCTCGCCGACATCCGCGAATTCGAGGACGAGCCCCACGCCTTCGATTACATCCTCTGCCACGGCGTCTACTCGTGGGTCCCCGACGACGCCCGCGAAGCCATTCGACGCGTCGTCCGCCGCCACCTCGCGCCCCACGGGCTCGCGTACATCAGCTTCAATACCCTCCCCGGCTGGCACCTGCGCGGCGCGATCCGCGACATGCTCCGCCGCGAGGTCTCCGCCGAAGGCTCGGCCGCCGAGCGCGTGGAAAAAGCGCGCGCCTTTTTGCGCTTCCTCGGCACGGAGACACTCCGCTCCGATCCCACACGCGCCTGGCTCGCGAGCGAGCTCGAGACAATCGCCGAGCTCTCGGACCATTACCTGCTCGGCGAGCACCTCGTCGCCTACAACCGCGCCGAGTACTTCGCCGATTTCGCCCGCGACATGAAAGACGCCGGGCTCGCCTTCGTCACCGACGCCCAGGTGCCGCTGGTCTTCCCCGAGCGCCTCGGGCCCGCCGCCGCCGAGGCCGTGCGCGCGCGGGCAGGAAACGATCTCGTCGCCGTCCAGCAGCAGCTCGACCTCCTCGAGCTCCGGTGTTTTCGCCGCGCCATCCTCTGCCGCGACGACGCGCCGCTCTCGCCTCGCGTCTCGGCCGATCGCCTCGCTTCGCTCGTGCTCGCCTCGCCGCTCTCGCCGGGGGCCACGGCGCCGGACCTCGCCGAGGGCGTCGAGGAGACGTTCGTCGGGCCAGGCGGCGCGATCGGCACGGACCAGGCGACGCTCAAGGCCGCGCTCGTCGCGCTCGCCGCGTATGCGCCGGGCGGGCTTTCGTTCGACGCGCTCGCCTGGGAGACCGGCGAGAAGCTCGGGCTCGCCGCATTCGAGGGCGAGGCGCGGGCGCGGCTCGCGCGGAACCTGCTCGGGCTCTACACGAAGGGCGCGATCCGGCTCTGGGCCTCGGCGAAGCCCGCGGCCCGGGCGCCCGACGAAAGACCACGCGCCTTCCCGTTCGCCCGTTATCAGGCGAGCATCGGCAGCCCGTTTTGCACCACGCTCCTGCACGAAGGCGTGCAGGTCGACTCGTTCGATCGGGTGATCCTCGCGCGCATGGATGGAACGCGCGACGCCGCGGCGCTCACGGCGGCGGCGCTCGAAGACGCGCGGCGCGGCGTGGTGTCGGTGGAGATGAACGGCGCGCCCTGCGTGGACGGCGAGGTCTTCGCCGAGATCACCGAGCAAAAACTCCTGCGCTTTGCGCGGATGGGTTTTTTGATGGAGTGATCGGGCGCCGCGGCGTGTATCATCGTCGGCGGATCTCCATGGCAGGCACGACACACGAGGTCAAACCGGGGGAGTGCATCGCCACCATAGCGGCGCAGTACGGCGTCCCCTGGAAGACGGTATGGGAAGCGCCGGAGAACGCGGCGCTGCGCAAGACGCGCAAAGATCCGAACGTGCTCGCGCCGGGCGACAAGGTGACGGTGCCGAAGGCGAAGCCGCGGCAGTCGCCGATCGAGACGGGCAAGGCGCACCGGTTCGTGATCCACCGCGAGCGCATCAAGGTCCACCTCCGGCTCACGGCAAACCGCGAGCCGCTGAAGGACGAGCCCTACCGGATCGAGTTCGGCGAGCACGAGATCGAAGGAAAAACCTCGGGCGAAGGGATGCTCGAAGCCGAGGTGCCGTCGGATCAGAAAGACCTCGTGCTGACGCTGCCGCGCAGGCAACAGACGTACACGCTGGTGCTCGGTGACATCGATCCGATCGACACGATCCGCGGCGCGCAGACGCGCCTCCACAACCTCGGCCTCTACCGCGGCGAGCTCGACGGCGAGCTCGGCGACGAGACCACGGCCGCGATCGAGTTCTTCCAGCGCATTCAAAAGCTCGGCGTGACGGGGAAGTACGACGCGGCGACGCAGAAGGCGCTCGCGGAGTTTTACGGGTTCTGATCGGGAGAGCGGCCATGGATGACGTCGAGGATCTCGGGCTCGAGTTCATCTCGGAGGCAGACGACGCGCTGGAGGAGAAAGGCGCGACGACGGCCCCGACGGGCGGCGCGGAGCCCGAGGAGGAGAGCGCCGAGGGCGCGCCCGCCGAGGATCCCGAGATCCCCGAGGAAGAGGCCGCGGCGGGCGAGTCGCCGGAGAAGCCGGCGATGCAGATGGGGATCCGGCTCGTCGCGCGCTCGGCCGAGGGGACCGTGCTCGTGAATTCGCTCGAGGTCCTGCCTTCCTTCGAACTCTCGATGTGAGCGGCGCTCGCGGGACGATGCCATGACCCTGAAGCTCGACAAGTACATCACCGACAAGCTCACGTCCGACAAGGGCGGCGTCTGCACGCAGGGGGAGCTCGACGCGGTGTGGGCAGACGTGTCGCCGTACGTCGGGAAGACGGTGCGCGACGTGGGCGCGGCGAAGTGCCTGGAGATCGCCGCGCTGCTCGCGGGGCGGTTCGAGGGCTGCCTGACGCACATGTACTGCGATCACCTCGGGCTCGTGACGATCGGCATTGGCCTCCTGCTCGATGGCAGCGCGAAGAGCGCGCTCGACAGCCTGCCGATGACGTTGAAGAGCACGGGCGCCGCGGCCTCCGCGTCCGACAAGAAAAAAGACTGGGACGCCGCGAAGGATCATTTCAACGACCACAGCGACAAACCACCGATCGCCTCGAAGTACGCCTCGCTGATGAAGTGCCAGATCAGCACGGAGACGGCGCGGAAGAAGTGCACGGAGGTGATGAAGTCGAAGGCGGACTCGCTGTTCAACACCGCGTATCCGAACACGAAGCAGCACGAGGGCGGCTACCTCGATTACCCGGCCATCGCCTGGGCGCTCGTCATCAACCTGGCCTTCGCGGTCGGCAACTCCGGCCTCGACAAGTTCAAGAATATGAACAAGGCCATCAAGGAGAAGAACTGGGAGACGGCCGCGAAGGAGTCCTGGGTGAAGGACCACTCGCGGTTGACGCTCGGCGCGCGCTACCAGCTCTTCATCCTTTGCGGCGGGAAAGGCCAGAGCCAGAGCACGAGCTCGGGCCCGAGCGATCAGGTGATCCTCCGCGAGCCGACGACCACGTTCGACCTGAAGAACTTCTCGCAGGAGCAGCTCTACGATCACCTGCGCGACGTGTGGAAGCGCTCGCAGAAGCGGTTCGGCAACGAGGGCAAGGCGGAGTTCGATTTCCAGGACGAGGAGGGCCGCATGAACCTCCTCGGCGCGCGCGGGTTCGAGTTCGACACGATGGTGCCCGTCCCGAGCACGAACACGAAATACGACGATTGCCTCTTCCTGATCTACAAGAAGGACGGCAAGAAAGCCGTCTCGAAGTTCCAGTGCACGACGGAGTGGACGTCGGCGGGCGCGTCGGCCGTCATCCTGCTCGGCCAGCACAAGTACAAGCTGGCCGTGCACAAGAAGGACAGGGAGTACAAACCGCTCGTGGGCGTGAAGGCGTACGCGGACATCAAGGGGTTCGGCTATCGCGCGCTGAACCCGGATCCGCACGTGAAGTGCACGCGCATCACGGACGCGAGCAACGTCGGCGCCGTCGGCGAGAGCGCGGCGAGCACGCACGACAACGCGTCGATCAACATCCATTACGGCGGCGAGAAGAACACGGTCGCCGAGGATCGCGCGGGCGCGTGGTCCGAGGGCTGCCAGGTCCTCTCGGGGATGGCGAACTACCTGCGCTTCATCCAGCTCCTCGAGACGGATCACTCGCTCAAGAACACGACGACGAACGAGCTGTCGCCGAAGGCGAGCAAGGACGGGACGCGCTCGATCATTTACACGCTCGTCGAGGGTGACGCGCTGAGCCCGCGGCGCACGCCGATAAGCTTCCCCGTGGCGCTGAAGGACTCGCGCGTCGCCTCGCCCGAGAACGCGGCGGCGTACTACGCGCACACCGAGGTCGAGAGCAAAGGCGGGTATTACCCGCTCGGCGCGAACACGGTCTGGCATGGCGGCGTGCACCTGCACGTGGCCGAGGGGACGCAGGTCGTGGCGCCTTACAAGGGGAAGGTCATCGCGGCGCGTTTGCCCTCGGACCCGAAGAAGGCGATCACGCATTACGGCAGCATGAGCTTCGTGCTGCTCCAGCACGAGATCGACGGGGCGACGCTGAACAAGACGGCCCCGCGCGGCAAGGTGATCGGCTATCGCGCCACGCAGGACGTGAACGTGCGGGCGAAGGCCACGAAATCGGCCGACAAGGTCGGCGTGCTGAAGGAAGGCGACCGCGTCGACCTCGTCACGGACAAGTACACCTCGGCGGACGGGTTCGTCTGGGCCCAGGTGACGGTGACGCGCTCGGCGGACGCGGCGCTGAAGGGGAAAAAGGGATATGTCGCGGTGAAGGGCGACTGGTTCCAGTCGTACCACGAAGCGGTCACGTTCCCGAAGCTCGACGAGAAGAAGCAATACAAGTTCTGGTCGCTCTACATGCACCTCGGGGCCGTGAAGTTCGACGGCTCGAACGAGCTCTTCAAGGCGGTGAAATGGCTCCACGCGCCGAAGCCCGCGACAGAGCCGGCGTCGACGGACACGATCTCCGCCTCCGTGGGCGAGGGCGGGATCAACAAGGCGGCCGACGTCCGCAAGGTGCAGACGCGGCTGCAGAAGCACGGCAAATACAAGGGCGCGATCCAGGACGCCTGTGATCAGGCGACGAAGGACGCGATCAAGACGTTCCAGTCGGCGTGGGCGAAGAAGCCGGACGGCCGCGTGGATCCGGGCGGGACGACGTGGGGCAAGCTCTGCCAGCCGCCGCCGCCGGCGGGCAATGGCGGCGTCGAGCTCGACGCGGCGCTCGTGAAGGAGCTCGACAAGGGCGTCGTGGCGAAGGTCGATCGCGAGGTGGAGACGGGTGACGTGCTCTGGGTGTCGGGCCTGTATGGCTCGACCGGCGCGCGGACCGGCATGGTCCACTGGGAGATCTTCTCGGAGGAGTTCGTGCTGCCCTGGGCCAAGAAGGTCGAGGACATGGACGACGATTTCAACATGGACTGCGACGCCATCCTGAAGATGGTGGAGCAGGACGAGGTCTCGTGGAGCTTCTACGACGAGAACGAGATCCTCAGCGTCGACGAGCTGCACCGTTTCTACAAGACGAACCCCAAGTCGCGGGACCTGCGCAACTATGCGTGCCGCTTCATCAGCGAGTGGGCCGTGGATCTGTCGAAGGCGATCCCGGCGATGAAGGGCCGGTTCAACACGTGGGGGCTCGAGGATCGGCTGAAGCCCTCGATCTGGTGGCAGGAGGCGCAAGGGAAGAAGGTCCCGCTGCCCGCGAGCCCCAAGGTCTGGCATTACAACCCGATCACGTTCCTCTACCGCGTCGCGCTGGCGAGCGGCGAGGCAGCCCCGCAGCCGGCGGCATCGTCGAGCGCGCAGTCGTCGTCGAGTTCGTCGACGAGCTCGCAAACGTCGTCGAATACGAGCTCGCAAACGTCGTCGAGCACGGGCTCGCAGAGCTCGTCGAACACGAGCAGCTCGTCGTCGTCGAGTTCGTCGTCCAGCTCCTCGTCCAGCTCGTCGGGCGGCGGAAAGAAGTACGACGGCAACGTGACCGACGGGAAGCTCAGCGAGCATTTCACGCTCGCCGAGTTCATCGCCTCCTCGACGGCCGACAAGAAGGGCATCAAGAACACGCCCAAGGCCTCCGAGATCGCAGCCATGAAGGCGCTCTGCGACAACGTGCTGGAGAAGGTCCGCGCGCATTTCGGCGCCTCTGTCGCCGTCTCCAGCGGCTTCCGTTGCGAGAAGCTGAACACCGCCATCGGCGGATCGACGACGTCGCAACACGTGAAGGGCGAGGCCGCCGATTTCAAGGTCTCCGGCAAGACCGTGAAGGAGGTCTTCAACTACATCGCGTTCGAATCGAAGATGCCCTTCGATCAGGTGATCTTCGAATTCAACCGCTGGGTGCACGTCTCGTACACCACCGGGACGAACCGCAAAGAGATCCTCGAAGCCTACAGCGACGCGAACGGCAAGACGAAGTACCGGAACATCAAGAAGCCCATGTGAGCCGCGCGCTCAGCGCCACTGGCCTTCGTCGATGTCCGGGAACGTGAGCGTCCCGCTGCCTTCGGGGACGTCGTCGATCCGCGCCTTGCCATTCTCGTCGAGCGTCCCCTCGATCACCTTGCCGTCCGCGAGCTCCAGGCGATACCGCGCGCCGGCCACGGGCTTCGGCGGGTCGCCGTCGTCGACGAGCTCGATGTCGGTCCACGCGCCCGCAGGTACGGGCGACGCCGCGGACGCGGCGCTCGCGCCCGCGCTCGGGGGCGTGAAGGTGCCGCCCTCGTTCGGCTCCCATTGCCCTTGATCGATGTCGGGGAACGTGATCGTCCCCTTGCCCTTGGGCAAACCTTCGAGGCGCGCCTTGCCGCTGTCGTCGAGCGTCCCCTCGAAGGTCTCGCCGCTGTCGAGCTCGACACGATAACGCGCGCCGGCCACGGGCTTCGGCGGATCGCCGTCGTCGAGCAATTCCACTTCGACGAACGTCGTGTCCTCCGCGACGGACGATCCCGTGACGGGGCTCGCGCCGGCAGGCGCCGGGCCTCCGAGGCCGTAGGCCTTGCCCTCGTCGTTGGGCTTCCACTTCTTCTTGTCGATCTCGGGGAACGTGACCGTGGCGCTGCCCGCCGTGACGCCCTCGACGCGCGCCTTGCCATTCTCGTCGAGCACGCCCTCGACGACCTTGCCATTCCGAAGCTCGACCCGGAACGGCTGGCCCACGAGCGGCTTCGGCGGATCGCCGTCGTCGACGAGTTCGATTTCGACCCAATCCCCCGAGCCGTCCTCGGCCTTGTCCTCGCCCATCCGGTCATTCCGGACAGACCCGCTCTTCACGGGATTGTCGAACCTGCGCGAGACGTCGACGCGCGCGAGCGGGAAGATCAGATCGATGAGGCCCTTCGCGGCGGGATGCGGCCCGGCCGCAATCTCGGCCGCGGCGGCGACGTACGCGTCCTTGACCTGCGGATCGGGGACGATGACGTTGCCTTGGGGATGAAGCTGAAGCGCGAGGTCGAGATCGACCTTCGTGTTCGCGGTCTTCACGCCGCGCGCCTCGTCGGCCGCGAGGAGCACGAGCTCTTTCGCGAGCGTCGAGGGGCGTTTTTGCAGGCCAAACGAGCCGAAGAGCAGATCGGTGAGCTTCGCGATGAGCTTCAGCGTGGAGTCGATGACCTGATCGGACTCGACGCGCGCGAGCACCGGATACTCGGGCGGGACCTCGGGCGCGGGGCGCAGATCGCCGGCCTCGTTTTTCGGACCCGTGAGGGGCGTCGTGTCCGCGCCCTCGACCATGAAGCCTTCGAGCTCGACGTCGCGCGGGTGCACGAGGACGAGCGAGAGCGAGCCGCGCAGGTATCGATCCGCGAGCTGCTCGATCACAACGTCGTCGCGGAGGTGATGAATCGAGGAGCGATGGAGCTCCTCGGCGAGCATGCGCCGGAGCTCCAGCATGCCGCGGCGATCGAGCGCGACGTTGCGCAAAAACGCGAGGATGCCGTGCCGATCGAGGCGCCGCGGGCGGCCCAGCAGGATGTTCCCGAAGCCTGTCGTCTCGGCGCTCATTCGACAGGACTCGTGTTACGCGGACGCACGAAAGGCGCCTCGCGGAAAAGGTCGGCGAAGCTCTTGCCGAGCGAGTCGATCGCGCCCTTCGTCGTCTGCGCGGTGCCACTCGCGACGTTCACGTAGGTGTCCGGCACCGCGGGCGCGGGGCGGCTCGACGTCGGAGGCGACGCAGGGCCGAGCGAGGCGGAGAGCTTGTCGATCGCGAAGCGCGCGCTCTCGCCGGTGGTCTTCGCGGCGCTCTTGTATTCGACCGGCACCGAAGGCTTCGGCCGCCCGAGGCCGCCGCCAGGCCAGCGCGCGGTGTCGAGCGCGATATCGACCGTGCTGCGCGCGCCCTGGATCCGCGATCCCTCCTCGCCCGCGACGAGCACGTACGTGCGCGCGATCGTCGATTCGCGTTTCTCCCGGGCGAACCTGCCGAAGAGCAGCGCCGCGAGATCCGCCACGAGCTTCGCCGTGGATTCGATGACCTGATCGCTCTCGACGCGCGCGAGCACCGGATACTCGGGCGGGACCTCGGGCGCGGGGCGCAGATCGCCGGCCTTGTTTTCCGGGCCGAGCACGGCGCCCGTCGCGTCGCCCTCGACGAAGAAGCCCGGCGCGCGGGTGTCGCGCGGGCGCAAGAGCACGAACGTGATGCGTCCGGTCGAGATGCGCTCGACGAGCGAACGCAAGACCTCGTCGTCGGGCATCGTGTCGACGAGGACCTTGGGGACGTCGTCGGCGAGGACGCCTCGCAGATACCGCGCGCCGCCCCGCTTTTGGGCCATTTGCACGAGCATCTCGACGGCCTCGTCGCGGCTCGGGAGCTTGGGGCGGCCGAGCTGGAAGAGCCCCATGCCCGTTCGAAAGAACGTCATCGGCAGGTCTCTTCCCAGAAGCGTACCACGGTCTCGTGATCTTCGATGAGCGCGCGCCGGAGATCAAGCCTCTTGCCGAAAGCCTGAGAACCCCGGTACGCTCTTCCCGAGATCCATGCCTTATCCGCAGGGCAGCCTCGGCATCGCCATCTCGACGCCTTTCGGCGCGGATGCGGTTCTGCTCGTCGATCTGCACGGTGAAGAGCGGATCTCGGGGCTCTTCCGCTTCGAGCTCGAGCTCGTGTCGCCGGAAAAGGCGCTCGACTTCAAGGCGATCGTCGGCAAGGGCGTGACCTTGACGATCCGGGGCATGGCCAAGGAGAAGCCGCGCTTCATCCACGGGATCTGCACGCGGTTCGTCCAGGCAGGTCGCGTCGGCAAGCAGACACGCTACCGCGCGGAGCTGCACCCGTGGTTGTGGCTCCTCGGCAAGACCAGCGATTGCCGCATCTTCCAGGAGAAGAGCGTACCCGACATCCTGAAGGCGCTCTTCCAGGAGCTCGGCTTCTCGTCGGGCGAGCACTTCAAGGATTCGCTGAAGGGCTCGTACGCGCCGCGCCCCTACTGCGTGCAGTACCAGGAGACCGCGCTCGATTTCGTGTCGCGTCTCATGGAGGACGAGGGGATCCACTATTATTTCACGCACGAGGACGGCAAGCACGTGATGGTCTTGACCGACGACAGCGCGTCGGCCGTGCCGTGCCCGAACCTCGACAAGGCGCGGTTCGTCGAGCAGTTCTCGTCGTCGACGGACGAGGACGCGGTCGTCGAGTGCACGCTCGAAGAAGAGATCGTCGCGGGGAAGTACGCGTCGACGGATTACAACTTCGAGATGCCGAGCACGTCGCTGCTCGCGGAGGTCTCGGGTGAATCCGGCAAGCTCGAGCTCTTCGAGTACCCGGGCGGGCACATCGAGAAGAGCCCGGGCGACGCGCGCGCGAAGCTCCGCATCGAAGCGGAGGAGGCGCGGGCGGTGCGTTTGTCCGGCGCATCCAATTGTCGCGCCTTCACCGCGGGCCACGCGTTCAAGCTCGACGAGCACGATCGGGACGACGCGAACACCGACTGGGTCCTCGGCGCGGTCGTGCATCGGGCGAGCCAGGAGGGGTACACGAATACCTTCGAGGGCTTCCCGAAGAAGACGCCGTACCGCCCGCCGCGCATCACGCCGAAGCCCGCGATCCCCGGCACGCAAACGGCCGTCGTCGTGGGCAAGAGCGGCGAGGAGCAGTGGACGGACGAATACGGGCGCATCAAGGTCCAGTTCCACTGGGATCGCAAGGGCGCGAAGGACGACAAGAGCTCGTGCTTCGTGCGGGTCGTGCAGTCCTGGGCGGGCAAGAGCTGGGGCGCGTGGTTCTTGCCGCGCATCGGGCAAGAGGTCGTCGTGAGCTTCATCGACGGCGATCCGGACCGGCCGCTCGTGACGGGCTCGGTGTACAACGCGGAGCAAACGGTGCCTTATGGGCTGCCGGGCGCGCAGACGAAGAGCACGATCCTGAGCCGCTCGACGAAGGAGGGCGACGCGGGGAACGAATTGCGCTTCGAGGACAAGAAGGACAGCGAGGAGTTCTACGCGCACGCCCAGAAGGACATGCTCTTCGAGGTGGAGAACGACTGGACGGTGAAGGTCCTCCACGATTACACGAAGAACGTCAAAAACGAGCGGAAGGTGACGATCGAAGAGGGCGACGAGTCGCTCACGGTCACCAAGGGCAACCGCACGATCAAGGTCGACAAGGGCGACGAGACGCACAGCGTGAAGGGCAAACGCACGCTGGAGATCACCAAGGACGAGGCGCACACGAACAAGGCGAACCTCGATTACAAGGTGACGAAGAACTACACGATCAAGGTCGACGGCGACCTCGTGATCGAGGCGAAGAGCGTCACGATCAAGGCCAAGCAGGCGTTCACGATGAAGGCGGGCACGGATTTCAAGGCCGAGTCCGGGACGGGGATGACGCTGAAGGCCGGCACCGATTTCAAGGCCAAGGGCGGGACGAACATGACGCTCGAGGGCGCGATCGCGCTGAAGGCGAAGGGCGGCGCGCAGGCGGCGGTGGAGGGCGGCGGCATGCTGACGTTGAAGGGCGGCATGGTGAAGATCAACTGAGCGAGGGCCCGATGCCGACCGACCACGAAGAGCGCGACGAAACCGGCAAGCTGATCTCCCGGTTCCAGATGGAAGAGGGCGAGCTGCACGGGGAGTTCGTCCAGTACGGGGAGACCGAAAAGCAGATCGCGCACCGGGCGAATTACGCGAAGGGCAAGCTCCACGGGCTGTCGATCACGTACGACCCGGAGGGGCGCGAGGTCGAGCGTTCGTCCTTCGAGAACGGCGCGCTGCACGGCGAGACGAAGCTCTTCGACGAGCACGGCAAGATCTCGCAGATCGTGACGTTCGTGAAAGGCGAGCAGCACGGGCCGACGCGTCTTTACGACGAGGGCCGGCTGCGGACGCTGATGCATTTCGAGAAGGGCAAACAGAACGGCCCGTTCCTGTCGTTCGATGAGCAGGGAAACGAGGTCGTGCGGTCGTTCTACAAGAACGGCAAGCTCGAAGGCGAGTCCTTGTTCCTCGACGGCAAGGGCAACACGCTGCGGAAAGCGAACTACAAGGCGGACAAACTGCACGGGGAAGTGATCGAGTACTTCCCGAACGGCGAGGTCCGCGAGCGCGCCACGTACGACAACGGCAAGAAACAAGGCGACGCGTTCAGCTACGACGTGCAAGGCAAGCTGAAGGCGAAGGCGTCGTACAAGGACGGCGAGAAGCGCGGCGAAGTCGAGTACGACGACAAGGGCATTCCCAAGTCGAAGGAGGAGAAGGAGACGTCCTTCTTCGACAAGATCGTGAACAAGCTCGCGGGAGGCTGACGATGGGCCAGCACGTATGCATGGGCGCGATGATGCAATGCAGCTTCGGCGTGGCGCCGAGCTCGCTCACGGTGCTGCCCGCGAACCGGACGTTGAACAGCGCAGGACCGCTGGCGAACATCATGGACGGCAAGCCGATGCTGAACGTGCTGCCGTTCGGGATGTGTCAGAGCCTGGCGAACCCGACGGTGGCCGCGGCGACGGCGGCGGCGATGGGCGTGCTCACGCCGATGCCGTGCATTCCGAACACGCCGGCGCCGTGGATCGTTGGTGCACCCACGGTGCTCCTGGCGAACATGCCCGCGCTGAACAACAGCTCGAAGCTGATGTGTATGTGGGGCGGCGTGATTCAGATCTCGTTCCCCGGGCAGGTCACGGTCCAGGTGCCCTGAGAGGCGTTACGCCTTGGCGCAACGCGCGAGGGCGACCTTTTCGAGCTGCGCGAAGGACGTCCCGAGGCCGTCGAGGTCTTTCTTTTTGCGGAGGCCCTCCCGCACGCCGTCGATGATGTCTCGAAGCTGCGTGCTCGGGCCGTCGATAAGGAGGGCCTTGCGCCGGAGCTTGAACATCAGGGCGGCGTTGACGTTGGAGGGCGCCTTCGTCGCGACGAACCTGCGGCGCGCGTCATCGTCGCCGAGCACGCGCCATCGCGCAAAATCAAGCTCCAGGGTCTCCTCCCCGGGCGCGCGGAGGACAGCCTCGGCGAGTGGCTTTGCGATCGGGCCGAGCCAGGCGAGCGCCTGCTGAAAATACGGCGCACACGGTTTGTCATGGGGCAACCTCAGGCGCTCGGTGTGCAGGAGCGCGAGGACGAGCGGTCCAACGGCGGACGGATGACCGAGGAGCCCGAGCGCGGGCGCGACGTCGACCGCGAGGTACGGGTAATAGAGAAATCGGCTCAACTCGAACGCCATGTCCGAAGCCTCGGCCTCGAACGTGCCGAGCTGCTTCGCGGCCGCGCCGACGTCGCGCACGCGGGTTCGAATGATGTTCTTCAACGTCGCGAGGCGCTCGGCGGGCGTACCCCCTTTTTTGCCTCGCGCATTTCTGGCGAGATGCGTGAGCAGCTCGCTGGGCGCTCCGCCCACACCGGGCAGCCAGACGGCCGCGGCTGCGCCCCACCGCGCGCCCGCTTCGTGGCGACGCCAGTCGAGGTTTGTCCGCAAGCGGATCCGGTACCGCGCTTCGAGCTGGCCCGCGCGCGCGCCACACGCGAGGACTTCCACGTCGTCGAAGAAACCACTCGCCTTGTCGAGGAGCTGCGCTTCGTCGAAATAATCGAGGTCGGGCGCGATCGTCGGCAGCGCCTTCGCGCGTGTTCCTTCACAAAGCATGCGCAGCATCGTGGCGGGGTCCGACGGCAGCGGCAGCAGCGCATCTGCATGCACCCGTCGTGCGTCGACGACGAATTCCCTCGCCCCGCGAATCTCGATGAGCGTGCAGTCCTGGTAGTCGCTCATGGGTCGACGCCGGAGCCCGGCTTTCGGGTCAAACGGCGCTGTGCCTCATCTCCGCGGGCGAACGTCACACGCCGGGTTTGCCGCCGCTGCCGGGCCATTTCGCGCCGGGAGCGGCAGGGGTGCCCGGCTTGGCGCCGGGGGATGCGGGCGCGGACGGAGGCACGGGGGCGCCGGGCGTGGGTTTGGCGCCGGCAGGGACCACGGGGGCGCCGGGGGCTGCGGGCGCGGGTTTGGCGCCGGCGGGGACCACGGGCGCCGCGGGCTTGGCCGCAGGGGCCGCCGGGACGCCGGGCGCAGCAGGCGCGGCGGGAGCAGCGGCTCCCGCGGGCACGACGGGTTTGTCGCCGACCTTCGGGGCCGCGGGAGCACCGGGGACGGCGGGAGCACCGGAGGCCGCGGGAGCACCGGGGACGGCGGGCGCGGCAGGCGCGGCGCCCGCGGGCACGGCGGGTTTATCGCCGACCTTCGGGGCCGCGGGCACGGCCGCGCCGCCTGGAATGGCAGGCTTTTCACCGGGCTTCGGCGCTGCTGCGGCGGCCGCGTCCGCACCCGGAACCGCCGCAGGGGCGCCTGGAACCGCCGCAGGGGCGCCCGGAATCGCTGCCTTCGCGTCCGGAACTCCCGCAGGGGCGCCCGGAACCGCTGCCTTCGCGTCCGGAACTCCCGCAGGGGCGCCCGGAACCGCTGCCTTCGCGTCCGGAACTCCCGCAGGGGCGCCCGGAATCGCTGCCTTCGCGTCCGGAACTCCCGCAGGGGCGCCCGGAACCGCTGCCTTCGCGTCCGGAACTCCCGCAGGGGCGCCCGAAATCGCTGCCTTCGCGTCCGGAACTCCCGCAGGGGCGCCCGGAACCGCTGCCTTCGCGTCCGGAACTCCCGCAGGAGCGCCCGGAACCGCTGCCTTTGCGTCCGGAACTCCCGCAGGGGCGCCCGGAACCGCTGCCTTCGCGTCCGGAGCCGCTGCCTTCGCGTCCGGAACCGCTGCCTTCGCGTCCGGAACCGCTGCCTTCGCGTCCGGAACCGCTGCCTTCGCGTCCGGGGCCGCTGCCTTCGCGTCCGGAGCCGCTGCCTCCGCAGCCGCATCCGCCGCCGCCTCGCCCTCGGGCGCCGCCGCGCCATCCGCACCGCCTGCCGCCGCGTCCGCGCCGCCTGCCGCCGCGTCCGCGCCGCCCGCCTCCGCGCCGCCGGCCGCAGCATCCGCGCCGCCGGCCCCGGCCTGCGCGCCCGCGCCGGCCTGCGCGCCGTCGCCGCCCTTGCGCGCGTCCTGGGCCTCCTTCATCGATTGCATCGCGGTCTTGCCGGCTTCCTTGACGATGTCCTTCGCCTTTTCGAGGCCCTTCGTCAGGTTCTCGGCCGACGCCTTGACCGCGTCACCCGTCGCATTCGCGGCCTCCACGACCTCCGCGGCCGCGGCCTGCGCCGCCTGCGCCGCCTGCGTGCACGTATCGCTCGCCTCCTTGGCGACCGCCGTCATCTTCTCCTTGGCCGCGGCAATGACGTTCTTGGCCTTCTCGCCTTCCGTCCGCACCTCGCCCATCTGCTGCGAGAGCACGCCCGTCAATGCATTCGCCGCGCCTTCGAATCCCGCCGCGCCCATCGCGGCCGCCGCCTGCTCCGCCGCCGAATTCACGGCCTCGGCCGCATTCACGCCCGCCGTCACCACGGCCGACGCCGCGTTCGCCGCCGACGCAATCATCCCTTCGAGCCCGCCCGACACCGCGAGGTTGATCGCGCCCGCCGCGTCGAGCCCTGCGCCCGCCGGGATCACGAGCGCGAGCGAGCCCTGCACCGCGCCGAGATCCCCCTGAATCCCGCCGAGGACCCCGTACGCCGCTTTCTTGATCTCCGAAAGCGCCGTCCGCGCCTTGAGGAGAATGTCTTCCTTCGTCGCATTGGCGAGCCCCTTCGCCAGCGCGATTTCCCGATCGACCGCGAGCCTCGCGACCTGCTCCAGCTTGATGAGCCGCGCCGGGATGTCGTTGATGAGCGCGTTCGTCTTGTCCTCGAACGCCTTGCCGAGATCCTTGAAGCGCTGGATCGAGGTCTCCACCGTCCTGCGAATGGAGGCGACGAGCTCGAGGACCTGCGTCTCGATGAGGTCCTTCATCTCCAAGGCGAGCTTCTTGAAACGCGCCTCGGCCGCCTTGATCGTCGCCATGAGGTCGGCGAGCGTCTTCTCGTAGAACGTCTTGCCCGCCTCGACGAGCGCGTCGGCCGCGGCCTTGATCTGCTTCTTGCAGTTGTCGAGGTAATCGGGGATCTTCTTCGTGATCGCGTCGACGAGCGTCTTCTGCAGCTCCTCGAACGTCTTCTTGACCGCCTCGCCCTTGTCTTTGATGCTCGAAGCGATGCTCGACGCGATCTGAACCGCCTGCATCGCGAGCTTCGGCCCGAGCGCGGCGATCTGCGCGACGACCTTGATGCCCTGCGCCTGGATCTTGGGCTTCAGCAGGGTCGCCTGCATCTCGAAGTCCTTGATCAGCTTCTCCCCTTGCGCCTTCGTCTTGGCCTCGATCTGCTTGATCGCAGCCTCGCCCTTCGCGCGGATCTTGGGGATGACCGAGGTGTCCTCTTCGTAACCAGCGCTGATGAAGTCGGCGAGCGCGTCGTCGTGGCCCTTCGCGCCCTCGGCCACGAGATCCCGGACGATCTTGTCGGCGTCGAGGTTCAACTCGGCCTGGAGCGCCTTGATCGAGGCGTTCATCTTGCCGCCGAGCTCCTCGACCGAGCCCACGACGGAATCCTCCATCGTCTGGAGGATCTTCTTGCATTCGGTCTCGAACGTGCCGAGCAGCTCGTTCGCCGCCTTGCGCACGTCTTCCAGCGTGCCGAGCGTCAAATCGCGGATCTGTTCGAGCAGCTTGTCGAGCAGACGATCGAGATCGGCCTTGATCCCCCGCACGAGCGCGAAGCCGTCCGCGAGGAGTTTGTCCACGGTGCTCGTGATCGTGAGCAGCGCCTCGTTGAGCAGCTCCGCCGTGCGCGCGACGAGCCCGTGCGCGAGGTTCGAGATCTCGTCGATCGTCTTTTGGATCGCGTCATTGACCTTCGCGATGATGTCCTGCGCGCACTGGTTGATGCGCGTGGGGACCTCGCCGATCGTGCGCCGCACGTCGCCGATCGTCTGCTTGATCGTGTCGTCGGTCTGCTTGACCAGCGACTTCAGCGTCTCGCGCGCCTGCTCGATCGAGTCCTTCGTCGCAGAGCGCAGCTCGTCGACGACAGCGTCGACGTTCGCCGACATCTCGACCTTCGCGCCGTCGTGGTCGGGCACCTTCGCGAGCGCCAGCTCGAACTTGGCGCGCAGATCGGAGCCGATCGCCTCGATCTTGCCGTCGATCTGTCCGCCGAGATCACCGAGCTTCTGATCGACCGTGTCGGCCTGCGCCTTCACCGCGTCGAGGACCTTCGTCGCCTGATCCTCGCCGAGCTGTCCGATCTCGTCGATCTTGCCCTTCGCCGCGTCGGCCGCGCTCTGAATCTGATCCTGCGCCGTCTTGACGAGGGTGTCCTTCTGCGATTCGAGTTTGCCCTCGACCTCGTCGACGAGGCCGTCGAGCTTGCCCTTGGCCGTCGAGATGGCTTCCTCGCCCATCTTCTTGAGCTCGGGCGTGATCCCTTTGAGCTGGCCCTCGGTCTCCTTGATCGCCGTGTCGATGCCGGCCGAGATCCCGTTCTTGGTCTCGTAGAGGGCCTTGTTGAGCTTGAGGATCTGCTCTTCGGCCTTGCTGATGATCTGGTTCGTCGAGTCGCGGACGGTCGAGACGCCCTTCGTGACCGTGACCTCGGCCTTGTCGATCTGCTCCGAGGCGAACTTCCCGAGCTTGCTCGGAATGCTCTCCGTGGCGCCCTGGCTCTGATCTGCGGTCGTCATGCGGCTAAGAACCGTCCTCTCCCAATGGCGCGGTCACGGCGAGCGATGCCCACGAAATCGGGATGCCACGATACCGCGGCGCGCGCGCCGTTGACAAGCCTCACCCCTCGCCAGACGCCTCTTCTCCCCTCTCCCGCGAGGGGGGTTTGGGGGCAGAGCTCGGCTCGTCCAAGCGAAGCCCCCAAGCGATGAACGAGGGGCGGGGATGAGGGAGTCCTTCAGCCCGGCGCCTCGCCGAGCCCCTTCCGAATGGCCGCACGGGACAAACGCACCTCGCGGATCTTGCCGCCGTTCTTGTTCACGTTTCCGAGCCAGGCGATCTGGCCGACGAGCGCGCACGTGGCGCTCCCGAGCTCGATCCGCGGCGCCTCGCGCTCGGCGAGGACGAGGATGAGGCCGAAGTGGAATCGTGCGCCTGCATAAAAACGGACGAGGGAGCAGAGAGGCCCGAGCGCGTCGCCGTCCGGGAGGAATCGAAGGAATTCATCGAGCTTCATGGGCCCGATGCGCAGATCGAACGTGGACTCCTGATCCCAGAAACGCCCCCCGAGGCAAGCGTCACGGCCGAGCGCGCGGTTCTGGCCGGATCGGCCGATCGCCGTGCGGTCGGCCTCCTCGATCGGGTGAAAGGCCCCGGTGAGCGGGATGGGCTCGATGGGAACGCCGAAATGCCGGCGGAGGATCGCGACGAGGCCTTCGAGCGAGCGCGACTCGCTCCCCAGGTTCGCCGCGTGCTCGAGGAGCGCCCGATCCTGGACCGCGAGCCGGCCTTCGAGCGCCTTGAAGCCGAGGCCGAGCAGGGCGAAGAGGTGCCGCGCCGCATCGTCCTTCTCGGGCGAGGAGGCGCCGAGGCCGACGCGGTGGCCCTTGCGGATGCGATAAGCAAACGAGACGAGGCGGTGGTTGAAGATGTCGAGGAAATCACGCGCCGCGGTGTCGCCGCGGACGGCGCGCATGTAAATCGACTCGACGATGGGCGGCGGCAGCGGGCCGAGGGCGCCGCCGAGGCCGAGGAAGTTCACGAGCATCTTCGCAGGCTCGCCCTCGCGGTGCGGCGGGCGAATACGCGCGACGTCGGTCTCGGGGAAGGCGAGCGCGACGCTCCCGGCAAATCGCACGGACTCGCGCGACGGATCGGAGCCTTCGCCGACGGGGACGGCGTCGCCCTCGCGCCAGTGTTCGAGGAGGGAGACGGCCTGATAAAAATCGAACGCGTGCCCCTCGTCGAAGAGCCAGGCCTCTACAGAAGGGCTCTTTCGCCAGCCGTGGGCGGCCATCGTTTCCAGACCTCCGCGCGCGATGCTCGCTTCAGCACGAGCTCGGTGAACGCATTGATGTGCGCCTGTAAGGCGAAGAATCGGCTGAGGATCGAGGCCAAGAGGACCGGGCTCGATCCGGCGAACTGCTCGTCCGCGAGCGTGAGCGTGATCTCGAGGCCCCGGCAATACCCCCGCCACGCGTCGCTGCCGAGGCGGCGCGTGACCACGCGGCTCGACACTTCGAGGAGCGCGTCGATCTGGCGCTCGGCGTCGGGCGCGTCGCCGAAGACATAGGCGCGCAGGATCTCGCGCAGGGCCGCGACGCCCGTCTTGCCGTCCGTGATCGAGAGGTGGTTCTGCGAGAGGTTCGAGACGAGCCGCCAGAGCGCTTCGCCGCCCATGGGCGCGGCGCGCTGGGGGGTCGGTTTCGTGAGACAAACGATTTTTCGCGCCGGGACGGGGCGCTCGGGCGAGAGCTGCGTGTCCTTGGCGATCTCGTTCGCGAGATCGCGGTTCGTGCAGAGGACGCCGGCGTAGACGGTCTCCGACGGGGGACGCGCGAGCTTGAAGTCCGTGTCGACGAACGTGAGCCAGACGTCGGTGCCCGGCAGGTCCTTGCGGCCCGTGGCGACGCGGCGCGCGTGCCAGAACGCGCGCGGCCGCTCGCCCGCGCGGTGGTGCACGAAGGAAAAGAACGGCGCGTAGTCGACCTGCTTGGGCTCGCCGGGCGCGGTGGCCGCGACGCGCGTGATTGAATGGACCTCGGTGGTCCGCTCGCGGCGCGCGTCGGCGACGAGGCGATACTCGGGCCGCGTGTGATCGACGCGGATGGGCTCGGCGCTGCGCGGGAAGAGGTTGATGATCGGGGTGCAGCCGAGCTTCAACGTCGTCGGGCGGACCGCGACGCCGGCCGGCGGCTTCTGATCGAAGAGGACCAGGATCTTCGCGTTCTTGCGCGGCGGGAGCTTCGGCAGCTCGATGTCGAAGAAATGAAACTTCTCCGGGAACGCGAAATACTCCTGCACGAGGCGATGGCCGCGGTGCGCGTGCGGCGGATACGGCAGGACGTCCTCGTTCGCCTCGAAGCCGACGGGGCGAATCTTGCCGTACGTCCAATCTTGCGAGGGGTTTTCCCCGACCACGAGGACCTGCACGGCGTGCGCCGCGAGCAGATCGTAGAGGCGCGCCGCGCCCATGCCGCCGCCCGCGATGTGGAAGCGCAGCGAGCGCATGCCGAGTTTGTCGAGCGGCACCCCGCCGGTCGCGATCTCGATCTCGAGCGCCGCCGCGGCGTTCGTGAGCAGCCACGAGGGGACGTCGAGGTTCTCGGGCGGGACCATGCCCGCATTGACGATCTCGATCGGCCAGAGCGTGACCGGAAACGCCGTACGAAAATAACAAACAGGGCCGCTCTGCGAGGCCGCGAAGAGCGGCGTGTGCTTCTCGACCGTGTACCCGGAGCCGAGCTTGGCTTCCTTCGGGTCGATCTCGAACCCGGCGATCGCCATTGCCGGCACGGGACACGCGAGCTGCGGATACAGCGTGCCGAGCAGCGACGTCGTGTAAATCGGCAGCTCGGCCTCGATGTCCCGCGTGAGGCGCGCCGAGAGGAACGCAAAGGCCTCGACGAGGCGCTCGACGTGGGGATCGGCCGAGGCCTGGTTCGAGGTACCGAGGCGCGCCGCGATCTTCGGATAGTCCTTCGCGAACTCGGCGCCACGCTCGCGCAGATACGCGAGCTCGCGCGCATAGAGCTCGAGCATCTCCCGATCGGGATCTCCCTTGCTCATAAGGCCCCCTGGCTCGCGTCGAGCGGAGCCTCGAAGGAGAGCGGCTCACGCACCTCGTCCGTGACGAGCGTCGCCGAGAGCGCGACCACGAGGCGCGCATGCGGCGCCGCGTCCTCGCGTCGTTTGATCTCCACGCGTACGTTCTGGAGCCTCGGCTCGTACGCCTCGATCGTCTTTTGCACGAGGCGCACGAGGCGGCGAAGCTCCTCCGGGACGAGCGCACGGCCGCCGAGCTCGAGGTCGGGCAAACCGTAATCGAGGGTCGTGCGCTGCCGGGAGAGAGCCTCGTCGCCGGAGATGGGGCTGCGGGTGCCGAGGATTCGACCGAGCTCGCGGGCCACCGAGGCGCGCAGCCCGTCTCGATCGAGGGTGCAATAGGGGACCGCTTCTTGTTTTTGAGCAGGGTTCTCGTCGACCAACCGGTCGAACAGGGGAACCCTGCCCGCGCTCGTGGATCCCCACGCCTTCGCCATTCTGTCGTTCCCCTGGGACGATGAAGCGTCCTCGGGTTAGAGCTTCTTGTTCTCCTCGAGCGTCCAACCCGCCTCGGCCGTGCCCTTCTTGCCGGCCGGCGAAGGCTGGCCCTGCTGGGCGTACGACCACTTGATCTTGCGGTAGTTGAACGTGACCGTCTCGATGGGACGACCGCCGCTGCCGCCGCTCACCGAGACGTTCGTCAGGATCACGTCCTCGAACGTGATCTTGTAATAAAGGACCATGTCGCCGTCGTTCTTGTCGGCCTGGAAGACGGTGAGCTCGGCCTTCTTGATGTTGTCGCCGCCGCTGCACTTGAGGTTCAGCGTGGGCGACGTGATGTCGAGGAACTTGCTGAACGTGAAGTCCTGATGAACCGTGCGGCCGTGCGAACGCGCGTTCGCCGAGGCGCCCGCCGTGAGGGGCATCGAGACGCCGTGGCTGAAGGAAAGGATCTCGACCTTGTCCTTGCCCTGGCTCGCCGTGCTCTCGCCCTTGACGCCTTCAATCTCCAAAAAACTCGTTTCCATCGTTCACTCCTCCGCGTCCCCGTCGACGGTCACCGCCCGCGCGCTCCGTTCGAGCGCGGGGCGGTAACTTCCTGATCATACCCTACACTGATTTGCGAGGCCCGTCACGCCACAGGAGGCGGAAGATCCGCCACGAGGCGCATCGAGACCGTGAGCTCGTTGAGCTGGAAGTGCGGCTTCAAGAAAACGACGGCACGGTACGCCCCCGGCTTGCCGGGAACGTCGGTGACGTCGATCCGCGCCTCGCGCAAAGGCAGCCGCGCCTTCGTGTCCTGACCCGCGTCGTCGTTCAGGAGCACGTAGTCCGCGATCCAGTTGTTGAGGTACGACGACACGTTGTCCTTCGTCATGAAGCTGCCGATCTTGTCGCGCATCATGACCTTGATGTAATGGGCGAACCGGCTCGTCGCCATGATGTACGGGAGCTGCGCCGAGAGACGGGCGTTCGCCGTCGCCGAGGGCAGGTTGTACACCTTGGGCTTGTTCGCGGTCGCGCCGCCGAAGAACGCGGCCTGGCCGCTGTTCTTGCGATAGCAGAGCGAGATGAACCCGAGCTCGGAGAGCTCGTTCTCGCGACGATCGGTGATCGCCACCTCGGTCGGGGTCTTCACCGCGAGATCACCCTCGCTCGTCTTGAAGACGTGCACCGGGAGGTTCTCGACGAGGCCGCCGCCCTCGACGCCGCGGATCGCCGCGCACCAGCCATAATGCGCGAACGCGTTCGTGATCCGCTGGCCGAGTGCATACGCCGCGTTGCCCCAGAGGAAGTTCTTGTCCTCCGCGCCGACGTTCTCCTCGTACATGAAGCCGTCCACCGGCACGCCCTTCGGGCCATAGGGCAGGCGCATGAGGACGTGCGGCAGGACGAGGCCGACGTAACGGCTGTCCTCGGTCTCGCGGAACTCCTTCCACTGGATGAGCTGCGTGCTCTCGAAGAGCTTGGCGAGATCACCGGGCACGCCGATCTGGCCGAAGTTCTCCATGTCGAAGAGGTACGGGCTCGACGCCGAGATGAACGGCGCGTGCGCCGCCGCCGCGACCTTCGAAAGCTCGGTCAAGAGGCCGACGTCCGGGCTCGAACCGTCGAACTCGTAGTCGCCGAGGAGCAGGCCGTAGGGCGCGCCGCCAAACGTGCCGTACTCCTCCTCGTACACCTTCTTGAAGAGCGAGCTGCGATCGAACTCGGGCGAGGCCTCGAAATCCTTGCGGAGCTCGTCCTTGCGGACGTTGATCACGCGAATCTTGAGCCGCGTGCTCGTCTCCGTGTTCATGACGAGGTAGTGCAGGCCCCGCCACCGCGCTTCGAGATACTGGAACTCGGGCGCGTGCAGGATCACGTCGAGCTGCTTGCCGATGATCTCGTCGATCTCGTTGATGCGATCCTGAATGGCCGCCACCGCGCCGAGATCAATGGCGCGCTGCTTGTCCTTCGGATCCCGCTCGTCGAGGATCTGCTGGCAGAACTCTCCGACGATGTCGCGGGCGTGCTTCTTCTGGACGGGGTTGTCCCCCCGAACCATCGCGCCCTCGGCGAGGATCTGATCGATGATCGCCCCGCCGTCCGCGCTCGAGGCGATGAGTTGCTTGACGCTCGTAGTTTCCGGCATGTTCGTACCCTCCGCGCGGCCTAGCTCTGATCCTTGGAAACTTCCGCCGTGATCTTCTGGAGAGCCTCGGTGCTCTCCATGACCTCACGCAGCGCCGCCGAGAGCTCGTCGTTGCCCTCGAGCTTGCCGAGGAGGTCGTTCAGGCGCTCGCGCGCGCGGAGCAGCTTGCGGAGCTCCGGGATGCGCTCGACGAGGCGCTCGGGCCGGAAATCGTCGAGGTGCGTGAACGTGAGCGGGATCGAGATCTTCCCCGCCCCCTTGATCACGTCGTCGACCTTCACCGTGATCTCCGGCTTCGTCGAGGCGAGGACGTCGTTGAAATTGTCGCGGTCGATCTCGACGAACTTGCGCTCCTTCAACTTGGGCAGCGGATTCGCCGGGTTCTGCCCCAGATCGCTCAACACGCCGACCACGAACGGGATCTCTTTCTTCTCGATTGCGTTGCCCGTCTCGACGTCGTACGTGATCTGCACACGAGGCGGACGGTTTCGGTCCAGCCAGTGCTGCTTGCTCTCTGCCATCGATGGCTCCCTTCCTCGGCTCTCGCGGCGACGCCGCGGCTTTTGAAGTCTCCGAAAAACCGCCCGCGCACGGCGTGTACTCCTGGGCATTACCCTTTTACCGTGCTCGGGCTCGTCAACACAACACCCTCGTGAGGGCGCTCGCTCCCTCCCGCTCCCGGTCCTTCCCCCCGGTTACTCCTCCCTCCCGCGCATCCCGAGCAAGCGCTGTATCGCCACGAGATCGTCGGGGTTCCCCACGAACTCGTAGAGGAGCTGGGCGAGCGACATGTTGCCCCACTGCACCGCACGTTTGACCAGGTATGGGACCGGGCTGTGCGGCTCGGTCCGCATGAGGTACTCGGCCGCCTCGGCGAGCCGATAATAAGCGTCGGCGCGGCTCGCGATCGCAAACGAGCCGCCGCCTCCCCCTCCCCCGCCCGGCGCCGTGAACGCCGCCGCGGCCGCGGCCGCCGCAGCCGATCCGAGCGGCGGCGGGCTCGCCGCGGACGCGCTCGCCTCCGGGACACTCTCGCCATTGATGCGCGCCGCGTCACGCGCGAGGACCTCGATCTGCCCGAGGACCTCCCGCACGCGGCGGAGCGTGGGCGGGCGCGGGACGTGCGTCGCGATCGCCGCCTCGGCCGCCTCGGCCGCCATGATCGACGTGCCCGCGTCGAGCGCGATCTCGGACCAGCGCGTCGCCGCGCCGCCGAGCGAGATCTTGGCGAGGAGCGATTCTCGTGTCGGCCGCGCGCCCTCGCCGTCCCCGTCGGGCGGCGCAGCCTGTCCGCCGAGATCCCAATCGAGCAGCGAAAACGCCCCGTCGCCGTCCCCGAACGGCGTGCGGCGCAGGCGATCCGAGAGGATGTCGTCCATCCACTCGTAAAGCGCGACGCGCGCCGAGGCATCGGCGTCGTCGCCGAGCGCGGGGAAGAGGCCGTCCCAGTACCGCTCGCAGAGCCCGGCGACGAGGGACAAACCCTGGCCGAGGCCCTTCACGCGGGAGCGCCGGAGCCAGGCCTCGACGAGCCAGGCCGCGATCTGGAGGTCCTTCGATTTCTTGCGCAGCGCGTCCTGGCAAAGTTTGTCCACGAGCGCGAAGTCGGCGACCTTGAGCTTGGTCTCCCATTCGCCCATGGGCAGCGAGGGATCGTCCTCGCGACGCGCCTCGCGCACGCGGTCGTACGTGCCTTCGTACCGGAGAGACGAGCCACAAGGCGCCTCCTCGGAGATGGGCAGGAGAAGCGTCTCCAGATCGATGAGCGGGGCCTTCGTCGACATCGAGGCTCTGTCTCCTAAAGGTTCGGAGCGATCGCGGGGAACTCGGGGTATCTGAGCATCCGGTCCTTCTCGACGCCGGTGAGCGCGAGGCGGACGAAGACACGGACGGTGTTGGCGTCGGTGCCGACGCGCTCGATGAAGCCGCCCGTCGGATCGGGCGACGATTGCACGACGAAGCCGAGCACGTGGGATCCGCCCTCGGTCTTCTGCGAGCCGTCACGCGCGGAGCTCTGGTGGAACGCGATCATGCGCAAGAGCGCCCAGGGGCCGCGCTCCTCGAACGTGACGGTCCGATCGTTCACGAAGACATTCGGGCCCTGCGTCGAGAGCGGCACGTCGAGGCTGCTCTTCGCCCAGCGCAGATCGACGCGGACGGGGTCGTTCACGCGCCAGCTCGCTTCGGCCTTGGGGCCGTCGCGGAAGAGGCGCTCGTCCGCGAGCCGCATGGCCCAGTCGGCGATGCGGTTGCCGCCGACCTCGAGGGCGGGATTGACGCGGAACTCGACCTTGACGTCGTAGATGCCGTCCTCGGCCGACTCGACCTGCGCCCACATGGGCATCATGAAGGCGCGGACGGCCTCGATCTTTTCGAGGAATCGCCCGACCTCGCCGGCCGAGGCCTTCGTGTCCTTGCCGAGGACATACCCGAAATCGGAGCGGAAATCGGCCGCGTCCTGGAGGAACCGCCGCACGGTCTCGGGGCGCGCGTCCTCGACGCGAATGCCCGGCTCGATCTTGACGAAGGGGAACTTGCCCGAGAGCTCACGGTTGAAGGTGCGACGGAGCGCGGCATAACGATCCCGCATCTCCTCGCTCGCGAGGACACGGCAGCGCTCGCGCAGCTCCTCGACGATGTACTTCTGTTTGCCCGCGAAAAAGCCGCCCGAGCCGTCGACGCCGGCGCGTTTGTCGAGCTCGGCGATGCAGTTCTTCGCCGTGATGAGCGGCAGGTCGGAGAGCATGAAGGTCTCCAGGTTCGAGACCCCGTTGCCCGCCTTCTTGTTTTCGTAATCCTTGAGCGGCCAGGCGACGTTCTGCCAGAGCGAGACGTTGGGATCGCCGCTCGCGTCGCCCGCGACCTCGGGGCTTTCCATGGCCGCGAGCAAAGGCTCGGCGAGCTCCTTGTGCATCGTGGCCGCGCGCGTGCGCTGGGCCGCGGCATACTCGGACAAACGGCCGGCGTCGGGGACGCTGAACGCCTCGAAGGCCGGCGTGCCTTTGCCGTCCCACCAGGTGAAGCCGCCCTTCTTGAGGCCGTAGAGGTTCTCGGCGCGGAGGACGTCGGCGGCGCGGCCGAGGACCTCGGAGCCCTGGCCACGCAAGAGCTCGCGCAGCCGATCGCGCGTGTCGTCCATGCGCAGGCGGACGAACGCGCCGATCATCTCGCGGATGGGGGCCATCGCCTGGCCGAGGTTCGTCGCGTCGCCGCGGACGGTTTCGAACTGGCGATTGTTGTTCCCAGGCAGCGGCGTCGCCGGGCGCGCGGCGCGGGCGACGGCGCCGAGGGTGCTCGCCTTGATCTGGCGGACCGTGAGATCGGAGATGGTGTTGCGGATGCGCGCGTCGACCGTCTTGAGCACGCCGCCCTGGAGGAAGGTCTCGTAGTCCTTGGGCAGGCGCGCGGCCTCCTTGAGGACCTCGGCGTCCCAGTCGACGCGCGACCGATCGAGATCGGGCGTGAGGGTCTTCTCCTCCTCGGCCGTCATGAACGTCTGCTGGCGGAGCGCGTCGATGGGCGCCTTGAGCCCGAGGATGAAGGGCGAGAGGCGCATGAGCAGGACACCGCCCTTGCGCTCCAGGATGGGCCCGGAGAGGGGCGCGCCGGCGCTCGCGACGTAGGTCTTGAGGTCGAGCAGGCGCGCGTCGACGCCACTGCGCAACGACGCCTCGACGTCGGCGCCGAGGAGGCGCGAGTTCTTGACGGTCTTCAAGAGACCCGCGATGCCCTCGTTCGGCGGGAGCGACTCGCCCGAGACCCAGGAGAGCGTGGGCGCGCCGAGGTGCGCTTCGACGCGCGCGATCGCGTCGCGCAGGGTCCAGAGATCCTGCGCGGTGTACTCGGCGCCCTTGGTCTCCAGATCCTTGAGGCTCTGCACGAGCTGCTCGACGTCGGCGCGGACGACGGCGTCGCTGTAGGCTTCGAGGACACGATCCTGCAGGCCCTTGAAGAGCGCCGTGGCCTTCTCGCGCGCAGGATCCCGACGCGGGGCGAGGTCAAACGGTTGACGGCGCGCGCCGCGGGTGAGGGCGTTGCGGTAGTAGTCGACCGCGATCGTGGGCGAGGTCTTGTAGCCGAGCAGGTAGTCCGAGAGATCAGCGACGCTCTGCATGCGGGCGTCGGGCGTGGCGTCCTTGGGCAGCTCGCCGAGCAGGCCATCGTGGCGCGCGACGTGGGCCTCGAACGCGGTGAGCTCGCGGAGCCACGTTTCGAGGTTGATGTACTCCTGGCTCTTCTCGACGCTGAGCGGGAAAAACGCGTCGGGCGGGGGCTGCGGCGGGAGCGGGCGGAGCAGGTGCGTGGCCTCCTCGGTGAGGCCGGCGCGGAACGTATCGACGAGGACGTGTTCGAGCGCGACGACGAAGGCCGTGTCGACGCGGCGGTCGAGGCGGCCCCACCAGGACGCCGGGTTCAGCGGCGAGCGCAGGCGGCCCGACTCCTCGATCGTCTCGAGCTTCTCGATGAGGGCCTTGGCGCGGAGCTTCTTGGTGTCGAAGCTCGCCTCGGTGCCCGGGGTCTCGCTCTTCGCCTGCAGGACGTTGCTCTGGACGTCGCGCAGGAAAGGCATCACCGCGGTCGTGCGGCGTTCGAGGCGCGAGGCGTCGATCCAGAGGGCCGCGAGGAAGGCGCCGCCGAGGCAACACGCCACGATCTGGAGCGCGAGGTTGATGCGCTGGCGGCGGCGGAGCGCGGTGGCCGCGGGCTTGCCGAGGTTCCGCTCGGCGAACACTTTGTGCTCGAACAGATCCTTCGTGAAGAGGACCTTGCCCGGCGCGGCGGCCCCCGCGGGCTTCGGCGGCGCGGGCGCAGCGGGGGCGGCGCCGGGGGCCGTGAGCTGCGGGGGGCCCGCGGGCGGATCGGCGAGGCCGCAGAAGTAGATGCCGCGGAGGGTGAGCGTCTCCTGGCCGGCGCCTTCGAGGAAGACGGGATCGACGTAGGTGCGCAGGCCGTCGGCGAGCGACTCGATCTCGCTCGGGAAGAGGAAGAAGTCGTCGGGGGAGCGGACGACGGGGGCGCCGGCAAACCGTCGCGCCTGGTAGCGGAGGAGTGCATCCCGGACGGTGCCGAGCGCTTCTTCGACCCAGTCCTCGGAGCCCTCGGTGAAGGGCGGGTGCGGGCTCGACCAACCGAGGATGTCGTCGCGGCCGGTCTGCGTGACCTCGATGCCGAGGCTGCGGAAGCCAGAGAGGCGATCGTCTGCGTGACGACCACGTAGACCGGCACGTTCATGCCGAGCGTCTGCTGCGCGAGGGAGACGGCGGCGCGCAGGACCGTCGCCTTGCGCTTGCGCTCGGCCGGCGTGGAGCGCGCGGTCTGCATGACCTCGGCGCAGGGGACCGTCAAAAGAATGCCGTCGACGGGGCGATCGGGGTGCAGGCGCTTGAGCTCGTGCAAGAGCGCGCGGTACGGCGGATCGGGCGCAGGCGTGCCGCCCTCGCCGAAGAGCAGACGGCCGGCGACGTCGACGAGCAGCGCCTTGCCGAGCATCCAGAGGTTGACCGCCGACGTGTCGCCGGGCGCGGGATCTCCGCCCTCGATGAGCTGGACGCTGAGGCCGGAGCCGCCGAGGAGCGTGGTCTTTCCGGACGAAGGTTCGCCGAGGACCAGGTAACGCGGCATCTCCTCGCGCGCGGTCTTGTCCTGGACCTTCTTGACGAGCGCGGCCTTGGCCTTGTCGAAGGCGGCGCGGATCTCGGCCGTCGGATCGGGTTTGCCCTCGCGCTTGGCGAGCTCCAGGGCCTTCTGCGCTTTTTTCTTCTGCGCGAGGAAGAGCGCGTAAGCCCCGGTCACGACGACCGCGAGCGCGATCAGGCCGGCGACGATTTTGAGGAGGGTGCCGACGGTCACGTGGCGTCCTCGATGCGGTCGAGCACGTCGTCGAGCTCGGCCGTGCGATAGAGCCAGAGGATCTCACCGATGACGATCCAGCCGAGGATGACGACGAGGAACGGCAGGAGGCCTCGGGAGAGGGAGGGCAAACGCTTCTGCTGCGCGTCGTTCGTGGTGTGCTCGTGCGCCTGGGGGCAGAGCTCTTCTCCACGGACGATTTCGGGATCGGTGCGGGCGAGGAAGTCGACGATGCGCTGGCGGTAGGTCTCGGGCTCGCCGGTGCCGAGCGGCGCATACCGTCCGCGGAAGCCGAGCGCGAGGGCCGTGAGGTAGACGGTGAGGAGCTGCGACGAGGCGGGGATACGTCCGTTGAGGGCGTCGTCGATGCGGTTGAAGAATCGGTCTCCCGAGTCGCGCGTCTGGAAGACGACGGACTCGAGCGGTTTGTCCGCCCAGGGCTCCTTGCCGGTCCAGTCGAGGTGGAGGAAGACCTCGTCGGCCATGGCGATCATGACGTAGCGGGTCTCCTCGAAGAGGCGGCGCTCGTGCTCGGGGAGCGAGCCCTGGATCTTGCCCGCTTGTTGCTCGAACGCGTCGAGGAGGCGCTGCTGGACGGCGTCGTGCGGGAGCACGCCGCCCGAGGCGACGACAACGCGCTTCTGCGTGACGACGTCCGCGTGGAAGTTGCAGAACGCGTCGACGAGGACGCGTTGATCCCGCAGGGCAGCCTGCTTGGGGGAGAGCGCGGGTCGTCCCGGAGAAGCAGCCATCCCCCTACCCGCTCTTCACGTAGAGGACCGCCTCGGAGGGCCCGCTCTGCCCCGTCGGATCGGCCGTGTTGCACAAGGTGAGCGGTTCGCCCGGGTCGAGGTAGACGCTCTGCTCTTCGAGCTCGAAGAGCAAGATGCCGGGCGTGGCGACGAGATCGCCGTTGCGCTCGACGCGCTTGCGTCCGGCGCCGAGGATGCGGCTCTCCTGCATCGTGCGGAGGCGCGCCGGGGCGCCGATGAGCGCGCCGTTCATCCAGTTGAGGAGCTGATCCTCGCGGACGCCGCGCTGCACGCGGACGGCGACGACGAGGGCGCGTGTACGGAACTCGCGCTGGAAGAGGACGTTGTACTTGCCGTCCTTGAGATCGAACGGGTAGGCCGTGAAGGACTCGATGATGCCCTCGTCGACCATGCGGAAGATGTGGTCGCGGGCGTTCTCGAAGGTCGCGCGGAGGTCGTCGTGCCGGTACTTCGGGAGGAGCGGCGGGACGGGCGTGCGCGCGAGCGACGAGATCTGTCCGAGCAGGCCCGTGAGCGCGACGAAGAGCGAGAACGGGTGCGGGCGCTCGGAGTAGAGGACGGTCTCGAACGGAGGGAGCGCCGCGACGAGGCACTGGATCTGGCGGCGCACCTCGCCGATGAGCTCGCGATCGGTGGTGCGCGACAGGAAGTTCGCCTTCTCGGCGAGGCGCATCGCCTTCTCGCGCAGACGACCGGCAAGACGTTGACACATCTCGTCGAGCTCCGAGCCAGGCGCGACGCCGAGGGTGGGCGGGATGTAACCGGTCGAGACGAACGCCTCGCCTTCGAGGCGGACGCGCGCGATGGGCAAGCACACGAGGCGCGGCGGAGGTTCGGCGGCGACGAGGAGGCGGACGCTCGGCGCGATGCGCGGGATCTCGAGGGGATCCTCGCCGGTGTGTTCGTCGACGACGGGCGCGCCCTCGGCGGAGCGATGGCGCGCGAGGTCCGCGGCGGAGGCGGAGACGGCCGCCTGCGCGCGCGGGACGGCGAGGTACACGGTGGCGGGTGCGTCGCGGACGAGCGCGGCCTGGGGGCGCAGATCGACGGAGAGATCGTGTTTGCCCCCGACGTGATGGACGAGGGTGCCATCGGGCATGATGGCCTCGACCTGCTGGATACGAAGGAGACCGCTGCCGAGCGTGCCTTCGGCGAGCTTCAGCGAGACGATGCCGTGGTGGTACGGCGAGGCCTGTCCGAGGTGGTAGGCGAGCAGGCGCTCGGACCTGCGATCGGCCTCCTGGAAGTGCTGCGGCGACAGGAGCATCCCGTCATGCCATTGAATCGCGAGCGGAATGTCGTCGGCGCTCATGTCATTCCTCCGGAGCATCGAGGGGGCTCACGACGAGGTCGTCGTCGCCGAGGTCGACCCGCATCCGGCGTTGCGGTCCGATTCGAAAGCGATGATCGCCGGGCGAGCGATAATTGGCAAAGATGACGGCGCCGACGGCCTTGCCGTCGACCTCGACGACCATGGGCGGGGGCGCCTGGCCCGGGACGAATTCCCAATCCCACTCGGTGAACGCGGTGCCGCTCGGGAAATCCCGGCGCATCTGCTCGCGCTGCTCGTACCACTGCTTGGCGGTGAGCTTGATGATCTGGTCGAAGAGCTTCGCGTCCTGCACCGCGACCATGGTCATGGGGACGGGCGAATTCCGGTTCGCCTTCGCGGTGATTGCGACCTCGACGAGAAACCGCGTCGCCGGGGGGCCCGAGGAGCACCCGAGGCCCAAAGGAAGGGCCAGGGCAAGCGCTGCGATCCATCGCGCCCTGCCCATCGCCCCACCCCGACCGTGCCTGGAGTCGCCCATGAGTCTCGCAAGGGTAGAGCGATCGTGTGGGACGGGTCTACAAACTCGCGAAGGTAGGATGCGGAGGAGAATGGAAACGATGGGTTAGCGCGGACGGCTGTGCGATCGCCGAGGAGGGGGGATGGGCCGAGCGAGGGGGCGAGCGAGGAGAAGCGGAGGGGATACGCGAGGGCTCTGTGTCGAGGCTTGACGTGGGGCGTCTCCTGCCCTCGCGCGGAAAGATTCAGGCGGAGCGAATCAGGCGCGGGAGGACAACGCGTCGCGGCGGCGCGAGGGGCGCGTCGACGCACGAGGAGCCCGGCGGCGATCACCAGCGCGGCGATCGGCGTCCCGGTCGCGGGCGCGCCCGAGGCCTGGCAGCCGACGGAGGTGGCCGAGCCAGAGGCCAGGGCGGATTCGCCGCCTTCGCCTGGTTTCACGCCCGCACCCGAAGCGGTGGATTCACTGCTTCCGCCACTGCCGCCGCTGCCGCCACTGCCGCCGCTGCCGCCACTGCCGCCACTGCCGCCACCGCCGCCGCTGCCGCCCGCGCCGGCGCTGCTGCTTTCGCAAACCCCGCTCGTGCAGGTGCCACCCGCGCAGGATTCGCCGTCCTCCTTCGTCGGGTTATCGCAGGTGCCCGTCCCCGGATCACAGGTCCCGGGGTCGTGGCACTCGTCCTCAGCCGTACAGACCACCGGATCGGCGCCGACGCATGCGCCCGCGTCGCAGGCGTCGCTTTGCGTGCAGGCATTGCCGTCGTCGCACGTCGCGCCCGTGAGCGGCGTGCAGGTGCCGTCGGCCGACGCGCCGAGCGCGACCGCGCAAGCCTGGCAATCGGGCGCCGAGCCGCCGCAACTCGTGTTGCAGCAGACGCCGTCCGCGCAGAAGCCGCTCGCGCAATCGGTCGACGCGGAGCAGGCCGCGCCGAGGGGCTGCGAGGTCGTGAGGAGACGGGCGCGGACGCGGTTGCTTCCGAAGGGCGGCGCGGTGTCGCCTTTCGTATAAGCGAGGAGCAGGTGCCCCGCGCCGTCGCTCGCGAGCGCAGGCCGACCGTGGAACATGGAGCCATTGCCCGCGAAGGGCTGGCCGCCGGGGGTGAGGACGTCGCCGGCCTCGGTCACCCAGCTCCCGTAAATGGCGCCATTGGCGCCGTGCCTCCCGTCACGCCAGACGATGAGGCAATCGGTCCCGTCGAAGGCGATGGCAGGCGTGCTGCTCTGGGCATTGGGGGACAGCTCGACGTCGAGGGTGTCGATGAGGACCCCGGCGGCCGTCACGCGGGCCAAAAAGACGCGTCCCGTGCTGTACGCGACGGTGAAGTTCAGACCGTCGTATGCCGCCGCGACGGTGCCGCCGGTGGGGGTGTTGGGCCGAATGGAGACCCCCGACGTGCTGTCCAGGAGCGCCCCGGCGGTCGTGATGCGCCCACCTCGCAGGCCCCCGCCGTAGCTGCCAGGAGCCATCCATGCCGCGAAGTATTGACCCCCGCCGAACGCCAAGGCGTGCGTCAAACCGGTCCCGCCGAACGACCCGACCATGAAGCCGGTCGGCTGGAGCAGCGTGCCGGCCTGGGTCAGCAGGGCGCCGTAGAGGCTGAAGGAGGAGGCGCTCGCACGATTGTCCTGCCAGATGACGAGGTAATTCGTGCCGTCGAACGCGAGCAGCGGGGCTTGTTCATACCGGTTGGCGACGGCGACGAGGGGGATCCCGCTGGGATCGCTGACGACGCCGGCCGCGGTCATGCGTGCGGCATAGACGTCGTAATAGGTCCCCGAGCGCTTGTCCTCCCAGACGATCATGTACTGGCTGCCGCCCCAAACGACCTTCGGGGAGGACTGATCGCCGGTCGCGGCCGACACCTGGATGCCCGAGGGATCGAGCACGTCACCGTCCGGCGAGACCCGCGCGCCGTAGATGTCGAGGTTCGTGTTGGTGCGGAGGTCCTGCCAGACGACGAGATAGTTCGTGCCGTCGTAGGCGACGGAGGGCGCGTCCTGCTGGTTGGCGGCCGAGAGGAGCAGCAGGCCCAGCGGTTCGTGGACCGTGCTCCCCGTGAAGCGCGCGCCATAGGCAACCGCACTGCCGCCGGCGCGCTGGTCTTCCCAGGCGGCGAAACAAGCGCCGCCGTTGCACGCGACGCTCGGCCGCAACTGCGAGCTCGTGGCGACGGCGACCGGGGTCCCCGTGCCGTCGAGCGCAGCGCCGTCGACCGAGACTCGCCCCTGCCAGATGTCGGAGGTGCTGCCGGCGCGATTGTCGCTCCAGACGACGACGTACTGGCTGCCGTCGAACGCGACGTCAGGGGCCGCCTGCGTCCCCGCGTTCATGCAGACCTGCATGCCGAGCGGATCGAGCAAGGCCCCTGACGACGTGACCCGCGCGCCGTAGATATCTTTGTTTCCCCACCTGCCGTCTTCCCAGGCGACGAAGTAGTCCGTCCCGTCGGAGGCGACGGAGGGGAGGAGCTGGGTCTGCGCCCCGAGCGAGATCGCAAAGCCGGTCGGATCGAGCACGGCCCCAGCCGCGGTCACGCGCGCGCCGTAGATGTCCGCGATGGCGTTGTTTCGCGTGTCTTCCCACGCGACGAGGAAGTCGGTTCCATTCGACGCCACCACGGCGTTGGACTCGACCTTGCCCGTGCTCGGCAGGACGGTGAAGGAACTGCCGAGGGCCGTGCCCGTCGCGTCGACGCGCGCGGCTTGCACCTTCCCGTCGGTCGACGCCCATACGACGAGGGAATTCGTGTCCCCGGCGGCCACGTCGACCGCGCTGATTCCGCTGGAATGGCTCCCGTATTTCTTCGGGGTCGGGTCGAGCACGACGCCGTTCGGCGTGACGCGCACGCCATAGACGAGCCCTTCGGAAGCATACGTCGCCCACACGACGAGGTAGTGGGTGCCTGCAAAGGCCACAGCGAGCGCCCTATTGTAGCCGGCGACGAGGCTGATCCCGGCTCCGATCTCGAAGCCCCCCGGGTCGAGGATCACGCCTGCGGGCGTGACGCGGACGCCGACGATCGTTTGCCCGCTGATCTTGTTGAGCTGCCGCAAGTCAATCCAGGCGACGAGCCAATTCGTCCCGTCGAAGGCGACCTGCATGGACGACTGCGCCGTGGACACCGGGAAATAAATCGGCGCATCCAGGCCGAACTCCGGCCCAATCGTCGGGTCGAGCACCGCAGGATAGGCGGAGCCCTCCACGACGGCCGCGGGCACGGTCAAGACGAGCTCGCTCTCGGCCTTCGTATACCGCACCGGCACCGCCGTCCGTTCCCCGCGCCCGTCGATCCACGTGGCCAGGCCATACCGAAGCCCGAGGCCCGTCGCCGGATCGACGAAATGGTGCCCCGCCGCGGTCTCGCCCGCGTACGCCTGGCCCGTGACGCGCACGCGAATCTCGAGGTCGCCCCGCCCTTCCGGCCGCGCCTCGAACGAGAAGCTCTGCTCGACGCCCTCGTCGTCATTCCGCAGATGCTCGGTGACCTCGCCGCGCGCGACGGCGAGGTGGCCATCCTTCTCGACGCGCCCCTCCACGCCGCGGAGATTCCGGGCCGCGCCGCGGGTCATCGCGACGGTTTCGAACGTGGCCTCCGCCCCCTCGACCTCCGCGGACGCGGGCCGGACCGAAAAGGCCGAGGTCGAGGCGCGCACGCCGTAGGTCGTGTGCCCGCCCGTCCAGCGCTCGCCGTCCTTCCGGAACGCGAAATGGACCTGCCGCATGACGCCGTCGAGATCAAACGGCGCCGATACCTGCGTTTGTTTCGCCGACGCGCGCGCGGGCACAGACTCCGGAGGCGTGCTCTCCTGCAACGAGAGCTCCGCATCGCGGGCAGAGCACGACGCCACGAGCGCGACGATACAGACAACGAGCGCGGACCACAGGCCGCGCCGAATCCGAGCACGAGACTTCCTCGGACACGAAGATACGAGTCCAGACATAACACCTCATCCACTGTGGCAGCACATACTGCCCAATCGTGGTAGGGACCTGTACCACGAGCCAGTGGAGGAGAGAAGCGCATAGAGGGCGCGCGAGGCGATGACGTGCCGTCGCTCGACACGGGCGTGGCTTTCGCGACCTGGTTCTTGCGGCGGGTCTTCGCGCCTTCTCCGCGACGCGACGGTCATCCGGAGCGTGCCTTAAGTCGATACCGTCGATATGTCACGCACCACGACGAGCCACGACGAGCCGGCCACATGCGAGAGCGCTGGCACCATCGGGTATTCGTTCACGCCCACGCACCCGGAACCGATCTACGTCGGAGCCTTCGATGACTCGGGCCGATCGATCGAGCCCAGCGCGACGAACACCGTGAGCCATGATTTCATCGGACCCTCCAGGGGTCATTCGACCACGAGAAGCTTGAACATCTCGAAGTGGCTGCTCGCAGTGACCCCGAGCGTCGCGGGTCCGACCTCCCTCCCGGAGAGCGTCACGCAGCCCGGCGTCGTCCAGAGCGGCGTATTCAACAGTTCCTCCCCCGACGGCGGCTCCGGACGCTCGATCGAGACGGTCTCGGACGGGCGGAACTCCCACGTCGCCCCGACCACCGTGGTGCTGTTCGAGGCTGCGCGAAAGCAGAGCTGCGTGCCGGGCGCTCCGCGTTTGATCTCGATGGGGCGCCCCTCCTCCGGGGCCGCGGGGGATCGCAGGGCGATGGCGTCGACCGACGAGGCGACCTCCACGTTGGAGACAAAGGAACGGTCGCCCGCCCGCATCGTGAGGAGCACCCGCTCCCCCGAGATCACCACCGTGACCTGGAAGAGATCCCACGCATGCCGCGAGACCTCTGCCGCGTGGGCGCGCACCTCGAGCCCCTCGTCGACGAGCTGGTGGTCATTCGGGTCGAAGAGCAGGACCCCGAGCAAGGCCGGGTTCCCGGCGAGCACCTTCCAGCGCACGACGTCCGCATCCTCTTCCCGAAGCTCCCGCGGGAGCAGGGCGACACGCGCGACGGGCGCAACCTTGATCGCGTACCGGTCGAGTAGCTTGTTCGTCCCTGGCTCGAGGAGTCGCAGCAAGGATTGGCCCTCGGAGACACCTCGCAGGACGACCGAGGCGGCGCCACTCGATTCGATCGCGGCAGCCCTGGAATCGACGAGCATCGCCTTGAAGCCAGCCACGAAGGGATCATAGGGCGGCTCCGGGTAGCGGAGGAACATCGTCTGCGTGCCCCCAAGGGCCGTGGCGAGGCGTTCATTGGCTTCCGCATCGTTGAATGTCCGCGCGCCAAAGAATACCAGGCCCCTCGGCGTCTGCTCCGAGCAGATCTCCCCGGGCGGGCACGCGCCTCCCATACGCGCTCGTTGCCCGAGGCTTTCGTCGCATGCCACGAACGACAGCCCCACGAAGATCAAACCCAGGGAGATGATCCCTCGACGCTCCCAGTCTCCTCTCGGCTTTCTCGATTGTCGGGTCATCGTCGGCCCCCCTCGCGTGTGGTCCCCTCGCGCCGCGCAGGGTTCTTTCCGCGCGCCGCTCGGTCCCGTCATGACCGAACGTTGAGCCGCTCGCCGAGGGCCGCAAGTCGGCCGTCCGCAGCGATGGCGACGGGCGTCGAGAGGTCACCGTCACGGGGCCAGGTCGTCCCGCATCACGCCCACGCGTCTTGCTTTGAATGGCCTTCGCGGACCCGCCAGACCGAGCCCGGCCGCGAACCGCGAAGGTCGCTGGAGGGCAGGAGCGCGGGCTGCGTGGGGGCCGCCTAGAACATCGATCGGTTTGACAACCGCTCGATGTTCTAGGCTTCTTTCGTCCCTAGGGGGACGCCTCGCGTCCCCCTCTCGGCCAGGCGGAGCCCGGCCGATTCACCCCCCGAGGCGAGCTCGCTTCGCGATCTCGCAGAGCGCCGAACTGTTCGGCGCTCTAGAACGTCGAGCCGTCGCCCCGCCGCACAATGCTCCGGGAGCGCGCGCGCCGCTGACTCCCGGCGAGGACCACCCCTCCCAGCGCGAGCAACCATGCTGCCCCGCCGCCTCGCTCCGCGCCGGCCATCCGGCAGCCGCAGCCGCTCTCCTCCGTCGACGGAGCGCCGCCGGACCCGCCCATTCCGCCGGACCCGCCCATTCCGCCGGACCCGCCCATTCCGCCGGACCCGCCCATTCCACCGGACCCACCCGCGCCGCCGGCCCCGCCCATTCCGCCGGCCCCGCCCATTCCACCGGACCCGCCCATCTCCATCGCGAACACGTACGCCGCGCCCGAGGAGCCGCCTTTTTCTGCATCGCTGGGCGCGCCGACGACCGCCGTCTCGCCGTCGAGACGGCAAGACCAGCCGAACCTGTTCTCCACCGCCACCGCGTCCGAGGCCGTGAGCTTGTTCGCCTCGGTCCAGACGCCGCCGCTCCTCTCGAAGACGTACGCCGCTCCCGGCTGCGTCACGGCCGTCTTCATCGTGGGGGTCCCGATGAGCACCCTGTCCCCCTGCACCGCGACGCCCCACCCGAACTGCGCTCTCTCCTGCGCGTCGCTCGCGACGAGCTTCTGCTGCTGGCTCCACGTGACGCCATTGCGGACGAAGACATACGCCGCGCCGGCCCACGTCCCCTTCTCGCTGTCGCCGATGGCGCCCACGACCGCCGTATCGCCGTCGATGGCGACCGAATACCCGAAGTTTTGCCCTACCGTCGGATCGGACGGGAAGACCTTTTGTTGCTCCGTCCAGGTCGCGCCGCTGCGCACATAGAGAGAGGCCGAGCCACCATCGACGCTCATCGTGGGATCCGCGAATGCCGCGATGATGGCCGTGTCGCCGGAGAGGTCGACGGCATTGCCGAAATGCGTCGTGACGTGGTCGGCCGGCGCGATCTTCTGCTGAAGCGACCAGGTCGAGCCGCTCTGGGTATACACGAAACCTCCGCTGCCCTCGCCCCCCAGGAGGATCGTCGTCCCGCTGACGGCCACGGTGGATGCGTAGCTGCCGAGGGTCGCCGGAGGTGCCAAGAGCTTCTGCTGCATCGTGTAGACGCCCCCGCTCCGGGCGTACACATAGGCCGAGCCTTTGTTCAACCCATTGTCGTCGTCCAAGGCTGCGCTGATGATCGCGATATCGCCGTCCACGTCGACCGCGTGGCCGAAATAGTCGTCGGGCTGCCCGTCGTCGGGGGAGAGCGTCTGCGTCGGGGCGAAGGAGCCTCCCGCTCGCACGAAGACCTGCGCCACGCCGGATCGGCTCCCCTTGAGGTCGGCCTCGGCCGCGCCGACGATGATGACATCGCCGGAGAGGCCGATCGCTTGCGCGGCGAGATCGCCGACCATCGGGTTCTCGATGAAGAGCTTCTGCTGCTGGGTCCAATTGAACTGCGCCACGGGGACGGGGGACGCCAGGGCACGCGTGCCTCCGAGGGAAAGAAAGGCCCCGACGAGGAGCACGAGCGGGCGCCTACGCAACATCGATGAAATCGACATACCGTTCATGGAGTCGCATATAACAGAGTCGGTCGAGATGACGTGCGCGCTCTTCGTCAACGTGCTCGAGCTGGACGAGGAGGGCGTCGTACGCAATGCAAAGCAGGCGGAGAACCACGCCGCCCAGTACATCCGGAGCTACGTGGACGCGGCGTACGTCGTAGAGCCACCCTTCGAGGATTGGGAGACGAACTTGGACTGAAAGGGGGGTCGTGAGCGTTCATCTTCCTCCGGGTCGTAACTTCCTGTAGCGTGGCAACCTACGCAGACAGCCAACCATCAACCAGGATCTCCGTACGCATGCACCTCCGCCCATCCTTCCAACACCTCGCCCCCATGGTGTTCGCTGCGACGGTTGCGAGCGCGCCCTTGGGAGGGCTCGGTTGCAGCAGCGAAAGCAACCCGGACGAGGGCTCGCTCGAAAGCCTCGCGCATTCCCAGCCGACCGCCTCTCATGAAGCCACGCGTCTCCGCCTTCGTTTCCCCGAACGCTCCCGTCCCGTGCTCGAAGCCGAGCAGCTCTTCGCCGCGCGGGACGGCGCATTCGTCCGGGGCCTGCCGGCTCCCGGCGAAGCCCACTGGGGCGCGCTCGGCGTCGAGCTGCCACGGGCATCCGATCAGCCCCTTCGTATGTCCTTGCCCGGCGGCTTTTCCTTTCACGTCCGCGAGCTCGGGCGCGAGGGCGAGGCCGCGCCGGCGGACCGCGCCATTGCCTATCGTCGCGCCGGGGGCACATCCTTCTGGACGCTCGCGGCCGGCGGCCTCGAGGAGTGGCTCCACGTCGAGCCCGGAGCGACGCGCGCGGGTGAAGCCGTGGCGACCTGGGAAATCGACGGCGCCGAGGTCCGGCAGGCCGCCCATGCCGTGCAGATCGTCGACGGCCAGGGCCACGCGCGCATCCAGGTGACCGCCCCCGTGGCGTACGCCGAAGGCGGAGGCGAGGTCGCCGTGCGGCTCGTGGCGCGGGGCCATTTCATCGATCTGATGGTCGATGCGCCTTTTGCTTCTGCGCTGCTCATCGACCCCTTGTGGTCGCCGGCAGGCTCGCTCCAGGCCGGGCGCGATCTCCACACGGCGACGCTGCTCCAGGACGGCAGGGTCCTGGTCGTGGGAGGCTCGAGCGTCACCACGACCGGCAAATCGGCCGAGCTTTATGACCCGGTCACGAACCAATGGTCCTACACAGCGTCGATGGTCAACGCGCGCGCCTTCCACACGGCGAACCTGCTCGACGATGGGCGTGTCCTCGTCACGGGCGGGGGGCTCAGCGGCGCCTCTTCTGCGACCGTCGAGGCCTACGACCCCGCCACGGCGACGTGGACGACGCTGCCGTCCATGAGCACGGCGCGGACGAGGCACCAGGCCACGAAGCTGCAGGACGGCCGGGTGTTCATCACCGCCGGGCTCAACACCGGTACGCCCACCCGCGTGGCGAGCGCGGAGGTCTTCGATCCGGCCACGAACACGTGGCAACCCACGGCGCCGCTCGCGCTCGCCCGCGCGAGCCACGCCGCGGTGCTCCTGTCGAGCGGAGAGGTGCTCGTCACCGGTGGCGTCGGCAACTCCGCAACCCACCTGGCGGAGACCGAGATTTACGATCCGTCCGCGAATACCTGGTCCAGCTTGCCGCCCCTCGAGACGGCCCGGGAGTCGTTCGCGGCCGTCGCGCTCCCGGGCGGCAAGGTGCTGATCTCCGGCGGTTATGGCGTCGGGACCGTCGCGCTCAAGACCGCCGAGGTCTTCGACCGGGCCACCAGCAAATGGTCGACCCTCCCCCCCATGCTCGCCGCGCGGGCGCAACACACGGCGACGCTCCTGCCGACGGGGTACGTCCTCCTCGTGGGCGGCGCGGGGACGGTGGGCGGGGCTCTGGCGACCGCAGAGCTCTACAGCCTCCACCTCGGTGATTTCATGGGCACGGTATCCATGAACGGCGTGCGATACCGGCAAACGGCCACGCTCTTGCAAGACGGTCGTGTGCTCGTGGCGGGCGGCTTTGTGACAGGCAGCACCGTGGCCCTGGGGGCCCTCCTTTACACGGGCCCCGCGGGCTCCGCGTGTTCATCGGCGGACACTTGTCCGACGGGGTTCTGCGTCGACGGCCATTGCTGCGATACGGCGTGCGGCGACGGGGCGACGGACGATTGCCAGGCCTGCAACGTCCCTGGCTCCATCGGCCAATGCACCCTTCTCGCGGCCGGGACCGAATGCCGCGCGGCGACAGGCACCTGTGATGCGCCCGAGGTCTGCTCCGGCGACATGGGCGCATGCCCGGCGGATGGACCGGCGCCGGATGGCGTCCCGTGCGACGACGGCAATCTCTGTACGCAGGCGGATGCTTGCCAGAGCGGCCTGTGCACCGGGAACCCCCTGGTCTGCGTGGCGCCGGACGAATGCCACGAGGCGAGCGCGTGCGACCCGCAAACCGGCTGCGGGAGCGCAGCCAAGCCCGACGGGACACCTTGCAGCCTGGGGACGTGCCAGTCGGGCGTGTGCCTGGGGAACGGCGGCGCAGGCGGCGGCAGTGAGGGCGGCGGCGGTGCTGACGGAGGGGAAGGCGGGGATACCGGCGCCAAAGGCGAAGGACCGACGAGCGGCGGCTGCGGCACGAGCGGCTCGCCGACGGGCCCCACGGGGTGGCTGGTGATCGCTGCATGGCTCCTTCTGCGGCGACGGCCAAGGGCGTAGGCTGTGGCGTGATGGGTGGGCGCCCACCACCCACCGCTTCCTCCCCTCCCTCCCCGCGCCTACACTCCGCAGGATGCGCGCCACGCTCGTCCTCTGCTCGGCCGCCCTCGCCGCGGCTTGCGCACCGGCTCCTGCTCCACGAACCGACCTCCCCGATTCGCCCCAAGGCGACCTCGCCCCCACGCACGAGAGCGAGCTCCCCCCACGCGCCACGCGCGGCGGCATCGCGTACGAGCTCTCGTGGTTGGATGATTTCGAGCAGGGGCTCGGTCCCTCGACGCTCGGTGACTGGACCTTTGGCTCGAACCTCGCCTGGCTCCATCCCTCGAACGTCCGCACCAGCGAGGGCGCCCTCGATCTGTGGCTCACCGCGCGCGGCGACACCGTCATCGACTCGGATCGCACGATTCTGGGCGCGGAGTACGCTCGGACCGGCGCGCAGAAGTTCGGGCGCTTCCTCACGCGCATGCGCCCCACCGCCCGCCCGGGCATGGTCGCCTCGTTTTTCACCGCCTTCTACCAGTTCGACGCCAGCTACACGAAGCTGCTCGAGACCGCCGAGATCGACATCGAGTTCGTCGGCGGGACCCAAGCCGTGCAGTTTGCGCTCCACTGGGTGGACGATGGCGGGACGAAGCACCAAACGGAGAAGAGGGTGGACCTCGACTTCGATGCTTCCGCCGATTTCCACACCTGGGAGATCGAATGGCTGCCCGATCGCATCGCCTACTGGGTGGACGGGCGCGAATTGCACCGCTTCACCGACGCGGTGATCTTGCGTGAACTCGAGCACCCGCAAGAGGTGCGGGCCAACCTGTGGGTTTCGGACGCGGTGCCATGGGCCGGCGCCTTCGATCCCTCCGAACTGCCGCGGAGCAGCCGTTACCAATGGATCGCGACGTACCGGCTCTCGAGCGGCCCGTGATGATTCGATGAAGGGCGGCAGCCCCCGTGAGGCGACCCGCTGACTTCGGCCAGCCGTGCTCCTGCGTGGAGTTGGCCCGGATCCGCGACGTCCGCGCGGAATGCCCGTTATGCGTCTCAGGGCGTCCGGTGCTCGGGGTCGCGCCGCGGATGATGCGCGGGATGGTGGATCAGGCGTGCCTGGAGATGCACAGGCGCGTGGATGGGGCGGGGCCTTTGCAGATTACTTGATCCGCTCGATTCGCGAATGGTCTGGGTTGGCCCACTTGTACGTCGCCTGGAGCGTCACCTTGTCGGTTTCGATGGCCTCGACGCAGTAGAACGTGTCCTTGAAGAGCTGACAATCCCCGACGTTCATCGTGAACCCGAGGGGCGGGAGATAGTCCTTCGACCAATTCTTCTCGAACAGGTCCGACTCCGGTAAGCCTCCGCAATTGTAATTGAGAGCCGCGAACGGCTCGTAGCCATCGTCACGGATGGTGATCTGAATGAGGCGGATGTTGCATCCACTCACGTGGGCCACCTCATCGTATCGCAGGACGAGTTGATGGGGCGCATTTCGTCCGCATCCGCAGAACAATGCGAGCAGTCCGCCCACGAGGATGGCTGCGAGTCCGGGTTTGAACGAGTCACCTGCACGACTCGAAGTTCCATGATTTGCAATCATCGCAGCTCCTGAACACACTGTTACAGCAATCTGCACAGCTTACTGGGGCATGACGCTGGGCGCAGCCGTTGAAGCAGTTGTCTCGTTGCACGGCACATTCGTCTGGATCCGTGCAGGGTGGTCGCCTCCTGGGCTCGTCAACGCACCCCTCCACGAGGACCGCTACACAGAAGAGTGCAAGAAAGGTCCGCATGTCCCGTATATCAGCTTACGTCACCCCCGGGAGCCTTGTCAACATCCCACGACCACCGCGCGCATCCGATCGATCCAAGCGGGAGGAGCGACGTCGCGGGCGCGCTCTCCGACGCGGGCAAGCCGGGCCAATCACGGTCGATCCGAGCACACGTGTTCAGGGGAGCGGGTCGAGGGCGGGTGAAAGGGCGGTACAGACTGCCGTCATTTGGACTCCGACTGCCGTAATTACGGGACTCCCCCCCGGCAACCACGGGCGACCATGTCGACAAAGTCCCCAACCGTTGCCGACGAGCCCGGCGAGCATGTCGACAAAGTCCCCAACCGTTGCCGGCCACCACGGCGAGCACGTCGACAACCTCCCCCGCCCTTGCCGACGAGCCCGGCGCGCACGTCGACAACCTCCCCAGCCCTTGCCGACGAGCTCGGCGCGCATGTCGACAAAGTCCCCAGCCGTTGCCGACAAGCCCGGCGCGCATGTCGACAACCTCCCCAGCCTTTGCCGACGAACCCGGCGCGCATGTCGACAACCACCCCAGCCCTTGCCGACGAGCCCGGCGCGCATGTCGACAACCACCCCAGCCCTTGCCGACGAGCTCGGCGCGCATGTCGACAACCTCCCCAGCCTTTGCCGACGAACCCGGCGCGCATGTCGACAACCACCCCAGCCCTTGCCGACATGCCCGGCGAGCACGTCGACAACCTCCCAGCCCTTGCGACAAGCCCGGCGAGCGTGCCTTCGACCTCTCGGCACCTCGTTCACGTTGCCCCGGGCGTGGACGCCAATCCCGCCCGTCCCCTTGGCATAGCCCCCGCGAACATCCTCAGCCCGCCTACAAATATCTTGATCAACCCATGCGGATGTGAGCATCCCCCCTTCGCGTTCGCCTTCGCGTTCGTCTCGTCATGGTTCCGTCCCGGAGGTTTCCCCGTGAAACAGACACATCGTTTCCGCCGAGAGGCGTGTCTCGCGCTCGCCGCCGCGTCCACGATTGCAGCACACGCGAGCGGCGCCCTCGCCAACAACAACGGGGCTCCGTGGACAGGGGGACCGCAGGGGAGGAAAGAGGCGCCCGTGGAGGTGGAGGTGCCGGCGCCGCCGTTGCAGCTCTGGTGCAACGGTTCGACGATCGGGGACCAGGTCATCGCCGCGCTCGACGCGGCCGAGCCCCCGGGCCGCTACTGGGATTCCTCGTGCAACAACACGATGGTCGGCCTGCTCCAGTTCCCCCACCAGCGGTGGTGGGGCAACAACGCCCTGCCGCTCAATCACTCCGACGACTACCTCCACGAGATCGTCGACGTCATCCTGAGCGGGGAGCAATACGTCGATATCACGAGCCTGTCGTTCCATGACGACAGATTCCTGGAGGCGATCACCGGGGCCCTCGAGAAGCTGAACAGCAAGGCGCCGATCCCGCCGCCGGCGGAGCCCTGGGCGCCCCGGCTGCACGTCCGGTTCGTCACGGGCCATGGCGGCCTCGAGCCAGAGGAGATCGTCGACAAGGTGACGGCGCCCTTCCTGGCCGACCTTCGCATCCGCGTCTCCGCAGGGAGGATGCCGAGCCATCTCGTGTTCTGGGACTTCCCGCTCAACCACTCGAAGATCGTCGCCGCGGATGGCCAAGAGGTCATCGCGGGCGGGATCAATCTGTGGGCCCACGATTACATCGACCGCCTGTCGCCCGTGCACGATCTCTCCGTTCGGCTCCGCGGCGCCGCCGCCGCGCACGCGCAGCAGTACGTAAACCAGCTCCAGGACATGGATTGTGAGAACGCATGGCCCGCGCACTGGATCAGCGTCCCCAAGACCCCCATCCACCTCAATGCTGGCGCTTGTCTTGATCGGTTCACGGCGCCGCCCAGCATCCCGCACGCCCGTCTCCGCGTCATCTCGGTCGGCACCTCGGGGACCAACATCGGAGACGTCGGCGATTCGCTGGCTGGTGACCGGGCGCTTTATGCGCTCATCGACGCGGCGCAAACGTCGATCCTCATCAGCCAGCAAGATCTGTTCGCCTCTCCGATTTGCCGGTACCACTCCTATTCCGATCAACTCTGGGAGAAGCTACGCGCCGCGATCCGCCGCGGAGTCGAGGTCAAGATCGTCCTCGATGGGGGGTTTTACCAGAATGGATGGACGGTCGACTGGACGGCCCAGCAGCTCGAACAGTTCTTCCTCGAGGACCCCATCCCCCCGGGCGAGCTCGCCGCGCTCGGGTACGCCACGGCGGAGCAGCTTTATTGCGGCAAGGTGCACGTCGCGGAGTTCAGGCACGCCTTCGCTCCCACGTGGGCGGACGGGATCGAGTACACGAACCACTCCAAGTTCGTGATGATCGACGAGCAAGCGTTCTACATCGGCTCGCAGAACCTCTACCCGGGCGGGCTCATGGATAGCTACTGCGGGGGCGCCGTTTCGGAGTTCGGCTTCATCATCGACAACGCCACGCAAGCGAGCGTCGTCAAGTCGAGCTTCTGGGATCCCACGTGGTTTTATTCGAGCAGCGCCGAGACCACCTGCTGCGGAAACGGGGTCTGCGAGGCGGACGAGAACGCCGTGAGCTGCGCGGTCGACTGCTTCGACGGCCTCTGCTCGCCGAACGAATGCAACAGCGCCGGCGGAGGCTGCCATTGTGATCCGCTCTGCGTCGTGTTCGGCGACTGCTGCCCCAATGCCTGCGCGGTATGCGGACGTTGCGGCGACGGCGGCGGTGGGGGTGGCGGTGGAGGCGGCGGCGGCGACCCCGAGCCGCCCACGACGGGCGGGGGCAGCACGGGCGATCCCCACCTCGTCACGTTCGATGGGCTCTTGTACGACCTCCAGTCCGTCGGGGAATTCGTGCTCGCGGCGACGCCGACGCTGACGGCCCAGGTCCGCCAGGAGCCCGTCGGCAGCTCGAACTCGATCGCCGTGAACACCGCGGTAGCGGCGCGCGTCGGCCTGCAGCGCGTGGCCCTCCACGCGCGCCCCTCGATGCGCCTCGTCGTCGATGGCGCCGAAGTGCCCCTCTCCAGCGTCGGGAGCATCCCGCTCGACGGCGGCACGGTCTCGTATCGCGGTCACGATTTCGTGGTGCGCTGGAGCAGCGGCGACAAGCTGGTCGTCCGCGTGCATCCCGGCGATCGCATCGACCTCCAGCTGAAGCTCACCGACCTGCATTCGGGGCAGGTCAGCGGCCTGCTCGGCAACTTCGATGGGATCCCCTCGAACGAGTTCGCCCTGCGCGACGGCACACCACTCGAGCAGCCGCTCTCGCACGAGGTCCTGCACGACACCTTCGCCGATGGCTGGAGAATCTCGCAGGTGGAGTCGCTCTTCGACTATGCGGCAGGGGAGAGCACGGCGACGTACACGGATCTGGCGTTCCCGGCGCAGCCGACGAGCGCGCAATCGCTCGAGCCCGCAGCGTACACGGCCGCCGAGCAGGTCTGCACGCAGGCGGGCGTCACGGACCCGGGGCTCCTCAATGCATGCATCCTCGACGTGGCCTCGACGAACGACGCGTCGTACGCAACCGCGCTCGTGAACGCGCCCCTGCCCATCGCCACGATGGGGAGCTACTTCAACGATTTCGAGGGCGCGGTGGGATCCGAATGGAGCCTCGTCTCGGGCGCACTGCCGGCCGCCCTCGTCTCCGAGACGCCCGGCGGGAGCCGTCCAGCGACGAAGTTCCTGGGGCAGTTCGACAACCACACGATGAAGCTGACGCTCGCGCACTTGCCGCCGCACGAGAGCATCACGCTGGCGTTCGATCTCTACGTGATCCAGAGCTGGGACGGCAACGCCGGGCCGGATGGATGGGGGCTCAAGATGGACAGCGTCTTCGTCATGGGCACGACGTTCGCAAACGGGCCAAACGGGGCGCAGTCGTATCCGGACAACTGGGGCACGCCGCCGACCTCCCACCCCGGCCTTTCGGGCGCGACCGAGGTGAACTCACTCGGCTACCTGTGGAGTGGCCAGCCGCTCGACTCCGTCTACCACCTGAGCCACGCGCTGCCGCACACGCAGAGCGAGGTCATGTTCGAATTCGGCGCCATGATGCTGCAAGGCGTCGGCGACGAGGGCTGGGGCCTCGACAACATCTCGGTGAGCTTTCAATAGGCCCGCGGCCTACCTACGGCCCGTGCCCCAGCGATAACAACGCCCGCTCCACATCGGTCCGGTACGCATTGTCCATCGTCGCCACCTCCTTGAACCGGAGGTAGCTCTTCACGGCCTTGTCCTTTTGCCCCGTGGTGCGCATGGCCTCGGCGTGGAGGAAATACGCGTCGGCCTGCCAGTTCTCGGCCGGCCCGCCCTTCTGCGCGAGCAGCTCCACGGCCTTGTCGAGCTCCGGCGTCGCCGCGAGCTTGTTCCCGTTCGATTCGAAGATCTTCCCGAGCCGGTAATGCCACTCGGCCACCGTGCCATTGCCGGCGATCGCCTTTTGCCACGCCGTCTGCGCCTCCGGCCAGCGGCCGAGCTCCTGGTAACAGAGCGCCATCGTGGCGTGCGCTTCGTGCCGGGAGGGGCGCTTTTGCAAGGCGATCTCCAGGTCCGCCAGGGCGTCGAGCGTGCGGCCCTGCTTGTGGGCCAAGACGCCGCGTTGCCAGTACACGTCCGCGAGCTCGCGATCGAGCTCCAAGGCGCGCTTCAACGCCGCCTCGGCCTTCGGGAACTGGCCGAGGACGTTCGCCGCCCAGCCGACGTAAAGGAAATACTCGGCGCGATTGCCGTCGATCTCCGTGGCCCGTTCGAGGAAGCGGATCGCCTCGCCCGCGGCGCTGCTGCCGCCCTTCAAGAGCAGGGCCCGGCCGAGGAAATGGTTCGCGTCCGCGGAGCCGGCGCGCTCTTTCAAGACCTCACGCAGGATCGGCTCGGCCTGCGCCGCGTGGCCCGCCATGACCTGCGCCGAGCCGACGCGCATTTTGAGGTCGATGTCCGTCGGCGCCTTCTCCAGCGCCGCCGCATACATCTCCAGCGCACGCTCGCTCTGGCCCGTCTCCTCGTACAAGAGGCCACGCTCCAGCGAGAGGCCCGGGAACGCCTTGTCGACGGCCGCGATCTGGTCGAAGACCTTTTGCGCGTCCTCGAAGGCGCCCATGCGGCGGAGCGTGATGCCGAGGCGGAATCGCGTGCCGAGGTCGTCCTCCTTGGCGAGCGCAGCCTCGAATTCGGTGCGCGCCTCGGGATAACGGCCCGCCTGCGAGAAGACCTCGCCCTTCGCGCGGTGGAGCGCCGCGAGGTCGGGGAATTTCGCGCTGGCCTCGGCGAGCTTGGCCTGGGCCTCGTCGTTGCGGCCGGCGGCCGCGAGGATCGAGGCGAGCGCGACGTACGCCTCGACAGCCTCGGTCTGCATGCCGCCGAGCTTGATGGCCTGGAGGTAGAGGGCCTCGGCCTCTTTCTTGTTGCCGAGCGCGTCCTCGGCGCGGCCGAGCCAGTACGCGGAGGAGGCGGCGTCGGGCTTGTCGGCGCGGAGCTTTTCGGCGAGCGCCTTCGCGTCCTTGAGGCGTTCGAGCGCGAGGAGGGTCTTCGTCGCGCCAATGCGGGCCGGGATGCTGCTCTCGTCGACACGCGTGGCCTCCTCGAAGCGGAGGAGCGCCTGGGAGAAGCGGCTCGATCGGTAGAAGAGCTCGCCGTCGCCGATGAGCGCAGGGGCGCTGCGCGGGTCGATCTTGAGCGCGGCGGCGAAGGCCTGCTCGGCCGCGGTGATGCGCGAACGGGCGAGGTGGATGCGGCCGGTTTCGAGGTAGGCGTCGACGAGCTCGCGGTCGCTGCCGGAAGCACGAATGTCGCCCTCGGCCGTGACCTTGCCGAGGAGGTCGAGGGCCTCGGTTTCCTTGGCAGCGTCGCGGCCGAGGATCGAGGCGAGCAAGGTGCGGGCGCCAGCGTGCTTCGGAGAGGCTTCGAGCGCGGCGCGGGCGCTCTTCTCGGCGGCCACGGCGTCGCCCTTCGCGAGCTCGGCGCGCGCGAGGCCGTAGAGGGAGCGGGCGCCTTTGCGGATCGAGACGGCGCGTTTCCAGGCGGGGAGCGCGTCGGCGATGGAGCCGGAGGCGAGCTCGATCTCGCCGAGGAGGACAGCGGCGTCGATGTCGTTCGCATCGGCGTCGAGCGCGTCCTTGGCGAGGCGGCGGGCCGGATCGAGGCGGCCCGCGAGCGCGTGTTGCGCGGCGACGGCGAGGGTGCGCTCGCGGCTCGGGCTCTCGGTCTGGCCGAGGAGCTGCTTGCCGAGGGTCTCGTCTTCGCCGCGGCGGCCATGGCGGAGGCTGCGCGAGAAGGCGACGAACGCAGCATACGCGGCCGTCGGGCGGTGGCGCGGGCGCGAGAGCTGCGCGGCCTTGGCAGCTTCCAGCCCGCGCGCGGCCGCGGCGGCGGTGTCTTCGTCGAGCGTGGCCTGCGTGTTCTTTTCGAGCCCGGTGAGCGCCTCGGCGTGCGCGGAGGCGTTCACGAGATCACTCACGGCGTGCGCGCCGAACGGGCCGATGTCGGGGAGCAACGCGAGGGCGCCGCCGCCGATCGCGATGAGGACGGCCGCGCCGATGCCGTAGACACGGCCACGTCCGCGGGGGCGCTTGTCACCGGCGGCGGGCTTGGCGAGGCTCTTCGGGGCTTTGTCGCGCTTGCCGAGCGCGTCGAGGCCGTCGGACTCGCCCGGCACGAGGTCGACCTCGTCGCCGATGCTGGCGCTGCTGTCCGGCGGCGGTGCGGGCTCGTCGGGCTCGTCGGCGGCGTGGATGGGGGCGCGCGCGGGCGGCGCGCCCGTGCTGATCGGCGCGCCCGTCGAGAGGTCCATGTCCGGCTCGCCGAGGGAAAACTCCTCGCCCGGCGCCGAGATGGGGCCCGCGGCGCGCGTGCTCTTCGGCGGCTCGGGCGTGGGCGGCTTGGGCGCGGCGGCGGCCTTGTTCGGCGGAGGATCGGCGAAGGCCGCGTCGAAGGCCGCGTCGTCGAGCTCGAAGCCGGACGTCACGGGCACGGCGGCGCGCGGCGAGGACGCAGGGGGAGGCGGAGGGGCACTCGCGAGGGGGAACTCGAGCTCGCTCAGGTCGCCCGGGTCGAAGGCCGCGATCGCAGCGACCGGCACGGTCGCGCCGGGGTCGAGCTTGCGCGCAGCGCCCGCGGGCGGCGACAGCGGGGCCTCGAGGTCGCCGAACGACGCGCCGCTATCGGGCGTGGGCAGCTCGATCTCGCCGAACGTGCCGAGGTCGGGCGCGGGCAGTTCGATCTCGCCGAACGCGCCGAGGTCGAGCGCGGTGTCGGCCGTGACGGCAGGCAGGTCGAAGCTGCTCAGGGGTTTTGCGCGCAGCGCCGCGGGCGTCGCGCCGGAGGAGCGGTGCTTCGGGCCCGGCGGAGCCGGCGCGGGGAGATCGGCGGGCTCCTTCTTCGCGGGCGGGCGCGCCGGCGCGGGGAGATCGATCTCGCCAAAGCCCTTCGCCGCAGGCGGCGCGGGGCGCGCGGCGGGGGGCCTCGCCGGCGCGGGGAGATCGATCTCGCCGAAGCCCTTCGCCGCGGGCGGCGCGGGGCGCGCGGGACGCGCGGGGCTCGGGAGATCGACCTCGGGCTCGGGCGCGCTCTTGGCCGCGGGGCGCGCGGGCGCGGTGAGCTTCTCGTCCGGCTTCGGCGGCGGCGGCTTCGGCGCGGCGGGGCGCGCGGGCGAGGGCAGGTCGATCTCGCCAAAACCCTTCGCCGCAGGACGCGCGGGCGCGGTCGGTTTGTCGACTGGCTTCGGAGGGCTCGGCGGCGGCGGCGTCCTGGCCGCGGCCGCACGCGCAGGCGAGGGCGAAGGCGACGGCGAGGGCAGATCCACTTCGAGCGACGCCGTCACCGGGGTCGCCATCTGCCGGACCGTCGGCTTGCTCGGCGACGACGCGGGCATCTCGATCGCCGCGAGCGCCGCGTCCTCCTCCTCTTCATCATCGAGAGGGAATTCGTTCACGACCGCGGGCATCTGCCGCACGGTGGCCTTCGCGGGCATGGGCAGGTCCGCGAGCTCTTCCTCCTCGGCTTCGGGCGCGGGCACGGACGCGGCGGGCATCTGCCGCACGGTGGCCTTCGCGGGCGAGGGAAGATCGATCTCGCCGAAGCCAGGATCGTCGTCGCCGCTCCACAGCTCGAGCTCCGTGGCCTCGGCGGGCTTCGGCGCGGGCGCGGCGGCGGGCTTCGGCGCGGGTGCGGGCGTAGCGGGCTTCGGCTTGACGGCGGGGAGCACGGGCGGCTTCGGCGCGACCGGCGCGGCAGGCGCCTTGCCCGGCGCGGGGCGCGGCATCATCCGCTCGGTGCCCGCCTTCGCGCGCGGCGCGACCGGCGAGGGGAGATCGATCTCCTCGGCGTCTCCGAGGCCCTCCGCGGCCTCCGCGGGCTTGCGCACCAAGATGCTGTTGCCGCACTTGGAGCAGCGCATCTTGAGCCCCGTCGCCGGGATCCGTCGTTCCTCCACCTGGTACGGCGACTTACAGGCGTCGCACTCGACCTTGACCATGCTCATGCCTTCGAGGGGCCCTGGGGCGCGCGATGGTTCCGCGTTCGTCACTTCTACCAGGGTTTGAGGCTTCGCGGCTCATTTGCGACACGAGGGGGACGGCGGGCGCGGAGGCAGCGGGCGGCCGAGCGGCGCAGATTCGTCGCGCGCTTCCGCTGGGCCGGGGAAATGTGCTAACGCGCTCGCCCCATGCAGAAAGCGACCGCCTTCCTCTTCGCCGTGTTGGTCCTCGGGGCCATCGCGCTCGTCGCCATTCCGCGCGGTCGCGGGGGGAGCACGTCCACCGAGACGGCCGCCGCCGACGCAGGCACGCCGAGCGACGCAGGCGAGACGCCGACCGCGGACGCAGGCGCGGAGCCCTCGGACGCCGGTGCGAGCGGCGAGGTGGAGCCGGGAGGTCCGGTCGACGCAGGCGGGACGCTGCTGCTCACGGGCGAGGCGCCGCCGCCGCTCGCGGGCGAGGCGCCGAAGTCGGTGATCTTCGGGGTGGTCCTCGTGCAGTACAAGGGCGCCCAGGGCGCGCCGCCGAACGCGCGGCCGCGCGAGGAGGCGCTGACGCTCGCCAAGCAGCTCGCCGAGGAGGCGAAGACGGACTTCAAGGCGGCGGTGGCGAAGGGCGACAAGGGCTCGATGGAGAACGCGGGGCGGCTGCCGCGCGGAATTTTGGAGCCTGCGCCGGAGTATGTTCTCTTCAGCCTGGCCAAGGGCGCGGTGAGCGAGGTCGTGGACACGCCGCGCGGCTACTGGATCCTGCAGCGGGTCGAGTAAGCCCACGAAGGCAGAGGGGACGGACGCGATGGCGCAGATCGACATCCTGAAACCCCACGGCATGAGCCAGGACGCGGCGCGTCGGCGCGCGGAAGACCTGGCGCGGCGCCTGGAGCAGCGCCGCGGGGTGCGCTGGCGCTGGGAAGGCGACGAGTTGTGTCTGGACGCGCCGAGCGGGCCCGCGAAGGGGACGCGGGGGTCGGTGCGCGTGACCGCGGAGGCCGTGCGGATCCGGGTGGAGCTGCCGCTCCTGCTCCGCGCGATGCGCCCCGTGGTCGAGTCCAAGCTGCACGAGAAGCTCGACGCGATGCTCGGCAAGGGCTGAGAGGGTGTTCCGCAGGCTGCTGCGCGGCTCGACGCGTCGGTCGGCCTCGCTCGACGTACAGTGTACGCCTCGCTCGGCCTCCCTAGCATCGAGCCGCTCGCGACGCCTGCGGAACACCCTCTGAGCGAGCGAGCAGGCACGAGCCTCACCCCTCTCCCCCCTCTCCGCGCGGCGAGAGAAGGCGAACCGCGCGGAGGGGCGCGGGATCGTCGCGATCCGTCGCGAGCACGCTTTACTCCCGACGCACCGTTTGGCTAGTCTCCCCACGCAGCATGCAATGGACCAGAAACCCGTCTCCGCGGGAGGCGCGTCGAGCCCAATGACGGTAGAGACACCCATGCCCACGGGGCAGGCCGAGGATGCGGCGGCCTTCCTCAATCGTTTACGGTCCGAGCACGCCGCGCAGGAGGATCAGGCGCTCCAAGCCCTGCTCCTGCACGAGTGTGGCGTCCTCGAGGAGAAGCACGGGGAGGAGCCGTCCGCCGCGCGGGACTACCTCGCGGCGTTCAACGCGGACCCGCAGTTCCGCGAGCCGCTCGAGTCCCTCGTCCGGATCCTGACCCGACGCAAGTCCATCAAGAACCTCGGGAAACTGCTCGAAGCGCTGACACGCGCCTCGGTGACCCCGGAGGAGCGCGCACGCGCGTTCTGGGAGCGCGCCGCGTTCCTGCAGGACTACGAGCAGAATCTTCCGGGCGCGAAAGAAGCGCTCGAAGAGGCCGTCAGCGCGAGCCCCGAGGACCCGACGCCGTGGCTCGAGCTCGAGCTCATCGCGGCGAAGGACGGCGACCTGCCCGGCCGCATGCGCGCCATCGAGGCGCGCGCCGAGCTCGCCAGCGATCCGACGTGGAAGGCGTACCTGTTCATCGAGCTCGCGGAGCTCTCGGCGAAGGCCGGCGATGCGCAGCGTGCGTACGATCTGATCGACGCCGCCGCCGCGCTGGATGGTCAAGGCCAGTTCCGGTCGCAGGTGACGCTCGAAGCGATCTCGGCGCGGGAGGACAACCCGACGGCGCTGGCGCGGGCCCTCGAAGGGCAAGCGCAGCTCATCGAGGAGGCCCTCGAAGACGAAGCGCGCGGCGACGCGAGCGGCGTGCCCCGCTTCGCGCGGCGCGCCGAGTACGCGGCCGACGCATGGCTGCGCGCAGCCGAGCTGAAGCGGCGCGCAGGAGATCAAGAGGGCTGGGTGAAGCTGCTCGCGCGGGCCGCCGAGCAACTGCCGCAGTCGTCGGTCATCGCGCGGTCGCGTCTCGCCTCGCTGGAGGCGAACGGCGACGCGAAGGGCGCGGCGGATCTCGCGCGGGCCGAGCTCGCGCGGGGCGCGGGCGTCCCGGGCCCGGCCGCAGCAGCGCTCTGGCTGCGCATCGCCGAGGCAGCGATGCTCGACAACGACCGGGACGGCGCGCTCGAAGCGCTGCGCAGCGCGCTCGAAGCGGACCCGGCGTCGATCATGGCGCGCGCGCTCGAGCTCGATCTGCTGAGCGACGCGCAGGATCCGGCAGCGCTCGCGCGATCCCTCGAAGCGTCGGGCGCGTCGTGCTCGACGAACGAGGCGAAGGCGCGCGCGGAGATCATCGCGGCCTACGTGTGGGCTTGCCAGGCGGGTGACTCGAACGGCGCGAAGGCAGCGCTCGGTCGGGCCGCGGCGCTCGGCACGCCGGCGCCGCTGCTCGCGCGGATCGCCCGCACGCTCGCCTCCGTCCGCGGCGACGCGGCGTGGTACGAGCAGGTGACGGCAGAGCTCGTCGCGAGCGGCGCGGAGCCCGGCGAAGAGGCGAGCCTCTGGTTCGAGCTCGGCCGGAGCCGTGCGCTCCGCGGCGACGCGGACGGCGCAGCCGAGGCGTTCGCGAAGCTCGCGACGCTCGACGGCGACGCCTCGACGTGGCTCGGCCGTGTGCTCGCGGCATACGCGCTCGGCGCGAAGAAGGCCGAGCCGGGCGAGGTGATCGCAGTCCGGCCGCTCGCGTCGACGATCGAGGAGCTCGCGAAGGTCGAGACGGACCCGACGCTCGCGCGTGGCCTGTGGGTGGTCGCTGCACTGCGCAGCACGCGCTCGGGCAACACCGAGCTGGCGCGCGCGCGGCTGCGCGAGCTGCACGAGGCGTCACCGTCGGACGAGGTGGTCGCGCTCTTCCTCGCGGAGCTCGAGCGCCGCGCAGGGGACCTCGCGTCCGCGTCGAACATCCTGTCGACGTGCGCGACGACGACCGAGGACATCGAGCTCGGCGCCGCGCTCTACCTGGAAGCCGCGCTTCTCACGTGGCGGATCGGCGATCGGCAGAAGACGATCGAGCTCATCGAGCAGGCGCGTGGCAGCGCGTCGAAGGCGGCCGCAGCGCTGCTCGCGTGGGCGCTGCGCGGGGCCGATCCGGACAGCCTCGACGGTCGTCGCCGCGCGCTGCTCACGGCCGCGGAGGCGGGCGCGGATCCGGCGAGCATCGCGATCGAGCGCTTCGGCCTGGAAGTGGGCCAGGGCGAGGCGGGCGATCGCGCCGAGGCGCTCACGGCGCTGGAGACGGCGGAGGCCGAGGGCTCGGGCGACATCACGGTCGCCGCGGGGCTCGCGCGTCTGACGTGGCCTGATGCGCAGAGTGACCGGGCGGCGATCGATCGCGCGCTCGATCGGCTGGAGGATCAGGGCGACGAGGCGACGGCGATCGCCCGCGCCGAGGCGTACCGGCTGGCGCGCGTGGTCGATCAGGACCCGGGCGCGGCGGTGTCGCGCGCGGCGGCCTGGGCGGACGCGGAGCCGAAGCTCTACGCCGCGCTCGAGTGGCTCAGCGCGTCGCTCACTGCAAAGGATCGCGAGGCCGAGGTGGCCGCGCGCCGCGCGGTGGGCTCGTTCCTCGACGACGAGCCGTGGTCGGCGATGGAAGCGTCGGCCGCGCTCGTGGCGATGCTCGATCAGCCGAACACGCCGCAGCCCTTGCTCGCCGGCACGTCGGACGCGACGCGCCTCGGGAACCTGGAGCTCGCGATGCCCGGCTGCGATCCACGCCGGCGCGCGTTCGCCCTGCAAAACGTGGGCGGGGCGCTCGGCGAGGAGGCGGGGAGCGACGCATCGGCGCTCTCGGGCTGGTCGGAGCTCGCGGCGGGCAACGTGGAGGCGGCGCTCGCCACCTTCCGCGCGGCCGTCGAGCGTCGCCAGGACGACATCGTGTCGTGGGAAGGCGTGCGCGCCGCGAGCGAGGCGCTCGGCGACCACGTCTCCACGGCGCTTTCGCTCGCGCAGCTCGGCGCCCTCAGCAAGGACGACGGGCGCGGCGCGGCGTTCTGGGAGTCCGCGGGCGTCATCCTGCTCGAGCACACCGACGCGCACGACGACGCGGAGATCGCGTTCGCCCGTGCGTTCGATCGGGATCCGAGCCGCAGCATCGCCTTCGACAAACTCTTCCGCCGCGTACGTTCGCGCAACGAGGACGACAAGCTGCTCGACATCATCGGGCGTCGCCTCGACGTCGCCGACGACGAGGCGGAGATCGGCAAGCTCTTCTGGGAGCGCGCGCGCGTGCTCCGCAAGAAGGGCGATCGCGAGGGCGCGCTCTCGGCGCTCGAGAACGTCACGATGCTCGAGCCCGACCACGTCGGCGCGCTCGCGCTCGCGGGCGAGATCTCGATCACGATGGGCAAGTTCGCCGAGGCGGCGGATCTGCTCGGCCGGCTCTCGGGCATCGGCGAGGCGCCAGCGCAGCAGCGGCTGATGTCCGGCGTCGCGGCGGTGGACATCTACGAGAACAAGCTGAACGCCCCGGAGAAGGCGCTCAAGGTGCTCGTGGGTCTCCACGAGGCAGGCCTGTCCACGCCGCCCGTGCGCGAGCGCCTCGCGCGCGTCGCGGCAAAGACGGGCGCCTGGTCGCGCGCGACGGCGATCCTCGAGCAGCTCATGCAGGAGCGTGAGAAGCGCGAGGGGCGCATGGAGGCCGCGCGGCTCTCGATGGCCATCTGGCGCGACAAGATCAACGAGCCGCTGAAGGCCGAGGCCTCGGTCGTGAAGCTGCTCGACGAGTCGCCGGACGACGGCGAGGCGCTCGATCTCGTGCTCACCACGAGCTACGACGCGTCGCTCCGCCAGCGCCTGCTCGGCCGCGCGAAGTCCGTGCTCGTGCAGAAGCTCTCCGAGGATCCGTGCGACGCCGACCGCGTCGAGCGGCTCGCGAAGATCGCGCAGGCCGGGCAGGACGCGGCGCTCCGGCAGGCGACGCTCGGCTGCCTGGTCTCGCTCGGCCGCGACGACGATGCGATCTCGACGGAGCTCAAACGGATCGACGGTCGCGTCGCGACGCGGCCTCAGATCGTGCTCGACGCGAAGGCCATGGCCGAGATCGCCGATCCGGAGGACAACGGCCCGATCGCGGAGCTCTTCGTGCTCATGGCCGAGACGGTGACGCTCGCGCTCGGCCCGACGCTCGGCTCGCTGAACGTCGGCAAGAAGGAGCGCATCGACTCACGCGGCGGCCATCCGCTGCGCGTGGCGGTCGCCGAGTGGATGGGCGCGGTGGGCTTCGAGGGTGACTTCGAGCTCTACGTCGGCGGCTCCGAGCCGAAGGGCGTGCACGGCGTCTCCGGCGAGGTGCCCGCGATCGTCATCGGCTCCGGGATCACAGCGCCGCTCGACGCGGCGGCGCGCTCGGCCATCGCGCGGACGGTCTTCGCCCTGCGGCGCGGGATCACCTCGCTCCGCACACGCGACGAGGCCACGGTCGCGTCCGTGGTCATCGCGGCGTGCAACGAGGTCGACATCAAGGTCGCGAACCCCGGGTACGCGGTCTACGGCGAGATCCAGCGCGCGGTGCACAAGGAGATCTCGCGCAAGATCCGCAAGAGCATCGGTGATGTCTGCCAGAAGGTCGTGGCGAGCAAGCAGGACGCGCGCGCGTGGACGAACGCGGCACGGCGCAGCCTGGATCGCATGGCGGTGATCGCCGCCGGCGACGTCTCGATCGTGCTGAGCGACATCATGAGCGTGCCGCGGGATCAGCTCGGCTCGGTGGTCACCGAGAGCGAGCGCTCGCGTCGCCTTCTCTCGTTCGTGCTTTCCCCCAGCTACCTCGAGCTGCGCAAGAAGCTCGGCATGGGTGTCCGGTGAGCGACGACTCTGGAGCAAAGGATCAAAGCCCCGTGAGCGAGCCCGAAGACGAGATCGACCTCGCAGAGGACGCGATTGTCGACGACGACGATGACGACGCGGCGACCATCATGGCGCACGTGCCCGACGAGCTGATGCAGTCGCTGCGGGGCGCCCGCAACGAGCCCGAGATTGGCGAGGTGAGCGCGCGTATGAAAGAGGACGCGCGGGAGCGGGACGAGATGCCCACGGTGCCGCCCGAGGAAGACGGGCTGGTGGAGGCCCTCGTCGAGGAGACGAAGGTGCCGCCTTCCGTGGAGGAGATCGCCCACGACGCGGTCACGCCCGCAGGGCCTGCGGTCGAGGAGACGCCGGTGGCCGCGGTCGTGGCCGAGGCGGAGCCCGTGGACGATGTCCCCGTGGCGCCGTCGCGTCGCGAGCGCGCGCCCGTCGCGGGAGCGCCCAAGTTCGACGACGAGCAGGACGCGAGCGCGCACCTCGTGCGCACGCAGCAGCGTGACGCATGGGCCGAGCGGGCCGCGTGGCTGCGCGCCGAAGCGGAGGCGATGGAGGACAAGGCCGCGCGCGCGCGAGCGCTCGTGGCGGTGTCCGAGATCTACGTGATGGCAGGCGAGGAGCAGACGGCGCGCGCGATCGCGGCCGAGGCGCGCGAGCTCGCGCCGAGCTCTCCGCTCGCGCATCGCCAGCTCCGCGGCTTGCTCGCGCGGGATCAGGACTGGCAAGGCACGCTCGAGGTGCTCGACACCGAGGCGCGCATCGCGCCGACGCCGGACGCGCGCGCCCACGCGGCCGTGCTCGGCGCCGAGGTCCTGCGGGTCCGCCAGGAGGACGAGGAGGGCGCGCAGAAGTACATGGATCTGGCGCAACGCTCGCTCACCTCGGATCCGCGCCCGCACGTGCAGCGCTTCTGCGAGGCGCTCGGCACGGCGGACGACACATTCACGAGGGTGCGCGCGCCGGAGGCGAACGAGCTCTCGGCGCTGCGCGACGCGTTCACGCAGGTCGCGATCCACCGCGGCGTGGTGCCGCGTGGCCTCCGCGGCGTCGTCTCCGCGTACGACGCGCTGCTACGCGCGCGCGCCGCGCTCGAAGCGGGCGACGTGTCCCTCGCGGTGTCGAGCCTCGGGCGCCTGCGCAGCACCGCCTCCCTCAAGGGCGGCGCGGGCTGGCTCGCGGGCATGCTCGCGGCCGCGCGCAAGGACACGCGTCCGGGCTCGATCGAGGCCCTGCGCGGCGCACTCGACGGCACGCACGACGCCGACGCGCGGCGCGCCCTCGCGGCCCGCGCGATCGAGCTCGGCGACGCCGCCGCAGCACGCGCGGCCGTCGAAGGCAGCGACACGATCGCGTTCTCGGCTGCCGACCGCCTCTCCTTGACGGCGCTCACCGGAGGCTCGCGTGAGCTCTTCGAGCAGGCCGTCGAAGCGGCCGCAGGCGACGACGAGCTCGCGCCGTTGCTCGCCGCGGCGAGCGCGGCCTCCCGCGAGGCCGACGCGCTTTCGACCAGCGTCATCGGCGCTGGCAGCCCGAGCGCACGCGCCTCCGCGTCGCTCGGCCGTGCCCTCGCCGACGCGCGTCCCGACGGCAAACCCCTCGGCGAGAGCGACGCCCTCGCCGCGGCGATCCTCGGCTACACCGAGTACGCCGCCGATAGCGGCACGGGTCGCGCGCTGAAGCTCGAGCTCGACCTCGAGTCGAAGGCCGGCGCAAACGTCGCGCGCGCCGTCGCCGCGTGGCGCGGCGCCGAGGACGGGGACCGCGACAGCGCGCTCGCGAGCGCGCTCCTCGCCGAGCTCGCGGGCGACGCAGAGCTCGCAGCCGAGGGGTACGATCGCGCCCGCCAGTCCGACCCGGCCCACGAAGGCGCCACGCGCGCTCGCGCGACCGGCGCCGACGCCACGACCGCGTCGAGCGTCCTCGCCGGCCTCGCGCAGTCGATCGAGCCGGGCACGCGCGCCGCGCTCCTGCTCACGGAGGCGGCGATCCGCTTGCTCGAAGTCGAGGTGCCCGACACCTCGATCGACGACGAGCGCGACAAACTCCTCCGCGGCGCGGCCGAGATCGACGCGCGCCTCCCGCTCTCCGTGCACCTCGGCGAGCGCACGGCGCGCGGCGTGGGCGATCGCGACGGCCTCATCGAGTGGCTCCACCTCCGCCGTCAGGCGAGCGAGGATCCGATCGAGCAGGCCCGCGACTTCGTGCGCGAGGCGCTCATCACGCCGGAAGGCGCCGCGCACGGGGCGCGCCTGCTCGCGCAGGCGCTCACGGCGCGGCCCGACGACATCGGGCTGCGGGAGCTCTACGAGCGCCTCTCGCCGGAGCGCCCCGCGGATCGTGCGTCCTGGCGTGCCGAGCGCGCCGCGGCCTCCACGGGCCCCGACGCCGCGCGCTTCTCGCTCGAAGCCGCGCTCGAGTTCGAGCGCGACGGCGACCTCGAGAAGGCCGCGGCCCTCGCGCGGCAAGCCATCGCTGCGGGCGAGACGCTGCTCGCGCCGCTCTGCGCGTTCCGCGCCGCGCTCGCAGGCCATGGCACGAGTGATCTCGTCGACGGCCTCTTGCAGTACGCCCGCGCGACGGAGGATGCCGTCGAGCGCCTGCAGGCGTACGAGCGCCTCGCCGAGCTCGACGAGGTCGGCCGTGGCGACGCGGCGAGCGGCCTGCTCTGGCGCCGCACGATCCTCGAAGAGACGCCCACGCACCTGCCGACGCTCCGCCGCGTCGCGAGCGCCCTCATCGCGGGCGGCCGCGACGAGGAGCTCGAGCCGGTCGTCTTCACGCTCGCGAGGACGCTCGAAGGCCCCGAGGCCATCGCGCACGCGCACCTCTCCGCGCGCCTCCGCCTCCGCATTCACGGCTGGGACGAGACGCGCGAGCCGGTCGAGATCGCCTATCGCAACGAGCCTCGCGGGCTCTGGGCGCTCCGCCAGATGGCGGCGCATGCCCGCGCGCGTGGCGACGAGGCGACGGCGCTCGAGGTCGACCTCGAGCTCGCGAACCGCACCGAGCGCGCCTCCGAGATCGCCACGCTCTCGCTGCGCGCGGCCGAATCCGCGGCGCGCGCGGGTCAACCCGAGAAGGCCCGCGAGCTGCTCGACAAGGCGATCGAGCTCGTCCCGGGTCACCTCGTGGTGCATCTCGAACGGGCCCGCGCCCTCGAGCAGAGCGGCGACGCGGTGGGCGCTGCGACCGCGCTCGAAGCAGCCGCGCAGACCAGCGCGACGGCCGAGGAGCGCGTGCGCAACCTCTACCTCGCGGCTGTGCTCTGGGCCGACAAGACGAGCGAGACCGAGCGAGCGCGGAGCGCCTTTGAGAGCGTCTTCGCGGTCGATCCCTCGTACCTCGACGTCTTCCAGCGCTTGCAGGCGATCTACGTCGCCAGCGGCGCGCGGGCCGAGCTCGCGGCGCTCCTCGAACGTCGCCTCGATGCCGTCACGGATCCGGCCGAGCGTGTCGAGATGGAGGTCCTGCGTGGCCGCGCGCTCGCCGATGTCGGCGACGCGGCAGCGGCGAAGCAGGCCCTCGCGGCGGCGCTCGATCAAAACCCCGACCACGTCGAGGCTCTGACGGCGTTCGCCGACGTCTGCGCGAAGGAAGACGACTGGGGCGGCGCGGAGCAGGCCTGGATCCGGCTCGCGCGCCTCGTCGCGGAGCCCGAGCGCCAGGCCGAGCTCTACATGCGCCTCGGCGACCTCTACAACGGCCCGCTGCCGAACGCCGAGCGCGCCGAGCTCTCCTACCAGGAGGTCTTGAAGCGCTTCGCGAACAACGAGGCCGCGCGTGAACGCCTCGTCGATCTCTACAAGAACCTCGGCGATACGGCGAAGGCCCTCGAGCAGCAGACGATCCTCATCAACAACGTCGAGGAGCCCGAGGCGAAGTGCCGCCGCACGACGCAGCTCGCCGAGATCTACGAGGCGATGGGCGACCTCAAGAAGGCCGAGCAGACCTTGCTCCAGGCGCGCAAGACCTGGCCCAAGGACGACGTCGCGCTCGGCGCGCTCGCGAGTTTCTACCAGCGCACCGATCAAGCGCAGGCCGCGAACGTGCTGCTCGATCGTGCCGTCGCCGACGCGCGGCGCGCGCTCGGCACCGGTCGCTTCGAGCCGTACCTCTTCAGCACCGTCGCGACCGTCGCCGATCTGCGCGGCCGTCCCGAGGTCGCGCGCATCGCGCGTGGCAGCGTGTCGGCCCTCGACGGCGGCGCGGTCGAGCTCGCGGGCGCGGGCGTGGCGGCGGCCGACATCTCGCTCGACGAGCTCATCGCTCCCGACGTGATGACGCCTGCGTTCCGCGACCTCTTGCAGCGCACCGGGCCGATGCTCGACACCGCCGTGCCGTTCGACGTCACGTCGGTCCGCGCGACGCCCTTCCCGCCCCCGCAGGCGCACCTCGCCGAGGAGATCAAGGAGCTCGCTCGCGCCTACGGGATCGAGGATCTCAAGGTGCTGCAGTCGTCCACGCTCGGCTCGGTGTGCGTCGCCGCGAGCGCGCATCCGCCGACGATCGTTCTCGGCGCGCCGCTCGTGGCCGCGACGAACGAGGCGGTTCGCTCGTTCCTCGTCCACCGCGCGCTCAAGGTCGTCCAGGCGAACGCCACGGCCTTCGCGCGCACCGCGCCGATCGACCTCTGGCCGCTGCTCGCCGCGTACCTCAAGGCGTTGAGCCCTGGGTTTGCCCCGCAAGGGGTCGACCCGGCCAAGCTCAACGACGCCTCGACGCGCGTCGCGAAGGCGCTCCCGGGGAGCCTCGATCCCCAGGTGCGCACGCTCGCGACCGACGTCATCGCCAACATCGGCAACCGCGCCTCGACCCTCAACACCGCGGTGAACGGCTGGGGCGCACGCGCGGGCCTGCTCGCGGTCGGGGATCCCAACATCGCGCTCACGGGCATCGCCTGGGCCGGCGGCCACACGAACCAGCCTCCGGCGTCCGGCAAGGAGCGCCTCACCTGGATCGGCCGCAACGCCGAGGCGCGCGAGCTCATCGTCTTCTCGGTGAGCGACGCCTACGCCGACGCACGCGCGCGCCTCGGCCTCGACTGATCCCAGGCGCTTGGCCTCGCGCCTGCTCCCCTCTGCGGCGGCCCTCTTCCTCGGGGCCGCCGCCTGCTCCTCCCCGGACGCATCACCCGCGCCCTCCCCGCCCGCATCTGCGGCCTCGTTGACGCCTGCGCCCACGCCCCTCCCCTCGGCTGCGCCGCCGCCCGAACCGTCCCGCTGTGCCGCCGTCGCCTGCGCCTCGATCGAGCGCTGCGACGAGGCCACGGGCGCGTGCGTCCCGCATTGCCCCGCGGGTGAGGTTTACATCCCGAAGACCGGTCCGGACGGGTTCGTCATGGGCAAAGGATTTACCTTGAATGGCGGCGCGCGCCGCCTCCGCAAGGGACATCAGCCCGACTCCGATCGCCCGCACCGCGTCGTCCTCACCCGCCCGTTTTGCATGGACGAGACCGAGGTCACCGTCGCGGCGATGAAGACATGCGTCGACGCGAAGGCCTGCGCTCCGCCGAAGACGCTCGAGGTATGGGCGAATTATCCTCGCCGCCCCGATCATCCGGCCAACGAGGTCTCCTGGGACAAGGCCAAGAAGTATTGCAAGGCCCAGGGGAAAGACCTCCCCACCGAGGCGCAATGGGAATGGGCGGCGACCGGCGGCGACGGACGCAAATGGCCCTGGGGCAACGACGAGCCCACCTGCGAGCACGCCGATTTCACGATGGGTGTCCTCGTCTCGCCCGGCGGCGACTCCGGCTGCCATGGCGGCGGCACCTCGCCCGTTCGTTCCCATCCGAAGGGCGACCGCACCTGGCCCACCGGCACGCTCCACGACCTCGCGGGCAACGTATGGGAGTGGTGCGACGACACGTACGCCAAATATGGCGCCGACCCGGTCACGGATCCCCACGTGCAGAAGCCCGGCGTGCTCGTGCACGTCGTGCGCGGGGGCGGCTGGAATCGATCGAACCTCGGCATCCAGGCGTCCTTCCGTGGCGCCGCCATTCATACCTACGAGGTCCCCGGGCTCGGCTTTCGTTGCGTGCGAAACCCTTGAACGCCCGGGGAGGGCCCCGCGTGGAGCCCTCCCCTCGCGCGTCCGCGCTCAGAACACCGTATCCATCTGATCCGGGATCACCTCACCCGCCTCGTTCACGCACGCCACGCCGGCGCCCGTCGCGTCCTTGCACCCGGTCGTCGCACACGGGTAGGCCGCGGCCTTCTGCGGGTTGGGCAGGATGAACATCGGATTGACGATCCACTTGTCCATGTAGTTCGCGTACGCGTTGCACATGATCTCGTTCTTGTTGCGGTTGATCACGAGCTTCAACATCGTCGCGTCATGTAGGAACGAAATGTCCGTATCCGAATCGCCCGCGCCGAACACCGGACGTTTCTTCATGTCCGCGTTCGGCTTCTCGGCGTCGGGGCCGGTCACCCCGTAGATCACCTTGTTCATCCAGCAGCGTTTGCCCTCGATGTACGTGATCATCGTATTGCCGACCGGGTTCCCCCCACTGCCCGATCCATCCACGACCGACCCACAGCCCTCGAAGTCGTACGTGAGCTTCCCGGCCCCGTCGAGCAGGTTCCGGATCGCAACCACGTGATCCGCGCCCACGGCCACCCGCTCCGCGAACGCCTCCACGTTCGGCTGCGGTGACGCCGAAATCACCCACACGTCGAGCCCGTTCTTCTGCATCACGTCGATCAGATCCCCGATCTGATCGTAAACCCGCACGTAGGCATTGACCGACATCGTCCCGATCGTCTGCTTCGACCCCTCCGCCGCAGCGAGCCCCTCCTCGATCGCGCTCTTCGCGAATGCCTTCATCTCGGCCGGCGTGTATCCCGCTTGCATCTGCGCGGCCCAGGCGTACGACGGCTCCATCGTGCGGTAGTTCCAGGCCTCGAACGCCGCCTTGGCGTCCACCGTCTTCGCCGTCGTATACACGGCGAGGATCTCGTCCGCGCATTCCGCGTTCGTGCTCGTCGGCAGCGGCATCCCCGCGTCGGCCAGGTCCCCACACGCCGCGCTCAGCGCGTTTCGCGCTTCATTCGTCAAGAAGCGGCTCGTCGCGCGCCAATCCTTGTTCGGCGGCTGCATGATCTTGTCGTTCTTCACGAGCCAGAAGAACACGAGATCCCCCACGTCGTTCTTGATGACCGTGTTGTCCCAGTCGAAAATCGCGACGGGCTTCTGCGTGGGATCGTAGGACGGGCTGTTCACTCCGGCCTCGTCGATCATCTTGTCGAGCGCGTCGCGGTTCTGCCCGTACCACTCCAGATTCGTATCCAGGTCGGGCGCGGCCATCGAGCCGCCCGCGCCCCCGGCGCCGCCCATCCCGCCCATTCCACCGACGCCGCCCATTCCACCGACGCCGCCCATCCCGCCCATTCCGCCCGCGGCGCCCGTGCCGCCGGTCGCGCCTGCTCCCCCGTTTCCTCCGAACCCGCCCTCCCCCTCGTCCGTGCATGAAGGCAGCGTCGCCATCCCCACAACGAGCGCGACGGGAAGAAAAGATCGAATCTTGATCATGGCAAGGATCCCCTTTCAGCGAGCACCCTACCACGGAAAGCACGATTCCCGTGAACACCATTTTCACGACATCATGGTAACCCGGTGAGCTATTTCCCATTTCCACACGCAAAAGCCGCTCCACGGCGCGAGCGCGCTTGCTCGATTCGATCCACGCTCACGGCACATGGCCTTCGCCCCGGCCCCTCGATTCACGCCCCGGTCCCTCGCCCGCCTCGCTCTCCTCGGCTTCGCCGCGTGTTCCCCCGCGCCAAAGGCCGAACCGCAGGCAGCCGCTCCGCCCCGCGGGCCCGAACGCGCCGCGGACGTCGCGACGCCCGCGGCCACGCAAAGCCCCTCGTTCGAACGGGAGGCCCGCGGCACGAAGCTCCGCCTCGTCTTCCACGCCGATCCTCTCCCGAACCTCGTCTACCAGCTCGATTGCATGGCCGGCCGCCACCCTTGCTCCCGCGCCGCCTACGAGGCCCTCTGGCAGAACGAGCTCGGGTGGGACGACGAGGATCGCCGCGCGCTCGAAGCATTCCGCGAGATCCGTGAATCCTGGAATGGCCGCATCGAGCGCCGCGCCCCCGCCCCCGCCGCCCCCCTCCCGCTGCCCCGCGCCGATCGCTCCGTCGCCGCGCGCCTCTCCATCGCCGGCCTCCTCGCCCGCACGCCCGACGAGCACGTCCTTTACCTCGGCCTCGTCACCTCACCCGAAGGCGCGCAACGCGCCCAGGCCCTCGTCGACCATTTTCGCCCTCGATTCGATCGCTACTGGGAGCGGGAAGGCCGCGCCCATTGCGAGGCGTCCGCCGACAAGCTCGCCGCCCTCTTCGAACGCGAGGGCCTCACGGGCCACGTCGAGACGCTCGTCGGGTTTTACCAGGCCGACCTCCCCGACGGCGCCCCGCTCCATTTCCACCTCATGGCCCGCCCCGCCCACCGCTCCGTCGACGCCGCCCGCCAGATCGGCGGCCACGCTGTCATCGAAATGCCCACGGGCGAACCCCCCGAGGCCCGCGCCCCCGTCGTCGTCCACGAAATGCTCCACCACCTGCACGCCGCCGCGACGGACGAGCGCCTCGCCGCGCTCTCCCGATCCTTCGTCGAGACGAACGATCCCCTCGCCCCGGCCTCGTATGCCGTCCTCGACGAGGCCCTCGCCACGGCGCTCGGCACCGCCAAGGCCATGGGGCGCCTCGATCCGCCGGGGTTGTCCCGAAAGCTCGAAGCCCCGATGGGCCTGTATGCAGAGCCGACGATCGATCGCGTCGCCAAGGCCGCGCTCCCCTTCCTCGATGCGCGTCTCGCCGAAGGAAAGGGCCTGCACGACCCCGGCTTCGCCCCCGGCTTCCTCGCCGCCGTCCGCAAGGCGTTCCCGGACGGCCTACCGCCCCTCGCCCACGCCCGCCCGCTCGTGGCCGTCGTCGCCCCCGGCTTATGGCCGGCGTTCCACGCGTTCGACGGCGCTGCCATGGCCTCCTCGCTCGGCGGCTCCACCGCGTCCGACGCCATGCGCGCGCCCGAGACCCTCGATCTCTTCGCCTCGCGCCCCCACTGGGGCGGCGCGTTTTTCGTGACCCACGCCGAGGTCGCCGACCTCGCCCGCTTCGAGGGCCCCCTCGGCGCGGCCGCCGTCGCCGCGATCACCGCCGAGGCCCAGCGCACGCGCGCCTTCGTGTATTCGACGCAGAAGAGCCCCGGCGTGTATCGATTCGTCTTCGTCGCCGACGACCTGCCCTCGATGAACGACCTCGTCCGCGCCCTCGCGGCCCAGCGCGCGCCGTTCGAGGGCGCGCTGGAGGTCGTCGCGCGCCGGCCGGACCCGCATTGATGCGACGCTGAGCCCGCGGCCGGCCACAAAAAAGCGCCGCCCGCGCCATCACGAGGACGGCGCGGGCGGGTTTGGCGGGGCGCGATGGACGCGCGCCTCGCCGATTCCGGGTCTCAGGACCGCTTGCTGCTGCGGCGGCGCTTGGCCATCCAGGCGCCCACCATGGCGAGGAAGCCGCCCACGGCACCCACGCCGCGCGCCGGCGCCTCGTCGCCCGGCACGGAGCAGCCGCAACCGCCGAGGACGACCGTATCGTCGCCGCTGCCGCCTGCGCCACCCGCAGCAAGGCCGCCACTGCCACCGGCACCACCGGCGCCGCCGACACCACCGGAGCCGCCCATGCCGCCGACACCACCGGAGCCGCCCATACCACCGGCGCCACCGGAGCCGCCCATGCCACCGGCACCGCCGGAGCCGCCCATGCCACCGGCACCGCCGGAGCCGCCCATGCCACCGGCACCGCCGCCGCCCATGCCACCGGCACCGCCGCCGCCCATGCCACCGGCACCACCAGCGCCACCCATGCCACCGGCACCACCAGCGCCACCCATGCCACCGGCACCACCAGCGCCACCCATGCCACCGGCACCACCAGCGCCACCCATGCCGCCGGCACCACCAGCGCCACCCATGCCACCGGCACCACCAGCGCCGCCCATGCCGCCGGTACCCATGCCGCCCTCACCGCCAGCACCGCCGCCGCCGCCGGCGCCACCGGCGCCGCTCGAGCTGGAGCTGCTCGTCCCAGCCGGCGGCTGCACGAGCACGTCGACCGTATCCACCGCCGAGGCCTGGCCGTCGGACACGGCGAGCTGGAACGTGAACAGCGTATCCGCGATGACGGTCGGCGCCATGAAGTCCGGAGCCGCGGTGCTCCCACCGTTCAGCCCCACGTCCGCGCCAACCTGCTGCGTCCACGTGTACGTCAGCGCATCGTTATCGGGATCCGAGCTGCCGGATCCGTCGAGCATGACGTGATCGCCGCCCGTCACAATCTGATCCGGGCCCGCGTCCGCGATCGGCGGCAGGTTCGGCGCATCGCAGGTCCCCTGATCCGACACGATGTCAAAGAACGGCGTGCCTGCACCGTTGACGGTCAGGCTCTCGATGAACCAGCCCTGGGTGCCGACCTCCTCGTCCGAGCCGATGCGGAAGCGGATCTTGATGGTCTTGCCGGCGAACTGGGTGCCCAGAGCGATGTTCGTCGTGACGTTCGTGCCGGCCGCGAAGCCCGTGCTCTGCCCGAAGAAGCCCTTCTGGCCGAGCAGCGGGTTGCCGGCGCCCGCGTAGCCGATGTCGCCGTTGTAGGCCGCGCCGAGGCTCGCGTACGTGTTGATGTTGGCCCAGGTCTGGCCGCCGTCCTGGCTCAGCTCGATGATGGCGCCGTCCCAGTTGACGACGGTCGGCGATGTGCTCCGCTCGAACTGGTAGCGGTGCACGAGCGCCATCGACAGGTTGCCATTGCCCACCACGAAATCGGGCGACTCGTAGCGCTCGTCGGCGATGGTCGCGATCGCCTCGCCGTGGGCGAGTACGTTCGACGACGTCGTGCTCGGCCGGATCCGCGCCCACTTGTTGCTCGGGCCGGACGCGTTCTTCGCCGTCCACGTCTCGATGGTGGCCTCCCATTGCTCCTGCGTCGCCGCATTCGGCACGTTGTCGAAATGCCCCTTGCGCACGCTCGAGTTGCTGAGCGCCGGCGAGCAGGACCCGGGCGAGCTCAGGTCGACCTTGAGCTGCAGATCCGTGATCGCCGCGACGGAGTCCGCGAGGATGATCGGGATCGTGAGCGTGGTCGAGGCGAGGGCGCTCACCGTCGGCAACGCCACGGTCGTGCCGTTCGGGAACGACACATCCGGGCTCGTCGAGCTCACCGTGAGCGTGCTGCCGACGAGCGGCTCCCAGCCCTGGTTGCGCACCACCACGACGACATGGCCGGTCTCGCCGTTGTCGAGGATGCCGTCGTTGTCGCAGGACACCACGCTGTCGTCGATCTCGACCGAGAGGATCGCCGGCGCCGGCAACATTTCGTAGCTCTCGACCACGCCCACGTTGTCGGTCGACGTTCGCGGCGGCGAGATCGCGCAGGAGCCGGCGCCGCGGACGGCGAAGCCGGTCGCGAGGTCCTGGAAGTCCTCCACATTCGACGCGATGGCCGTGGCGAGGATCGCGTCGCGCTGCTCGGTGAACGTCGGGTTCAGCGGGGCGAGCTGCATGCCGCCCGTCAGGTAATTGGCCAGCTTGCGCTTGGCCTCGTCGAACGTGTGCCGCGGCGTCGCGCCGTACGCGTCCTCGAGGATGTTCGCATACCCCTCGAGCACCATCGTGGCCCAGATCTCGCCGGTGTTGTGCACCTCGGAGTTGTCCACGCCGGCGGGCTGCATGGGGATGCCGACCGGGAGCGACACGCCGTTCTGGATGTGCTTGAACGTGAGCGCATTCTTCGTGAAGTCGGTCGTGTAGGGGTAACGCCGAATTCCGAAATACGCGCTATCGCCAAACGTCCCTCCTGCGTAGACCGCGCTCGCGTACACGCCGTTCGGATTGTCACCCTCGCGAATGAGCATGTGCAGCGCGACGATGTCGCCCCAGCCCTCGCCCTGACCGCGGGTCTGCAACGAGCTGAACGTGACGAGGCGATTGTGGATGTAATGGCCCCACTCGTGCGCCACGATGCCGTTGTCGATCGTGCCGTCGCGGAACGACGTCGCGCGGTGCATCGTCGCCGTGATCGTCCCGGTGGAGATCTGCTGCTTCAGCGTGTTGCCGGCGTCCTGCGTGATGCCCAGCGCGCCGATGTTGGGGTTGGACAGGGTCGTATCGGCGCCCAAACCCGGCGGATTCGCCGCGACGACATTGTTGGCGACGAGCACGCCCACCGCCCCCGCGGCCTCCGCGTTCAGCGCCTTCAACTGGAACGAGCACGCGCCACGATCCGCGAGCACGATCTTGCCCGCAAAATTGCCCGTCAAGGCCTGGCAGGCATCCGTGAACGTACCCGTGTTGCCATTGGACGAATCGGCGGTCGAGGCGTCCAGCGCGTACGCGACCTCCGCCGTGACGTTGAAGTTCAGCTCCCCGAAGGATGCGTCGCCTATCGGGTACTCGGTGTTGCCCGGGTTCACCGTCAAGCCAGAGCCCAGGGTCTGCGACCACATATACATCTGCATGCGCGGCGACACGCCATCCGCGGGCGTGTTCATGTTCGCGTTGTTGAGCGCCGGGAAGTCGTTCAGGAACGCATCCTGCGCCTCCGCCCGGATCGGGTCGCTGCCAGCGCCGCCGCGGCCGTAGTTGTTGGTCTGCGCGTTGCCTGCCGCCTCGTTGAAGCCCGAGTCGTACCAGTAATCGTGCAGGTAGTTGTTGACGAAGAAGAGCTGCGTGATGGCGGCCTTCACCTGGTCCTGCGAGACGAGCGGATCCTGGCTCGTATCGAAGGTCCGATCGAACACGCCCGGCGCCGTCACGTCGGCGCGATAATCGCCCGCGCTGAGGCCGTCGGGGTTCGTGTGATCGGCGTACGCGTCGACGTTGTTGCCGACGGTCTCCGTCGCGCCCGCCGGCAGCCACGGATCGAACGTGCCCTGCGGGTTCGTGTTGAACCCGTCGATCGTGACCAGGCTCGGCGCCGTGAACGCCGGATAAGAGCCGTCCGGAATCCCCGTCGGGTGCGGGGCGTAGTCGAGCATGGGCCCCTCCATCGGCGTGAACTTCGGCGCGCCGTCCGACCACACGCGGTACGTGTGCGCCGCGTCTTGCGTCCGACTCACGCGCATGAGGAGCCGCCCGTCGTCGGCCGCGATCACATACGCGTAGAGCTCGGAGCTCCGCATGCCCTTCTCCTCGCCCCAGATCTCGACGTAATACGCCGACACCAGGCGATCCGGCATGGGGAAGTAGACCTTCTTGATGCGCGCCGGCTCCGTGAGCGCGATCCTCGCCGCCTTCGTCTCGGCCGTGGGGGCGAGGTTGTAGAAGTCATACCCGTACGCGGGCTTCTTCGCGTTCTTGAAGGCCGTCGCGGGCACCTTCGTCGCGAAGAAATCGTTGAACGCGCGGGAGACGGCCGTGGGGGCGTCGAGCTTGAAGTTCTTGCCGCGCTTCATGCCGGCGACCGCGGACGGGTGCGGGTTGCCGGCGATCGCCACGAGCTCGCGGCTCTGCGTCATCAGCACCTTGACGTCGTTCTGGAAGACCTCGATCCCGTCGACGTTCTGGCGGAACACCACGATGATGCCCCCGCCCGTCATGTCGTTCACCACCACGGGAACGGCCGCGTCGAGCGCCTTCTTGCTGGCGCCGTAGAGGTACGCATAGTGCTCGAGGTAAAGCCGCGCCGACGACGCGGGCGACGCCGTCTTCGCTCCCGGCGCCATCCAGCCGCCCTTCGGCGCCCAGAAAAACGTCGGCACGCCGCGCTTCTCGTCCACGCCCGTCACACCGCCGACGGCCGCTCCGTGCAGGCTCTGCAGCGGGCTCACGGCGACCGACGGGGCGTCGTCGTACGCATGGTAGTTCGGCAGGTCCATGTCACCCGCGCGCGCCGTGGAGCCGGCGAGCAGCGTGATGAGAGCCGTGGCATATCGAGCAGAGCGCTTCATGATTCCTCCACGCCAGAATCGTCGTGGTCATCCCGCAGGCAGGCGCCGCGAGCGATGTACGTTTTCGGTGATCTCGGACAAGAATTTGGCGCTCGTCGCGCCGCGTACATCCCCTCTACCCCTTTCGCGAACGGAAGGGAAGCCGTTCTCCGCCGGCCGCGGCGCAGATCCTGCCGCGCTGTCACAGCGCTCGTGCGCCCAGGATCCTCGGCAGCTAGCGCCCGAGGACGAACGCCCCGATCAGCGCCGCAACCAGCGCCGCGGCGAGCGCCACGGTCCTCCCGAGCCCCTGGTTCCGCGTGGCGCGTCGCAGCTCGAACGTATCGTCGTTCTCATCCGCGATCGACTCGCCCACGACGAACGTGACAATCTGGTCTCCGCGGTGATCCCCGACGCTCCGTGAACGATAGGGAGCGGCCGTTACCTCCGCGGGAATGGGCACGGCCTCGGCGCCGAGGCGCACGGCGCCAAACCCTGCGAGCCGCATCTCGGCCCCTGTCACGGTCCCTGCGGACACCCTGATCCAGCGCTCGCCGTCGAGCACCGGCACTTTCACGCGCCCCCCGCGCCGCGCGGTCTCCGCGTCGATCCGTACCTCGACGAACAGATCCACGCCTGCGCGTCGCAGGCACGGGTGCGGCGCCACGATCACCTCGATCATCAAATCGCCGGCCCGCCCGACCCCCAGCGGCGCCTCGTCTCCTTGCCCTGCCAGCCGCAGGACCTGCCCGTCGTCGATCCCCGCCGGCACCTTCACCGTCAGCGTTCGTTCCTGCAAAACGTGTCGTTTGCCCACACACACGGGGCACCCAGTGACGTACGGATCGCCGTGCAAAACGCCGCTCCCTTTGCAGGCCGTGCAGTGCGCCTCGAAGGTCGCCTTGATCACCTTGCTCGCGCCCGAAGCGGCTTCCTCCAGCGACACGAGCATCGGGATACGCCGATCCTGCCCCGACCCGGCCGCCGGGCGCCGAAAGAAATCATCGAAGATCGCCTGGAATTGACCCTCGAGCGGCCCGAACCCCTCGGGCTTTCCTTTCGATCGTCCTTTGCCCCCATATCGGCTCACGAAACCTTTGCGAAGCTCACGCCGTGCGGCTTCGATGTTGAATGCATTCGCGCAGCGCGGCCTCGAAGCCCGCGCGGGTATGGTGCACCCGCACGCCCGCCATCACCACGCTCGCCGCCTGGATGCCGAGCGCCACGAGCTTCGATCGCACGAGGAAATGGGCGACGTCGTTCGTTTTCCCGAGGTCGCGCGCCATCTCGGTCAACCGCGCGCGAGCAGGCGACTCGTAATCGGTCATCTCCTCCCAGTCGTGAAAGCCGGAGATCCCTCCCTCCTCCGCCACGACCCGGCGCGCCAACGCCTCGATCACCTTCGCGCCTTGCTCGTCGAGGTAGCCCGTCACCTGCGTCACGAAAACGCGCCGGGCTGGCCGCCACAGCCGCACCGTCGCCCGCGCCGTCGTCGTGGTCTCGGCCTTGTCGACCGGGAGAAGCTCCATCCCGAACGACTACCGCGCGGGGCAGAACCCGTCAATTCCGGCAGAGCGGCCTCCACGGCCGGAATCCTGCCACAGCGGAAAAGCCCGCGCTCGGGTCGCTTGTCACTTTGGCAACCTGCGGCGTGCCGCGCGCCGGAATGTCCCAATCCTGGCGAACGAGGCGCGCGTTCCTTCGGCAAAACGCGCTCGTACCGGCCTGGCACCGAACTTGATATCCTTGCGCTCCATGCCGCCCGAGCCTTACCGCACCCCCTCTTGCCCCACCTGCGCTGCCCCTCACGTCGAGCAAGTGCGCATCTGCGAGCTCTGCGAGGAGCCGTTCGTCCCCGGCGTCGCGGGCGCCGGAGCCTGCGATCCGTGCCTGCGCAAAGCGAGCCGCGTCGTCGCGCGCGCGGCCGCCGAACAGCCCGCGCCGAGGCACACCAGGGCGGTCCTCCGCTGGCTCCCCGTCGCGCTCGCCGTCCTCACGGTGGGCATTCTGTCGTTCAATACGCTCGTCTTCGTCGACACGGCGCGACGCCTCACCGAGCTCCGCGCGGCGCCGACCCCCGCCGGCAAGCACCACGCAAAGCCCAAGGACAAACCCAAGAAGCCCCAGCCGCGCAAGCAAACCGCCGCGCCGCCCGCGCCGCCCGCGCCGCGCAACGAGACCCCCTTCGACGACACGAGCGTCCCGGCCCTCACGAGCGTCCTCGCCGCGCTCCAGCCCGAGGTCCACGATCCGGACGCCTTGCTCGCGCGTGTCCAGAAGCTCCGCGAGGCCGGGCTCGACATCTTCCTCGTCCGCACGAACCTCGGCAAGAACATCCTCGACGGCGGCGGCGACCTCCGCACGCGCATCAGCCCCGTGCTCCAGGGCGGAAAGACCGTCGGCGTGCGCTTCTCGCGCCTCGGCCCCGACTCGATGGACGCGCTCGCGGGCGTCCAGCCGGGCGACGTCCTCGTCTCCATCAATGGATTCGGCGTCGATAGCCCGGACCGCGCGCTGAGCGGCTACACGTCCTCCCGCGAAAAGGGCGGCGCCGTCTTCGAGCTCTTCCGCAATGGCCGCCGCGTCGTGCTCGACGTCCGCTGGCCCAAGTGATCCGCGCCGCCGGGGACGGCCACGAAAACCTGGAGTCGCCCTTCGGGTTTTGGTAGACGTTCTCCATGGCGATCTTCCGAACCTCGTCGATCGCGCCCGTAGCCCTGCTGGCGCTCGCCTGCGGCTGCGGCGGCGCGCAGACGAACCCCGAAACCCCGACCGAGGCCTCCACGGCCGAGGCGACGCCGTCCACGCCCCCCGCCCCGCCGCCCCCGAAAACGGACGAGGCCCCGAAGCCTCCTCCGGCCGAGGAAGCAAAGGCGGAGCCTGCCCCGGACAAACCTGCCCCGACGGAGCTCGCGGAGGCCCCGAAGGCGCCGTCGATCTCGTGCGAGCCCAAGGCCGGCGCGGCCACGGGGCCGAAAAAGAAGCTCGAGATCAGCGTGGATCGCTCCCACGTCGACCTCGAAGGGCACCGGCTCGAGGTCAAGCTCACGCGGGCCGCGTGCAAGGTCGAGCTCCAGGTCATCGGTGAATCCGGCAAGATCCTGGCGAACGCGTCGAAGGCGTTCGACGGCGCGGCGGCGGGCACGGTGCTCGCGGTCGACTGGAGCCCGATCCGGGCCGAGACCGTCTCGCGCATCGAGGTATGGGGCCACGACACCGAGGGCAACTACGTCGGCGTGGCGATCACGCCGTGGAACGTGAAGATCGACCACGAAGAGGTCAATTTCGAGACCGACTCGGACAAGATCCGCGACTCCGAGGTGCCGAAGCTCGAAGCGAGCCTCGACAAGGTCAAGGACGCCCTCGCGAAGCACCAGGATCTCAAGGGCATCGCGCTCTACATCGCGGGCCACACCGACACGGTCGGCAGCCCCGAGCACAACCTGAACCTCTCCCGCAAGCGGGCGCGCGCGATCGCGGCCTGGTTCCGCGGCCGCGGCCTGAAGATCCCGGTTGCGTGGGAGGGATTCGGCGAGCACAGCCCGATCGTGAAGACGGGGGACGAGGTCGCGGAGGCGAAAAACCGCCGCGTCGATTACATCCTCGCCCTCGACCCGCCGCGCTTGCCGCAGGGCGCCGTGCCGTTCGGGTGGAAGGCGCTTTAATCAGTTGTCGAAGAACTGATTGCAGCACGTCGTCGCGAGCCCGCATTGGTACGCGCCGGGCTCGTGCACACACTTGCCGACCTCGACCTCGTCGACGAAGCAAGAGCAAGCCGCCTGCCCCGTGCTCCATCCGCAAGAGACACGAACGTGCTTGCCGTTGCACGTACCGCTGCAAGGACAATTGCCGCCGGACGACTCGTGACAAAAGCCATCGGTGACGCACGAGAGCGACCCCGGTTCGCTCCCGCCATCTCCACCGGCTCCACCTTCGCCCGTTTCGGCCGGCGCTACGATTGAATTCGGCTCACTCCCGCCCTGTCCGTCCTTTTCGCTCCAGCCGCTCACATAACTGTCGTTACAAGCCGCGAAGAATCCCAACACGAGCGCCCCGAGCAAACCGACCCGTCTCATTTGCATGCCGTCGGAGGCTAGTTCCTCGCGCGCCGTCGTCGATCATAGGCTGCCCGACATGGGTGGAGCGAATCCGCACGAGAGGCGCGCCCCTCAGCTCTGCGCCTCGATCTCCACGCCCCACATCTCCTTGCCGTCCCCGTCGTGCAGCGAAGCACGAAGTCGACCCGTCTTTCCGTCGATCACGAGCATCCCGAACGACTGCTTCCCGCCTGCGGGCCCGACCGGCGGATCCCCCTGCTTTCGATTCTGGAATTTTACCTCTGGCCCGAACGTCTCATCGAGCGGCGCCGGCCCGAACGTACCCGCGTGCAGCGGCCCGGCCACGAATTCCCAGAACGGATCGAACTTCGCCATCTTCGCTCGCGAAGGATCATAATGGTGCGCAGCGGCGTAATGCACATCCGCCGTGACCCACAGGACGTTCCGGATACGTTTTTCCTGAAGGAACGCCAGGATCGACGCAATCTCCAGCTCCCGCCCGAGCGGCGGCCCCTCCCCGTTCGCGAATCCGTCCTGCGCCGTGGGTCCATCCGGCACCACGAGGCCGATCGGCTGGTCGCACGCGAGGATCTTCCACGTCGCGGTCGACCGCGCGAGCGCCTCCTTCAGCCACGCGAGCTGCGCTTCGCCGAAGAGGATGGCCGGCTCCTTTTCCTCGCGGTTCGGCCCATTCGGCGTGCGAAAGCTCCGCGCGTCGAGCACGAAGACCTCCACGCGGGGCCCGTACGACAGCACCCGATGAATGGGCCCTTGCCGCATCGGCGCATACTCGAACATGGCCTGCTTCGCGAACCCGGCGAGCACCGACGCCCGCCGCTCCTTGTACCTCGGATCGCTCAGCACCTGCCCGGGAAACCAGTTGTTGCGCACCTCGTGATCGTCCCATTGCACGATCGTCGGCACGGCCGCGTGCAGCCGCCGCACGTGCTCATCGAGGAAGTTATACGCGAAATTACCCCGAAACTCCTCCAGTGTCTCGGCCACCTTCGATTTCGCCGGCGTCACGAGGTTCTTCCAGACCGACCCATCGGGCAGCTCGATCACCTCCGGCAAGGGATTGTCCGCGTAGATCCGATCCCCCGAATGAAGGAACAGATCCGGCGCGAGCTCTGCGATCGACGCATACGTCTTCATCCCGCCGCGGTCCACGTCGATCCCGAACCCTTGCCCGACCGTATCGCCCGACCATACGATCTTCACATCCTCCCCCGGCCCCGGCGGCGCGCGCAGCGACCCCACGGCCGGCTCGCTCCGCGCGTGCCCCACGTCATCCGCCTCGAAGACCACGCGATAATGGATCCGCTTCCCGACCGGCAACCCCGTGAGCTCCACGCGAGCCGTGAAATCGTTCTCGGCCGTGGCAACAGGCCCTTCGAGCTTCCGCGCGTCGCTGAGCCGCTCATCGGTCCCCCATTCCACGAGGAGCCGCGCGGGCCGATCCGTCTTGCTCCAGAGCACGACCCCGTCTGCCATCGGATCACCGGTCTGCACGCCAAACGGAAGCGTCGGCCGCGCCGCCTCGGGCGTCACGACGCCCGGCGAACCCGGCGAACCACACTTCCCGGCGCAGGAGGGGAGCGCGAGCGCGGAAAGGGAGCCGAGGAGGAAATGGCGGCGGGGGAGCAGGAGCGTGAACATGGGGAGCGGCGGGAGGATCGCCTGGGGCGAAGGCGATGGCAAGGGGCTCTGCGAGAAACCACACGAGGTTCGTCCCGGAACGCGTCGACCTATCCGGACAAACGTTTTTCTTGACAGAACGAAGGATTCGCGTGGTAGGAGGGCTCGGTGAGCGGCCCTCTTGTCGCTGCGTCGTCCGATCCCTTGGATCCCTTCCCCGCGGAGGTTCCGCCATGGTACTCTTCGGACATGGGCAACGCGGCGCGAAACCTCGGCACCGACGATCCGACCTTCTACCCGACCCACGACGACATGGGTGAAAGCGCGCTCCAGACGCTCATCATCGAGCTGTTCCGCCCCTTGCTCGCCCGCTTCCTCGCGTCGCAGGGGATCCGGGCATTCGTGGGGTCCGATCAGTTCATCTACTGGGTCCAGTACGCCCCGACGGTGACGGTGGCGCCCGACCTTTACGTCCTCCCCGGAGTGGATCCCGAGAGCGCCCCGAAATGCTGGAAGGTATGGGAGACCGGGATCGTACCGAGCTTTGCGCTCGAGGTGATGGCGGAAGAGAACCAGAAAGATCAGGAACAATCGCCGCGCCGCTACGACGAGCTCGGGGTGAAGGAGCTCGTCGTGTTCGACCCGCACGCGGACGAATTTCCCGACCGCATCCGGTTCAGCGTTTACCGGCGAAACGCACGCGGTAAGCTTGTCCAGGTCGAGGTCACGGATGCCGATCGTGTCCGCTCGACGGTGCTCGGTTGCTTCGTGCGTGTGGTCGGAACCGGCGCGGCGCAACGCTTGCGGGTCGGGCTCGGGCCCAGCGGGGACGAGCTGCTCCCGACCGAGGCTGAGCTTGCCGAGCAGGAGCGCACACGGGCCGAGCAGGAGCGCACACGGGCCGAGCAGGAGCGTCTACGGGCCGACGCAGCAGAGGCGGAAAATGCGCGCCTTCGCGTCGAGCTCGAACGGCTGCGCCGCGGCGGTGCGTAAGGAAGGGGATGGTCGTCCCGCGGTCTCGCCTCGCCCTCGCGCTCACCCTGTGCGCCGCCTGCGCCGACCCTCCGCGCCCCGAGGCGAACCGGCTCACCGCAACCGCCTCCGCTTCCGCTATCGCTTCCGCTCCTGCTTCCGCCACCCTTCCCGCATCCGCATCCGCATCCGCATCCGCATCCGCCCCCGCATCCGCCCTGCCCACCTTCCCGCCCGACGCCGAAGCCCGCCTCGACGCAGCTGTCCGCGGTGCCATCGATCGCGGCGAGGTCCCGGGCGCCGTTCTCCTCGTCGTCCAAGCGCGCCACGTCGTCCTCCGCAAAGCCTATGGCCTCCGCGCAAAGGAGCCTTCTCCCTCGCCGATGGCCGAGGGCACCATCTTCGACCTCGCCAGCCTCACCAAGCCCATGGCCACAGCGAGCTCGATCCTCCTCCTCGCCGAACGCAACGCCTTGCGCCTCGACGATCCCGCGCAGAAATGGCTCCCCGATTTCACCGGCGACGACCGCGAGCGCGTCACCCTCACCCACCTCCTGCTCCACACCTCCGGCCTCCCTGCCGGGGATGCGATCTCCTCGTACGCGGACGGCGAAGCCCGCGCCCTCGCTCGCATTCAAAAAACCAAGCTCCTCCACACCCCCGGCGAGGCCCACGTCTACAGCGACCTCGGGTACATCCTCCTCGGCGAAATCGTCCGTCGCGCCGCGGGCGAGCCCCTCGACGTGTTCGCCACGAAAAACCTCTTCGAGCCCCTCGGCATGAAGGACACCACCTTCCGCCCCGGGCCTCGGCTCGCCGCGCGCGCGGCCCCCACCGAACGGGCCCAGGACAAACTGCTCGTCGGTGAGGTCCACGATCCGCGGGCCCGCGCGCTCGGCGGCGTGGCCGGACATGCGGGGCTCTTCTCCACCGCCGACGACCTCGGCCGCTTCGTCCGCATGCTCCTCGGCGGCGGCGAATTCGAGGGCCGCCGTGTCCTCTCGAAAACGTCCGTCCGCGCGATGACCGAACTCCTCCCCTTGCCCCTCCCTGAAGGCAGCCCCGACAAACCTTCATCGCGTAGCCTCGCCCTCGGCTCGCTCTTCGGCGGGATCGGGCATACCGGGTTCACGGGCACCGCGTTCTGGCTCGACGTCCGACGCGGCGACGCCGTCATCCTGCTCGCGAGCCGCCTCCATCCCGACGGCAAAGGCGACGCCGCGCGCCTCCGCCGCGACGTGGCGAATGCCGCGGCAGCGATCCCCCAAAACCCGCCCGCGGCCCGCGTCCGCGTGGGCCTCGACGTCCTCGCCGCGCGCGGGTTCGACGTCCTCGCGGGCCGCAAGATCGGCCTCATCACGAACCACACGGGCAAGGACGCGCGCGGCGAGCGCACGATCGACGTCCTCGCCGCCTCGAAATCGTTCGAGCTCAAAGCCATCTTCAGCCCCGAGCACGGCCTCGGCGCCGACAAGGACGCCCTCGTCCCCGGCGGAAAAGACGCCCGCACCGGCTTGCCCATCCATAGCCTCTACGGCGCGGATCGCCGCCCCACGGACGCCATGCTCGCCGGCCTCGACACCCTCGTCTTCGACGTGCAGGACGCGGGCACCCGGTTTTACACGTACATCAGCACGATGGGATATGCCCTCGAAGAGGCAGCGAAACGCCGCCTCCGCTTCGTCGTCCTCGATCGACCGAACCCGCTCGGCGGAATGGCGCTGGAGGGCCCGCTCCTCGATCCCGGGCGCGCTTCGTTCGTCGCGTACCATTCGATCCCCGTGCGCCACGGCATGACCGTCGGCGAGCTCGCGCGGCTCTTCGACGCGGAGAAAAAGCTCGGCGCCGATCTCCACGTCGTGCCGCTCGAAGGCTGGGATCGTACCTTCCGATTCGACAAAACCGGCCTCCCCTGGGTGAACCCCTCGCCCAATCTGCGCAGCGTGACCGAGGCACTCCTGTATCCCGGCGTGGGCGTGCTCGAATTGACGAACGTCAGCGTCGGGCGCGGCACCGACAGGCCCTTCGAGCGCGTGGGCGCGCCGTTCCTCTCCGGCGCGCGCCTCGCCGCCGAGCTCGCGCGTTTTGGCCTCCCCGGCGTGCGCTTCTCCCCCGTGCGCTTCACCCCCGCGTCGAGCACGCACGCCGGCGTGCCTTGCGAAGGCGTCGCGCTCGACGTCACCGATCCCGCGAAGATCGAGCCCGTCCGCGTGGGCCTCGCGATTGCGGTCGTTTTGCGCAGGCTCCACCCCGAGGAATGGAAACCCTCCGGCCTCTTGACCCTGCTTGGAAACGCCCGTGTCCACGAGGCGCTCATCCGCGGCGAAGACCTGCCACGCCTCGTCGCGCTTTACGAGCAGGATCTCAAGGCATTTTCGGATCGACGCAGACCACACCTGCTCTACCCCGTGTTCGAGCAGGACAATCGGTAGGACATTTCTCAACCGCCCGATCGGTCGGACATTGTTCATCACGTCATAAGATGAAAAACCGTGACGGACGGAGGTTCCGTGTTATCATCTGGAAACGACACGGACGGCGCGCGACGGTGAATGGCCGGCGCGCCTCCGCGACCGAGGAGGAACCGATGGACAAGGTCTCGCTGACGTACTTCGTCGATTTCGTGCTGAAGTCCGGGACGCCCAAGCTCACCGGCGTGCGCGAGTACAAAGAGCGCAAGGACGAGCTCAGCACGGACTTTTATCGTCCGATCCGGGAGGCCATCGTCGAGATGCACAAGTTGGGCCTGCCGGCCTCCACGCTGGCCGAGGTCGCGCGCGCGCAGGACGACGAGAAGCGGCAGAAGCATTATCCGCTCGTCATCGCGGGATATCGCTCGTTCCTCGCCGAAGGCCCGATGAATTTCTTCGAGCCCCCGCGTGCGGGCCTCTCGCTCGGCGCGCTCGAGATCGACGTGAACCCCGAGCTCGGGCTCGTCCTCTCGGGCAAACCGCACCTGATCAAGCTTTATTTCCGCAGCGAGCCGCTCACGCCGCGCCGCACCGCCGTGATCCTCGCGCTTCTCTCGCGCGGCCTCTGCGAGGGCCACCCCGAATACGTGCCCGCTGTGCTCGACGTGCGCAATGGCAAGCTGCACACCTACGCGAACACGAGCTCGCGCATCGACGTCCTCTTGCGGGGCGAAGCCGCTGCGTTTGCCGCGATGTACGGATCCGTTTGACCTTCAACGAACTCCCTCCGCGCGCCGGATCCACACCGGCCCCTGCGGACGGAGCTCGAGCCCTTGTTTTCCCTCGCGAAGCACGAGCGCCCCATCCGGCAGCGCCTCCCCCTTCTCGGGGCGCTCGTGGATCGGGCGCATCGGAATCTTCCGCGTGTCCCACACGACGTAGGTCCACGGCAGCGTGGCCGACGAGAAGATCGCGCTCTTCTCCGCCCAGATCAGCGCCGCGTTGCAGCTCTGCTCAGGCTCCACGCCCCAGCGCTCCGACGGAGCGATCGCCTGGCTTTCGCCCGCGAACACGACCCCCGAACCGGCGACCTTGCCCCCGAACATCTCGGGCCGGAGCCGGCTCGGATCCGCGAGCACGGCATCACAATCGAGCCGCGCGATCGGCTCCCGGAGGAGCACGTGCATCTCCGGCTCGTCGGAAGGCACGTGGAGGAACACGTCCGCGAGGACCTTCGCGCGTGGCCCGGTCACGCGCACTTGATGCAGCCGCGCCACCGACGTCGCCATACAGAACACGAGGCCCACGGCCGCCGCAGCGATCTCGATCGGCCGCAGCGCGCGCCGCGGTTTGTCAGATCGAACCTCCCGCATCGAAGGCGTGAGCACCCGGTAGCCGAGCGCCACGAAAGGAAGCGCCAGCAGATCCGTCGGATCCGCCCAGGTTTGGAAAGGCAAACCGAGCGCCACGAGCGCCGCGTCCCACGCCGCGGCGAGTCCCTCCGAAAGCTCGAGCGCCGAGAACACCACTGCCGCGGCCACGTGGCAGCCGATCACGGCGCGCCGCCCTCGCGCGCGGACGAGCATCGCGAGCAGCGCGGGCGCGAGGAACAGGCCCGCCGCGTCGCTCAGCTTGCCCGTCACGAGCCCGGGAACGAGGCCGCTGCCCTTGAAAACGTGATCATTGCACGCGAGCACGGCGAGCGCCGTCCACCACGCGGGATGCGCGAGCGCGCGCGCCGGATGCCACGCGGCCTCGTCGTTTCGGGCTTCGTGCATTTTCATTCGAGCGGGAAGATTACGCGGAATCGCGACCTCCGAAAACCACCCATCGCGTACCTCGACATGTGTGCCCGCTCTCTGCAACAATGCCCACCACCATGCGACGCGCGACCTTCTCCCCTCGCCTCCTCGGGCCCGCGGCCCTCGTGCTCCTCGCAGCTTGCAGCAAAGATCCTGCGCCTCCGGCGCCCGCCGCTACGAGCGCCGCGCCCGCCGCCGCGCCTGCGCCGAGCGAGGCCGCGCCCACGCCGGGCGAGGCCGCGCCCGCGCCGGAGACGACCGCGGCGGCCGAGACTGAAAGGCCCAAAAATATCGTCCGCTCGTCGCGCCCCACGCCCCTTGAATGGTGCCAGGCCCCGGTGGCGAGGCTCGGCTGGGAGGGCTACGAGGACGGCGAGTTCATCCAGGCGTGCAAAATGCTCGAGGTCCGCGAGTGGGTGCTGATCGGCTGCCCGACGAGCGGCCAGCGCGAATACAACAAGAACCTCGGCGGCTACAACGGCGCCAGCCCCGGCGGCGGCAGCATGGCGACCCAAGAAGAGATCTTCGCGGCGAATTACGGCTGGGCCGACGCCGTGGTCATCTCGCTCCGCCCGGGGACGAAGGCCAAGCCCGCCTTCAACTACCGGCCGTACGAGCATCCCGAGTGGAGCAAGGACGAGTCGTTCTCCTTCGAACTGCCCGAAAACGCGAGTGGCCTCGAAGATCGGATCTTCAATGGCGGCAGGTGGCCCGCGTTCAAGGAGCGCGACACCTCGCGCTGCGAGGAAATGGCCGCCTCCGCGAAGGCCGAGGCCGCCGCAAAGGCCGAGGCTGATGCAAAGGCGCAAGCCGAGGAAGACGCGAAGATCCTGCCCGACGTCGAGGGCCTCGCCGCGGCGCCCGCGGACGAGGCGTTCGCCGCCGAGAAAGAGGTGCTCGTGACGGGCTCGGGCGCGGTCGGGTGCAAGACGAAGATCGTCGAGAGCTGGTTCTGGATGCGCTGCGAGGACAAGGTGAAGCTCACCGCCCTCGACATCGAGAAAGGGCGCAGGCAAACACAGACGAAAGCGAGCGCAGAGGGGGGCGTGGGCAAGCTCCTCGTGCCTTACGTCGAGGGCACGGATCTCCGCGCGAAGATCACGTTCGAAGGCGGCGAGAAGTTCCTGAAGCTCCGCTGGCCCAAGGGCAAACGGCCGTTCCAGGTCGGCACGATCGGCGAGACGCGCTGACGCTCAGAGATACATGCCGATCGCGTGCACGCGCTCCTTCGCGCCCTCCGCGATGACCTCGCCGTGCGCCATGATCAGCCGATCGAAATCGAACGCGAGCACCTCGCGCACCGACGCGTTCCACGCCGCGCGATCCTTGGCGAGGACGTGCCATTCGCGGCTCCGCCCGAGCTTGCCGCGCGTGCCCGCCACCGTGAGCACGAGCTTGGTGAAGAAGTTTTCGGGCTTTTCGACGTTGAACAGGAGATCGGAGACGACGAGCGTCCGGCTCGGCTTGTGAAGGAACACGACCTCCGCGATCGACGGCGCGCCCTCGACGAGGCGGTGATCGATCACGCCGGCCCACGCGTCGATCGGCGTCGCCGAGAGCGTTTCATCAACGCGGACCTTGGGGTACTTCTTCTGAAACCCCGGCGGCGCGAAGACACGCGCGTCGGGGAAACGCGCCGACGCTGGGCCGACGAACAGGTTGTGATAGAGGTTCGGCGCGACGAGGAAAGAGACCTTTCCGAGCTTCGTGAGCGCGGCGGCGAGCGCATCATCCATCGGAATGGGCGAATGTACCCATAGGGCTTCGTCCGGCAGGCGCGCCACGGTCATCCGCGTGTTCAAGCGAAAGCCGCCGGGCAACCGCAGCGGGTGCTCCGCGGCCCACAGGTCTTCGGCGAGGGAGATAAGCTCGGCCATGGCGGGGATTTCCTTTTTGCTCACTCGTTCACGACGGCCATGAACATGTTCGTGATGTGCGGGGGGGTTCGGGCTGCGATAGCACGGCGCGGCGGGGTTGTCGTTCTCGAAGCCGTGTCCGCAGAAATCTTCGAGCAGCAAAATTTCATCGGCGGAGGGGGGCGGCGGCGTGCCGACCGTGGTGGAGTCGCCGACGAAAACGACGGCTCGACGCCCGTGATGTCCTGGTGGTTCGTCCTCATGCAATGGGATCCGATCGTAGATCGAATTGGGCATACTCGGGGCCGTTGCTCTGCGAGTTGACGAATTGTCGGCGAAACACTTGACCGCGGTGCGTTCTCCGTCTCCGGTCGATCATTTTTGCGACGTTGGAATGGCGCAGCCCCACGCCCTCGTGGTAGACAACGGCCCCCATGCTGCCCGCATCCGCACCTGACCAGCTCGCCGCCACCAAGGGCGCGGGGATCGTGCGCCCCGCGCGCCGCCCCGCCGGCTGGGTCGCCCCGGGCCCGCAGCCGCGGACGCCCGATCGCGAGGACGTCTGGCCCGGCCCCGGCGAGGACCTCTGCTACCTGGCCGGTGATTTCCGCATTCTCCAGCGCGTCGATGGCCACCGCTGGTCGGCCGACGACCTCGTCACGGCCTGGTACGCAATCGAGCAGCTCCGCCACGCGCCCCCGCGCCGCGCCGTCGACCTCGGCTGCGGCATCGGCACCGTGCTCCTGTTCGTCACGTGGGCCTTCCAGGAGGCGCGCGTGACCGGCGTCGAGGCGCAGGACGTGAGCGCCGGCCTCGCGCGCCGCTCGCTCGCCTGGAACGGCGTCGACGATCGGTGCGCTGTGCGTTTCGGCGATCTGCGCGATCCGTTGACGACCGAGGGCCTCGAAGGCGCGGAGCTCGTGACGGGCACGCCGCCGTATCTGCCGAAGGGAACGGGGATCGAGTCGAGCAAGGTGCAATGCGGCCCGTGCCGCTTCGAATGGCGTGGCGGCGTGGAGGACTACGCCCTCGCCGCAGCGCGCCTGCTCGCCGAGGACGCGCCGTTCGTGGGCTGCGCCGCCTCGCGCCAGCGCCCGCGCGTCGAGGCCGCGGCCGTGGGCGCCGGGCTCGTGCTCGAGCGGTACCGCGACGTCATCCCGCGCGAGGGCAAGGACCCGCTGTTTTCCGTCTATGTGATGCGCCGCCCTGCCGCGGCTCGCGCCCCGGAAATCGAGCCGCCTCTCGTGTTACGCGGCAAGGATGGACGCTTCACGGCCGCGTTCGACGAGGTGCGCCGGGCGATGGGAATGCCCGTCGAGCGTTAAAAAAGTAGCAGTCGCCGCCCACTGCGAGAAAATCGAACTCCGAGCGGAACCGCACACAGGGAAAGCGGTTTTTCGTCCTTGATGCGTCCGGCCGAGGGCTGTAAGAATGTATTCTTCTTCGGTCCTCGGCGCGCGGCGCGGCGACAAGCCCTCGCACCGTGGACCGCTCGTGGAGGTCTCATGCGCAGGAACGTTTTGCTTGGGCTCGTCATTTCTTCCGGGCTTTCCGTCCTCGCGGCCGGCGCCGGTTGCGGGGATGGCGGGTCGAACACCACCGGCAGCGGCGGCACGGGCGGCAGCGGCGGCGCTTCGAGTTCGAGCTCGAGTTCGAGTTCGTCGAGCGTCGCGCAATCGGGCTCCGGCGGCTCGACGGCCGATTCGAACGTGAGTTGCGATACCGCGGCGGAGCTTTTCCTCGACGATCCTGGTTTGCAGGATACGCTCGATCCGATCGATACGGACGCGGATTTCTACAAGTTCAAGGGCGCGAAGGGCCAAGCCATTCTTCTCTCGACGGACGCAAAGCCCTCGCAGGACGAATTCGACAACACGTACCCGGATCTCGTCCTCACGCTTTACAAGAAGCAGGGCGCGCAATGGGTGCAGATCGCGGAGAACGACGATCCGTTCCCGCGTTCGAGCAACGACAGCTCGCTCTACACGATCCTCCCGGCGTCGGACGACGACGAGTACTGCATGCGGGTCACCGAGTGCAACGTGTGGGTGGGCGGGGCGCCGGGCTGCGCGCCTTCGGCCGACATCACCACGTACGACTATGCGGTCGGCGCGGGCATCCTCGACGCGAGCCTCGATAGCATCGCGGCCGAGGTGGAGCCGAACGACGCGGCCGAACAGGCGATAGCCGTCGAGTATTCGAAGAATCCGCAGAGCGGCAACTATTACCTCTCGCTCCAGTGGGGCGGCTACAACAGCGCGACGGACGTCGACATCTGGAAGTTCAACGTCCCGGCGGACGCCGTGACGGTGATGGGCGATCGCTCCGTCTGCAACTTCGACTTCTATCCGGGCGGCGACGTGGGCAGCGGCTCGACGGCCACGTCGGGCGTGATTGCGTACGTGACGACGGCCGCGGATCCCACGAAGAAGATCGCGCAGGTCGACGTGACGACGGGCCAGACGCCCGCGCAGATCGCCGTGCCCTGCGAGCTCGGGACCGATTACCTGTTCTTCATGACGCGCAAGGCTGGCTCGACGGCCGGGGAGAACGATTTCTACTTCGTGAACCACGGCGGCTCGGGCTCGAACCCGCTCGAAGCGGCGACGAACGACTCCGTCGACATGCCCGAGGCCCTGAAGGCCACGCCGAACGGCACGACGACGAGCTTCTTCGTCGACGGCGACATCGACACGGCTCCGACGGACATCGATTACTACTCGGTCGAGGTGCCCGCCGGCTCCGCCACGATCAGCGTCGCCTGCGGCGGCCAGCGCTCGGGCTCGGGCCTGCGCGGCCTCAAGGTCTCGGTGCTCGGCGCGAACAACATGGCGATCGCCGGCGGCGTCGCCACGGAGACCGAGGCGAAGGACCTCTTCCTCCAGGACGTGGCCGTGCCGAGCGGCGTCACCAGCCTGAAGCTCAAGATCGAGGCGGCCTCGCAAGATGCCGAGGTCTCGAGCACGTTCTACCGTTGCGGCGTCCACGTCTCGCCGCCGGCCGCGCCGTAGTTTTACAGGACGCACCTCCCCTCCCCGCCCTCCCGGCCCGCGTGATGCGCGCGCCGGGGGGCGCCTCCCACGAACCCAGCAGGAATTCGACGCGCGTCACGAGAACCGCCCTTTCGTGGGGATGGACCGCGCCGAACTTTGCGCGGATACTTGGCGCCCCATGCTCCCGGGCCAGGTGGTCGACGGACGGTTCGTCGTCGAAGGGGTCGTCGGCCAAGGCGGCATGGCCCGCGTGTTCCGCGCGACAGACCACACGACGGGCGAGGTCGTCGCGCTCAAGGTCCTCCTCGAAGAAGAAGCGGCGAACATCGAGCGCTTCGAGCGCGAGGCGGAGATCATGGCCGCGCTCGTGCATCCGGGCATCGTGCAGTACGTCGCGCACGGCCGCGACGGGAGCTTCCCCTATATCGCGATGGAGTGGGCCTCGGGCCAGAGCCTCGACCGGCGCATCCAGCGACAAACCTTGCCGATCGACGGCGCCGTGCGGCTGCTCCGTCACCTCGCGGAGGCGCTCGCGATCGCGCACACGCGAGGGATCGTGCACCGGGACCTGAAGCCCGGGAACGTGATCCTGCTCGACGGCGATCTGGAGCGGCCGAAGATCATCGATTTCGGGATCGCGCGCCTCGGCGGCGCCACGAAGGAGCTCACGCAGAAGGGCGTCTTGCTCGGGTCGATGGGGTACATGGCGCCGGAGCAGGCGCGCGGGGCGCAGAACCTCGACGCGCGCGCGGACGTGTTCGCCCTCGGCTGCCTGATGCTGCACGCGCTCACGGGCAAACGGCTCTTCGAGGGCGGCGACGCGCTCGCGTACCTCGTGCGCGTGGTCGTCGAGGACGCGCCGAGGCTGCGCACGCTCCGGCCCGACGCGCCGCCATGGCTCGAAGCGCTCCTCGCGCGGATGCTCGCGCGCGCGCCTGACGAGCGGCCGGCGAACGCAGGCGCGCTCGCGCTGGAGATCGAGCGGGCGCTCGAAGCGGACCTCGACGAGACCACGGTCGAGGCCGTCTCGCTGCCGGGCGGCGCGCTCGGGGCGCACGAGCGGCGTGTCCGCTGCGTGCTCATCGTGCGGCTGCCGGAAGGGCCGGGCGCGGGTTCCGAAGGAAAAACCGCGCTCGAACAGGTCGCCGCAGGGTTCGGCGGGGCGGTCGACGAGCTGCTCGACGGGCACCTGCTCGTGACGTTCCACGGCTCGGGGGCCGCGACGGACGAGGCGTCGCGGGCCGCGAAATGCGCGCTCGCGTTCGGGGATCATGTGGACGGCGAACACGCGGCGATCGTCGCGGCCGAGAGCGCGGGCGAGGCGCCGGCCTCGGCGACGATCGAGCCCTTCCTTCCCATGCTCTCGCGCGCGCCGCGCGACGCGATCGCGGTCGACGACGTGACCGCGGGCCTGCTCGGCGCGCGCTTCGACGTGAGCGGCGACGAGCAAGGCCTCTTCCTGCTCGGCGAGCGTGACGTCGGCGAGCCCGCGCGGACGCTGCTCGGCCGGCCCACGCCGTGTGTGGGTCGAGACGTCGAGCTCGGCGCGATCCAGCGCATCTTCGAGGAGGCCGAGCGCGAGCGGGCGCCGCGTGTGGTGATCGTCACGGGCGAGGCCGGCATCGGCAAGTCGCGCCTGCGGCACGAGCTTCTGCGCTGGCTCGGCGAGCGAGGCCGGCCGGTGGAGATCTGGATCGGCCAGGGCGATCCGATGGCGGCGGGTTCGTCCTTCGGCCTGCTCGCGCGGGCGCTCCGGCGGGCGGCGAACGTGATGGCGGGCGAGCCGCTGGAGGTCGCGCGGCGCAAGCTGCGGGCGCGCGTCGGCCGGCACCTCGATCCGATCCGCGCCGCGTCCGTGGCGGAGTTTCTCGGGGAAGCCTCGGGTTTGCCCTTCGAGGGCGAGGGCCGCCCGGGGCTCGTCGCCGCCCGGAGCAACGCGACGTTGATGGGCGACCGCATCCGCCGATCGTTCGAGGAGCTCGTGGTCGCCGAGGGCCGCGCCGGCACGCTCTTGCTCGTGCTCGAAGACCTGCATTTCGGTGATCTTCCGAGCTTGAACCTCGTCGACGCGGCGCTCGCGCAGCGCTTGCCGCTCGTGGTGCTTGCGCTCGGCCGACCGGAGCTTTCGCGGACGTTCCCGGATCTCTGGGGCGCGCGCGCGCCGCTCACGATCTCGCTCGCGCCGCTCGCGGACGGCGACAGCCAGAGGCTCGCCCGCGCGGTGCTCGGGCCGCGGGCGAAGAGCACGGTGGTCACGCAGATCGTGGAGCGCGCGGGCGGGAACGCGTTTTTCCTGGAAGAGCTCGTGCGCGCGGCGGCGCGGGGCCGCGATCGAGCGCTGCCGGAGAGCGTGATCGCGATGGTGCAAGGCACGCTCGAAGAGCTCGATCCCCGCGCACGGCGGGCGCTCCGCGCGGCGAGCGTCTACGGCGACGTGTTCACCGAGGCCGACGTGGCGGCGCTGCTCGGCGAGGAGACGCGCGACGTCGCAGCGCTGCTCGGCGAGCTTTGCACGCGCGAGCTCTTGGAGCTGCGCGAGGTGAGCCTGACGCGGCACGAGAACATCGTGGAGATGTACTCGTTCCGGCACGCCTACGTGCACGAGGCGGCCTACGCGATGCTCACCGACGAGGACCGCGTGCTCGGCCACAAGCTCGCGGCGCGCCGCCTCATGGCCGCCGGAGAGCCCGATCCGATGCGCCTCGCCGAGCACCTCTTCCGCGCAGGCCAGCTCGACCAGGCGATCACGCATTTCTCCCGTGCGGCCGAGCAAGCGCTCCTCGGCGGTGATCTCGGCAAGGCCCTCTCGTGCGCCGAGCGCGGCATCCATTGCGGCGCGCTCGGCGAGGATCTCGGCCGCCTGCTCGTGATCCAGGCCGAGGCGCACCGGTGGCGCGGCGAGAACGCCGAGGCCATGCGCAAAGCCGAGCAGGCGCTCACCGTCCTGCCGCGCGGCACCGACGCCTGGTGCGCAGCCGCGAGCGAGGTTACCTCGTGCGCGACGAAGCTCGGTGATCCAGGCACGCTCGATCCCGTGGCGGCGGCGCTCGCCGAGGTCGTCTCCGCGCCGCGAACCTCGCCGCGGCCGACGCAGATCGCCGCGTGTGCGCGCGTCGCCGCGGCGCTTTACGTGCTCGGGCGGCACGAGCTCGCCGAGGCGCTGCACGAGCTCGCTGCGGGGCACGAGGAGGCGCTTCGGGAGCCGTCGTCGCGCGCGCGCCTGCGCGAGGCCGACACGCTGCGGGCGCACACGATGGGGGACGCGGCGGCCGCGGTCGGCGCGGTGGAGCAGGTCATCCAGGCCTTCACGGAGATCGGCGACCTGCGTAGCGTCGCGCTCCATCGAAGCAACCAGGCCGCGCTGCTCAACGCGATCGGCGCCTACGTCGAAGCCGAGTTCGCCGCGCGCGCCGCGCTCGAAACAAGCGAGGCACAAGGACTCTCGCAGATCGTAGGCGCGGCTCAGCAAAACCTCGGGTTTTCCCTGGCGCACACGGGCCGGCTCGACGAGGCCCAGACGCTCCTCTCCCGCAGCATCCGCGAGGCCATCCTCCAGCGCAACCGCAGGCTCGAAGCCGGCGCGCGGATCTACCTCGCGATCGCCGCGCTCTACGCCCGCAAGCTCGACATCGCGGACGCCGAGGCGCGCGCGGCCGTGGACGCGCTCGCGGGCATGCCCCTCCACGCGTATGCGCAGGGCGTGCTCGCGATGGTCGAGCTCATGCGCGGGCGCACGCGCGAGGCCCTGCACATGGCGGAGAAAGGGATCAGCGCGCTCGCGGCGCGCGGCGGCGCGGCCGAGGAGGGCGAAGGGATCGTGCGACTCGCGTTCGCCGAGGCGCTCGCGGCAACAGGGGACACCGAGGGCGCGCGGCGGGCGCTCTCCATCGCGAAGCGGCGCATCGAAGAGCGCGCGGCTTCGCTCACGCGGCCTGCACATCGGCGGAGCTTCGTCGAGCTCGTCCCCGAGCATCGGCGAACCCTCGATCTCGCGGCGCACATGGGAGCGTAACGCGGAGCCAAGCGCGGCACGGAGGAGAACGAACCAGCCATGCTCGAATGGACGAGGGGCCAAGCGCTCGGCGAGATCGACACGCCCGCGCTCATCCTGGACATCGCGGCAGCCGAGCGGAACATCCGCGCGATGGCCGATCGGCTCATCCAGGGCGCGGTGCGCCTGCGCCCCCACGTGAAGACGCACAAGTGCCCGCTCCTCGCGCACAAGCAGATGGCGGCGGGCGCGATCGGCGTGACGGCAGCGAAGCTCGGCGAGGCCGAGGTGATGATCCACGCGGGGATCCCCGAGGTGCTCGTATCGACCCCGATCGTCGGGCGCACGAAGATCGAACGCCTGCTCGCGCTCTCGCGGCACGGCATCGTCCTCACGGTCGTGGACGACGCGGGCGCGGCGCGGGCGATCTCGGACGCGGCGGCGCGGATCGGGCTCAAGATCCCGGCGCTCGTCGACGTCGACGTCGGACAACGACGCACGGGGGTTTTGCCGGGCGAACCGGCGCTCGCGCTCGGGCGGCAGGTGGCGACGATGCAGGGCCTCGTGCTCGTCGGGCTCCAGGGGTACGAGGGGCATTTGCAGCACGTGCAGAGCCGCGACGAGCGCGAAACGCACTGGCGCGCCTCGATGAAGAAGCTCACCGACACGGCCGACCTCGTCCGCGGCGCGGGTTTGCCCCTCGACATCGTCTCCACAGGCGGCACGGGCACCTCGACGTTTGCCCTCGAAGCCACAGGCATCACGGAGATCCAGCCGGGCTCGTACGTGGTGATGGACGACCATTACGGCACGGTGCAAGGCGTGGGATTCGAGCAAGCGTTGTTCGTCCTGACCACGGTCGTGAGCCGAACGCGCACGACGGACGTGATCGTGGACGCGGGCATGAAGGCGCTCTCGAACGACAGCGGCCCGCCACGCGTGCGGGGCATCGAGGGGGCGCGGTATACGTTCGCCGGGGACGAACACGGTCGGATCGAGTTCGACGGCGAGGGGAGCGGCTTGCGGGTCGGCGACACGGTCCTGCTCGTGCCGAGCCATTGCGACACGACGATCAACCTGCATGACCATTACCACGTGGTCGAGGACGATCGACTCGTCGAGGTCTGGCCAATCGCGGCACGTGGCCGCATACGGTAGGAGAAAAACAATGAGCTACGGCGTCATGGCGTATGCGGTCAAGTTCGACAAACTGAAGCCCGTCTTCGGCAGCGGCGACGACAAGCTGCGCCGGCAGATTTGCGGCCGGTTCAAGGCGCACCTCGCCCAGCAGGCGAACTGGTTCGAAACCGAGATCGCGAACGGCGCGCCGACGCCGTTCGACGCGGTGAAGGCGTTGATCATGGGCACGGTCCCCGAGAAGGGGCACGGGTTCATGTATGCGTATGCGTACGAGCGGATCGTCGAGCACTTCGGCCGGTACCTGAACAACAATGCCTTTTCCTCGATCCGGTGGTCGTTCATGGAGGCCGTCGAGCAAGACTGGAAGAAATCGGGCCTCGACGAGGCGCTTCCCTTTCGCGACCTGTACATCGGCAAGGCGCTCTGCACGTTCCCGCCCCCCGACGATTTCCCTGTGCACGGCTACTGGAGCCCGGAGCAGGTCGTGGCGGGGCACAAGCGGTTCGGGGAGGTCCAGATCAGCGCGGAGACGGACGACGTGCACGATGCGATCCTGGCCGTGCAGAGCTGGATCGGCGAAGCGTCGCGGAAGGGCGAAGGGATCGTCGGATTCTATTACTGACGACTCACTCCTTCGGCAGCCGCGCGCCTTTTCGGTAATCGCCCATCACCTTCCGGATCTCGTCTTCGAGCAGGAACGTCCCCCAATACTGCTCCACCTCGCCGTCCAGCAGGAGGCCGAGGTGCAAGTGCCAGCTCCCATTCGCCACGCCGGACGTCCCGATCCGGTCGCCCCCCTCGATCCGCGTCCTCGGCGTCTTGCCCTCGGGCTGCACGTGCGCGAGCTCGGAAAGGTGCGCGTAATAGATGTGCGTGATCTTGCGGTTCCCGTACGGGATCGGCGAATCGAGCTCGATCCGCACGCAATAAGGCGTATCACGCGGCCCGGTCCAGAGCGTGTGCCCCGCCTCGGCGTAATCGACGTACCCGGACGCAATCGCGTACACCGGCTTCTTGATCCCCATCACGTCGAGCCCGGTATCGGCCCGGTACCCGGCGATCACCCCTTCCGGCATCGGGTTGAACATCCCGCTCGGCAACTTGCTCGACCTCGCCCCCTCGGGCCAAGTGGGCATGGCTACAGGTTCGTCAGGACCGGGTATCACCGGGCCCCGGGAGACAACGGCCTCGGTGGAGGTGGGAGCCGGAACGGAGCGCAGCGAAGGAAAGGCGAGCGCGCGGGAGATGCGCGGGGCTTCGGTCAGCCCCGCGTTGTTCGCCTCGTGAACCTCGCTCTGGGCGGGCCGACCGGAGCCCCCCGCCGGAACAAAACAAGCCGGGAACAAAACCAACCCGAAGGTTCCAAGGATCCGAGCGGAGGTGGAGAGCATGTCGGTCATGGCGCTTCGGGTGGATCATCGGGCGACGGACGCGTTTCGTGACAACGTCGATCGCGGAAGCGTCTCCGAGGTACCATCCGTCTCCCTCGCGATGACCTCGAAGGCCCCTCTTGCTGCGGACGCCGTTCCTGTCCCCGACCTCCTCTGTGAAGAGGCGGAAGTCCGCGTCGACCTCGACGAGCTCCACCAGACCCTCGCCTTCGCCTTCGCGCTCGGCACCTCCCTCGACGCCTTCGAGCGTGTCCTCGCGGCCGCCGCGCTCCCGTCCTCGACGTGGGATCGCAAGGACTTCGAGCGGGACATCTTCCTTGAAGACCTCGTCACCCGCGCGCTGCGCATCCGCATCGGCGGCCGGACCGTCGCGCCTTGCTTGCCCTACCTCCTCCGCGCCATCTCCGAGCCGCCGACCGACCTCCGCATCGTCGCGTTCCGCCAGCGCATCCTCGCCGAGCTCGCGGGGAGCCCCGAGCTTCGCGGCGACTTCGAGCGCGTCTACCAGCGCCTCGTCGCGCTTCGGGCGGCGTTCTGCGCCGAGGGCGGGTCGCGCCGCGGCGGCGACACCCATCGGCGCCTCGAAATCCTCCGGTCCGTGCAAGAGGTCGTCGACGACCTCGCGGGCGCCTTTGCCGGCGCCACCTCCGGCGTCGCCCGCATCCGCGCGTTTGGCCTCGCCGTGAAGGAGAGCGAGGCGTACCAGCAACTCGAAGCCCTCCTCGATCACGAGCGCCACCTCGGCACCGTCGACCTTCGCGTCCGCGTCGGCGTCGACGGCACCTTGCGCACCTTCCAGATCGTCCGCATCCGCGAGAACCAGGACAACCCCCTCCACACCTCCGCCATCGCCCGCTTCTTCTCGCGCCTCCGCCTCTTCTTGCGCGGGTATCGGGTCACGCCGGGCGAGGTCACCGAGCGCCTCCTCGACGACGTCTTCAGCGGCATGGAGCGCCCCATCACGCTCTTCTTCCAGCTCCTCGGCGACATGGAGTTTTACCTCGCCGGCCTCGGGCTCGCGGATCTCGCGCGGGACAAGGGTTTGCCCGTTTGCCTCGCCGAGCTCGTGCCCCCCGGCGAGGCCGGGCTCACCCTCGATCGCCTCTACAACCCGCTGCTCCTCGCCGGCAAATTCAAGCCCGTCCCGTCGAACCTCAGGACCACGCACGGCGACGCCGTCGTCATCGTCACGGGGCCGAACTCGGGCGGCAAGACGCGCCTGCTCCAGTCGATCGGGCTCGCGCAGCTCCTCGGCCAGGCGGGGCTCTTCGTCACGGCCGAGCGCGCGGTCTTGCCGCAGCTCGCTGGCATGTTCGTCTCGCTCATCGAGGAGGCGCGCAGCGATCAACCCGAGGGGCAGCTCGGCATGGAGCTTCTGCGGATCCGCCGGCTCTTCGAGGAGCTCGGGTTCGGCTCGCTCGTGCTGCTCGACGAGCTTTGCTCCGGGACGAACCCCTCCGAGGGCGAGGAGATCGCGCAGCTCGTGATCTCGCTCCTCCCGGAGCTGAAATCGCCGGTCTTCCTGACCACGCACCTCCTCACGCTGGCCACGCACCTCGAAGACGAGCCGCCTGTCCCGCACCTCGAATTTTTGCAAGTCGATCTCGACGAAAACGAGCGCCCCACGTATGGGTTCCGGCCGGGGGTCGCCAAGACTTCGCTCGCCCACAAGACGGCCGCGCGGCTCGGTGTCACGCGCGACGAGCTCGCGGCGCTCATCGCCAAGAAAAAGCGCGCCGAGAGCCTGGGGGAGCGGCCGTTGCCGTCGAGCCGCCGCGTCACGCGCCCGATCGTTCCAGAAAAGAGCGCCGGTGCTCCGGAACGGCGCAGGCTGCGCGTCACGCGCCGGTAATCGCGCTCTTTTCGGCTGGCACGATCCGTGTTCCCCTGAGGCGCAAACGCAAGCCTTCGGAGGAAGAGCGAGGGGTCATGGAACGGACGAGCCGAAAGATACCCGTCACCGAGCGGCAATTCTTGTGGGTTCAGGACGACGACAAGGGCGAGGTCACCTTGCACGTCGGGCCCACGATGGTCTCGCCGACCGCGGCCGATCGGGTCGTCATCGACGACGGAATGGGCGGTTTCCGCGAGGACACCACGGGCAAACCCCAGAGCATGGTGGAGCTCGGGGACAACCAGTACGCGGTCCTCTTCAACCCGCTCCTGGAGAGCGACAGTGGCCCGAACGGCCGCTTCAAGAATGGCCGGAACGAGTCGCGCCCGCTCCGCAATGGCACGCGCTCGATGATCCCGGGCCCGTGCTCTTTCTACCTGCGCCCCGGCCAGCGCGCCGACGTGCGCGACGCCCACGAGCTCGCCTCGAATCAGTACCTCGTCGTCAAGGTGTACGGCGAGGTCGACAACAACGCGCCTTACTACGAGGTGACGGCGCGATCGGCGGCGATCACGCGGGCCACGGCGGAGAACCTCGACGAGCAGCCGACGACCACCGTCGACGCCCTTTCCCCCGTGCCGCTCAAGCGCGGGCAGCTCATCGTGATTCGGGGCCTCGATACGCAGTTTTACATCCCGCCGACGGGCGTGGACATCGTGCCGGATACCTCGATCGACGACAGCGGCGCGGCCATCAGCGCGGCGATCGCGCGGCAGGTCCTCGCGCAGAGCGGCGAAGAGACGGCCGCGCTGGAGGAATACGCGGCCGACGACGAGGGAGCCGCGCTCCGGGGCCAGGCGCGCAGCAAGGTGCCGAACCAGTTCATCGATCAATCGGCGCGCATGCGAGGACGCAAGGCAGCGCCCTCCCCGCCCCCGCCGCAGGCCGCGCCCGCGCCCGCGGCGGCGATCGCGGCCGAGGCCAAGATCGGCGCCGCGGCGGTGCAGGATCTCCTCGCCTCTTCCGCGGTCCGGCGCGCGCTCGAAGCCGAGGCGCGGCAGGCCCGGCTCATTCGCCGCGCGGTCGTGCTCGGCGAAAAAGAGTATTGCGTGATCGTGGACGCCGACGGCAAGCGCGAGATCAAGGTCGGCCCCGCGCGTGTCTTCCCCGGGCCGTACGACACGTTCATGACCCTCGGCTCGCGCAACCGCGTGTACGACGCCTACGAGCTTTTGCCGCAACGCGCGCTCTGGCTCCGTGTCATCGCGCCGATCAAGCGGGCGGACCTCGCCGCGAAATTGCCGCGCGGCTTCGAGCTCACGAAGGACGAGTATTTCCCCGGCGACGAGCTCCTCCTCACGGGCGTCTCGACGTTCTTCGTCCCCTTCAACGAAATCGAGTGCCTCTCGCCCGAGACCGGCCAGGCCGTCGTCGGCAACGACCAGAGCCGCGTCTTCATCGAGGCGATCGGCATCGACCAGAAGAGCGGCATTTACGTGCGGGACCTCGCGACTGGCGAGGTGCGCCTCGTGCGCGGCAAACAATCCTACCTCGTGGATCCGCGCAAAGAGGTGCAGGTCACGCGCACGGTGCCGGCGGACGACTGGAACTTGTGGATCGCCTCGAACGAGCCGCACAAGGAGACGCAGCGGGCCATCACCACGCCGTGGGCGCTCTCGATCCTGGTGCCGAACAATACGGCCGTCCTCGTGACGAGCGCGAATTCGCGCCGCGTCGTGGAGGGGCCTTGCGTGACGCTGCTCGGCTACGAGGAGTCGCTCACCTCGCTCTCGCTCTCGACGGGGACGCCGAAGAGCGACGACGAGCCGCTCCGCACGTGTTTTTTGCGCACCGTGGGCAACCGCATCTCCGACAAGATCACCGTGGAGACGGCCGACTTCGTCAAGATCTCGGTGCGCGTCTCGTATTCGGTCGAGTTCCTCGCGGACCATAAAGACAAGTGGTTCAACCACGAGAACTACATCCAGTTCATCGTGGATCGCCTCCGCTCCATCGTGCGAGGCAAATGCCGCGCGGTGTCGCTCTCCGCGCTCTGGCCCGAGCTGCCGGCGGTGTTTCGCGACACGCTGCTCGGCGAGCGCAAAGACGGCGCGCGGCCCGGGCGGCTCTTCACGGAGAACGGCACGCTGCTCTCGGAGGTCGAGGTGCTCGGCGCGGAGATCGAGGACCGCGAGGTCGCCGCGCTCATGCAGAAGGTGCAGACCGAGAGCGTGACGCTCGCGATCGGCGATCGAAAAGCGCAGGAGGCCCTCGCGTCGGCGAAGCTCCGCGCCGAGGTCGAACGGCAAACGCAAGAGCTCCTCGCCGAGGCGCGGGTGCGCGCGGCGAAGCTCGAAGAGCTCTCGCGCAAGCTCGCGCACGAGGCGGCGCTCGCGAAGGCGCGCGAGGACGAGGCCGTGCACAAGGAGCGGCAATCCCTCGCGGACACGCGCGAGGCCGACGCGCAAAAAGCCCGGCTCACGCGGGAGAACGAGGAAAAGGCGTCGATGCTCGACGGCTTCCGCAAGGACGCGGAGGCGCGCGTCGAGGCGCAGCGGATCACGCACGAGGTCGAGCTCGCCTACGTGGCGCGGCTGCGCGAGCTCGAAATCAAGCTCATCGAGGTGCAATCGAGCGCGACCGTGGCCGAGCGCCAGGCCGTGCAGCAGCAGCTCGTCGAGGCCATGGTCGCGCTCGGCGACAAGCTGCTCCTGACCGAGGTCGCGGGAAACATGAACCTCGTGAGCCTCTTCAAGGGCAAAGACGTCGGGACGATCCTCTCCGAGGTGCTCGGCGGAACGAAGGTGATGCCCACGCTCCGCTCGATCATCGACGCCGCGGCGACCCCGGCGAAGGGCGAGCTCGGGACCGGCGCGGAGGCAGGCGTGCGGCCCGCATAGTGCCGGGCGCGCCGATCGTGTAACGTCGGGCCTCATGTTGCTGAAGACCGGCCCGCGCAGCCGCGCGCGGGCGTGGATCCTCTCGGGGGCGCTCCTCTTCGCGCCCCCCGCCTTTGCAGGTGATCCCCCGAAAGATCCGGCCCCGAACGATCCGGCGCCGAAACCGAAAGAGGAAGCCCCCAAGGACGAACAACCGTACGTCCACAAAGGGTTCGTCTACCGGAGCACGACCGCGGTCCGCTACAATCCGCTCGGGCTCTCGAGTTTCTTCCGCGTCGGCTACCAGCGCCCGCTGCTCGGCCCGCAGGACAACATCCTCCTCCAGCGCACGTACGTCGGCATCAACGCGGTCACGACGATCACGCCGGCGTTCATCCGCGGAGGGCTGCGCCTCGACGTGCAGCCGCTCGCCTTTTTGCAATTCTTGTTCGCCTACGAGGGCATGGCCCTCTTCGGGACGTACGACACGCTGCAATCGTTCAAGCGCGTCTCCGAGGATTTTGGCGACGTGAAGCAGGTCGAGCGCGGAAAGCAGGGGCTCTCCTATCGGACGACCGGGGGCATCTTCACGGCCGACGTGATCCTGCAGGCCAAGGCGGGGCCGTTCCTGCTCGTGTCGGACACGCAGTTCATCCACACCGATTTCACGATCACGCCCGGCGACCGATTTTATTTCGATCTCCCGTTCAGCATGCTCGCCATGGACGACGGCTGGATGGTCTCGAACGAGACGGACCTCCTCTTCGTGACCTCGTTTGGCCTCATGGCGGGCGCGCGGCACGGGGTGTATCACACGTTTTTCCCGGCCGAAGTGATCGTCGGGGAGGAGGCGCGGGCCGAGCAGATCACGCCGATCGAGTTCGCGGGCCCGCTCCTCGGCTGGCAATTCCCCGAGCACAATGGGCCGAAACGTTTCAATGCGCCCGGCATCTTCTTGAACGTGAGCTGGTGGATCCGCAATCCCTATCGAACGGGGCAGGAGGTCGCCGCGACCGTGCCCTACATCGTGGGTGGATTCACGTTCAAGGGGACGCTCTGAACACGCGGTTATCCTGCGTCAAAATTCCGGCGATTCTCGCGCTAGGACGCGCCCGCAAACCCTGGCATCATGGGTGCAGGGTCCCGAAACCCTCGGCGCCGGGAGCTCGTCTGCCATGACAAACGAATCGACGGAACGCCTCACCATCGGCCCGCACATCGTGACCTTCGTGCCGCCGGACCTGCTCGTCCTGGAGTTCGGGGTTCCCCTCGAGGTGGACAACTTCAGCCGCGTCCTCGACTACATGTACCGGACGGGGGCCGAGCGAGGCCCGTGCAAGGTGCTGATGGACATTTCCCGCATCAGGAGCGTCCCCCGCGACATCCGGGAAGCCGTCCGCGCCCGCAAGGACGCCTCCAAAAACACGGCCGTGGTCTTCGTCGGCGCGCCGTTCGGCGTACGCGTCGCCCTCGAGATGATCATCGCCGCGATCCGGATCCTGAAGCCCGAGCGGCCGCGTTATCCCTTCGCATTCTTCGATCACAAGGAGGACGCGCTCGCCTGGCTGCAATCGCAGCCGAGCACCACCGCCTCGAACCACGCCGCTTGAAGGATCGAGGCCCGGCGCGATACAAGCCTCTTTCCATGTCGCCCGCCCCCCCGCCCACGGTCCTCCACTTTGGTGACCATTGCGTCAGATTCGTGGCGCCCGACATCGCCATCGCGGAGTTCAAGACCTTCACCAACACCGAGGACGTCGTCGCTCTCACCGACGTGCTCCGGGCCGTGAAGGAGCGGGAGGGGCAGCTCTTCACCCTGGTGGACCTCTCGGGCGTGACGACGGTGCCCCAGCGCGTGCGGATGACGGGGGCCCGCATCGTGCCGGAGTACGACGCCCTCGCGTTCGTGGGCGCTGGTTTCGGCCTGCGCGTGATCACCGAAATGGTCATGCGCGCGACGAAAGCGCTCTCGCCAAAGTTGTCGTTCCCTTATGCATTCTTCAACGATTCCGCGGCCGCGCTCGCCTGGCTCCAGGCGCAGCGGCGCGCCCGCGAGGTCCCGGCCGAGGCGACCGGCCTGCGCTGAACGAGCGGCCTTTCAGGGCGCCGGCGCGCTCACGTGCTCCTCGATCGCCTTCAGCACGAGGAGCGAGCGCCGCAGCACGCCGAGCCCCACCTCGTAAGGCATCGGCTGCGGCCGCGCCATCGCCGCTTCGTAGCTCGATTCGAGCTCGGCCGTCCGGTCCGTGAGGTCGTTCGTCGCGCCGTCGTACGGGCCGTGCGCGAGCGCGAGCAGCGTCTCCACGCCGACGGAGAGGCCGTGCACGAACGCCTCGCGCCGAGGCGGCGAGCCCGGCAGGCCCGGGCCCCGCATCGCCACGGCCGCCTGTTGCATTTCCGCCGCCGCGAGGCTCGTCCCCACCTGCTCGCCTTCGGGCACTTCTTCGAGCGTGAGCGCGAAGAGCCGCAGCAAAAGCTCCATGTCCGCGTCGCCCGGCGGAATCCCGCTGACCTCGGAGCGACGCAGGTTGATGCTGAAATCCGAGAGGGGCCGGGCGAAGCGCTCGAGGGCGACGTAGATGTCGGGCGGCGGGGACGCCCGCAGCGCGGCCTGCTGGATCTGGCGCACGAGAGGCAGATACGCGGGTGGCGCGTTCTCCCGCACGACGAGCACGCACCCGCCGAGCAGGAGCAGGCCTCCGCAAAGCGCCCCACGCACCATGGCTCCTCCTCCCGCCGTCCGGGGCTGCAAACCGCGCGCCGGTGACGCCGCGCCGCCGTTCTGTTAAGCCGGAACGCATGACGCAGACGCAGACGTCGCTCGCCCTTGCCGCGCTCGCCCTCGCGCTCGCGCCCTTCGCCCTCGGCTGCGAGGACAGCACGCCTTCGCCCTCCCCGGCTGCTTCGGCCGAGCCGCTCACGGCGCCGAAGCCCATGGACGTCGTGCCCGCGAGCCCGCCCAAGGTCGACCTCGGCCCGCTGCCCGTGCCCGCCATGTCCGCCGCCGACCTGCCCCCCGATCCCGCGTCCTCGGCGGCCCCGAAGCCCACCGGGACGACCCCGCCCGCGGCCCAGGCCCCGGCCGCGACGACCCCGACCGGCGCGGCCAAAGGCGGCGCGGCCCCCGCGGATCTGCGCGCTCCGACCCGCACCAGCCCCGGCCCGATGGTCCCGCGCGCCTTGCCCACCGAGTAGCCCGGACGCACGGGCCCGAGCGGGACCATGACGATGGGGGGATCCCTCGCGCGTGAACCTGTGGCAAACTCGTTCACCGTTCGAGGGAAGGTTCATGAACGACACCGCGCGCCGCGAGCAGATCCTGCAGGCCGCCGATCGATTGCTCCGGCATTACGGGCCTCAAAAAACTACGGTGGCGGACGTGGCGCGGGAGGCCGGCGTGGGCGTGGGTACGGTGTACCTCGAATTCACGTCGAAGGAGGCGATCGTCGAGGAGCTGTCGCGCGCGCGGTACGAGGTCGTGCTCGACGCGATGCGCGCGGCCGCCGCGGCGGACGGGCGGTCGTTCGGCGAGCGGCTCGTGGGCGCGCTCGACGCGCGGCTGCGAGCGTATTTCACGCAGGCCGACGGCGGCGCGCACGCGTGTGACCTCTTCCATTGCGGGAGCCCTGCCGTGAAGAGCGCGTCCGAGCGGTTTTACCAGGAAGAACGGGCCCTGCTCGCCGACCTGCTCCGTCGAGGGACGGAGTCCGGCGAGCTCGACGTGGCCGATCCGGATCTCACGGCGCGGGTGATCCTCCGGGCCTACAAGAGCTTCACGCCGCCGTGGATCTTCATGGAAGAGCGCGACGAGGTCGGGCGGCTCTCCGCGGCGATGCATGCGATCGTGCTTGGAGGCGTGGTCGCGCGGAAGTAACCCCGAGCCGCCGGAGATGGGGGCGCCCTCCGGCTTCCTCCACGACGACCCAGGGATCCTGCGGATCGTAGGCCGTGACGCCCCAGATCGGGAGCGGCGGGGCCTGGTCGATCGAGGAGAGGCCGTCGCGCAGGAGGGCGCGGCCGGTGGCGGTGAGCGTGTAGCGCGCGCGCCACATGTGGGGCTGTCCATGCAGATCGGCGATGAACGCGGCGGGTTCGTGCTTCGACCATTGGACGAGACGCTCGAAGAGGATGACGTCTCCGGTGCGGTCCATCCACTTGAGTAGCTCGCCCTCTTCCCCCTCGCGCGTAATGATTTCCGCTGGCGTCGCGGGGGTCTCGCCGACCGAGCCCAGCAAGAGCGCGTCCAGGGTCGAAAGGGAAAGGCCACACTCGCCTAGCCGGGGAAAAAAAACCGCTTGATAGGCGCCCATCTCGAAGAGCTCCTTGCGTGATGGCGTCTCGCGGAGGGTTTTTCCTGAGAGGATCGGCGAGGAAGCCGTGAGCTTTCTCCAGAAGAGCGCCTTTTCGCGGACCTCGCGGAGCGATAGAGGACGCACGGTCTCCCACGCGCGACGAGCCCCCGCGGGCTTCAGGCTGACATAACCGATGCCGAAGCTGATGTCCGGGTTCCGCTCCTTGTGCTCGGGCACCACAACGAGCGAGAGATCCGGCTGGGTGGGCCTTTGCTGAAGCCGGCGGAAGCAGAGCGCCCAGAGCGCGATCCGGTCGTCCCACGAGGGAGACGTCCAGAGAACGACAGGCTCGTCCGCGGCGAGGGCCTTGAGGGCCCGGCGGTATGGCGCGAGAAACCTCGCGCGATCCGACCCCCGGTACTTCCAGAAATCTGCGCGCATGCGCATCTGGACATCGAGATCCCGAACGCAGGGACCCACGAGCCAGCCATCGGAGACCAAGCTCACGGAAAAACGCATCCCGCGGCGAACGACGAGGCCGACATCTTTGGAGGTAGCGATGGGAAGGGGCATGGCGCGCTCAGAATCCGCAAGTTCGACAATCTGGTGAGGGATACCGTAGAGACCCGTTGCATACGAGCTTCCTCAACCATGCGCGACCTGCACTTGGGTGATCTGGACGGCGATGCATGCGATCGTGCTTGGAGGCGTGGTCGCGTGGCGGTGAACGAAACTACTCCACGCCCGTAACGCTCACTTCGCCGCGCCTCGTGGCATTCGCAGCCATCCAATCGAAGGGCTTTGCATGGTCACGCCGGGGCGGGGCCAGCGGAAGGCTCCTTGGGCTTCCATGCCGTGCGCCGTCCTCCGTGCGTGCGTCGCTGCCCTGGATCGTGGCAATGCTTCGCGGCTCGTCCCGCCGGACGACGTCGGCGCAGGTGGCTTGACTTGCCGTGGTCGTGCCCGGCATGGCCTGGGGTTTCCCCCCGGAGGGCCATGCGCCCACGGCCACGCCCACGACCACGCTGCCCATGACGCGCAGCGGGGAGCGCGTGAACGACGCGGAGAACCGCCCGAAAACGGCGGCGATCCCTGCCTGCGCCACGCGCGCGACCACGGTGAGGAGCAGGAACGGGAGGGCCACGACGCGCCGCCCGACACCACGCGAATGCTCCTCCTCGAGGGATTCGAGCCTCGCGTGGAGGAGATCGATGCCACGAGAATAGCGGACGAAGACGGTGGTCGGGGCCAGCTTCGTCTCGGCGGCGATCTCCCGTATGGATTTTCCTTCGATCGCGTGTGCGCCGACGATATCGCGCATCTCGGCCGGTAGCGCGTGATAGGCCATTCGTACCGCGGCGTCGTGCTCGTCGTCCCGCGGGCCGGCGATCCGCTCGTCAAGGTCGCCCAGCGGCGCGAGGAAATCGTACGTCCGCCGGCTCTTCGGCTTGAGGTTCGTCATGGCCGCATATTGAGCGAGCTTGCACATCCACGCCACGAACTCCTCCCATTCGCGTGTGCTCGGCCGCTCCGCAATGGGCTTGCACAATGCGATCATCAATGCATCATGCACGACATCCAACACATGCACATGCGCCCCGAGCCCGATCCGATGCACGTGCGCCTCCATTCGCTCGACGAGCTCCCGATAGGCGGGAACGGTGAGCTCGAACGGCCTCGCCAGGGGCTCGCCGCTCTTGGGTGGCTCCGTGCCCTCGTCCGGTCCGTCCATCGGTTCGTCCTCGCGCGCCAAAGCAGACCCCATGCATGTAAAGGCCGCGAGCGGCCCTGTTGTTCAGAAAAATCGACACGCGCCTAACGAGTCAGGACGTGGCCGCCCGGCAACATACCGTTGCGGGTTTGTCAAGGGTCAATTCGCCGACGACCTCGCCGCCGCTCGGGGCACAGATGCCCTTCGTATAGTTGAGGAGCTCGGCCGTCTTCCCACTGAGCTGGGTGCCGGGCATGATGTCGTAACAGGGTGCGATCATCCCCTCGCTGACGTTGCCCCCAACCTCGAACAGGGAGCACGCTGGCGCGCTGTAGACAGATGCCAGCACGGTGCACGTCCCGCCCATCGGCGCCTCGCACGTGCACGCCGAGCACTCCCGCTCGTCCTTCACCATTCCGTAGAGGACGTGCCGCTCCCCGCCCCACCCCTCCGGGCAGAGGTGCTCCCCCTCCCGATAGATACAAGAGGAGTCGTCGCCCGCTGGCCCGCAGACCTTCCCGGTCTGCCCGGGGCAGCCCGGCCAGGGCTCGGCGCGCGTGCACACCCGGCCGAGGGGCGTCTCGGGTCCACCATTCCAGAGCTTGGGGATCTTCGGCTCCGGATCTCCTTTTGTATGAGCCTTGCACGGCTGCTCCTCGATCACCGGAGGCGAGATGGTGATCGACCGAACGCACGGCACGCCCCCACAGAGCGTGGCGGAGGGTATTGCTTTGTCCTGGGTGCAGGTGCCGTCCCAGTTTGTCGGCGGGTCGAAGTTTGTCTTGACACCACCACCCGGATCATTGCAGGCGGCGGAGCTGACCGTCCACGTCTCCGGGTGCCTGCATGTCCCCTCGGGCTCGTCGCACGAGCACTCGCCACAAAAGAGAAGAGGAGGCGGCGCGGGCGTACCCTCGAACGCGAGAATCGGCGCGTCGTCCGTGCACGACCGCTGCTCGCCCCAGTCCGAGAAAAAGGCCACGAGCCCCCAGTCTCCCGGGGCCTCGTCCACGCATGCGCCGCCACCCGGACAGAGCGACGACATTCCGCCGTCCGCACCACCGTCGAAGCACTTGGGGGGCAACGGAGGCGGCCCGTCACATGCGTTCGGGCAGTGCCAGGGGATGGGTTTTGGCGTCCACACCCCTTTCTTGACGGGGTCTGGGCAGTACTCCGGAAAAGGACAGGGACAACACTCGGTCCCGACAACCTCCGGCGGGCAGTCGCTTCCGATGTCCGAGCCGCGCCCGCACCCGGACGCCCCGCCAAACGCCGCCCCCCATCCCGCCGCGATCACGAACCCGATTGCCTTGCGCATGCTGCAAGCCTACCGGGTTTCGTCGCCGGCGAGGCAACCCGATCCACAAAAAAAGTTCGTCCCGGGATCCCGGGACGAACGAGGTACGATGGTCTTAAAAAACGGAGGACCGCACTCCCACGAGGTCCGCGCAATTTGTTTTGGGTTTTACTCGGTCCCGTCTCCCGGTGCTACCGGGTGGGTGTTCGCGAGTCTCAGGTGCGCGGAGCGTGGGCCCGTCCTCCTGCGAAAAGGTTTGCCCGAGGAGAGGGGGAAAGGCAAGAGGAAAAGTGGACGTGCCCAGAAAAACTCGTTTCTGGCATGGGCGGGTGGGGACAAACCGGGAGGGGTTGCCTGGAGAGATCCCTTTTCCACGCCAACGCACGCCCCTGCACGCGCTCCGTTCCCCCGCGGTGACCAGGCGACCGCGCGCCGACGAAGCCGCTCGCGATCCCGGCTCTGATGATGTAAGGTACGCTCCTCGTGAGAGCTTCGAGCCCGAAGACACGCCGCGCAGCCTTCGCCGCCCTCGTCATCGCCGCCGCCGCAGCGCTCATCCTGGGGGCGCGTGGCCCGGACGAGGACGACTCGATGTACAAGCACTGCGAGGATGACCTCGGGTACGTCTTCGAGGGCTGCCATGGATGGGACGTCTGTCCGTACGTGGACGAAGAGTTCGTGGACGCGTGCGTCGCTGGTTGCGTGAGCACGATTTGCCCGGAACAAGCCGAGTGCACGGGCCTCGACCCCATGTTCTGCGCCCCTTGTGACGACATGCAGGGCGCCGCCTTCTGGCGCAACGTCGATGAGGCTGGGTCCCGGTGCGGACACAAGGCCGGGTTCTTTGTGTTGGTGGAGGAGCCCACGGAGGCGAAGTATCAGGCGATGTATCGTGCCTTCGATGAATGCTTCCCCGTAGATGTCGAGCAACACTGCCCGGCTCTCGCCCGAACCGATTGGTTGACCCACTTCGACGCCGTCACGCCCTTCCCCCGCAAACGCACCCTCCCTGCACGCGCTCCCGCTCCAGGCGCACAATCATCTTCGCCTCGGTGAAGGCTGGACCTCAGATCCCGCCGTGACCTCCCTCACCGGGGTGGGCATCGAAGCCCCCTTCTCCGCCTGCCCCCTCCTCGTCCTCGTCGAACCAATAGTCCCCGGTGCCAGCGCCCACCCCAACGGTGACGAGGGTCCCGCCGGTCGGCCCCGTGTAGTCGGGCCCGTTCGAAGAACCAGCTCCGTCGAGACAGATCAACGCGGGAGCGGCATCGAACTCGCATTTTATCTGTTTCTCGTAGGGCCTTATTTTCATGGCTGCCCCCTTGCACAGGTCTCGATTCCCGGAGCCATGATCGCGGATGACGGGATCCACGAGACCCTCCAAACGCTCCACGGAGTCAGGACGCCCTGCCTGGTTCGGGCACATAATGACGACGTTACACTGAATGGCGGGGCCTTCGAGCCCACCAAGTTCACGGTGTATTTTCGGGTTTCGGCACTTGCTCTCACACCCCACCGCGACCACCAAGCTCCACGCCACCAAGAACCCGACCACGACCCTCTGCATACACATCCCCTGTCCGACGCGGCCTACGGCCTCCCGGGCCGCTCACGCGTCGCCCACGCGCAGCCGTGATCCCCCTTGCCAGACCCCTCCCCACCGGGCCAACTATCCCCGCGCGCCCCCCCGAGGCCCAAAGCGGGTTGTCCCCGGATCCGTGGGGGAACGCGGGGCGGGAGGGGCGTGGGGACAAATGGGACAGAAAGCTTTGAACGCTGCCAGGGGAGATGTGGGTGCCAGCGACGACGGGTTACTGGGTTGTGCTGGATGTCCGGGGAGAGGTGCCTTCTTGGGTCACCTCTTGGGCAGTCACTCCCTCCCGTTTCCACCTCTCAAAACACGCGGGGCACAGTGCTTTCATTTCTGCGTCTGCACAGCCGCGATAGGCGCGGTCTTCTGATGGCTCCCATTCGCCATCGCCATCGATATCACCACTCAGGTGGCCACAACGGTCCCCCAGGACGGCCAAGTTGCGCCAGAAGGTTGCACCTGTCGGGTCCTCACAAGGAGTTCCACACCACATCGGATCGATCTCGGTGCACGTGATTTGCTCCGGGCAAAGATGCATCACACAGCCGGCTTGAAAAGCGGCCACGTGGCCTTCAAAGATATACTTACGCGGCCAGCGCGCCGGACTCTCGCACCAGTCGAAGACGAACCAGAGATCCGTCTTGCAAGACTCCGGGCCGCCAGCGCCCTGCTCGTGGAACCAGTAGTCCCCGCTGCCAGCCCCAACCCCCACCGTGACAAACGTTCCGCCTGTGGAGCCGGTGAAGTCGGGTCCGTTCGATGAGCCGGGTGCATCGAGGCAGATCCGCTCCGGTGAAGCCTCTCCCTTGCATCCGCTGTCAATGAGCTCGAGCCGCTGCGCCTTGTGTATGCAGGAGTCCCTGTTGTCATTTGCGTACCCGCGGTCGATGATCTTGGGGTCTACCAGCGGCGTCAGTGCCTCTCTCCGGATGGGGCGACCCTGGCCGGGATCGCAAACTTTGACGATGTTGCACGGCATCGCAGGCCCCTCGATCCTGCCGCGACCCTTCACCTCGTCCCAGGTCAACGCCGGATTCTTACACTCCTTCTCGCACCCCACCCCGACCACCAAGCTCCACGCCACCACCCACCCGACCACCACCCTCTGCATACACATCCCCTGTCCGCCGCGGCCCACAGCCTCCGCCCTGCCCACGCATCGCCCACGCGCAGCCGTGATCCCCCTTGCCAGCCCCTTCCCCACCGGGCCAACAATCCCCGACCCGAGGCCCCCACCCACAAAGCCCACCAACCCACCCCCGAATCGCATCCGCACATCCGTGGAGCCCACCGCCCAGGGCCCCCACGCCACCGAGATACCCTCCAACGGTCGGCGCCGACCCTCCAAGCCCATCCCCCTGCCCTCCAGGGCTCGCCCATGGCCCCGGAGCATGCCCTGATGGGCCCCAGGGCCCTCGGCCGACCCTCCAAGGCTATCCCGAACCCCTCCACGGGCATCCGCCGCCTCCGTCCGCCAAGCCGCGCAGACGCGGAGCTGCGGGCTCCTCTCGCGCGGACTCGGCCCGTCCTCCCCGCGCACATCCCCCGAGCCTCCAAGGTGGCCGCCCTCGCCTCCACGGCTCTGGAACTTCCGCTTCCGTTGTGCGATCGTTCACCCTAGGCGGCCGGGAGCCGCCAAAAGGGAGGCGATTCATGAGCGATCCGAAGCACCCCGCGGTGGGCGATCTCGTCATCGACGCAAGCGATGTCAAAGTAACGGATATCACGCCGGAACAAATTCAAAAACTCACGAAGGTACGCGACGGATTCGAGGACGCGGTCCATAACTTGCTCGGCCTGAAGTCCGAAGACGCCGACCGCGCGGGGCTCAACGAGAAAGACAAGGCGCGGCTCGCCGCGGCGTTCGCGCGAGATCAGCGAATCGGCGAGCTCCTGCCCGCCGCGCAGAAGCTCACGGAGCTGCTCCACGAGACGCGCCAGACGACACGGCACGAGATCGCCACGATCCTCGCCGAGAATGCCGCGCAGGCCAAGCGCAGGGCAGACCGCGCGCTGAATGGAGCCGAGGTGCTCGGTCCCCTCGCGCCATTGATGGACTACCAGTATGCGCCGGCCAACAAAGCCGCGGCCACGAAGGAAAAAGCCAAGGAGCCGAAGCAGGAAGGCTGAATCAAGCCGCGCCGAGGCACCCGAACTCGGCGCGCCTGCGCCGGAGCCGCTCGCTCATCACATTCGGAATCCGCGACGCCGCGGCGATCGCCTTGTCGAGCTGGCGCATGGCGCGCTCGCGGTGGCCATGGCGCGCGGCATGGAGGGCCCGCGCCTCCAGGACCTCGATGTGCTCCTGCCCCACGCTCGCGCGGGCCGAGCGGGCTTCGAGCGCCTCCCACGCAGAATCGAGGTCGGAGAAGCCGCCCTCGGCGTCCCCCGTCGCGAGCTCGATCATCGCGCAAAGCACGTCCTCCGAGGGCGACATCTCGGCCGCGTCCGCGCGCAATGCGGAAGCAATGGCGCGCGCCGTGCGCGCATCGCCGCGGACGAGGGCGATCCGCGCGTCGAGCAAGGCGAGCAGGGCCGGGCGTACGCAGCCCACGAGCCGCGCCGCCACGGAGCTGGCCGCGCGGGCCATGGGCTCGGCGGCCTCGACGTCGTCCATCCAGTACAGATGCTCGGCGAGGTTGTAATGGCCCGCGAGCTCCAGCGTGGGCTGGCCGAGCTCGCGGCCGAGGTCGCGCGTGCGCTCGAAATCCTGGATCATGCCCTCGCGATCGCCGCGGAAGGCCCGCACCATCGCGCGGGAGTTCCACGCGGCGCCGAGGTGCAGGAGATCGCCGCGCTCCTCGCAACGACGAATGACCTCGTCGAGCATGGCGGCGGCCTCGTCGACCCGGCCGAGCAAGGGCAAGTTGTAGCCGAGCAGGAGCCGCGCAATGACATAGGTCTCGTAGGCCTCGTCGCCGAGGCGGCTCGCGAGCTCGGCCGCGCGCGAAAGCTCGGCCGCGGCCTCCTCCCCGCGTTCGGCCCGCAACGCCGATCGCCCGACGCCGAGCAAGAGGCGCGCTTCGAGGAGCGCCGAGCGCTCGCACGGGCCGACGTCGGCCTCTCGCGCGGCGAGCACGCGGCGCTCGGCCTCGCGATATTCGCCCATCCAGTCGAGCACCATGGCCTCGTCGAGGAGGAGATCCACGACGAGCGACGGCTCGCCGCGCCGCGCCGCGCCGGCCCGCGCCCGCGCGAGCGCATCGAGCGCGTCGTGATACCGGCCGAGGCGCATACGCGAGAGGCCACGGCCGCGCTGCGCGGGCGTCGGCAGCTCGCCCCAGAGCGCCTCGGCCTTGCCATAACATCGCTCGGCGTCGAGGTAATCCTTGCGGGCCGCCGATTGCTCGGCCGAGGCCAGGTAAAACGAGGCCGCCCGCGCCGCCGCGCCGCCACGCTCGAAATGTTCCGCGAGGACCAAGGCATCGGCCTCGCCCTTCTCCTCCAACCATTCGGCCGCGAGGTGATGTCCGAGCGCGCGATCCTCGTCCGTCAGCATCGCATACGCGCCCTCGCGCCAGAGCGCCTGGCGGAACGCATATTGAGCTTCGCCTGGAATGCCGCTCTCGCGCTGGCGCAGGACGATCTCGTGCGTGACGAGGGCCGCGAGATCCCGCGCGACGGCTTCGTCGTCATCACCCGCGAGGCGCGTGACCGCGCCGCGCCAGAAGACCGGCCCGAGGATGCTCGCGGCGCGCAAGGTGCGGCGGGCGCTCGGCTCGAGCCGTTCGAGGCGCGATTGCACCATGGCCACGACCGTCCCGGGCGGGGTGCCCCCGCGGCCCTCGGCCTCGGCGCGGATGAGCTCTTCCAGGAAAAACGGGTGCCCCTCGGACGACGCGACGAGGCGCTCTTCGAGCCCCTGGGCCCGTTCGCCGAGCGCGTGCCGGACGAGGCGAACACACGCGCGGGGCGAGAGGTGCCGAAGGCGGACGTCCTGCCGGCCACGGCTCGACCAGAGGCCGGGGACGTGCTCGTCGATCTCGGGGCGCGCCGAGGCGACGAGGAAGATCGGCTCGAACGCGAGGCCCTCGAGCGCAGCGTCGAGCGCGAGCAGCGAGGCGCGATCGCCCCAGTGCACGTCTTCGAGCAGGAGCACGAGCGGTTTGTCTGCGCACTCGGCGCGCAGGAAGTCGCGGAGGGCGCGCTGCATCTGCTCGCCGCAAAGCTCGGGGTCCTGGCGCGCGGCGCGGAGCGGCAAGTCCTCGTCGTCAGGGAAGGGCACGCCCGCGAGCTCACCGAGGAAGTGCGCGACGCGGCGGCGATCCCGCTCGAGGACGCGGCGCGCGACACGCGCGAAGAGCAGCTCGCGGCGGCGCGCGAGGGGCTCGCCGCCGCGGATGCCCGAGGCGCCGCGCAGGACCTCGGCGAGCAGGCCAAAGCTCGAAGCGACGCGCAAAGGATCGCCGCGGCCGAACCAGATCTCGGCGGGCTCGACCGCGGCCCGCTGGCGCTCGACGAACTCGTGGAGCAGGCGCGATTTGCCGATGCCGGCGGGGCCGGAGACGACGACGACACGCGCAGCCGGCTCGTTCTTGCAGGCGCCGAAGGTGAGGTCGAAGAGGCCAAGCTCGTGCTCGCGGCCGACACAAGGCGTGGCCTTGCCGAGCAGCGGCCGGGAGACCTCGAAGCTCGCGCGCTCGCCGAGGAGCGCGAAGCCGCCGCCTTCGAGGGCCTCGACGTCGAAACGCGCGTCGAGCAGGCCCGCCGTGGTCTCGTCGAGGGCGATCCGCGCCTCTCCGCTCCGCGCGTGGAGGAGCCGCGCCGCGCGGTCGATGGCCTCGCCGACGGGCACGCCGCGCGAGCGCTCGCCGAAGCCCGAAGCGACGGCCATGGCCGCGCCGAGCGCGCGCTCCGAGAGCGCGAGCGCGCAGCGGGCGACGTGCGCCGCGACGTCCGTGGGCACGCGCGTCCTGTCGATCACCACGGCCGCGGTGCCGTCCGCGAAGACCTCGAGGTGACCGCCGAAGCGCTCGGCGATCGGGCCGAGATCGTCCATCGGCGAGGCGCAGGCGAGCGTGGTCGTTGGGACAAACGTGTGGGACGCGCCCTCCCTGCGGCCGCAGAGCACGACGCCGAGGAACCTTCGTTCGCCCTCGCCGAGCGTCGATCGGGGCGCAGAGGAGCGCGGGGCCTCCGAGATCGGGGGCTCGAGGTCCTTCTCGGCGGCGAGCGCGAACGCGACGGCCGCGCCGTCTTGGGGCCTCCCGAGCGGCTCCTTGGCGAGCATACGAGCCATGAGGACGTCGAGCCACGAGGGCACGGCGGGCGCGCGCTCGCTGAGGCGCGGCGCGTCCTCGAAGATGATCTTCGCGAGGACGGCGATCGTGTGATCGGCGCGGAAAGGCGGCCCGCCGGTGATGCACTCGAACATCAGGCAGCCGAGCGAGAAGACGTCGGCGCTCGCCTTGACGATGCTGCCGCTGCGGACCTGCTCGGGCGCCATGTAGCTCGGCGTGCCGATGACGGTGCCGGTCTGCGTGATGCGCGAGGCCTCGCCGCAATGCGCGATGCCGAAGTCGAGGATCCGCGGCTCGCCGACGGACCCGTTCACGAGGAAGACGTTCTGCGGCTTGAGGTCGCGGTGCACGATGCCGGCGTCGTGCGCGACGGCGAGGGCCTCGGCGAGGCGCTGGCCAAGCGTGACGGTCTCGCGGAGGGTGAGCGGCCCGCGGTCGAGCCTGCGCCCGAGGTCCTCGCCTTCGAGCCATTCCATCACGAGCAGCGGGCCCGACGCCGAGGACGTGTCATACGCGACGTAGCGGACGATGCCCGGGTGGGAGAGGCGCTCCAGGATCTGCGCCTCGCGACGGAAGCGCTCGAGGCTCTCGGGGGAGACGGCGACGAGGATCTTCGCGGCGACGACGTGACCGGTCACGAGGTCGATGGCGCGAAAGATTTCGCCCATCCCCCCTGCATTGACGCGCGCCTCGACGCGGAAGCGCCCACCAAGCACGTCTCCCGGCCGCACGAGGGGTAGCGTAACCCTAGGATTTCCGGCGTCCAGGGACCATCGGAAAGGAAACGACAATCGCAATTCGACCGGGTCGAATCGAAATGGCGCGGTGGCCGCCTGGAACGGAGGGCGGCGTGGTGGTCAATGGCGTCTTCGGGGTGGTCTCAGGGCAATCCAGTCGTGATCACGAACTTCGTCGTCGTCCCGCTCTGCCCGGGCCTTTCGATGCAGGACGGATAGTACTGGCCCGCGCCGTTCAAGCTCTGGCAGACGTTCGCGCAGGGGCCGACGATGTCGATGATCCCGCACTCCTCGACGCCACCGCCGTCGAGCAGGTGTCCCACGGCGCAATCGCGCTTCCAGGCGCGCGAATTCGTCACCGTGGCGTTGTTGTAGCAGGCGTGAAGGAACGGCGTGGGCGCCCATAGGTTGCCCCAGAATGCGCCTTCGACGTCGGGATACTGGGCGAGCTCCGGGCTCCCGGTGAGCGTCTTCAAGGGCTCGGTGAGCGATCGGATCGAAATGGTGACGGGCACTTGGTAATAATTGACCCGGGCCGCCAAGCAGGCGCTCACCATGTATTTCCCCTGTGTATTGAGCGGCCCCGTGGCCCAGCAGGGCGCGACGCCGAGTTCGCCCTTGTACACCTCGTCGTGGTCGACGTCGTTCACGTCGGTCCAGGTGAACGCGAAGCTCTGCGCGGGGGTGAAGGCGCAGCCGATGGCATATTTGAGAAAGGCGCGGACGAGGGTGCCTTGGGCCCCCGGGTCCTCGATCGCCACGAGGGCATGGGGATCGAGTGTGTTCAGGGCGAGCGCATTCAACGCGAGCGCGTTCAGGGCGAGCGCATTCAAGGCCAGCGCATTCGACCCGAGGTGGTTCCCCTGGACGAGCGCGACCTCGGCCTCCATGACGTCATCGGAACGCTCGTCGGCAACCTCGGCGCAGCCCGGGGCCAGAGCCACGAGCGCCATCCACAACGACCAGGCTCGCATGTGCACCTCCAAGGGACATTGCTCTCCCGGGGTGGTCCGTCCGCGGGCGAACCCCGTTGGACGGACACCGCGGGGGCGGTCGGTTCGATGGGCGTTCGTGGGAGGGCGTTGCGCGATTTTGGTGCTACGCCGCGCGAGGGTGTCCGCGTCGGAACGACGGTCAGGGGAGCGCGGTCGTGATCACGAGCTTCGTGTTCGCATTCCCGGCTGCGTAGGGTTTTTCGACGCAGAATGGGTAATACTGGCCGCCGCCATTCAAGGACGCGCACACGGAGCTACACGGGCCGACGACGTCGATCATGCCACACTCCTCGATCGTGCCGTCGTCACGCAGATGGCCCGTGGCGCAGTCCCGGCTCCACGCGCGGGAGTTCTCGACGGTCGCGCTGTTATAGCAGGCATAAATGGCCGGGGACGCGCCCCATAGGTTGCCCCAGAACGCCCCCTCGACGTCTGGAAACTCGACGAGCTCCCGGGCCCCGGCGAGGAGCCGGAGAGGGGCCTCCATCGACCGAAGGGAGACCAACACCGGCACCTGATAATAATTGACGCGGGCAGCCACGCAGGCGCTCACCATGCGCTGGCCATTGAGATCGAGCGGGCCCGCGGCCCAGGCCGGGGCGATACCGAGCTCGCCCGGATAGGTCTCCTGATGCACGACCTTCGCCGCGTCGGTCCAGGAGAACGAGACGCTCTGCAGGGGCGTGAGGGCGCATCCGACGGCATACCGGACAAACGCGCGGGCCAGCTCGCCCTGGGCCGTCGGAGCGCGGATCGCCGCGAGCGACTGTGCATCCAGCTTGTTCGGGGCGATCCCGTTCAACGCCAGCGAGTTCAGCGCCAGCGAGTTCAGCGCGAGGGAGTTCGACGACAGCCTGTTGCCGTCCATGAGCGCGTCCTCGCCTTCGAGGACGTCCTCGGGGAGGTCGACATCGCCCCCCCCACACCCCAATAAGATAACAGCGGAAAATCCCATCATCCAAAGCCCGAGATGCATACATTCCTCCTACGACGTTCGCCGGCGCCATGAACGACACACGGAAAAACACGCGTGGGTCGGATCGCCGACGGGTTCGTGCTTGGATGCGCAGCAGGCGCAACGCGTTGCGCGGCCGAGCATCGAGCTAGCCGCGCGCGAAGGAGGGAATATGCGGGGGCGGGACCGGAGGGAGGGCCCGTTCAGGGCAGCGCGGTCGTGATGATGTGCTCGGTCACGGCCGGATCCTGGTCCGGCTTCCGGATGCAGGACGGGAACGCGCCCGTCTCGTCGTTCACCGGCTCGCAGACCGTGTCGCAGGGCCCGACGATGTCGATGATGCCGCACTCCACGACGGAGTTGTCGGGGTTCAAATGGCCCGCAGCGCAGTCGCGGGAATGGGTGCGGGAGTAGGCCACCATGGCGCTGTTGTAACAAGAATGGAGGTAAGAGCCCTCCTCGTCCCATAGGTTGCCCCAGAACGCGCCCTCGATGTTCGGATACGAAAGGAGCTCGTTCGGGTCGACGACCTTCAAGGGGGCCTCGGGAGCCCGCATCGAGATCGTGACGTGCGTGCCATAGTAGTTGGTGAGCCCCGCCAAGCAGGCGCTCACCATGCGCTGGCCCGCCAGATCGAGCGGACCCGCCCGCCAATCCGGGGCGAGGCCAAGCACGCCCGGGTACGCCTCGGCATGCTCGACGTTTTGCTCGTCGATCCAGGTGAACTCGAACGTCTGACCCGCGTGGAACGAGCAGCTCACAGCATACTTGACGAACTCGCGGGCAAGGTCGCCGTTCGCCCCAGGATTCCGGATTGCCGCGAACGAATTCGGGTCGAGCGCGTTCACGTTCAGCGCGTTCACGTTCAGCGCGTTCACGTTCAGCGCATTCACATTGAGCGCGTTCACGTTCAGCGCATTTTGCTTGACGATCGCGCCTTCCGCAACCCCGACCGCATCCTCCTCCGGACCCACCTCCGCGGTGCACCCCCCAAGAGCCGCCGCAAGAACCACGAGCTGAGCCCCTCGACCGAGAACACGCATGATTGACCTCCGTTTCTGCCGCAAGGAAACGACGGAGCCGAACGATGCAGGGATTCCGGACATTCCATTATGTCTATATGCGTTCTTGGAACGGCGCAAGCACAAAAATGGCGGAAATCGCTGCGCCGAGTTTGCTCAACATGAGCAATCCCCGCGCGGCGACGATAGGAAGGGTGCGTCGGCGCACGAACCCGACGCATTGGCGTACCGTAAAAACCTGATGCGGCCCTTACGGAACGACAGGGCGATCGCTGTCAGGACTTTGCAACGGCGAGCGCACGCCGGAGCCGCGGCGTCATGACGTTCGCGACCCGTGACGCAACGTCGAGCGCGACCTCGAGTTGCCGCGCAGCGTCGTCGCGGCGGCCCCGGCGCAACGCCGAAAGCGCCCGCGCTTCGAGGACCTCGATCCGCTCCTGACCCACCGAGGACCGCGCCGAACGCTCTTCGAGCTCGTCCCAGCGCTCGGCCGGCGCGTCGGTCGTGGCAAGCTCGATCATCGAGCAGAGGACCTCCTCGGAGGGCACCAGAATCTCGGCCCCCTGCACCCGCGCCTCTGCCTGCTCCTTGCGAATGGCCACGACGATCGCCGCAGCGCAGGCCTCGTCGCCGCGATAAAGGTGCACGCGGGCCTCGAGCAGTTGGACGATGGCAGGGTGCGCCCCGATGTTCGGCCGCGAGAACGAGGCCGCTGCGGAGCGAATGTACGGCTCGGCGGCGGGGATGTCGTCCATCAGGTAAAGATATTCACCGAGGTTGTAATACCCGATGAGCTCCAGCGTGGGCTGGCCGATCTCCCGGCCGATGGCAATGGTGTGCTCGTAATCGGCGATGAGCCCCACCCGATCGCCGCGGCAGGCCCGGACGAGGCCTCGGTTGGCAAGCGCGCCGCCGAGGTGGAGGAGGTCGGCGCGGACCTCGCAGCCCCGAATGACCTCGTCGAGCACCGAGGCCGCCTCGTCGAGCCGCCCAAGCCCCGGCAGGATGAACCCGAGCAAAAGGAGCGCGATCGTCCGCGTCTCGTAGCCCTCCTCCCCGAGCCGCCCCGCCTTCTCCGCGGCGGCCGAGAGCGCCGAGGCCGCCTCTTCATTGCGATCGGCGCGGTGCGAGGACCGCCCGAGCCCGAGCAAGAGGCGCGCGTCGACGAGAGGCGACGTGCCCTCGACATACCGCGCCTGCGCAGCGAGGACCCGATCCTCGGCGCGCTTCACGTCGCCCATCCAGTCGAAGACGATGCCCTCGTCGAGCAAGAGCTCGACCTGCAAGAGGACATCCCCCGCAGCCTCGGCCTGGGCCCCGGCCGCCGCGAGCTCGGTGACCGCGTCCTCGTACCGACCCCGCTTGAACCGCGCGAGCCCGCGCGCCCGCCGCGCCACCACGGACAACCCCGAGAGCAGCTCGTCGGCGCGGGCGAAGTACCGCTCGGCGTCCTGGTAATTGCGCCGCGCGCTCGCCCGCTCGGCGCCGCGAATGAACATCGTGCCCGCCCGATCGAGCAGGCCGCCGCGCTCGAAGTGACCCGCGAGGACGAGCGGATCCGACTCGCCCGCACGTTCGAGCCATTCGCCGGCGAGCCTGTGGCCAAGCGCCCGATCGTCGTCCGTGAGCAGCGCATACGCGCCCTCGCGCAGGAGCGCGTGGCGGAACGCGTACTCTTCGTCCCCGGAAAAACGGCTCTCGCGGTGCCGCTGGCAAATCTCGCCGGAGACGAGCGCGGCGAGCGGATCGTTTCCGGGATCGCCCTCGCCGACCATGTGCACGACGGCGCCGCGCCAGAAGACCTCGCCGAGGATGCTCGCGGCGCGCAGGGCCCGGCGCGCGCGGGGCTCGAGCCGTTCGAGGCGCGTCTGCACCATCGCGATGATCGTGCCCGGCAAGGATTCGCCGAGCGAGCCCTCGGACGCGGCCCGGACGAGCTCTTCCAGGAAAAACGGGTGCCCCTCGGAGAGCGCCACGAGCCGCTCGACGAGCGGAGCCTCGGCCGCGTCGCCGAGCACCTTGCGCGCGAGCCGGGCGCTCGCCTTCACGGAGAGGTGCTTGAGGCGGATCTCCTGGCGGCCACACGCGACCCATAGCTGCGGGAAGACCTGCTCGACCTCGGGGCGCGCCGTCGCGACGAGCAAGATGGGCTCGTCCGCGAGCTCGCGCAGCGCCGCTTCGAGCGCAGAGACGGAGGCGCGATCCCCCCAGTGCACGTCCTCGACGACGAGGAGCGCGGGGCGCTCGGCGCAAAGCGCGCGCAGGAAATCACGAAATGCGCGTCGTATCTGCTCGCCGCAGAGCTCGGGGTCCTGGCGCGCGGCGCGGAGCGGGAGGCTGTCCTCGTCGGGGAAAGGGATGCCCGAGAGCTCGCCGAGAAACTCGGTCACGCGGCGCAGGTCCCGAGCGGGGACGTGGCGCGCGACAAACGCCGCGAGGCGCTCGCGCCGCACCTCGATCGGCTCGCCGCCCTTCACCTCGGCCGCGCGCCAGAGCACGTCCGCGAGCAAGCCAAACGTGGAGCCCGCCCGCTGCAGATCGCCTCGACCCCACAAAATCTCGACGGGCGCGGCCGCGCGCTTGCGACGCTCGATGAACTCGTGGACGAGGCGTGATTTGCCGATGCCCGCCGATCCCGTGATCACCACGGCGAGCGCCGCGGGTTCGTCCTCGGCGCTCGCGAAGCTCTGTTCGAGCAAGGTGAGCTCGTGCTCACGACCGACGCACGGCGTGAGCTTGCCAAGGAGCGGGCGGAAGGCCTCGGCCGAGACACGCTCGCCGCGCAGCTCGAAGCCGCCGGGCGCGAGGTCGACGATGTCGAAGCGCCGGTCGAGCAGGCCCGCCGTGGTCTCGTCGATCGCGACGCGCGGCCCGGGGATCGAGCCCTCCATGTGCAAGAGCCAGAGCGCTCGCTCGATCGCCTCGCCGACGGGCAAGCCACGCCCGAGCTCGCACCAGCCGGTGGTCACGGCGATGGGTACCCCCGGAAAAAACTCGCGGAGCGCGAGCGCGCAGCGAGCGACCTGCGCGGCGATGTCCGTGGGCACGCTCGTGTGATCCAGGATCACGACGGCCGTGCCGTCCGCGAGCAGCTCGAGGTGCGCGCCGAACCGCGTGACGACCGAGCGCATCGTGTCGGGCGTGGAGACCGCGAGCGTCTTCGAGGTCGACGTGATGGGCGGCGCGGACGCGGGCGGGCCGAGCAGCACGACCCCGAGGAAGCGACGCTCGCGCTTGCCGAGCGAGCGCGGCGGCACGTCGTTGGGGTCGTCGTCGAGGAGCGTCTCGGCTTCGAGGGCGCGGGCGAGCACGGCGCCGTCGCGCGGCCGCCGCGTGGGCTCCTTCGAGAGCATGCGCGCGACGAGCTCGTCGAGCCACGGGGGCACGACGACGCCGAGCTCGAAGAGCCGCGGCGCCTCTTCGAAGATGACCTTCGCGAGCACCGCGACGAAGTGATCTCCCTGGAAAGGCGGCCTGCCCGAGAGGCACTCGAAGAGCAGGCATCCGAGGGAAAACACGTCGGCCGAGGCCTCGACGATGCCGCCGCTGCGCGCCTGCTCGGGCGCGATGTAGCTCGGCGTGCCCATCATCGTGCCGGTCGCGGTGATGCGGGCGCTGCCTCCGAAAAACGCGATCCCGAAATCGAGGATCTTCGGCGACTCGATTCGTCCACCAACGAGGAAGACATTGCCGGGCTTGAGATCGCGGTGGACGATGCTCTGCGCGTGCGCGACGCCGAGCGCGTCGGCCACGCGCGTCGCGAGCGTGATCGTCTCGGGGACCGTGAGGTGCGTCCGCGCGAGCCGGTGCGCGAGATCCTCGCCTTCGAGCCACTCCATCACCAGGAAGGGCTGCCCGTCCGGCATCACGTCGTACGCCACGTAGCGGACGATGCCGGGGTGCGAGAGCCGCGCGAGGGCCCGGCCTTCCCGCTCGAAGCGCGCCACGGTCTCGGCGGACGTGTCGTTCAGGATCTTGGCGGCCACGACCTCGCCCGTGGAGAGATCGAAGGCACGGTAGACCTGCCCCATGCCACCGCCTCCGACCTGGGCGTCGATGCGGAATCGCTGCGCGAGGACCTGCCCGACTCTCATCCGGAAGGCGGTTGGCGAAGACCGTGGTTCGACGACGTCGAGGTCCATCTTGCCCGCACCGTGACCAGCATACGCGTCGCCTGCGCGCGAATCATCATCTCTACGCGGTCAAGACGAACGTCACGCGCGCAGCGCCCCTGTCCGGAAGGAGCCCCACGAGCCTCCCGTACCGTCCCGTCACCTTCTTGCACGTCCCCCCGTTGACGGAGCGGTGAACGGATTTATGGTTCGTTCACGCCTCGGGCCACCGGACCGGCGACGCCGACCGTGGCGAGGCGCTCTTTCCTGAAGTGCCAAGGAGTCCCACGATGACGACGCTCCGCGACGGGGCCCGCGTGCCCTCTTCTCCGTTTCCCGTGCTTCCGCTCCGCAACGGGGTGCTCTTTCCCGGCGCGGTGATCGCTCTCCCCATCGGCCGCGAGCGCTCGGTGGCGCTCGTCCGGACGCTGAGCAAAGGGGACGTGATTGGCGTCCTCACGCAAAAAGACCGCAACGTCGGCGACCCGTCCGAGGCTGATCTCTATCGCCTCGGGACGTTCGCCAGGGTCGTGGAGACGGGGAGGCTGCCGAGCGGCGACATGAAGCTCGTCATCGAGGGCGTGGGCCGCATGCGCCTCGATCGAATCGTGCGTCGCGATCCCTTCTGGCTCGTGGAGGGCGAGGTCGCCGCGGAGGCGAGCGAATCGAGCGCGGAGGCCAAGCTCTTCGCCCGCGCGCTCTTCGATCAGGTGCGCGAGCTCGGCCGCGGAATCGAGAATTCGATCGATCCTTCGCTCGCCGAGGAGGATCCGGGTCTGTTCGCGGATCGGGTCTCGGCATTGCTCGGGCTCACGTCGGACAAGGACATGCGCGTGCTCGAAGCGCTCGACGTGGTCGAGCGGCTGCGCATCGTGGCCGGCTTCGTCATCGAGCAGAAATCGCTCTCCGAGGTGAAGCGAAAGATCGAGCAGGACGTGCGCCGCGAGATCGGCAATCACCAGCGCGAGGCGATCCTGCGCGAGCAGCTCCGGGCGATCAAGAAAGAGCTCGGCGACGAGGGCGAAGGCGACGAGACGGGCAAGCTGCGCGAGCGGCTCGACAAGGCGAATTTGCCGGACGAGGTGCGCGCGGTGGCCGATCGCGAGCTCAAGCGGCTCGAAGCGCTCTCGCCGCAGCAGGCCGAATACAACGTGATCCGGACGTACCTCGACTGGATCGCGGAGCTGCCCTGGACCGAGCGCGCGGACGCGAAGGACGACATCGACGCGGTCGGCAAGAAGCTCGACGAGGACCATTACGGGCTCGGCGACGTGAAGCGCCGGATCCTGGAGCACATCGCGGTCCTCAAATTGAAGGGCACGGCGAAGGGGAGCATTCTCTGCCTCGCGGGCCCGCCCGGCGTCGGCAAGACTTCGATCGGGCAATCGATCGCGGACGCGACGGGCCGGCCGTTCGTGCGCATCGCGCTCGGCGGCGTGCGCGACGAGGCGGAGATCCGCGGGCACCGGCGCACGTATGTGGCGGCTTTGCCGGGCCGTATCGTCCACGGGATGAAAAAGGCGAAGGTGAAGAACCCGGTCGTCCTGCTGGACGAGATCGACAAACTCGCGGTGGGCTGGGCCGGAAACCCCGAGGCGGCGTTGCTCGAGGTGCTGGATCCGGAGCAAAACAAGACGTTCCAGGACCATTACCTGGAGCTGCCGTTCGACCTGTCCGAGGTGCTCTTCGTTTGCACGGCGAACGATCTCGGCACGCTGTCGGCGCCGCTCCGCGACCGGCTGGAGATCATCGAGGTGCCCGGGTATACGCCGGACGAGAAGGCGCAGATCGCGCGGCGGCACCTGATTCCGAAGCAGCTCGCGGCGCACGGGATCCCGGACGGCACGTTGACGATCACGGACGACGCGCTCCGGGCCATCGTGCGCGATTACACGCGCGAGGCGGGCGTTCGTCAGCTCGAACGGGAGATCAAGAAGCTTTGCCGGGCGATCTCGCTGGAGGTGGCGCGGGCGAAGGACGAAAAGCCGAACTTGCACGTGGAGGAGAGTGATCTCGGGAAATACCTCGGCAAGGTGAAGTTCTTCGCGGAGGTGGCGGAGCGGACGGCGTCGCCGGGCGTGGCCACCGGAATGGCGTGGACGCCGGTGGGCGGGGACATCCTGTTCATCGAGACGAGCCGGATGCCGGGTCGAGGCCGCGTGGAAATCACGGGGCAGCTCGGCGACGTGATGAAGGAATCAGCGAAGGCCGCGCTTTCCTATGTGAAGAGCCACGCAGCGGAGCTCGGCGTGGATACGGCGAAGCTCGAAGAGGAGGACCTGCACATCCACGTGCCCGCGGGCGCCGTGCCCAAGGACGGGCCGAGCGCGGGCGTGACGATGTTCACGGCGCTGACGTCGCTGCTCTCGTCGCGGCGGGTGCGCAGCGACACGGCGATGACCGGCGAATGCACGCTGCGCGGGCGCGTGCTTCCGGTCGGCGGGATCAAGTCGAAGGTGATGGCGGCGCATCGGGCCGGCATCAAGCGGGTCATCCTCCCGCAAAAGAACGCGCGCGACGTGGAGGAAGTGCCGGAGGAGGTGCGCAGCTCGCTGACGTTCGTGTTCGCCGAGGACATGAGCCAGGTCATCCACGCAGCGCTGGAAGAGCAGCCGGCCGAGGAAGAGACCGTCCCGCTCGGCAGCGACGCGGCGTCGGCCGGCGGCGGCGCGCAAGCGGTTCATTGAGGATCAACGCGCCGCAGCAAGGTGTAGGCGGATATCTGCCAAAATCCTGATCTGCGGCGCGTCGACACTTCTCCAGCCATTCCACGCGTGCTACGTTCCCGCCCCACGGCTTTCGAGCGGAGGAATGGCAATGACCTTATCGAATTACGGGCGCACGCTCGCGGGGATCTTTCTCACGGGCGCGCTCGGTCTTTTGGGCTGCAAGGGGACGGTCGTGATCGGGGGCGGCGGCGACGACCCGCCCGGCCAGCCCGGTCCGGGTGGACCGGGCGACGTCGTGGTCCCCGCCCCCGTCTGCGGCTCCGAGCTGCACCTCATCGGCATCTACGAATCCCACGGCAATCACGGCGGCGGCGTCCATCCGGCCGGCGCCGCGTCGGTGCACGTCGAGCGGCAATCGAGCTCGATCCTGGTGCTCTCGTCGTACGAGCCAGTGCACTGGACCGTCACCGCGGCCGAGGGCGTCACGATCGAAAAGGTGATCCTGAACGGGTATCACGATCAAACGGCCGACGTGCCCGCGGGCGTGCCGGTCGAGATTCACGACGGCCCGGACGGCTCGCTCGGCGCGTATGCGTATGCATGGCCGCACGCCGAGGGCGGCAGCGATACGCAGGCGCTCGTCGCGGCGGTGCAGAACCTGACGGGGCGCGCGTTGACCTCGTTCCACGGCTGCTACCAGGCCACGCAATTCACGCTGCACGACGATCTCCAGGCCGACTCGAGCTGCGCGGTCGAGGCGGGCTACACGCAGTCGAGCCACGTGGCCGAGAGCGTGCTCGAATGCGACGACGAGCCGCCGACCGCGGATCCGTGCGCCGGCAAGGACGGCGTCGGGAATTACCAGTTCAAGTCCTGCTCGGAAGAGCAAGGCGGCGGGGGGTTCTTCCCGGGGCTCTCCTGCCAGGAAGCGCTCGAGAAATGCCTGATCAATCCGGACCCGCAGATCAGCAAGATCTGTCGCTTCGACGGCGAGATCATCCACAAGATCGAGCTTGTGCCCGGCGCCTGCGACGCGTATTGACGACATCCCAGGGCTGACCCCACGGCCCTGCGCGCTCTCGTCGTCCTACCCGCTTGATTGACGCGCGCAGGGCTCGCCCGCCCGCAGGCCCACGCACACTTCCGTCCGCACAAACGCGCGGCTCCGGGACCGACGCTCGGCGGGCGGGCTTTCATGCTGCGTCGCGACGGTCGATGAGAAAAATCATTCGCAGCAGAGGCACATAGCCCACGCGCGGCCTCCATGGTAGAGGCCGGGCGTGAGTCCTGTCACCCCCCAGCTCCGCCGTCTCTATGCGACCACGTTACCGTTCGGGATTGCGTGCGGCATCTCGATCGGGCTCACGGCGGTGCACCTGAACCGGGTGGGGTACTCGAAGGATTCGATCGGCTTTCTGGCCCTCTTCTTCGGGGCGGGGCTCGTGCTCTTCGCGCTCCCGGTCGGGGCGATCATTCGACGGTTTTCGGCCGAGCGCGTCCTGGCCGCGTCCCTCGTCGGGTACGCGGGCTGCCTCGCCGCCTTCCCGCACGCGCATACCTTCGCCTCGGTCGCGGGCGTCCGCTTCATCGACGGCCTGTTCACGATCGGAATATGGGTCAGCTCCGAGACGGTCCTGCTCGCGCAGGCACGGAAGGAGCACAAGGCCTACCTCACGACCCTTTATGCAATATGGCTCGCGAGCGGATACGTGGCCGGCCCGCTCATGGCGACGGGCATGGACCGGTTCGTCCCGGCGACCGTCTCGTTTGGTGTGGCAGCTCTGTTCGCGCTCAGCGCCGGCCTTTACGTCGCGCTGAAGATGCCGCCGGCACCGCCGGTCGAGGGCGCGAGCGCGGATGAGGAAAAGAACGGCGAAAAGAGCTCGGAGCTCTCGGCCGCTACGATCCTGTGGCGCATCAAGACCTCGTGCTTCGCGTCGTTTTCGTACGGCTACTTCCAGGCGGCGGTGGTGATTTTCCTGCCGCTCTACCTCATCGAGTCGAAGGGGATCCCCGAGAACCGCACGATCGTGCTGCCGGGGCTCTTTTGCCTCGGAATGATGCTCTTCTCGAACGTGGCCGGCCGGATCGCGGACCGCGTGGGGCACCTGCTCGCGGTCCGCGTGCTCTCGTTCCTCGGGCTCCTCTGCGTGCTCGGCTTCGTGTACGCCGACAACTACTGGCTCATGCTCGCCATCGTCTTCGGGTCAGGCGGGTCGTTCGCGTCGATGTCCCCCATCGCGCTGGCCCTCACGGGCGTCATCGTGGAGCCGCGCGATTACGGCCGCGCGAACTCGATTTACAACATGTTTTACGCGGCGGGCATCCTCACGGGCCCGCTCGTGGCGAGCCAGATCTTCCAGCGCTTCGGCGGAATGGCGATGCTTTACCACCACGTGGCGATGTGGGGCGCGTTCGTGCTGTTCACGGTGATCTTCATGTACGACGACCCGGCGGCGCGGCGGCGGCGCGACCCCAAAGACGCTGACGACCCGGACCCGACGGGGCTGCCGGGCGGGGCCGCGGGTTAGCAGGGCCTTTACGAGCCCGGTGTCGCTGCGCGGACGAGCGCGGGCGCCGGGGCCTGCGCGAGGCGCATCGGCGGCAGCTTGCCGTACGTCGCGGCGCGCCACAGCCACTCGAGCGGGCCATAACGGAACCGCGCGAGCCAGAGCCGGCTCCAGACGACCTGCACGGTGAAGATGGCCATCGTGATACCGAGGCAGGCGAGCGGCCCGACCTTCCCGAACCACGCGAATCCGTAACTGTAAAACAGCGTGGTCGCGATCAAGCTCTGCGTGAGGTAATTCGTGAGCGGCATGCGCCCGGGGCTCGCGAACACGAGCAGCACGCGTTTGCCGCGCTCCGTCTGGAGCAGGAGCGCAATCGCCGCGATGTAGGCGACGCAAAGCAGGGGCCGGTTCACCTTGAACAGGAGGCCGATGACGAAGCCACGCCAGGTCGGCCCTTCCGGCGGAGGCATCGGTCGAAACGCGATGAGCAGGGAAAACCCCACCGACGCGGCGATTCCGAGGCCCAGGCAGGTCCAGAGGATCTTGCGGATCCGCGGGAGGTTTCCCGCGATGTCCCCGAGCAGCCGCTTCCTGCCGGCGTAAAACCCGAGCAGCATCGTGATGCTCACCGAGAAATACCACCAGATCATCCCGTGGCCGCGCCTGATCATGCCGTAGCCATCCGCGAACATGTCGAGGCGCGCCGCGATTTGCTCGGCATACGTCCCCGTCGAGAAGATCCGCATGTGCTCGTGCGCGACGGCAACCCAGTAGGAACGCGGGTGGGGAAGCGCCTCGTGAAGGAGGAGCCCGAGCACGCTGCGTAGGCTCGGCGCGACGAGGGCGAACACGATGAGCCCGAGGACGAGCCGATCGGAGGCGCGACGCAAGGCGAGCAGCAAGAGCCCGAGGATCGCATACGTATGCAGCACGTCCCCGTTCCAGAGGAAGATCGCGTGCGCCGCGCCGATCAGGAAAAGCACGGCAACACGTCGCAGGTAGAGCGGCGTGAGCCGCGCGCCGCTCGCCTCCGCGCGCTGCATCTGGATCGTCAGCCCGAGGCCGAACAGGAACGAGAAGATGGAGTTGGCCTTGCCCGCGAACAGGATGCTCGCCACGGTCTCGGCCGCCCGGTCGTACCAGCGCGGGAAATAGTGCTCGTCGAGCGCGCCAATGCCGTCGGGCAGGCTGAAGCTCGGCATGTTCATCACGAGGATGCCGAGCAGGGCGAAGCCGCGGAGTACGTCGAGGAGCGGGTTGCGCTCCTCCGGGGTGACGGGCGTGAAGGACGGAGCGCTCTCCGTCCGGTCTTGCTCCTCTGCCATGGTGGGACCTCCACCAAGGTAGCGTCACACCGAGGGCCGATGTGAACTCAAAAGCGCGCCCGGTCGCGAGGAGGCGCCGGCTGGCTCTCAGCTATGCTGAAACGCGGATTGGCCGGCGAGCACGCGCTCGGCCTCGGCCTCGTCGAGCAGGATGTAGCCGCCGCGCTCCTTGTCATAGACGTGCACGTCGCCGGTCGCGACGTCGAACCACCAGCCATGCAGGGTGATCGCGCCCTCGTCCACGAGACTGCGGACGTTCGCGTAGCTCGCGATGTGCTCGAGCTGCTGGAGCACGTTGGCCTGGGAGAGGCGATCGACGGCCGACAGCTCGGGCTTGATGAACGGCGAGCGCACGAGGCGCGCAAAGGCAGCCTCGCCATGCGCGAGCCAGGCCTTGAGGTTCGGCAAAGAGCTGTAGTGCTCGCGTCCGTTGAGGATGGCCTCGATGGCGCCGCAGCGGGAATGGCCGCAGACGACGATGTGCTTGATCTTGAGCTTGGCCAGGCTGAACTCGATGGCCGAGGCTTCGGAGACATCGCCGACCGAGATGCCCTCCGCATTCGCCGGCGCGACCAGGTTGCCGACGCTCCGGACCACGAAGAGATCCCCCGGGTCCGTGGACACCATGAGGTTCGGGACCACACGGCTATCCGCGCACGCGAAGAAGAGGACGTCGGGCTTTTGCCCGCGTTCCGCGAGTTCCTTGAAGAGCGGAGCCAGCCCGGGGAGCTTGTTCTTACGAAAGTCGATGAGGCCGCGGATCAACTTTTCCATCACCGCCCACGATAGCCCGGCCTCATTGGTGGGCAAACGAAAATAGTTGGCAACGCAAACTATTTTCGTACGAGGTCGGGGGGGTGCGCCTCCTCCGCGAGGCAGGCCGCGAACCCCTCCCGGTAGGTGGGGTAATCGAGGGAAACCCCCAGGCTTCTTCGAATCTTCCCGGCGTCGACGCGGCGATCGTTCCGAAGGGTCGGGGGAAGGTCGGCCCTCGGGACCTCGGCGGGCCGCGGGACGCCGAGCCGGGCGCAGAGCCAGTCGATGACCTCGGCCTGGGGGACGGGGGCGTCGTCGGCGACCACGAAGACCTCGCCTTTCGGAGCGCGATCGAGCGCGGCGAGGGCGAAACGCGCGAGGTCCTGCACGTGGATGCGGCTGATCACGCTCTGCCCGCCTTCGGCGATCTTGTGTTCGCCCCGCGCGAGCCGGACGTGCAGGCCACGGCCCGGTCCATAAATGGCCGCCGCGCGGAGGACGACGCCGCCAGCCGCGCGCACGAGCGCCTCGGCCCGCAGGCGCGCGGCGGCGCGGGGTTCGCTGGGATCCACAGGGGTCTGCTCGTCGATCCGGCCCGCCGCGTTGCCGTAGACGCCCGTCGAGGAGAGGTAAACCGCGGACGCCGCGCGGGAGAGCAGGGGCAAGAGGGCAGCGTCGGTCGTGTCGTCGGGCGGGTATGTAACGAGGACACGGGTGTTCTCGTGGAGGAGCGGCGCGACGAGGTCCACGTCGAGGCGCGGCGCGAGGCGGACGTCGACGCCGAGCCGCGACAAGAAGGCGGCCCGCTCGGGGGAGCGGGTCGTGCCCACGACGCGGGTGCCCGCCGCGAGGGCGAGCTTGGCGGCGTACGTTCCTGTAAAACCACAGCCGAGGAGGACGAGGGGTTCGGATGTATCCACGATTCGCTCCTACCGCAGAAACAACGCGCCCAGGAGGGCCTGCGTGACGAAACCGGCGAGCGTGGCGAGGAAGGCCGTTCGCGTGGCAAGCGGGTGCGCCCGGGAAAACCCCATCGTGCCGAGCACGAGGCAAGCGGCCGCGGCGAGGGGCGCGTAATATCGCATGGCCTTTCCGATGGCCGGGAAGCCAAACGCGAGGTAGACGGCGATATCGGGGACGATGAAGAAGAGCGTCATGGGCACGGCATACGAGACGCCAAAGACGGCGAGCGACGCGCCCTCCCGGCTCCCCTCCCCGCCCGGAGCCGCCCCGCGACGCGCGACGGCATGCGCGACGCCGCCGCCGATCCGCCAAAGGACGAGGTACAGCGGCACGGCGAGGACCGCTTGGAGCAGGTAATGCCAATCCCGTCCGAGCCCCGGTATGCCAAACCGCGGCGCATACCCCGAACCATAGAGAAGAAGGGAAAACGCTCCGTGCAAGGCGCCGAGCACGAGCATGGCCGCCCGCCCTTCCCGCGCGTCCGCGCGCGCCGCGACGCCGGCCATCGCGGCGCGGGGTCCACGGAGGACGTCGAGGAAAAGCGACCAGGCAGGGCGTGAATCGGGCACGACGCCCATGCGATAGCGGAAAGGGTGGGCGGGGGAAAGGGCCCGCGTCGATCAGGAGGCGAGCGCGTCCTCGGCGTCGTCCTCGGGAGGCGCGGCATGTGCGGGCCTGCGGGGCCCGGAGGCGGGCGCGACGTCGCTGGCCAGGACGACCTGGAGCGAGCCGTCGGACGGGGCGAGGAGGTCCTCGATGCGCCGGAGGCCGAGGATGTCCCGCGCCGCGAAGAGGCCGGACGTGGCCGCGCCCGCGACGCCGTGGCTGAGCGTGCTCGCGCCGACGCTGTAGAGCCCGGGGACGCTCGATCGAATGGGGAACGAAAAGGGGCCGAGCTGGGCGGGGATCTTCGCCGTGCCATAACTCGCGCCGCGGTGGGTCTCGCAATAAAAATCGTTCGTGAGGGGCGTGCCCACGGCGCGGAAGGTGAGGTTCTTGCCGAGCCCCGGAATCACGCGCTCGGCCGCGGCGATCATGGCGTCGCCGAGCCGCTCCTTGAGGTCGTGGTATCCCGCGGGCCGCGCCGCGGCGTTGCCGGCCCAGCGTTCGAAGGGTTCGTAGGGGACGAACGTGAAGAGCTCCAGGGTATGGTGGCCCTTCGGCGCGTGGCCGGGGTCCTTCAAGGTGGTGACCGTGAGGAAGAGGCCCTCGACGATTCCGTGGGGGAGCGCGTGGAGGGCGCGTTCGTAGACGCCGTTCACGTCGAGGGTGCGATAACACCAGCAATTGCCCGAATCGAGGCCCATCGCGGAGAGGTCGAGGTCGGTGGCGCAGAAGACGCTGAGCAGGCCGACGGAGTATTCCATGCGGCGGATCTTCCGGCGCTCGCGCTCGCCGTGCGGCGATTCGAGGAGCGCGCCGAAGGTGATCGCGGGGTCGGCATTGGAGACGACGGCGCGGGCGAGGATACGCTCGCCCGAGGCGAGCTCGACGCCGGCCGCGCGGCCGGATTCGACGAGGATGCGGCGGACGCGGGTGCGGAGGCGGATCTCGCCGCCGCGCTTGCGGAGGGCCTTGATCATGGCCGACGGAATGCGCTTGGCGCCGCCGCGCGGATAATACCCGCCGTCGTAGTAATGGGTGATCATGCGGGCATGGAGGGGGAGCGAGACGCGCGAGGGAGGCAACCCATGGTTGCCCGATTGCGCGGCGAGGATGCCCCGGAGGAGCGGGTCGCGAACAGTGCCGTCGAGGAGGGCGCGCTGGGTGCGGAGGCCCCAGGTGACGAGGCTTTTTCCGCGAAACGGGAGCGCGAGCGCGCCTTGTGGCGAGGCGAGGAGATCCTCGCAGCGGAGCGTGTCGGAGACGATACGGCCGACGACGTCGAAGTATCGTTCGAGCCCTTTGCGCTCGTGGGGGAAGCGGGAGACGAGGCGCTCGAAGTAGCGATCGAAGCCACGCGGGACGTCGAAGCGCTCGCCGCCGATGACGAAATGGTCGAAGCCGTCTGGGTTGAGTTCGTGGAAGACGAGGTCCGAGGAGAGGCCGAGGCCCTCGTACAACGCCCGGACGGACTGGCCTGGGCCGAGTTCGCCGATGTAATGGACGCCCGGGCTGAACCGATATCCGTCGAGCGCGAAGCTGTGCGTCCAGCCGCCCGGCAAATAATGCTGTTCGAGGACGAGGACGCGCTGCCCCGCCCGCGCGAGCGCGACCGCGGCCGTGAGTCCCCCCGAACCCGATCCAACGACGACCGTGTCCCAGCGCTCCATTGGAAGATCCTCCTCGATCGTGGTTTCGATGTCGGAGGGGGAGGCGGCGTTGCGGGGCGGAGGGGCGGGGTGACCGGAGCGTTATCTCCTGGCCTTCGCCTCGAGCCCGGCGGCCCAGGAATGCGTGATCCGGCGCGTGATTGCACGCCCCCGCCCCCGCGCGGCAACCCCCTCCCCCACGGATGCATCCCCCCACCCCGCCAAGGCACGCCGTCCACGTGGGACGGCACACCCTCTCCCCGCGAAGGCACGCTCGCCCCACCCCAAGGCAGGCCCTCGACGTGTGGCGGCACACGTCGCTGCCATGGAGGCACGCGCCGACCGCAGGAATGCAGCGCGCCGACGTGAAAATGCACACACTCGCTCCGCCGCGGCAGACGTCGCCGTCACGAAGGCACAAGGCCGCCCCATGAATGCACACGCGGCTTCGTGCAGGCGCGGAGCTCGGGCGTTGCCCCATACTGCACCCCAGGCCAGCGAGGCGCTCATCTGCAAATCCGGCGGGCACGAGGTGCGCGGGGCCGTGTTCAGTTGATGTCGAGGTAAAACGGCCCGAGGCAGCAGAACGTCACCGCGCCGGTGGCGTCCCGCGTCGCCGCCCCGGTGGGCGTGCCGCCGCTGCTCGCGCATTCGCCAGGCACGTAGGCGAGATCCGTGATCGCTTTGGCTCCGAGGGCCCGGCCGGGCGCGACGATGTTGATGCACTTCTCGTAGCCGGAGGCGAGGCCGCCCTGCTCGAACTGCGACGCGCAAGCGGCGTCGTTGTAGAGCCGGACCGAAGCCACACAACCACTCCCCGCGACGGGCCCGCACGCGCACGCCTCGCACCCGCGATCGTCCACTGCTTTCTCTGGATACCCCACATACCACGCATAGCGGTAGTTCATCGGGCAATCCTCCAGCGTGAACTTCCCTTCCCGGTGCACACATTGCAGGTACTCGAACCCCGGATCCGCGACGCAAGACTTCTCGCGCGAACCGCATGAATCATCGTCCAGGTTGGCCGTACACCCGAGCGCTGCCGTCTGCCATTCGGTCTTCGTCGTGAAATCCGGCACCGCCTTCACGGGCTGGCACGGCTCCTCCATCTGTAGAGGCGGAATTGCTCGCTCGATGTGCCCTTCGGACACACGAGCGGCGGATCCCCTTCCTTGGGCGTCGGACCCACCCATAACGCGATCGGCTCCTTGCTCCACAATCCCGCATGTTCCCCGCCGCTCGGCACCGGGACGCAACGACCGCCACCGTGCTCACAGCTCGTCGACTGGGGATCCGCACCAGGGGTGCCAAGGCCAGCGTCGCTATCGGCATCGGCGTCGGTGCCAGCATCTTGCGGCTCCGGGCACAGCTCGCTCGGGGAAAACGGGTCCGGATCGCACTCCCCGCGCCAGAAGCCGTCTGGCGCCGAGCATGCGCCCCCTCCCACGCCCGAAGCCCAAGGACATCCACCGGCGAGACGAAGCGGTGTTCCTCGGCGCTACGACGTCGGCCCACCCGTCCAGAACGACCGCCCGATTTTGAAGGGCAGGTCATCACAATCGAGGAGGTTTTCCGACGCCGGAGCCCAGCCCTTCGGCAGCATGCTTTCGTAGGTCGCTCGCGCCAGGGCGAGCCCGTCGAGAGCGGCCTCGATGAAGTCCGCTCCGGTGCCATGGCGAATGGGCGCGGTCTCGGATGGACCGAAGGCGAAGGCGCATTTCCACGTGTCGCCCTCTGCCTGGTAGGGCTTGAAAACGGTGAGGAGAAGCTCCGTGGCTGCGCCGGTTTCGTCAGGACAGCCGAGCCTCCGGGTCGCAAAGACCTCGAGGGTTCCGGGGTTGTCTTCGGGTGGTGGGATTTCGGGCGGCTGATCCGGCCAGGGACCCTTGTTCATGGGCAAGCCGCAGTCGCGTAATCCTTGCCAATGGCCGGTCCTCGACCAGCGTGTGGTTTCGAAGGAGAGGCGCGCAAAGATCAGGCAGTGGACGAATGCCTGGATGATGTCGACGCCGCACCCCTTCATGAACCTTGGCTTGATGGGCGGTTCGAAATCGAACACGCACAACCATTGCCCATCGTCTTGTTCGAAGGGCACGAAGATGGTGAGAACCACATCCTCCTCGGTCCCGCCGCCCTCGTCGGTGTACCGCAGGGTTCGTGTCGTCAGGATGTCCATCAGGTGCGCCGTGGCTTCAGTTCGGAATCTTTTTCATGCACTCTGTATTCTTGTCCGAGCACTCCTGATTGCAACGCCGCAGCGCAGCACTGCCGCGCTTGTGCGCCTTCCCGCACCAATCGTAGCAGTGCTCGTACAACGTTGCGCATTCCTCTCTCCGTCGCTCCTTCTCCTCATCGCTCATTTCCTGGAGCATTACGGGCCGCCGTCCTGTCGAGCCCGCCGCCTGCACCGCCGCGCCCCCTTCGGGCACAACTCCTGTGGGCGCGGCTCCCATCGTTGTCAACGACATGGGCGGCGGCGGTTCTTGCTGGATGTCACCCACGCCCGACGCGACACCGAGCGAACCGTACAGAAAAAGCGCTCCGAGACCTGCGAGCAGCTTCATAGGTCCTCCCTCCGCACTCCGACATACAGGTCCACAACGTCTCTCGTCAAATTCCTCGGCTTTCCCAGCCTGTAGACCCGACACGCTCTTCGCTCGCTCCGCGCGTCCGCGGGGCCGGAGGTCTCCCACCTTCTGAGACCGAACGGCTTTGCCCGGGCGTGCCCATCTCCACGAGCAGCACGCCGAGCCGGCCCGCGACGAGCGGATCGTTCCGCACCTCCAGCGCCTGCCCATACGCGATGGCAGCTTCCCGGAGCCGCCCTGCGGCGCGCGCGCGGTCCCCCATCGTCGCGAGGGCCTCGAATCGCACGGCCGCGGCAGCGTCCGCGTCGGTGCCGGTCTCCGCCCTCGCAACGCCGCCGAGCGCCACCAACAACGAAAGGCCCCCGAACGCTCGAATCATCCCCGCATGGTACACGCGGCGCGACGCATGCTGCAAGGCCGTCCATTACCGGGACGAACCCCCTTCGTCTCCGGGCGTAATGCCCTGGATGTGAAAAAGGAGCCGAGGCCGGGCCTCGCGGCGAGGCGAAGGAGGCGTCGGCGTGCGGCGTTCGGTGGCAAGGGAGAGCGCCGGAAGGGCGAGGGCCTCTGCGTGCGGCGTCTCCGCCTGCGCCGCCACGTGGACCGCAGGAACGTGAAGGCCAGCGCGCGCCAGGGAAGGCGGCACCGGGCGCGCGCCGGCGAGGAGAAACGCCCATAGGGCGGTGCTTGGAAGGGCCCAGCGGCACGTGTGCTCGTGGAGCGTTCGCCACCCTTGAAGCCGACGCGGCTCCGGCGGCGGTTCTTCACCACATTCATCGCGACGCCATGCGCCCACGGCCGGAGCGCGCCGAGCTCGGGACGATAGGTCGACGCGCTACCGAGGAGCGTGATGACGATCTCCTGAATCAGCTCCTCGGCGAGGTCCGGATCCGCCCCCTGGCGCCGCAATGCACCCATGACGAGCTGGCGAATGTCCGGGACGAGGGCCGCAATGGCCGCGGGGAAGTCGGTCGACTGCGAACGAGGCGTCATGCTCGGGATCTTTGCCGCAGGGGGCAGGAGGGTGACACGGTTTTTCCAGGGAACGCCCCCCGTGCCCGTGCCACGCGATCCGCCCCGAAGCGCGCTCGTTTTTCCCGGCGGGCGCGTGTAGGCTCACCGGGCCCAGGGGAGACAGCCATGAAACGCCGCCGATCGATGCTATCCGTTGCCGTCGCCGCCGTCGCGCTCGTCGCCGTAGGGCTGGGGGCGTATCGGGGGGAAGTGCCCTACACGGGGGAAGAGAGTTGCCTCTCGGACCTCGATACCGCCATCGAGATGTGCGAGCAGGGTGCTCATCTTGGCCATTGTATGGCGATTACGGAAGACTTCGCCGACGCTTGCGAGGCGGGTTGCTTGATGACGTACTGCCCGGACTACGCCCCATTGCTACCCCGCAACGCCGACCCGATCTGGCGAGCGCCGTGCGAGGACCTGCACGGCGCCCGCTTCTGGCGCGACGCGAACAACGCAGAAACGCGGTGTAGCAACGAGCTCAAAGCGCCCGTCGCTCACGAGAAGGTCCCGGCCCCCAGCCGAGAGGCATGGGTCACCTGTTTCAAGACTGAGACCGAGCGGCGTTGTCCGGCGCTCGCCGGTACCGACTGGCACGCGCGGATGCTGACTGCGCTGGGGCAATGAGCTCTCCCGTGCTTCGCGGCAAGATGCTCGTCTTTCCCGGTGGATTGGTGTAGGCTCGTCGGGGCCCAGGGGAGACAGCCATGAAACGCCGCGGATCGTACATCGCCATCGCCGTCGCTGCCGTCGCGCTGGTCACCGTGGGGCTGGGGGCGTATCGGGGGGAGCCCAGGGGCACGGGCCAAACCCGTGAAGAGATTTGCGAGGACCTCGCAGAGCTGACCGAGGGGTACTGCACGCACGTTGATTGTCGTGTCGTCACCGAAGAGTACATGGACGCATGCCTGGCGAGCTGCGTCCTGTCGTTCTGCCCGGAGAAGGTGCCTTGCACGGGGCTTGACCCGGTCTTTTGCGCCTCGTGCGAAGACATGCAGGGGGCTCGCTTCTGGCGCGACACCGATATCGCCGGGACTCGCTGCCAGGATTCGCTGCAACAAAAGCACCAGTCGAGGAACATCGACCAGCAGGAATTCCTGGCTTGTTTTCGTACCAAGACGGAGTCGCTTTGCCCCGCGCTCACGGGCACGGATTGGTACGCCAGGTTGCGGGAGGCCACGGGACAATCGCCACTTTCAGGCTCGTCCGGCGCGGTTCCTGAGCGGTGATTACTCTCCGCCGTGCCCAGCCTCCCCGGGCTCTTCGCTGAACCCTCCAGCGCCGCCCACGCCCCCCGCGCCACCCACCCCCTGCTCGGTGATCCAGTAGTCCCCGCTTCCCGCTCCGACGCCGACCGTGACCAGGGTCCCTCCCGTGGGCGTGGGCCCAGGCGCACCTGATCCCCCATCCACATCGAGGCAACTGATCGCCGGAGACACCACGACCGTGCACTCGGGGTTCCACCACGGCTGGTCCCAGACCTTCTGCTTGCAATGGCCCTCGTTCCAGTCATCGCGATGCTGGTCGATGGTGGTGGGATCCTCAAGGCCCTGAAGCGCAAACCTGTTGTCCGGGCGCCCGCCATGACCGGGGCAGGTCACGACCGCGTTGCACTTGATCGCATCCCCATCCCTCCAGATGTTTCTGATCCGGTCGCTGCTCTTTGCCGGATTCTTGCACTTGTCCTCCGTGCACCCAGGCGCAGGCAGAGCGATCGAAACGAGCAGCACCCCGATGACGATCCGTTTCATGCGCACCCTCCCACGCCCAAAGCCCCAAGGACATCCACCAGCGAGCCCATGAGGCGCTCGCATCTTCACGATACAGCCAAGCCACGCCGAACACCTCATTCGAAGCAACCCCGACTGGCTCCGCCCTCCGGAGACGGGTCCTGTTCGGCTGCCGAACAAGGAGGTGCGCGGCGGGCCGGGACTCGTTTTGCGACAGGACAGGATTGGTCCGCGGGTCCGCCTCGCTTCAGGCGCAAACAACAATGGATTGCGGCCGCGTCCCGGCGTGGTTGCGGGAAACAACGGCCGGCCGGCGAGACAAGCCCGGGGCTGTTTCGCGAAAAAATCCCCGTCCGGAGGTCGAGCCGACAGGCTCACGGAGCAAAACAGGAGGCGGACGCGACGACGGTCACAGCTTGCCGCGAAACAGGGGGCGGCCGGGGAACCGGGAAGCGTTCGGGGACGAGAGCCGGCGGGCCCCCAGGGGAGGCGAAGCTCGTTCGGCGGCAGAACAAGAGGCGGACGCGCGAAACATGACCGTTTCGACGATTCGATTCGGGGAGCCCCCGCCATCCACCGTCGGCGGCCCGCGCCGCCTACTTACAAGAGCGCCCCCGGACACACCACCGGCTGCGTCCGTTCGGTGCTCCCCTCCCGCATGCACGATTTCCCCATGACACGAATGCGCTCGCCGATCTGCAAATCCGGCGGGCACGGGGTGCGCGTGGCCGGGGAGACGGCGTCCCGGTCGACCGAATACACCTCGCATCGCTCCGCCGTGCGCGCGAGGTAATGGCGGATCGTCGGGCGGCGCGGCATGGAGGGTGAGGGCGAGGGCGAGGGCGCGGCCGACGGCGTGGTCTCGGGCGGTGTCGGCGTCGCGTCGGCCGATTCGCCGCCACGGCAGGCCGAAAGCAACGTCGCGAGGAGGAGCAGCGTGATGCGTCCGGGCGTCATCCGAAGACCTCACGGGCGACCGCATACGTCCCGACGTGCGCGGCGAGGGTCGCGTCGATGGGATCGGTATATCCACCGCCCAGGGTGAGCGCGATCGGAATGCCGCGGCGGCGCGCCTCGCCGAGGACACGCTCGTCCCGCCTGCGCATGCCCGCCGCCGTCATGCCGAGCCGGCCCAGTTTGTCCGCCGCGAGGGCGTCCACGCCGCCCTGGAAAAAAACCAAATCGGGGTTCGATTCGGCGAAGGCGCGGGCGAGAAAAGGTTCGAGCGCGGCGAGGTATTCGTCGTCGCCCGTCTGGTCCGGGAGCGCGAGGTCGAGGTCGCTCTGCTGCTTGTGAAAAGGGAAATTCTTTTCGCCGTGGATCGAGGCCGTATACACGCGGGGCTCGTTTCCGAAAAGGGAGGCGGTGCCGTCGCCCTGGTGGACGTCGAGGTCGAGGACGAGCACACGGCGGACGTCGCCCGCGTCGAGCAAGGTGCGGCAGGCAACGGCGATGTCGTTGAAGACACAGAATCCAGCGCCGCGATCCGCGAAGGCGTGGTGCGTGCCGCCGGCGAGGTTTCCCGAAATGCCGTCTTCCAGGGCCGCGCGGCCGGCGCAGAGGGTGCCCGAGACGCTGGCGCGCGACCTGCGCACGAGGGCGTCGGACCAGGGAAACCCAATGGCGCGCAAGATGCGGGGGTCGAGCGTGCCCGAGAGCAAGCCTTCGAGGTAGTGCGGCGCGTGGACACGCGCGAGGTCGGTGATCGAGGCGGGCGTGGAAGGCTGGAGGTCCGTCGGATCGAGCAGGAGCGCTGAAAGCAGGCGCTCGCGCAGGCGTGCGTACTTCGCCATCGGGAAGCGATGCCCAGGCGGAAGCGGGACCTCCACGTGATCGCAGAAGAACACGCGCACGGTCCTCTCCTTGCCACAAGTTTTGTCGTGGCGGGCCTTTCCCGTTGGGGTAATGCATCGATCCCCTCATGGCCGAGCTTCGCCCCTCGCAGCGCTCCGGAACGGACGGGATCCCCATCGACTGGGGTAGCCTCGCGCCGCTGCGCCTGCGGGCCCGAACGCTGGCCGAAGGCGTCTACGCCGGCGGGCACCGGAGCGTGCGCAAAGGGCCAGGCGTGGAGTTCGGCGGGCACCGGCCTTACGTGCCCGGCGACGATCTCCGGTTCTTCGACCGGCGCGCGCTGCTGCGGCACGACCGGATGATGGTGCGCGAGTTCGAGACGGAGACGGATCGCGCGCTCTGGCTGTGCGTGGACGCGACGGCGTCGATGGCCTACCGGAGCAGCCGGGCCCCGGGCGCGAAGCTCGCCTACGGGGCGCTCGTGGCCGCAGCGCTGGCGCGCGTGGCGCTGTCGACGGGGGATCCCGTGGGGCTCGCGTGGATCGGCGGGCGGGGGACCATGCCGCTGCCGGCGTCGAGCGGGCGCGAGGCGTTCGACCGGGTCGCAGGGGCGCTCGAAGGGGCCGCGGCGGCAGGCGACGCGAGCGCGGACGAGGCGGCCATGGAGCGCGCCCTCGCCCCCGTGGCGCGGCGCGCGCGGCGCGGCGCGGTGATCGTGCTGGTGAGCGATTTCGTGGACCTGCCGGAGCGGGCGCTCTCGGCGTTCACGGCGCTCGGGGCCGGCGGGCGCTCGCTCGTCGCGGTGCGGGTGCTCGATCCCAACGAGGCAGATCTCGGCTTCTCCGGGCACGTGCGGCTCCGCGCGAGCGAGGGCGACGTGGTCGTCGAGACGGACGCCGAGGAGGTGCGCGCGGTGTATCGCGAGCGGATCGCGGGGATCGCCGAGCACTGGTCGAAGGAGCTGTCCGCGCGGGGCGGTCGCTGGGTCGAGGCAACGACGGACAAGCCTCCCGCCGACGTGGTGCGCGAGGTGGTGCGCGCCGTGGCCGAGGCGCGCGCATGAGCTTCGCGACGATCGCCGCGCTGCTCGTGGCGCTCCTCGTCGGCGCGCCGGTCGCGGCGCACCTGCTCCGGCGAAGGCAAGCCGAGGAGCAACCCTTCCCGCCCGCGAAGCTCGTGCCGGCGACGAAGCCGATGGCCCGGCGGCGGAGCATGCTGGAGGATCGCTCGCTCTTCGTGGTGCGGGCGCTCAGCGTGCTGATGCTCGCGGTGCTCGGCGCGACGCCGTTCGTGCGGTGCTCACGGCTCGGGCTAGCGCGGAGGGACGGGGCGTCGGTGGCGCTCGCGATCGTGATCGACGATTCGCTGAGCATGCGCGCGCCGCTGGAAGGCGGGGCAGGCGGGCCGGGGAAACGGACGAAGTTCGAGCGGGCACTCGCGTCGGCGCGCGAGCTCACGACGGGTTTGCGCAGCGGCGATGCGGTGGCCGTGGTCCTCGGGGGCGCGCCCGCGCGGGTGGCACTCGCGTCGACGACGAACATGGCGGCCGTGACGGGCGCGCTCGAGGGGATCGAGCCGTCCGATCGCGCGACCGATCTGGAAGGCGCGCTGGCCCTGGCGCGGGAGCTTTTGCGCAGCGTGCCGCACGCCGATCGGCGCGTGGTGCTGCTGAGCGATCTCGCGGACGGGGCGCCGAACGCGCTGCCCCTCGGCGGCGGCTCGGATACGACGCTCTGGGCGCCGCTGCCGGAGCTCGTGGCCTCGGGCAGCGATTGCGCGGTGACGCGGGCGGATCTGCGCGCGGGCAAGGTGCGGGCGCGTGTCGTGTGCAGCCCCGACACGCGGGCGGCGGGCGAGGGCGCGGCGGGGATCTCGGCCTCGGCAGGTCGGGCGGTGGAGCTGCGCGCCGGGGGCAAGGTGCTGACGTCGGCGCCGCTCGGGGCCGCGGTCCGCGCCGAGGAGGTCGCGCTCGACGTGCCGGAAGGCGCGCCGGAGGAGCTGACGGTCGGGCTGACGCCGGGCGACGCGATCCTGGAGGACGACGAGGCGCCGGTCGTGCCGGCCGGCGGAGCGCTGCCGATCGCGGTCGTGGTGGACGTGGCCTCGACCCACGTGGCGACAGGCGGGCCGCCGCCGATCGAGCAGGCGCTCGCGGCGATGCACCTCGACGCGGAGGTGCGTCCCCTGCCCGCGGTGCCGGACCACGCGGACGAGCTCGCGGCGTTCGCGGGGCTCATCGTGGACGACGTGCCGGGCTTCACGCCGGAAGGGCGGCGTTCGCTCGCCGCGTGGGTGGAGCGCGGGGGCGTGCTGCTCTTGACGTTCGGGCCGCGCGCGGCGACGGCCCCGCTCGGCGCAGGGTTCGACCCGCTCATGCCGGGCGTGGTGCGCTGGGGGCCGAGCCCGTCGCAGGGCGCCGATGCCACGAGCGCGGTGTTTTTCGGCCCGAGCGCGGAAGGCCTGGCGAAGCTCTCGCCCGATGGGCGCGCGTCCTTCGATCCGGCCGCCGCGACGAACGCGGACGTGCTCGCGCGCTGGGACGACGGCGCGCCGCTGCTGCTGCGCCGCTCGCTCGGCCGGGGCGCCGTCTTCGCGCTCTCGCTGCCGCTCACCGTGGACGAGAGCGATTTCGTGCTCCGGCCGGCCTTCCTGGCGCTGCTGGACCGGTTCGTGGGCACGGCGCGAGCGCGGGGCGGGGCGCGGCAGATCGACGTGGGCGACGCGTTCACGTTCGACGGGTTCAAGGACGTGGCCATCGAGCGATTGCCGGTGCGCGCGGGCGAGGCGCGGCGGCCGATCCCGGTCGTGGAGCAGGACGGCCGCCGTCGCGCCGTGGCGCCGCTGCAGGGCCGGTACGAGGTGCGGCTCGACGGCGAGCGCGCGGTGCGGGTCGCGACCGTGCCGGAGCGCGAGATCGATCTGCGGCCGCGGCGCGTGATCGACGCGGCGCGCGCCGAGGAGCTCGGCGGGGTCGTGCCCTCGATTGACGCGTCGCCTTATGTTGCGCTCGGGCTGCTCGTCCTCGCCGTGCTGGAGCTGTTCCTGCGCGCGGTGGGGCAAAAGCGCGAGGGTTCGGCGTCCACGCCAGCCTGAACCGCGGTAGCATCGCGCTCCTTGCTTCGGAGGAGTGGGGACATGCGATTCACATGCTTGCTCGCAATCGCCGCGCTCGCCGCGGCTGGGTGTACCGCCGACGGCAGGGACCTCTTCGGCTCGCCAAGCAACCCAGGTGCAGGTGGTGAAGGCGGCGCGGGAGGAAGCGGCGGCATGGGCGGCATGAACGCGTCGTCGTCCTCGTCCGGAAGCACGGCTTCCTCGTCGAGCGCATCGAGCTCCAGCGCGTCGTCGTCGTCGTCGTCGTCGTCGTCGTCGTCGTCCTCGTCCGCCTCGTCGTCCTCGTCCGGCGGCGGCGATAGCTGCCAGCACGCCGTCTGCACCGTCGGGAATCCGCTCACGGCGGGCTGCAATTCCTGCGTCACGCAGGTCTGCGCGTCGCAGAACGGCGCCGCGTGTTGCGAGAACTTCTGGGGCGAGAACTGCGTGCAGCTCGCCGATCAGCTCTGCAACGCGGGCTGCTGCGGCAACGGCGAGTGCAACGGCGAGACGTGCAGCTCGTGCCCGAACGACTGCGGCGCCTGCTTCTGCGGCGACGGCGTGTGCAACAGCGGCGACAACTGCACCACGTGCCCCCAGGACTGCGGGCCCTGCGCGGAGTGCCCGCACTCGGTCTGCGGCACGGGCGCGGCCCTCGATCCGAACGTCTGCCGCGCGTCGTGCGTGGACGAGGTGTGCATGCAGGACGCGAACTGCTGCGGCATGAACTCGGGCTCGCCGTGGAACGGAGCCTGCGCCTACCTCGCGGACACGCTCTGCGGCGCGGATCCATGCATCACGTCGGTGTGCATGGATCAACCGGAGTGCTGCACGACAGGCTGGAATGAGGCCTGCGTGGCCGCAGCCACGATGAAGTGCGGCGTGAGCTGCAACTGCGCGCACTCGATCTGCCAGTCGGGCCCCAAGCTGGATCCGACGTGCAACCCGTGCGCCGCGGCCGTCTGCAAGGCCGATCCTTATTGCTGCGAGCAGAACTGGGACGGGATCTGCGTGGACGAGGTCGGGTTGGTCTGCGGCATCAACTGCAATTGATGCCGGACGCGCGGGGCGGGCGCGCAGGCCCGCCCTCGCGACCCAACCTCAATGCGTCTGCCAGTGCGGAGGAATCTCTTCCAGCGCCGCCGCCGCAGGCTCGGCCGGCGGCGTGATGCGGCGCGGGCCGTTCGGCTTGAAGCTGTGCTCGGCGCCCGGGAACGTGCGCGCTTGCACCTCGTCCACGTACGCCCGCGTCGCCGCCATGATCTGCTCGCCCACCTCGGAGAAGCGCTTCGCGAAGCGCGGGCGCAGATCCGGGTACATGCCGAGCATGTCGTAACAGACGAGCACCTGCCCATCACACCCCGCGCCCGCGCCGATGCCGATCGTCGGGACCGACACGGCCGCCGTGATCTCCTCCGCGAGATCCGGCGGGATCGCTTCGAGCACGATCGCGTAGGCGCCGGCCTCGTCGAGCGCCTGCGCGTCGCGCACGAGCCGCGCCGCGTTCTCTTCGCCCTTGCCCTGCACCTTGAAGCCGCCCATCGCGTGCACGGACTGCGGCGTGAGCCCGATGTGCCCGCACACCGGGATGCCCGCCGCGACGATGCGGCGCACGTGCTCGGCGATCTCCTCGCCGCCTTCGAGCTTCACGCTCTCGAACGCGCCGTCCTTCATCATGCGGCCCGCGTTCTCCAGGGCCTGCATGGACGAGACCTGGAAGCTCATGAACGGCATGTCCCCGACCACGTGCGCCCGCCGCGCCCCGCGCGCGACCGCGCGGCCGTGGTAGCAGATCTCCTCGACCGTCACGGGCAACGTCGTCGGGTGCCCTTGCACGACCATGCCGAGCGAATCACCGACGAGCAGCATGTCCGCGCCGCCCTCGTCGAGGAGGCGCGCCATCGTGAAGTCGTAGGCCGTCACCATCGCGATCGGCGGCCCACTTGCCTTCCGTGCGCGAATGTCCGGAACGGTGACCTTCTTCGGGGCTGCAGGCGGACGACCAGCGCCGCTGCTCTGACCTTTGGGACCGTACATGTTTCCTCCGGGTCGCGGCCGCTGGGTCGCGGTCCACGCCTGCAAAAGAGGCTAGGGCGACCCGAACGAAACGACAAGACGCGTGATCCGCGAAAAAATCGCGCGGGCGGCGGTGGAAGACGACCAGGAAAACCACACGAGGTCGCGAAGCGAGCTCGCCTCTAGGGGGTGAATCGGCCGGGCTTTGCCCGGACGAGAGGGGGACGCGAGGCGTTCCCCTCGGGACTAACGACGTCGACGGCGACGCGCGACGGACAGGAGCATCGCGCCGCCGAGGAGCCCGAGCGCCGCGGGCATGCTCGCCGCGCCGCCGACAGCGCAGCTCCCGCTGCCCTGGCCCAGGTTCGGGTCGTCGTTGCCCACGCCGAAGCCGTTGTCCCAGGGGTTCAGGTCGGGGTCGGTGCCCGGCTCGGTGCCCGGGTCGACGCACCAGTCCGGCGGCGGCGGGCACGCGGGCGGCGTGCCCACGGCGTTCGAGACCTGGAGCCATCGCTCGACGTACGACTGGTCGTTCGACGCGCCCAGCGTGAGGTCAGCCGCGAGCGCCGCCCGCGAGAGCTCGGCGTGGATGCGGGTCACCCAGAGGCTGTTCTCGGGGATCGAGCCGAAGAGCGCGTCGAGGTCCTCGATGCACTCGTCGAGCGCGCTCGGGCCCATCGGATCGCCGCCGTAGCCGCTGTTTTCCGGGTCGAACTCGGCCGTGTACTTCAGGCTGTCCTCGATCCAGTACCGCGAGAGCGGCTCGCCCGCCTCGACGAGCCACGCCTTGCCGCCCGACGCGTCGAAGCTCTGCTGCTTGATGTCCTTGTAGTTGCTCGACTGCGTGTCCCAGTTCCACACGAGATCCGCGGCCTTGATCTGGAAGCTCGGGAAGTTCGTCGGCTCGTAGCGGCCCTCGGCGAGGACCCACAACGTGATCGGCGTGATCGCGCCCGTGCCCGCGGCGACCATGCGCAGCGGCAGGACCGGGAGCGCGCCCAGCGAGGTGACACGCACGGGGCGCATCGAGTTGATGCCCTGGCCGGGCACGAGCTTGAGGGCCAGGAAGTCGAAGCCCTCGTTCACGTACGCGTCGACGATCGGCTTGATGTCGGGCGGGATGTTGTAGCCGTTCGTGAGCAGCCAGTTCGCGAGCGCATTGGGATCCTGCGACGAGAGCTGCACGGTCGCGTACGGGCCGACGACCTCCTCGGCGATGACCTCGACGCCCCCAGTCCCGCCGCCGGTGCCGCCGCTGCCGTCCCCGCCAGCGTTCGGCGCGCCCACGCAGTCCGACGGGAGGCAGTTGATCGAGGGCGAGAGGACCGAGACCTGGGTGCCCTGTTCGAGCGCGTTGAAGACGGCGTCGGACGAGAGTCCGATGTCGACCTGCCCCTTGATCGGCAAGAGCCAGGCGAACGAGGCGGGATCACCCGCGTAGGTAATTTGATCCCAAAGGGTCGTGCGATCGTTCGAGATCGAAAGGACCATGCGGTGGCCCGTGACCTGCGTGGTTTCCTGCTGGCTGATGAAACAGCCGCCGCACGCATTCGAATCGGTCGCGTACAGGGCGGGCACCACGAGGAAAGGCAACGACAAGGCGAGGGCGCGAAGGAGCTTCATCGCGGTTCTCCGAGGGCAAGTGCCCGGCAGCGCCGAGCGAGGATGCTTCGCCACGCGCGACCCCATGAAAGCGCGTGGTTCCTCGATTCTACGCGTCGCCACGCGCCCGGATCGGGTGATGGCGGGAGAACACGAGAACGAGCTCGGAGATGGAACGCCCGTTACGGAGCGTGGAGCATGCCCTCGTCGAGGCGGCGCATGCCTTCGAGCAAGAGCGCCTCGGGCGAGACGGCGATCGTGCGGCCCGAGGGCTCGACGCCCGGTTCGAGCCGGAACTCGCCCTCGTGCAGCGCGAGCATCCGGTAGAAGGCTTCTTCACCGAAGACCTGCTCCCAGCGCGCGTCCACGATCTGCCCCTCGGCGAAGTGGATCTCGCCCGTGCTCTTGCCCGTCTGGATCCGGAGCGCGCACGTCTTGCGGCCATGCCAGAGGACCTGGACCATGTCCGGAATGCTCATCTCCGCGAGCGATCCCGCCACGCCACGCCCGCCGCCACGCGCGACGCGGCGCTCCACGAGCTGACGTAACTTCGCGGCAAAGA